>NZ_CP014206.1:726250-1452500 GCF_001563225.1 Pseudodesulfovibrio indicus
AATGTTGTGAGAATAAACAGGACTTCCACGATTGCCGCGCCGAACTCTTGCGAACAAGCGCCTCTATGCGGAAAGCGGAAGTCGCGGAAACCATACTGGGCGGGCGGAGCTGCGGTTTCGTCGACGGGCATGGTTGCCCGACAATCAGGTACGGCAAATGTGAGCTGATTCAAGACGATTTCAGATCACAAGGCGGCCTTGCCGTGAACAGGAATCCTTGGTCCGGGAACAAGGCTTCCAACGGCAAGAACCAGGCGTCCGTTCGTGTTCCCGGATGAGGTCAGTCCTTGGCGAGGTCGAGATACTTCCGGCCGTCCTCGACGTTCTTGACGAACCAGTCGTAAGCCGGGGCAAAGGCGTCCCTGAACTCAGCGGTCTGAGCGGCAGTCAGCGGGGTGTATATCTGGAAAAGAGTCGTGACTTTTTCCCGCCCCCGGCCCTCCTGCGCGGCGGCTTCGCTCCATTGCTGCCGGGTGGCCTCCGAGACGGTCTTCTTCAGCAGCTCCTGATATTCCGGCGGCAGGGAATCGTAGAATTCCTTGCCGACCATGACCGCGTAGCCGAGCCAGGCGTGATTGGTCGGTGTGACGAAGTGCTGCACCTCGTGGATACGCATGCTTGCGATGTTCATGGGCGAGGTCTCCACGCCGTCCAGCTCCCCGCGCTGCAACGCGGTATACAATCCCTGCTGGTCGATGGGGACAGGGTTGGCGCCGACTGCCAGGTATTGCTCGCGTATGACCTGCGACGGCATGATGCCGATCTTCACGCCCTTGAGGTCGGTCGGTCTTTGGATCGTCTTGCCGCAGGTGATTACCTTGACGCCGCCGTCCCAGAAGGCCAGGCCGATGATGCCCTTTGCCTTCAAGGGACTATAGAGGGCCTCGCCCAGAGGGCCGTTGAGTTTGGCAAGAAGCTTCATGCGGTCGGGGAACAGGTACGGCAGATCGAGGACCTGCATGCCCGGCTGGAGGGATTGGAGGTTTGAGGTATGTACGGCCACCATCTGGATGGTGTTGTTCCGGAGCTTCTCGACCATCTCGGGGCCGGTGCCGAGCTTTTGGGCGGAGTAGATTTCGACCTCGATCTCGCGGTGGCTCTGCCTTTCAAGGGTTGATTTGAGCCAAGTGATCGCCTGGTTCTGCGGGCTGTCGTCATTGAGGTCGTGTCCGAACTCGATCAGATATTTTGGGGGCTGCGCATCGGCGGGGGACTGGATGAAGCAGACAACGGCCAAAATGAGGCAAGCTAACAATGCGCGCATGGTATGTCATTTCCTTCGGCTTGAGGTTGCGGTGAGGAGGGCCCGGGCTCCCGGCAGACGTCCTTGACCGCCCGTCCGCCTTCCACGGACTTCAGAATCCGTACGGTCTGGTGCTCGCTGAATCCCGATTAGCGCATACGAAACTCCTGGGCGTAGTTTGGGGCAGAAGTCTCTACTTTGCAATGGACCTATTTGACGGGCACTTTACAGTTCATAAGGTTTTTGCGGGCGTAATATTAAGACCGACTATTTAGGTGGCTTCAACCTAACAGCCTCTGTTCACGTAATCAATCGAGACAGGTACTATTTGTAGAGGAACGCGCAAAACAACCAACTGCAGTATGTGGAGAGCACGGAGAATGCTCTGAGGGTTGGAAATACGGTTGGAAAATGAGATTAGAAAAAGAAAAGGTACTTGCGAATTACTTCGTAAGTGCCTGTTTTTCTTGTGGCGTCCCCAAGGGGGTTTGAACCCCTGTTGCCGGCGTGAGAGGGTATACTGAAAACCACGGGAGGCCGCTTACCTACGTGATTTCAGCCAGTTGCAAACGCCGCCAACGCCACGAAAAGCACGTTTGGCACGTATGGAGCCACGGACGAGCCACGGGAAATGGGTCTCCCCTGCAACCTCAGCCGTGGCCATCGGCTTTCAAATAATTGTTGACGACATTTATTCTTTATGCTACTGTAATATAAAAGAAAAGAGGTTAACATGGCCACCTGCACCATTTCTCATGACGATTTTGTGTCTTTCTTGGGTCCCAAGGTACGTAATAATATCAAGGAAACTACCCGGCCATATAAGAAACATGCCGTTTGTGATTGTTGCGGGAAAGGAAGATCGTTGCAATCTGCTCATCTGATGACCAGAAAAAGAAATGATATCATAAAAGAATGTTTGGAGCGTTCTGAAAAAGTAGGTTCCGAATATTCTATAGAAATCGAGGAAACGGTTCATCTGATAGAGGTGTCACATTATCCAATATCAGAAACATGTGCATTTTTGTGTAAGGAGTGCCATGGGAAGTATGATAATGAATATGAAGAAACCGTTTCCAAGGTCAATCACGCTATTTACAGGAAAAGCAGAATAAAGCCTTATGTTCAGATAAAGGGAATAAGGTTGCCAACTGCTTTGTGCAATGAAACAAGTAAAGATTATTTGTTTCGTGTCATGGGTGTGTTGGTTCAAAAACTTTCACCAAAGGATATTGGTCTTTTGCAGGACCATGTCTTTTGTCGAAAAGTATTGGGTTTGGGGCATCCGGTTTTGACGACAGATCCCTTCAAGGTTTTTGATGCCAACGGACGGCGGCGTTATTATAAGGACGCCTTGGGGAAATACTTTTTGTGCATGGAATGGAAAAAAGAGAACTTTCCCCGGTTTGCCAGGATGCTGAACGATTACAGCATCAAGTATTCAAATTGATTTTGCCTGGGCCGAGACGGGGACAACTTGTTCGTGTGTGAGGCATTTGAACTCCCAAGGAATGGCGGTTCAGGGGGGATACTGAAAACCACGGAAGGCCGCTTGCCTACGTGGTTTCAGTCAGTTGCAAACGCCACGAAAAGCACGTTTGGCACATATGGAGCCACGGGAAATGGGTGGCTTCGCGTTTGATATTTGACCATTTTGGGTCACACCTCTGATCCGTTATTTCCCCTTGAGCCCAGATGCGGTGAGATCGGCCATAAGCACCTCGGCATCACTCCCAATTGGGATTTCAACTCGCATCCCTTCATCGGTTTTCCAAGGGATCATTCCGAGTTGCCACATCAATCTCTCAATATGCACATTAAAAGCCGCGAATTCATTAAATGACTCCCAGCGCCCCAGCCTGAGCCTGAATTTTTCAAGATCCTCTTTATAGATCGGCAGCCATAACTTCAGCCCCGTCTTGACCAAGGCATCCTCGAGCTCGCTTCTAGGAGGCACAGCCTCGACCCCAAGGCCTCCAGTGTGTCCGAGTAGCCCCGCAGCAAAAAATAGAACATGCCGAATCTTCGATAGGGTAATCTCCAATAAAATATCCAGATCGCCATCGTAGCGATAGGCGTGACGAGCCGACAGCACCGTTTCACGCATCCCGATTAAGGCTTCAGTGAGGAGTTGACGATGATCGTCAGTTTTTTCATTGGAATTACCGAGCGTCGCACACATATAGGTCGAAATATATTCTTCGGCAACGCCATCGACAGTGGTGTAAAATGTATTGTTTTCATGGTCTGGAATTGGCTGGAGCAGAAGGCCTTGCAAAGCAACATCGATCATTTCCGTCAAAGCGACATTGACTAGTAGTTTTGACATCAAGCCAATCGCCCACAGAACTTGCTGTTCATTTTTGGAAATAATAGCATTGCCAATGGAGGAATCCGTCACTATTCGGCCCATGACCACTTCATCTCGAACCACCAAGACATTCTGCCCAAATCCGATCCCAACATCCCTATCAATCGTTGTTGGCTGTTTCAGCCCAGGCTTTCCACGATCGATTTTTTGCAACGCTTCGGGATAGTCTGCGGCAAAGGTAATGCCGTCCAACCGGTTAAGAGGTAGAAAGCGCCCAAGCTCTTTGACGAGTTGTTCCGTCTCCCTTGCGATCATTTTGGCGGTAGTCTCATCGGCACAGCCAATAAATGATACCTGGTAACTCCTTGAAGGCGTTGTCGCCGGCTGAATGTCACTTCCTGGCGCCACCCTTGCCCCGTCTTCTTCTGAATCGGCAGCAAGGGGAGAGGTAGTGTGTCTCTCCAATCCAGATTTTACCGCCTCATCCACAATACATGTAGATCGTTCACCAATTAAGGGCCAAAGAGCTTCAATCCTATCGCTTTTTGTTGATGAAAGAAAAAAGCTATGGCTTGCGCGAGCCGCTTCTTTATTGAAATCAAACGTTGATGGCAGGCCCCCTTCCTCGCTGGTCCCGAGCAACAACACGTCTTTATCAAGCGGCATCATGACAGCAAGGCAATCGTCAAATTTGGCCAGCATGAAGGATGTCACAGTTCCAGTATGATCCAGAGCCAAGGCGACGCAATCCGGCAGTATGGTGCCCTCTGGCGGTCCTGCGACAATTTTCCAGCTCAATGATTCTAAAAATGCACGCCGTTTGTTTGGCCCATCCAGGTTGGCCAACGCTTTATTGTGACCACTTCTTGCCGCTTCTCCGGCGTTATCGAGAAGTTGAGAAATGGCACCTTTCATTGAAGGCAAATTGTTGTTGAAATTTGTCTCGAATTGTTCCTTGGCGAGATAAAATGCGATTCGTTCGACAACGAAATTCGGCAATGGCAACGAAGCAAACATTTCGTTTTCACGTAACAAATTCATTACATTAGTGCGAAACGCGTCATTGGGTTCACGCTGGTCGATGCCAGCCAGACGTTTTACCTGTTCGCCATCTGAGAACAACCGTTCGGCTCCGGTCACAACCTCCCGCATTCCCCATTCAAAAACATCTCTTATGTGCGCTGTACGAGGGGAAAAATGGGCTAAAACCCCAGCTGCGACTTCTGGATCAACCTCTGTTCCAACAGGCTTCTCCCTAAGCTCCCGAACAATTCTCGCCATCTCATTTTCTTGATTGGTTATTTCATCGTCAACAGTTCGGGAATAAAATGAATCATCGGAGGCCGTACTTTTGATTGGACCGGGTTTGGTTGGCAACCACTTCGCTGTAGTTATTTTCCATATTTTGGTCTCATCGCTGCCAGCGACTGCGAATCCCTTTTGGAAGAATTGGGGAATATAGTGTTGATTGCTTCCAGCCATGCGATTTGTATACTTGAAGTAAGCTACATTGTGTAGACGAAGAAAGGCGTTGAGAATCACCTCAATGCATTCATAAAAGTCCTAAGCTAACAGGGTCTATTCCTTCCCTGCAATGGCGAACCGGTACGCCTCCTCGATCAGCCGGATTTTCACCTCCGGCACACCCGCCATCTCATTCTCCCCCCGCCAGTTTTCGCGCACCAATGCGGTCATGCCCTGGGCGATTTCCCGGGCCTTGGGCAAATCGAGATCGAAATCAGCACACCGTGACAACGCGTTGTCGAGCGTGGCGACCCGGCCCTGCTGGCCGATGCCCAGGGTCAAGCGGCTGGCGTCGTCGCCGTCGCGCTGGGGTTGCGGCACGATGTCGTAGGCAGGTGAGAGCCGCCATTTGCCGCTTGAGGTGTCGTAGAGGAAGCCGTGGTTCTTGAGGTGGTCGTCCCAGTTGTTGCACAGGATGTTGAAGACCATGCGGCGGAACAGCTCCTCAAGGTCGGCCTTGAGGTGGTCCGCCACCCCGAATCGGCGGATGGCCAGGGCGATGTCACCGTAGGTTCCGTCCGTCATGTCGTCGGACCCGGTGAGCGTCATGGCTGACAGGAAGTGGTGGCGCATGGGCGGGTTCCCGCCCCGGTCGAACCGGGCGGCCAGGAAGACGTCCCGTCCGCCCACGTCCACCACCCGGCATTCGGGAACCCGGATGCCGCATTGCGCGGCCAGCCGCATGGCCGCTAACTCGATGCGGCAGGTCGGCCACTGTTCCAGCTCCCGCGAAAACTTGGCGATCCAGAGCCGACCCTCGTACTCCACGGCCGCCTTAGGCTGTGCGCCGCCCACGGACGAGCCGCGGATCAGGAAGCGGCGCTGGTCGGAGGGCAGGGCCTCGTGGTTGAGGACCGCATCCACGTCCCGGAGCATGGAGGCCAGGTTAAGGCGGTCGCCGGGGATTTCCTCGGGTCGCCAGACAGGCGTCGCCGGGCGCGGGCCATTCAAATCCGGGCCGAAGGCGAGCGCGCCGATGCGGTCTTCCTGGTTCAGGACGGTCAGGTAGTCGAATTCCGAGGGGACGACCCCGTCCCGTTCTGCAGCCCGATCCAGTAGGTGGCGGCCCCATCCGTCCGGGCTGGCGTCCTGGAAGGCCCGGAACACGCCTCCGGCATGATATTCGGCCTGCCCCAGCGGCAACTGGAGCGGATCAACGGGTGCGGCGTCCCTTCGTTCCAGGTAGCGGCGGCCATAAGCGAAGGCGGAGACCACCTCCCGACCGTCCTGGTGCATGGTCAGCAGTCCCGCCGGGACGAATTCGCCGCCAAGATGGATATAGACGTAGGTTTTGTCCGTGGGCATGCGGCCTCCTAAAAATCAAGGTCGTCACGCTTCTTGGCGCGGACCCGTTTCGGACTCTTCAACTGCTGGAGTGACTTCCCGACTTCGTCCATGTCCGGGTCGGCCACTTGGCCAAGTCCTGCGGCCAACCCCAGCACGTCCAGGACCTGCACCAGAATGCCGATGCCCACCGACGGCTCGCCGCGTTCCAGCCGCCCAAGAGCGGCGTGACTGGTCGATGCCCGCGTAGCCAGTTCGACTTGCGTCATCCCCCGGCGTACACGCGCTTCCTTGATGTTCGCCCCCAACCGTTTCAACATCTCTGCAGCATCGGGAGACAACGCTTTGCTTGCGAGTGATGTGTTTCCCATATGCACCTCGCTTGATAACGTACATATTAGCTTAAATCGTTTTGACTAATATATATGTTAGTTTTTGCGAGTGTGCAAGTTGAAAATGGAAAGAGCGTTGTCCAAGTGAAAAGGTCTTTCACGAGGGGGGGCGGCAAGAGGTTAGAAATATCTCTGGGGTGGAAAACAAGTCCAGAGATGATGAGAGCCCCAGTGTTGTTGCGCGGCGAAACGACCAATGGGTTAACGCCTCAAACTGGGGTATGGGAGCCTCGCTCGGTTTTCCGAAGCACCCCCGAAATATTTTTTGCATCAAAACACAAACTGCACTTGACGAGCCGATCCCGCTTGCTTATATCGAAACACATGATTCGAGAAAAAACAAACAACTTGGTGCACTCAAAATGTCAATCGGCACCCTTGAAGCGCGTAGCGAAATTGTTTGCCGGGCATCCATTTCGGGGCAGGATTGAGCACGATCCGGTAGGTACAATATCCGTGGTCCAGCTTAAGAATGTGGACCCTGTCCTGGGTGTGAACGAGAAACGGTTGCCCAAGGTCGTGCCGACTGGTCGCCGCCGCCCGACCTTTCTGGAGGAAGGGGATATCCTTTTCGTGAATCGGGGGATGCGGTTTTTCGGAGCGCTGGTCGACAAGCCGCTCGAGAAAGCCGTGGCCGCACCGCATTTTTTCATTATCAAGGCCAACCCCGCGTTGGTGCGCCCGGATTATCTGGCCTGGTTCCTGAACGGCAAGGAGGCCCAGCGATATTATGGGCAATGCGCGGCGGGGACGGCCTTGCCGCATATCACCCGAAGGACGTTGGAGGCGCTTCCGGTTCCGGTGCCGTCTCTCGAAAGGCAAGCACTGATAGCCAAGGTCTACCAATGTGCTTTGCGAGAAAAAATTCTGACGGAACGGGTCATGGAGCAGCGGGAACTGCTGTTGTCCGAGATACTGGATGCCGCATCACAAGAGAAAAATTAACGGAGAAAATATGACCGCCAACAAAGTGAACCAGAAAGAGATCAACGATATCCTTTTCAAGGCGTGCGACACCTTCCGGGGAATCCTCAACGCAAGCCAGTACAAGGATTATATCCTGGCGATGCTTTTCGTGAAGTATCTCTCGGACGTCTACCGCGAGCGGTATGACGAGCTGAGCCAGCAGTTCAAGGGTGACAAGGAACGCATCGGACGCCGTCTGGCCAGGGAGCGTTTCGTCATGCCGGAAGGGTGCACTTTCTATGACCTTTTCGATCAGCGCAACGCTACCAATGTGGGCGAGGTCATCAACACCACCTTCGAGAAGATCGAAGATGCGAACCGTGCCAAGTTGCAGGGCGTCTTCCGTAATATCGACTACAATTCCGAGGCGAATCTCGGCAAGACCAAGGACCGCAACCGCCGTCTGAAGAAGTTCCTGGAGGACCTCAACGACCCTCGCCTGGACCTGCGGCCGTCGCGGGTGGGCAATCTGGATGTTATTGGCAACGCCTACGAATACCTCATCGCCAACTTCGCCGCCGGCGCGGGCAAGAAAGCCGGGGAATTCTACACCCCACCGGAGGTTTCGGAGCTGATCGCGGAACTGGTCGATCCCCGGCCGGGCGAGCGCATCTGCGATCCCGCCTGCGGTTCCGGCTCGCTGCTCATCAAGTGCGGCAATCGGGTCCGCCGGACGTCCGAGGATTTTTCCCTGTATGGTCAGGAAATCAACGGCGAGACCTGGGCGCTCGCCAAGATGAACATGTTTCTGCACGGCATGGACCGGGCCAGGGTCGAATGGGGCGACACCTTGCGTGAACCCAAGCTGATCGAGGACGACACCACCATGAAGTTCGAGGTGGTGGTGGCCAATCCGCCCTTCTCGCTGGACAAGTGGGGCTACAAGTCGGCCCAGAGCGATCCGCATAATCGGTTCCACCGCGGCCTGCCGCCCAAGTCCAAGGCGGATTATGCCTTCATCTCGCACATGATCGAGACCACCACCCTGGAATCCGGGCGGGTCGGCGTGGTCGTGCCGCACGGTGTTCTTTTCCGGGGCGGCGCGGAAGGCAAGATCCGGCAGCAGCTCATCGAGGAGAATCTTCTGGATGCCGTCATCGGCCTGCCCGCCAACCTGTTCTTCGGTACGGGCATCCCGGCGGCCATCCTGGTGTTCAAGCGCAACCGGCCCGACAAGGATGTCCTGTTCATCGACGCCAGTCGGGAATACGCCGACGCCAAGAACCAGAACAAGCTGCGCCCCGAGGATGTCCGGAAGATCGTGGACACGTACAAGGCCCGCGAGTTCGTGGACAAGTATGCCTATGCGGCCGGGTTGGATGAACTCAAGGAGAACGATTTCAACCTGAACATCCCCCGCTATGTGGACACCTTCGAGGAAGAGGAAGAAGTGGACATCGCCAAGGTGCAGGGCGAGATCGAAGGACTGGAAAAGGAGCTGGCCGAAGTCCGCAAGGAAATGGCCGGATACCTGAAAGAATTGGGGGTGCTGTAATGACCAGGGAACGAAGCGTCGAGAAGGCGCACCACCTGACCTTTGAAGAACTGAAGCTTCAGGACGAGAACGGGAATGATTTCTGGCTGGCCCGCCAGTTATCGAAAGTGCTTGGCTACGGGGAATACCGCAACTTCCTTCCCGTCATAGAGAAGGCCAAGACGAGCTGTGAAAACAGCGGCCAGCCTGTGTCCGATCATTTCGTGGAGGTCCACGAGATGATCGCCCTGGGCAAGGGGGGGCAGAGGGCCATGGAGTCGTATGCCCTCAGCCGCTACGCCTGTTACCTGATCGTGCAGAATGCCGATCCCTCGAAGCCGGTCATCGCCAATGGGCAGACCTATTTTGCCATCCAGACCCGTCGGCAGGAACTGGCGGATGACGAGTCGTTTCAGCAGCTCAAGGAAGAAGAGAAGCGGCTGTTCTTGCGCGAGGAGATGAAGGAGCACAACAAGCAGCTGGTGAAGGCAGCCCAGCAGGCCGGGGTCGAATCCGGCCTTGATTTCGCCATCTTCCAGAACCACGGCTACAAGGGTTTGTACGGTGGCCTCGACGCCAAGGCCATCCATCGGCACAAGGGGCTGAAAAAGAGTCAGAACATTCTCGACAACATGGGCAGCACCGAACTCGCCGCCAACCTGTTCCGCGCCACGCAGACCGAGGAGAAACTCCGGCGCGAGAACATCCGGGGCAAACAAGCGGCCAACCAGACCCATTTCGAGGTCGGCAAGAAGGTCCGCCAGACCATCAAGGAACTGGGCGGAACCATGCCCGAGGAACTGCCCGTGCCGGATGAAGATCTGGCGAAGGTCGCTCGGCGCGTGAAGGCCGCGGAGAAGAAAGCGCTTGGGGCGAAGAAGGAAGGTGGGGAGTAATTATGCTTGCCAAGTGGGACCGTAAGCCGATTGGAGAATTGTGTGATTTTGGGAACGGATATGGTTTTAAGGCTTCGGACTGGAGCGAGAGAGGTCTGCCGATTATCCGCATTCAGAATCTCAACGGGGTTCGTGAATTTAACTATTTTGACGGCCCTCCTCCCCGAGAACAAATAGTGGTCAATCCCGGAGAACTTCTTTTCGCTTGGGCTGGGGTTAAGGGAGTCTCGTTTGGTCCCAAAATTTGGAGTGGCCCCAAGGGGCTATTAAACCAGCATATTTATAAGATTACGCCTCGAAAAGGAGTAGATCCTTTCTGGCTTTACTCTACCCTTCGCGTAATTACTTCAAAGATAGAAGCCAGCGCACACGGGTTTAAATCAAGCCTGTTGCATGTGAAAAAGGCCGACATAGCAGATCAGGTCGTCCCTGTTCCGACCTTAGATGAACAGCAGGCTATCAGTCAGACTCTTTCCACCTGGGACCGTGCCATCGAGAAAACCGTGGCCCTCATCGCAGCCAAGGAGCGGCGGAAAGCAGGACTCATGCAGCGGCTCCTGACGGGCAAGGTGCGGTTCGGGGAATTTGCCGGGGAAGCATGGAAGGAAGTTCCCTTGGGCACTTTGTTTGAACCGGTCACGGATACCGTGGGCGACAAGGATATTCCTCCCTATAGCATTTCCGCCGGAATCGGTTTTGTCTCTCAGCGCGAAAAATGGGGCAAGGATATCGCCGGTCGGCAATATGCCAGCTACACCCATTTACGGAAGGGCGAGTTTGCCTACAACAAGGGCAATTCGAAGAAATACCAATGCGGCTGCGCTTACCTCTTGCGCGATCAGGACGAGATTTCCGTCCCGAATGTCTTCATCAGTTTTCGTCCCAAGTCCGATAAAGTCTCGGCTGATTTCTATGAGCATTTCTTCGTCGCCGATTACCACGCCAGGGAATTGAAGCGGTACATCACAAGCGGAGCCCGCTCGGACGGTCTCTTGAACCTGAACAAGAAGGATTTTTTCAAGATTAACGTTCCGTGTCCATCGCCCAGGGAACAAGAGGCAATCGCCAAAGTCCTCAATGCCGCCGTCGCGGAAATAGACGAGCACCGCAACCAGCTCGCCGCCCTCAAGGAACAGAAAAAGGGCCTCATGCAGCAGCTGTTGACCGGGAAAGTGCGAGTAAAATCTTAACGCGTACAAATTAAAATCAACCATAAAAGGCAGTTGCGTTCGTAGAGCGTGAAGGCTTGGCTTCGGCGACCGAAGAGGGTATATTTTGAAGTCTAGAAAAAATCTAAAAACAATTCTGAAGGGGGCCGCATGAGCTTTCGCAAACAGAGAATTGCATTTGTCTACGACTTCGACGGCACGCTTGCCCCCGGTAATATGCAGGAATACGACTTCATCCCGAAACTCAAGCTGACCAGTAAAACGTTCTGGAATGAGGTAAAAAGGCGCGCCAAGGATCAGCAGGCGGATGAAATCCTTGCCTACATGTATCTCATGCTTCGAAAGGCCAGGGAAAATGACATGAGGGTCACGCGGCAGGATTTCAAGCAATACGCCAAGGGGATCGAGATGTTCCCCGGGGTATCGGGGTGGTTTGACCGAGTTGACGACTACGCCAAAGAGAAAGGGCTGATTCCCCAACATTACATCATCTCCTCCGGCATACGGGAAATGCTTTTGGGAACGAGCATTGCCAACAAATTTACCGACGTGTTCGCTTCGTCGTTTATGTACGACCAACATGGCGTCGCCGAGGCTCCCGGGCTTGCCGTCAACTATACGACCAAGACGCAGTTCCTGTTTCGGATCAACAAGGGAGTTCGGGACATCTGCGACAACAAGAAAATCAACCAGTATATCGAGGCCGATCAACGAGAAGTGCCGTTCACCAATATGATTTTCATCGGTGATGGGGCGACGGATGTCCCGTGTATGCGGCTTGTCAAAGCGCAGGGGGGACATTCCATCGCTGTGTATAAACCGAAGACTTCGAAGGAGCTTGCCGAGCAGTTGAGGAGCGAAGGCCGGGTTCATTATGTGGCCCCGGCGGACTATTCGAAAGGGAAGCACATGGACAAGATCGCTCATGCCATCATCGACAAGGTGGCGGCATATTGGGCGGCAAAGAAGTTGTAAATTACGCACCCGGGCAACCGGAAAATGAGCACCAAAGGAGGTGAGATCAATGAGTGGTAAAGACATGCATGTCACGCCCCATCCTGATGGCGGCTGGCAGGGTAAGAAAGGTGGCGCAAAGCGCGCTTCCTTCAAAGCCGAAACCCAGGCCGAAGCTCGGGAACGAGCCATTGACCAGGGGAAACGGGAAGGTCTTGAGGTCAGCATTCACGGAAAGGATGGAAGAATCCGTGAAAAAAACAGCTACGGCAACGACCCATACCCGCCCAAAGGGTAGCAGGCTAGGAGAAGGAAAATGATTGAAGTCCACAAGAAAAGCGGCCTGATGCTGGAACCATCAGACCGCCCTTGAGGTCAACCTGCTCGAATACGAGCCGTTGCAGGTTCATCGGACCTCCGCCGTAAGCGTACGCGGAGCATACACAACGGTCCGGTATAGTTCAAGACGGCTCATGTTAGGTACAATGGGAACAAATGGCACAGTTAGCAGACGAAAAGCTTAGGCTTTCTATCGAGAAAGAAGCAAAACGAATCGAAGAAGATGCAGAGTACTCCGGCAAAGGTCATTACAATGCTTGTTCAAGCTGGAGTCGACGACATCTATGGATTGGCATTCCGGCTGCTGTTTTGGCAGCTCTTGCCAGCGGCTCTGCATTCAAAGACTTTTCCCTGGTTGCAGGCATCCTCGCCATATTATCCACTGGCTTTGGAACGGTAGCAACTTTCCTTAATCCAAGCAGGAAGTCTGAAAGCCATAAGTCTTCAGGCGATCAATTCCTTGCGCTTCGAAACCAAACACGGCTCTTTCGTGAAGTGGAATTACCTCAAATGGATAACCTAGGAGTTGCAACGGAGCGGATCAAGGAATTTGCGAAGAAACGCGATCAACTGAATGCGATCAGCCCTAGCATTCCAAATAGTGCTTACCGAGATGCAAAAGAGGCTATTGAGGCGGGGGAAAGTCTACACAGGGCTGACGTAGGGAAGGGCTGCTGAAGCCATGTCTTCGCTTAATTATTTGCGGTTCATGTCTCGGGTTGCAGTATTGCCTGAAGCCGAAAAGGAGAAAATCCAGCGGTCCATCGGGTTTATTAAACTCAAGTTAAAGAAGTATTTTGGCAACGAGATCAAAGCGCAGTTTCAGTTCGGCTCGTCAACTCGCGGGACAATATTGCCAAGAAGGTTGGATGAAAGGTCAGACATTGACTACATGATTGTGTTTTCAAACGGTGGTTATAGGCCTCAAACATATCTAGATCGTTTACGACGGTTTGTTGCGGACACCTATAAGGCTTCTAGGGTTCATCAGTCTCACCCGACAATCGTGTTGAACATGAACCACATCAAATTTGAGCTTGTCCCTGCCGTTGAACACTTTTGGTCTGGATATGACATTCCAGCCAAGGCCACTGACTATGAAGATTGGATTGGAACTGATCCAAATGATTTCAATGATGACCTGACTTCTCGAAATCAAATGTATTCCAATTTGACCAAGCCTACTATTCGTTTGCTGAAGTATTGGAATGCGCAAAATGGCTATCCTTTTGAATCCTTTGAACTTGAGAAACAAGTGGTGGACATGTTCTTTTTTTGGAATTCACCGAGAAACGTAAAAGAATATGTTTATTCAGCATTTGGGGAACTCGATTTAGGTTTATCCTCCTCAGTTAGAAGTAGGTACGCTCTTGAGCGTGCCCAAAATCACATAAGGGAAGCCAAAGCATACGACGGTCTTGGTAACGACATGCTTGCTTTGAAAGAAATAAAGAAGGTTATCCCTCCAATCAACGGATAGGGCTGTCACAATGCCTGAGTTTAAAGAATACGCCGCATCCCATGCCCCCGCCCTGATTCTGTTGGAACAACTCGGTTACGAGTACGTTCCGCCCACCAAGGCCTTGTCTATGCGCGGGGGGCGCAAGTCCATGCCGGTCCTGCTGGACGTGCTGGAAACCCGGTTGCGGGAGATGAATTCCATCACCTTCAAGGGGCAGGAGGACGAGTTCTCGGATGCCAATATCGCACGGGCCGTGCGGGAAATCGCGCAGGTGCCGTTCGACAGCCTGATCGCCACCAGCGAACAGGTCTATGACCTGCTCACCCTCGGCATCAGCCTGGAACAAACCATCGACGGGTCCGTGAAAAGCCATTCCCTGAAATACATCGATTGGGAACACCCGGAAAACAACGTCTACCACATGTGCGACGAGTTCGAGTTTGAGCGGCGCCATTCCGATGCCGTGCGCCGGCCGGACATAGTGCTGTTCGTCAACGGCATTCCCGTGACCATTATCGAGTGCAAGCGGCCTGACCAGCGCGGGGCCATCAAGGAAGGCATCAGCCAACACCTGCGCAATCAGCGGGTCACGGAAATCCCGGAGCTGTACATCTACAGCCAGATATTGCTTTCAATCAGCCAGAATCGGGCCATGTACGCCACCACGGACACGGATGCAAAGTTCTGGTCGATCTGGAAGGAAGAGGACGCTGACGGCCAAAATGAAGCCCTGGACGCCATCGTCAACGCGCCTTTGGCCGAAGCGCAACGGTCCCGGCTCATGGCCGAGGCCACGGACGAACAGCGGGAAGTCCTGATGCGCATCCTTGCTTCCGGGCACCGCACCCCCACGCCACAGGACAAGACCCTGCATTCCCTCCTGCGCCCGGAGCGGCTTCTGGAACTCATATACGGTTTCATCATCTACGACAGCCGCATCAAGAAAATCGCCCGCTACCAGCAATATTTCGCGGTCAAGGCCACGGTGGATCGGGTCACCGACGCCAAGGGCGACAGCCGCCGCCGGGGCGGGGTCATCTGGCACACCACGGGGTCGGGTAAGTCCCTGACCATGGTCATGCTCGCCAAGGCTTTGGCGCTCGATCCCCGCATCAAGAATCCCAAGGTGGTCATCGTCACCGACCGCATCGACCTGGACAACCAGATTTCCAAGACTTTCAAGGCGTGCGGCAAGGACGTGGTCCAGGCCCGGACCGGGGAACACCTGCTCAAGCTCATTGCCGGGGAACGCGCCTCCATCGTCACCACCATCATCGACAAATTCGAGACCGTGGCCAACAAGCGCACCAAGGACGAAGACCGGAACATCTTCGTGCTGGTGGACGAAAGCCATCGCAGCCAATACGGCCAGAGCCATGCCAAAATGCGCGTGGTCTTCCCCAACGCCTGCTATATCGGCTTCACGGGTACACCACTCCTGAAGAAGGAGAAGAGCACGGCCGACCAGTTCGGCGGCTTCATCCACAAGTACACCATGAACCAGGCGGTCCAGGACCGGGCCGTGGCCCCGCTCAGGTACGAAGGACGCATGAGCGAGCTGCACGGGGACGATGCCGAACTGGACAAGTGGTTTGACCGCATCACCGAGGGGCTGACCCCCGAGCAGAAACGCGACCTCAAAAAGAAGTTCAGGCAGGCCGAGCAGCTCTTTTCCGCCGAGTCGCGTATCGCCGAAGTCGCCTATGACATCGCCCAGCATTTCAAGCAGTTTTGCAAGGGAACCGGCAAGAAAGCTCAGTTCGCGGTTGCCAGCCGCCCAGCGGCTCTGGCCTACCTTCGGTGTTTCGAGGAACAGGACGAAGTCTCCGTGGCCGTGGTCATGTCTTCCCCCGACAGCCGAGAAGGCAACACCTCCACCGATGAATCCAAGATACCCGAGGTGCAGGTGTTCTGGAACGACATGATGCGCCGGTATGGCAACGAGAAGCAGTATCTCGAAAGCATCATCAACGCCTTCAACCATAATGACGATCCCGAAATCCTGATCGTCATCGACAAGCTTCTCACCGGGTTCGATGCGCCCCGGAATAGCGTTTTATACCTGGACAAGAACCTCAAGGAGCACAACATCCTTCAGGCCATCGCTCGGGTGAACCGTTTGTGGGACGGCAAAGATTACGGCCTGGTGGTGGATTACCGGGGCATCTTCGGAGCCTTGAATGAAGCCATCGACACCTATGCCGCCCTGGAGAAGGAAGGGTTCGACCGGGCCGACATTGAGAACACCATTCTGGACGTCAGCGGCGAAATCGAACAACTCAAGGCCAGGCATGCCAATGTCTGGGAAATTTTCAAGGAAGTCGGCAACAAGGCGGATATCGAAGCCATGCAACTGGCCTTGGAACCGGAAGACATCCGGGAGCGGTTTTACGACGCCCTGCGCCTCTTTGCCAACACCCTGCAACTGGCACTGAGCAGCGCGCGGTTTCTCGACAATACGCCCGAAAAGACGATCCACCGGTACAAGGCCGATTTGAAGGATTTCCTGAACCTTCGCAACGCCGTCAAGCATCGGTTCGGCGAGGCCGTGGATTACTCGGCCTACGAGCAGCAGCTCAAGAACATGGTCAGCAAGCACATCGGAGCGGATGCCGTGCAGGAGGTGGTCGCCCCGGTGGATATCTTTGCCGTAGACGCCTTCGAGCAACAGTTGGAGCTGATCCAGGGGGATGCCGCCAAGGCCGACCACATCGCTGCCCGGGTGAAGAAAACGATCACCGTCCGGATGGACGAGGACCCGGTCCTCTTCAAACGCCTGTCGGAAATTATCAACGAAACCATCAGCAGCCATCGTGCGCACCGGCTTTCCGATGCCGAATATCTCGGCAAGATGCGGGGGCTGCTGGATGACTTGCAACAGGGGGAACGTGGCAACTTGCCTCCGTCCCTCAAGGGCAGAGACGAAGCCGCCGTCTACTTCGGGATTCTGGGGAAATGCTGGAAGGGCAGATCGCCGAAGCTTCCTTGCCCCAGATGGCGATATCCATAGATGATGCCGTAACATCCAGGAAAATCAGGGATTGGAGCGACAATATTGATATTGTAAACGAAATGAAGAACGATATTGAAGACGTTTTGTATGACGCTTCGGAATCATCCGGTGTGACATTCCCCGGCGAAGTGATAGATGCTGTCATCGACAAATTGATTCTTGTTGCCAAGAGACGTGACCTTGCCTGATTTGCCCGCCCGCGGTTCCGTGCATTACGGGACCACCAGAATCGATTACTCCATCCGGCCAGCGACCAGGAAGACCTTGGCCATCCATGTCTTCCCTGATGGTTCCGTCGTCACGGATGCGCCTCGGACGGCAACTGTCGATGAGATAGCGGCCAAGGTAAAAAGCCGGGGAGCTTGGGTCCTCAAGCAGCAGAGGATATTCGCGGCTTATCCCCCGGCCATCCCGGCCCGGCGATATATCTCCGGCGAGGAAGTCAGGTATCTGGGACGACAATATCGGTTGAAGCTATTGGTTGGTCTCGAACGTTCGGCCAAGCTCAAAGGAGCGCATCTGGAAGTGACCCTCCTGGCCCAGGATGGCGCAGATGTAGCCAAAAAACTGGTAGATGCGTGGCTTCGTGATCGGGCGGATGCGATTTTCCATTCCCTGATGGGATCGTGTGTGGAAAGGGCCTCTGGGGTTGGCATGAAAACCGTTCCAGAGTGGCGAATGCTTCGGATGCTGAAGCGTTGGGGAAGCTGTACCAATAGCGGTACGATCATCCTGAACCCCGAGCTCGTCGCAGCGCCGAAGGATTGCATCGAGTACGTGATTTCCCACGAACTTTGCCATTTGCGTGTCAGGAACCACTCGGCAGCGTTTTATAGGCTGTTGTCCCGAGTCGTCCCAAAATGGGAACACCTTAGGATGAAGTTGAATCGGGCAGTTGAGCTTCGTCTCGAATATTGATGCAGAATATTCGGATCGCTATTTAACATATCGAATAGGTGCCCAGTTGTTGTAGAAAAGATCGCACTACCTAATGGTCTAATCCCTAGGAGTTGTCTCCAGGGACGTACATTTTTATTTGATTGTTTTCGAATACAAATTTTCCATCCGGTTCACGAACGCCGGCTGGTAGCTGCGCCACTTCTGATTGCAGTTCTCTCGCAGCTCTGTGAACATCTTTGAATTTGGGTTCCACCATGTTTTCGAGGAATTGAATTGTTTTATGCTTAATTTCCCCCTTGAGGCCGGACACGTCCCGTTTCAATTTTTTGATGTCCTGAAGGTGAGCTTCTGAGAGGTTACAAAGAGAAACAACTTCATCCGTCAGCAACTCTCTTGTCCGGTCGAACGCATCAAAAGCAGCCACTATAGAGACAGCGCCATCCTTTTTATCAATATCAACCCCTTCTATTTTCATGGGATTATTCCCACCATTTGCGATCAAGTTGGCATTGTAGTTCACCACACTCATAAGTTTTTTCAATGCATATCGCATAGCATTCCCATCGTTAACGAGCCCATTAATATTGCGCATATTTTGGTAATGGGTGGAAAGGCTTGAAGCATGAATTTTAACATTACGCATTGACGAATCGATGATTTCAGCAGACAACCTCATCCGGTTTATTTCGCTTTGAACAGCTAACAACTGGTAGGATTCACGAATACTTTTTGCGTTCTTTTCAATTCTTTCGTCATGCTCAGATAGTCTGGATTCCATGTCGACAGAGGGAAGGTTGACAAAATCAGGGGCACACGCATCGCTATTTGGGTCCCCACTGCAGTCGTCCATGACCCTTTTTAATCGGTCGTATACGATTACAGTTCTCTCATCAGAGATTATTTCGTAGACTTTTTTTACGACTTTCTTGACTGCTGATCCGATCGTTTTGATCCCATCCCAGAGATCGGAGAACATTCCCATAGGTCCCTCACAAAAATGCAATAGATTGGCTTTCCGACGATTGGCGATAGCGAGTGTCGCTCAAATCTGAGGCACGTGAAACATAAATTAGTACCAGTTAGTCGTAATAATAGATCCAAGTCAATGGCTGTGCCCGGTCATGAAGAAATGGTCCAAGAATATTTACTTTTCCCCTAGAATCCTGTCCCATGCTGCAATGTGGTTTCGGAATCCGTACTCGACCATCTCGAATTTCCTGCCCATTTTTTTGGCTGCAACCCCAAGCGTTCCGGTGCCAGCGAAGGGATCAAGAATGGTGTCGCCTTCTTTGCTCAATGCGGCAACCAGATCTTCGACCACTTTCAGTGGTTTTTGTGTGGGATGAAGGGCTTTTTCGCCTTTTTTCTCTGACCACTCTTCGTCGGGGTCAGGCATCAGCCGTTCTTTCCCCGATGTTTTCCCAGTGACCATATGATTTTTGTAGTATTTTTGATCATCGAAAAATGAGTCTTCCGAGCACGCATGCAACCCAAGTTCGAAGCTCTCCTGAAACATACCCTTGTTGAACCCGACAGAGTCGGGCTTGCACCAGGCAAACTTGCGCAGTTTAGGGAAGTAGCGCGAAAGCTCCCGATACCAATCGCCGAATTGAAAATCCGAGCAAAATACAAAGACATTGCCGCCAGGTTTCAGAACACGATGGAATTGATAAGCCAGAACGTCGATCCGCAGCTTTTTGCAATCCCAATCCTTGCCGGCAATTCCGATCTCGTAAGGTGGGTCTGTGATTATGGCCTCGTACCTGTGAGCAGGGCAATTCCCCAAAAATAGAAATGCGTCATTGTTGTGAATGTCGCCATCTTTAGACGACGAGGTTGCCCCAAGATGGTCTTGTTTCCGTAAATCAATCACGAGTCACCTGCCACCGGTTCCCCATAAGCCGGCTTTTCGTTTTCCAAGATGAATTCCCGCATTCGTTTAAGCGATTTTGAACTCAACCCAGGGTTGAGAGCTTTGCGCCGCTTGGCCCGTTCTTTGGGATTTGCAGTCGTGTGGCAACTGCTGGCGGCATTAGCCATTTCCGGGTCATTCTCCAGTATGCTCATCAGCGCCCGATACGTGTCGTTGTGCATGGTGACGAGAACGATTCGAACGAACTCCGACACAGGAAGATCATAGGCAAGGGAAAAGTCCAGTACCCGATCCAGTGGAATCGAAGCGTTCCCTTTTTCGATCTGGGATATAAACGAGCTGGTGCACCCCAACTTCTGGGCGACCCATCTGAGGGGCTTGCCCTGAGTCTCCCGGACAATCTTCAGATAAAGCCCGACTTCTTCCTTCAGCAATTGTTCCGGGGTCTTCACAGGGGTGAGGTCAACGTCGTCATCTTCAGCCATGGTTAATCAACTACCTTATTAACATGGTTAAGCAACTAATTGTTTAACTCTGTTAATAAATAAGTTGATAATCATTGGCAAGGGGTTTGTTGCTTTTTTTGAGGTGGATGCGTGAGCAGGGACCTGAGGATATCCCTTGAGCCGGAGTCGAAACCGCCATCCCTCTCGCCGTCGCCTGCGGTAATCACGACGCAAGCAAAGTCGTCGGGGCAAGGCCGCCCGGCAAGCCGGGCGCCCGAAGGGCTTGGCCTTGCCCCGGCGGCTGCTTGTGTCACGCTCGCGGAAAATCGGCGGGAGGGGAGGAAATCGTGCCGCCGGAGCTTGCGCGAAGATTTTGCGGCGTCATATAGTGGGGCATATCCACCGGATAATTCCGTAACCAAAAGGAGGTGAAACGCACTTACCGCGCGTCATAAGTTCACGACGTTAGTCTGAACTGATGACGCATGAAGAAGCCTAGGGCTTCAACGATCCGCGCGCCGTTTTCCAAACAAACGGCCTTTTCAAAATCCAAACGCAGGCTGTAACGCAGCACCCGCCGATGGTGGAATGGCAAGTATCTACGCTTGTCATTGCCGCACTTCCCCTACGGCTGCCATCCAATCCGCAAGACTCGCGCTTGCGGGGCAGCACCCCTTATTGACTGGGTCTTCCGGAATCTTCTTCCAATGGGAAACGGGCATTCATTCTTCCCTTAGCTGGTGATGCGTGGCGGGTTTACCGCCACAGGCAGGTCTTTCCCGGATGACGGGAAAAGTCCAACCTGCTTGGCCCCGGGGCGCTGCCCCGAACCTTTAACGGAAGGAGAATTCCAATGGGAAAATCCGACAGCCTCAAGTTTGCGGCGAACCGGGCAACCTTGTCCGGGCCAAAATCGAAACAACACCGAATCCGCCAGACGGCCCGCCATTTCGTCGATGTTTTGCGCCAGGCGAACATGGGGGTCGAGAAGTGGACCAAGGTGACAAACAGGCACTTCCAGAGCGTGGCGGACACCATGCGTGCGGACGGCGTGGGCGACGGCAGGATTGCCGAAGTCTTCACCGCTGCCCGCCACGTCTGCCGTGCCTACGAGAACGACAATATCAGCAATAGCAACGCGACCTTCGGGGTGCGGCGTGGGTCCATCGCCAATGCGACGTCCCGCGCGGTCGCCCCGGAAGCCTTTCAAGAATCCCTGGCCAGCATGCGGAACGACGCGTCGTTCCGGCATGCCGGCCGGGCGGCGGTTCAGATCGAGCTGATGTATGAGCTCGGGCTGCGCCGGGAAGAATCGGCCAAGCTGGACCTGCCCAACGATTGGGACCGGGAAAACCATAGTCTGCTCGTTCAGTACGGGACAAAGGGCGGCAGGCCTCGGACCCTGCATGGTCTGTCCCGGCAACAGGAAGCGGCTCTTGAGCGGGCCGGGGAATACGTGTCTCCCTCCGACAGGAAGGGTCTCCACAACCTCATGCCCGAGGGCATGGGCGACGAATGGCTGCACCGGCTGGATTATGCGGCCAGGAAACACGGCCTTGCGGGCAAAAATGCCGGAGGAACCCTGCACGGCCTTCGACACGAAAGGTTTCATCAAATGTATTTGAATCACGCGGGCTTTGAACCGCCCAACCAGCACGAGAGCGCGCAGGCGTTCCAGGAGGCAGCCCAGGCAACGGCCGGGGACGAATGGCCCCGGCTCGACAACGAAGCGCGAGACGCCATTGAGGAAGCGGCAGGGCATTCCCCCGGTCGCCGTGACATATCGAACGCCTACCTGGGCAGTTCCTATTAGATGCGGCCCCGCCATTTCCCGGCGGGGTCGTTTTTTTATTCTTTTCCCCCTCCAGCCGTTTGACTTTGCACATGCCGGGAGTGTTGAACTGGTGTGTTGGGCGTCAGGATGTCCGGCTCGACGAAACCGGTTGAAGGTTGTGAACGTGGATGATGTGTTGACGGTTAAACAAGTTGCCCAGCTTTTTGGAATTTCCGAAAGCCTTGTAAGGCGTCGCGATATGAAGGTTCGTTTGAAGGCCTTCATTGTCGGAACGCGTGGAATCCGGTTTCTCCGGGAAAACGTGGAAGCTTACCAGGAACTGAACACCGTGGGAGCCTCAGATCAGCCAGCCGATGTTCCTGTGGCCAGAAAACGGCAGCGGAAGAATTTGACCGACAAACACAAGCTATGGCAGCGTGAATCCCGGTAAGCGGTCTTCCCTATAAGGAGAAAAGACAATGCCTTACAAGGAAGGAAAACGGTGGCGTGGGGCCGTGCGCTTTACGCCCACCGACGGTTCGCCTCAAATCAGGCGCACCCAGCTCTTTGACAAGATGAAAGACGCGGAAAAATGGGAAAACAAGACCCGAGAAGCCTTGGAGCTCGCCGATGCGGAAAAACGAAAGGACATGCATCGCGTGGGCCTGGAAGTCCTGGTCGGGGATTGGGCGAATGCCTACATGGATTACGCCACGGCCACATGGTCCAAGGGAAGTTGCTCGGACAAGCGCCTTGCCTTTCGGCGTTTGTTCGAAATGACGGCAAGGCCGACACAGCTGGTTCATGAGATCAGCCCTGTGGTGGCCCTGAACCATCTGAGCCGACTCAAGAAGCAGACCACGGGGAACACGGCCAATCGGGACAGGAAAAACCTTGCCGCCGCCTGGAAGTGGGGTGCGCGGTATCTGGAAATGGACAAGACGAATCCGTTCCGGTCCGTGGACAAGTTCCCCGAGCAGCGCCACCCGAGGTGGGTTCCGCCCCTTGAGGACTTCCGCAAGGTCGTGGATGTGGCAACGCCCTTGCAACGGCAACTGCTTCTGCTGGCGTTCCACACGGCTGCCCGCCGGGGCGAATTGTGGAAGCTCAAGTGGTCGGAAGTCAATCTGGCCACGGGCATGATCGGTTTCTGGACCAACAAGCGCAGAAGCGGGAATGCCGAGTTCGATGAGTTGCCCATCTCGGGCATGCTCAGGGCGCACCTTGCCGAATGGAAGTTGATATCCAGGGATGAGGAACTGGTGTTCGGAAGCCGGTTCGAAGGCCTTCTGGACATCAATAACCGCTGGCTGCGGCGGCTGTGCGCCGATGTTGGCGTGAGGAACTTCGGTTATCACGGAATCCGCCACCTGTCCGCCAGCATCGCCATCCATAACGGGGCGACTATCGTGGAAGTGCAGCAGTTGCTGCGTCACAAGTCCATTGCGACGACCCAGCGGTACATCCACAAGGTCAAGAAAAGCACCGGCGCGGTGGATGCCCTGGACGCGGCCTGGCGTGATGACGGGGACAGGGAACCGCCCGCCCTGAAGTTGGTCCGGTGATGCTGACGTGGCACTCGAGCCACGCGGACGAGCCACGCAAACAAGAAACGGGTTACGGCATTCACCGTAACCCGTTGATTTGTCTTGGCGTCCCCAAGGGGGTTTGAACCCCTGTTGCCGGCGTGAGAGGCCGGAGTCCTAGGCCACTAGACGATGGGGACGCATTCTGGTGGGTCGTACTGGGCTCGAACCAGTGACTCTCTGCTTAAAAGGCAGATACTCTACCAACTGAGTTAACGACCCAATGACCCATCAGGGAAGGTAGAACTATCGATTTGGGGTGATGCTGTCAAGCACATTTTGAATCTTCCTTTTATTGCAAAAATCGCTCCCCAAGCGCTTGGAATATCGGTAAAATTAAACTTTTTCTTGCAAAAAAATTCCTTCGTGCTATACTCCCGCTCCCCGTGAATAACGGAAATTTGCCACCAAGGAGCAAGATATGACACGAAAAGACCGTACCGAAGGGATCTATTCCCGCCGCGAGGTGCTCGACGAGTCCGAACGCCGGCAATACTGCCAGCTTCAGCTCAAGGAGTTGCTCTCCTATGCCTACCGCTACTCCGAGGACGTCAAGAAGCGGTTCGACCGCGCCCAGTTCAACGTGGACAAGTTCCGCACTCTGAACGACCTCAAACATATCCCCATCATCAAGAAGAAGGAGCTCATCTTCCTCCAGTCCATGGGACCCCGCCTCGGCGGGCTGCTGACCAAGGACCTGGGCGAACTCCAGCGCGTGTTCCTCTCCCCCGGCCCGATCTTCGATCCCGAGGACCGCTCCGAGGACTACTGGGGCTGGACCGAGGGTTTCTACGCCGCGGGCTTCCGTTCCGGCGACCTGGCCCAGATCACCTTCAACTATCACCTCGCCCCCGCGGGCCTGATGTTCGAGGAACCCCTGCGCAACCTCGCCTGTGCCGTGGTGCCCGCCGGTCCCGGCAACACCAACTCGCAGATCGAGATCATGCAGAAGCTGCGCGTCACCGGCTACGTCGGCACGCCCAGCTACCTCATGCACCTGGCCCAGAAGGCCGAGGAAACCGGTCTCTCCCTGCGCAAGGACCTGTTCCTCGAAGTCGCCTTCGTCACCGGCGAGAAATTCTCCGAGAAGATGCGCTCCACCCTGGAAAAGAAGTTCGACTGCATCATGCGCCAGGGTTACGGCACCGCCGACGTGGGCTGCATCGGCTACGAATGCTTCCACAAGTCCGGCCTGCACCTGTCCAACCGCGCCTTTGTCGAGATCTGCCATCCCGATACCGGCATCCCGCTCAAGGACGGCGAGGTCGGCGAGATCGTGGTCACCGCGTTCAACCGCACCTATCCGCTCATCCGCCTGGCCACCGGCGACCTCGGCTATCTCGACCGCTCTCCCTGCGCCTGCGGCCGCACCTCCCCGCGACTCGGCGGCATCGTCGGCCGCGTGGACACCACCGCGCGCATCAAGGGCATGTTCGTCTACCCGCACCAGGTCGAGCAGGTCATGGCCCGGTTCGAAGAGGTCAAGCGCTGGCAGATCGAAGTCACCAACCCCGGCGGCATCGACGAAATGATCCTCTCCATCGAGGCGGGTCAGTTCAACCAGGAAGACGAGCTGCTCCACCTCTTCCGGGAAAAGATCAAGCTGCGCCCCATCCTCAAGGTCCTCGCGCCCGGCACCCTGCCTCCGCAGATCCGGCCCATCGAAGACAAGCGCACCTGGGATTAGCCCTCACGCACTCCGCAGGCCCCGGTCCGGCATCCGCCGAACCGGGGCTTTTTTTATCGGCCGCGGCAAGGCGGCCGCCCAGGCGGGCGCAACCGCGTATCGGTTGTCCTTTCATTACGACCAATTAGTATTTTCACTTCTGGTGTAAAAAATGCCAAATAATAATAGGCAATAATTACAGTGCTACATATTTTTGCTTCCTGAGATATCGTCGGCACGGAAACCTCAGGTCGGCGATGCGAGGGAAAACGCGAGGCTGCCCGCCAGACGTTGTCCAACAGGAGATGCATGGGCCTTCCCAGGGGCCTGTGCGAGTGGCGACAGTCAATGATTTGGTATTATTGTGATCAAGGGAGATCCCATGCAGTTTAAGTCTATCAAAACGAAGATCGTGGTTATGGCCGGATTGTGCCTGGTGGCAACCGTGCTGGTGCTGATGCTCATTCAGGCCTACACGCAGGGAAAGTCCGAGACCTACGTGACGGCCCAGGTCGGCCAGTTGGTCACGAACCAGACCGAACAGCGCCTGCTCGCCGTGGCCCAGCGCGAAGCGGGCTTCATCCGCTCCAAGCTCGAGATCAATCTCGACCTTGCCCGGACCATCGGCCAGACCTTCAAGGCGTTGCGCGGGAATCCTGCAACGGCGGCCTCGCTGGACATGCGCACGGCCTTCAATGACATCCTGGTCGCCATTCTCAAGGACAACCCCGATTTTCTCGGCACCTACAGCGCCTGGGAACCCAACGCACTGGACGGCAAGGATGCGCAATACGCCGGTGACGAGGCGGACGGATATGACGAGACCGGCCGGTTCGTCCCGTACTGGAACCGCGACAAGAATGGCAACATGGCCCGCCAGGCCCTGGTCGGCTACGAGGACGCGTCAACGCACCCCAACGGCGTGACCAAGGGCGGCTGGTACCTGTTCCCCCGGGAGCGGCGCAAGGATAACATCCAGGACCCCTTCCCGTATATCGTCCAGGGGCGGCAGGAGTGGCTCACCACCATGTCCTCCCCCATCGAGATCGACGGCAAATTTCTGGGCATCGGCGGCGCCGATCTCAGGCTCGACTTCCTTCAGGAGCTGAGCCAGACCGTGGCCAAGTCCCTGTATGGCGGCGCGGCCAAGGTCTGGGTCATCAGTAACATGGGCATCGTCGTGGCCAACAGCGAGAACCCGGACTTTGTGGGCAAGCCGCTCAAGGACGTCTACAAGGGCGACTGGCAGAAGATCGCAAGCAGCACCAAGGACGGTTCCTCCTTCGTGGCCATGGAGGAGGGGGCCGAACTGATCGGCGTCCTCGCCCCGGTGGAGTTGGGCCGGACGGGTACGCCGTGGTCCATCTTCATCGAGGTGGAGCGGGACATCGTGTTTGCAGAAGTGAACCAGCTCGAAGAGTATCTGCATGAGAACGCCCAGCAGAATCTGCTCATCGGCATCGTGGCGAGCCTCATCGCGACCCTGGCCGCCTCCGTGGTCCTCTGGTTCCTGGCGGGCTCCATCGTGGCTCCGGTCCGCAAGGCCATGGCCTTTTCCGAGAAGCTGGCCAAGGGCGATTTCGTGGACAACAGCCTCGACGTGAACCAGAAGGACGAGGTCGGCGTGCTGGCCGCGACCCTGGCCGACATGGCCGAGCAGCTCAAGAAGGTGGTCCTGGAGGTCCAGGACGTGTCCGAAAACGTGGCCTCCGGCAGCGGGGAGCTTTCCTCCTCGGCCCAGATGGTCTCCGAGGGAGCCACCGAGCAGGCGGCCTCCATCGAGGAAGTGACCTCCTCCATGGACGAAATGGCCGCCAATATCGATCAGAACGCCGAAAATTCACAGCAGACGGACACCCTGGCCACCAAGGCCGCCGCCGACGCCCGCGAGTGCGGCGGCGCGGTGGAGATGACGGTGGAGTCCATGCGCAGCATTGCCGAGAAGATATCCATCGTCGAGGAGATCGCGCGGCAGACCAACCTGCTGGCGCTGAACGCCGCCATCGAGGCGGCCCGGGCCGGAGAGCACGGCAAGGGCTTTGCCGTGGTCGCGGCCGAGGTCCGCAAGCTGGCCGAACGCAGCGGCACCGCCGCCGCCGAGATCAGCGAGCTGTCGAGCAGCAGCGTGGACGTGGCCGAGAAGGCGGGCGGCATGCTGGTCCGGCTGGTCCCGGACATCGAGAAGACCGCGGCCCTGGTCCAGGAGATCACCGCCGCGAGCAACGAACAGAACGCCGGAGCGCGGCAGATCAACTCCGCCATCGGCCAGCTGGACACGGTCATTCAGCGCAACGCCTCGGCCTCCGAGGAAATGGCCTCGACCAGCGAGGAGCTGTCGCAGCAGGCAAGGCACCTGCAGGAGGTCATGGCCTTCTTCCACGTGGGCAACACCCGCGCCCAGGCCGCGAGCACCCGCGTGGTGCGGAGCAGGCCCGCCGCCCTGCCCAATGGTAAGGGGGTGTCCCCCCAGGCCATAGGCTACGACGCGGGCGATGCGGGCGAATTCGAGCGGTTCTAGCCCGGCGTCCGAAACAGATGCATGACCGGAGGGGGGAAGTTCGCTTCTCCCCTCCTTTTCTTTTCCCTGGCGCGGGTCCCGCGCTGCTTGCGGAAGGGGTTCCAGACCCCACCCGGTCCTTTTCAGTTCCCCGGTTTTCGGGTACTCACCAAGTCATGCCGGAACTGCCTGAAGTGGAAGTGATTGCGCGCGGTTTGGACGCGACCCTGGCCGGGCGGACCATCGAGTCCGTCACGGTTCCGGGGCTGACGCGGTTGAGCGAGCCCGCCGAATCGCTGGTGCCGAGGGTGGTGGGCCGGACCGTGGTCAGGGTCTATCGCCGCGCCAAGGTCCTGCTCATGGAGCTGGACGACGGGACCACGCTGGCCTTTCATCTGAAGATGACGGGCCGGGTGGTGCACGGTCCCATGCGCGGGCCGGGCAAGCACGACCGGATCCTGTTCGCGCTCGATGACGGTTCGTTGTTGTTCTTTGCGGACATGCGCAAGTTCGGCTATGTGCGGTCCTTTGCGCCGGGCGAGCTGGAGTGCTGGGATTTCCTGGCCAAGGCCGGGCCGGAGCCGCTTGAGACCGCGCCGGAGGTGCTGGCCGAGCGGATCGCGGGCCGACGGTGCGCGATCAAGGCGTTGCTGCTGAACCAGTCCGTGGTGGCCGGGGTGGGCAATATCTATGCGGACGAGTCGCTGTTTCGGGCGTCCGTCAACCCCATGACCAGGGGTGACCGGGTGGGCCGGGACCGGGCGGTGCGGCTGTTTGCGGAGTTGCAGTCCGTGCTTGGGCAGGCCATCGAGGAGAACGGCAGTTCCATCTCGGACTATGTGAACGCGCACGGCGATGCCGGGGCGTTCCAGAACAGCTTCAACGTGTACGGCCGCAAGGGCGAGCCGTGCAAGCGGTGTGGGGAGAAGCTGCAGGCCGTGACCGTGGCCGGGCGGACCTCCACCTTCTGTCCCAAGTGCCAGCGCAAGCGGTGAGGTGGACACCGTTCGCGGGAGTTCGTTGCGGAAAAGGTGGGCAGGTGATGAACATCCGTGATCACGCGGCCGGACCGGGGGCGCGATGTCGGTGGAAAAGGGCCCGCAACGGCAACGATTCAAGGCTGTTCCGTGTGCTGGATAAAAGAGTCAATGAATTCAGTGGTCGCAGTCGTTTTCTCAAGAATTTCTAGATATTGTCTTGTGGAATAAAACAACCATCCGGGGCCGGATTCAGGCGGAGAGAGCGTGACCGAACACGGCAGGAGCATAGCGAGAAACGCGGCGGTGGTGGCCGGGGCGACCCTGATCTCAAGGATATTGGGGTTCGTTAGAGACATCATCGTGGCCTTTGCCCTGGGCGCGGGGTTGTTCGCCGATGCCTTCTTCGTGGCGTTCCGCATTCCGAACCTGCTCAGGCGGCTGTTCGGCGAGGGGTCGCTGACCATGGCCTTCATCCCCATCCACTCGCGCATCCGCGAGGAGGAGGGCGAGGAGGCGGCCCAGGCCATGGCCCGGTCGGCGGCCATCTGGCTGGCCGCGATCCTGATCGGCATCACCGTGGCGGTGGAACTGTTGGCCAGGCCGCTGACCATGGCCATCGCACCGGGATTCCTGGACAACGCCGAGCAGTTCGCGGTGACCGTGGACCTGGTGCGCATCTGCTTCCCCTACGTCATCCTCATCTGCGGGGTGGCGCTGTGCATGGGCATCCTGAACTCCCGCAACCATTTCCTGGCCCCGGCCCTGGCCCCGGTGGCCCTGAACCTGGCGCTCATCGGCGCGGCCCTGTTCGGCTACCTGTTCGGGCTGAACGTGGCCTACTGCATGGCCTACGGGGTGCTCGTGGGCGGCGCGTTCCAGTGGCTGCTCCAGCAGCCGTTCCTGGCCAAGGCCGGGTTCTCCTGGCGCGGGCCGTGGTCCTGGCGCAATGCGGGCGTGGCGCGCATGGGGCTGCTCATGCTGCCCACGGTCTTCGGGGCCGCCGTGTACCAGCTGAACATCCTGCTCGGCACGCTGCTCGCCTCGTTCCTGCCCGTGGGGTCGGTCTCCTATCTGTATTACGCGGACCGGCTGGTCCAGTTCCCGCTGGGCGTGTTCGGCATCGCGGTCTCCACGGCGGCCCTGCCGTCCCTGGCCCGGCTGGCGGCCAAGGGCGAGATGGGCGAGTACGACGAGGCGTTGTCCGCGTCCATGGGGCTGACCCTGTTCATCGCCCTGCCGGCGGCTGCGGGGCTCATCGGCCTGGCCGAGCCGGTCATCGGGCTGCTCTTCCAGCGCGGGGCGTTCACCCCGGAGGCGGTCCGGGCCACGGCGGACGCCCTGGTGGCCTATTCCGTGGGGCTGCCGTTCATCGCCCTGTCGCGCCCCCTGGTGGCCGGGTTCTACGCCCTGGAGGACACCCGCACCCCGGTCAAGATCGCGGTGCTCTGCCTGGTGGCGAACATCGGCCTGGGCGTGCTGCTCATGCGGCCCCTGGCCCACGTGGGGCTGGCCCTGGCCGTGTCCCTGTCCTCCCTGCTCAATTTCGTCTGCCTGCACTGGTTCCTGGCCCGCAGGCGCGGGACCGCCATCCTGCCCGCCGGGGGTTGCCTGAAGATGCTCGTCCTGTCCGCCCTCATCGGCGGCGGGGCTTACGCCAGCGCGGGCTGGGGCTGGTGGTGGGTGGTGCTCATTCCGGCCTGGGTGGCCGTGTATTTTGCCCTGGCCCTGGCCGTGAACCTCAAAGAAGCCCGGCTCTTCGCGGACATGCTCCGGTCCAGGGCGCGGCGCAGGCTCGGGAAGGGGCGATGACCTTCGCGCAACCCCGAACCGTGCGGGAGCGGCGGGAGTATTTCCCGCGCGGCCTGGTCCAGCCCGAGGGGGGCTACCGCTTTTCCCTGGACTCCCTGCTGCTGGCCTGCTTCGCCCGCGCCACGCGCGGACAGATCGGGGCCGACCTGGGGTGCGGCTGCGGGGTCGTGGGACTGGGAATGCTCCTTCGTCAGCCTGACCTGAGGATCACCGGCGTGGAGCTGAACCCCCGTTCCGTCGAGGCGGCGGCAGAAAACGCGGCCAATTTAAATCTTACCGATAAGTTGACGATTGAGGGGGCTGACGTGGCCCTCTGGCGGCCCGGCCGGGTGGTGGATTTCGTGGTCGCCAACCCGCCGTACCGGAAGCTCGGCCAGGGGCGGGCGAGCCGGGGCGAGGACCGCCTGACGGCCCGCTTCGAGGAGTCCGGGACCTTCGCACGGTTCGCCCGGTGCGCGGCGGTGGCCCTCAAGACGCGCGGGCGGTTCTCGGTGGTCCATCTGCCGGAGCGGCTGCCCGAGCTGCTGGCCGAACTGGAGGGGGCCGGGCTGACCCCCAAGCGGATGCGGCTGGTCCATGGCCGCGCGGACCAGGAGGCGCGGATGGTGCTCCTGGAATCGGTCAAGGCTGCGGGCGCTGGGCTGAAGGTCGAGCCGCCCCTGGTATTGCACGAAGGCGAGGGCCGGGACACCCGGCTCACCGGGCAGGCGTTGGCGTTCTGCCCGTATCTGGCCTGTAACCCCAAAGAGGGAGAATGATGGCGAGCGAATTTGTCAGGGACCGGGTCCTGGCGCTGTTCGGGGACAACAAGTTCCTGTGCGCCGAGACCGTGGTCCGGGTGGTGGCCGAGGCGGGCGGCAGGGAATGCGCGGACGTGGTCCGGGCCGCCACCGGGTTTTGCAGCGGCGTGTCGCGCACGCGCGGCCAGTGCGGGGTCGTGACCGGCGCGATCATGGGCATCGGCCTGTACGCCGGGCGCGCGGAGGAGGGCGAGGACCACGAGGTCCCCTACGCCATGGTGCAGGAGTTCCTGGACCGGTTCTACGACCGGTACGGGGCCATCAACTGCTATGACCTCATCGAGTGCGACTTCACCGTGCCGGAGGACAAGGCCCGCTACCGCGAGGAAAACCTGCGGCTGGAGTGCTACCGCATGGCGGTCTTCGCCGCCGAGACCGCCCTTTCCATTCTCCGAGAACACGGCTACCTTGCGGAGGAGGCGGATCACGTCAAGTCGCGCCTGGCGCCCTGCGGCCTGGTCTGCGGCAAATGCGCGGCCTTTGCGGACGGTCCCATCCGGCGTGCGGCCGAGACGCTGCGCCGGGAGCTGGGCGAGAATTTCGCCGAGTACGCCGCCCGGTTCGAGCCCATGAACCCGGTCTTCGTCCACTACCCGGCCTTTGCCGAGCTGCTCGGCTTCCTGGCCCAAGGGTCGTGCACCGGCTGCCGCGAACAGGGCTGCCTGTTTCAGGCCTGCACCATTGCGGACTGCGCGCGCAGCCACGGCGCGGACTACTGTTTCGAGTGTCTGGAGTATCCCTGCGCCGCCCACGGGCTGCCCGGCCCGCTGGCCGAAATCTGGCGGCGCAACAACGACCGGATGCGCGAATGCGGCGCAGCGGCCTGGTATCGGAAAGTGAAGGATAAGCCGAGATACCCTTAGGATATGATTAATAAAATCATCATCGATAACTTCATGGCTCACGAGCACACCGAGCTTGAGCTCGGTCCCGGCGTGACCATTCTCACCGGCTCCAACAACACCGGCAAATCCGCCGTGGTGGAGGCGTTGCGCTGCCTGGCCACCAACCCGGACCGCAACCCGAACCCGTCCCTGTACATCCGCCACGGGGCCAAGGAGGCGCGGGTGGAGGTGGTCCTGGACGACGGCACCCGGGTGGCCTGGGTGCGCGCCAAGCGGTGGGCCAAGTACGAGCTTTGGGCGCCGGGGGCCGAGGAGCCGGAGGAGTACCACAAGCTCCAGCGGCAGGTCCCGGAGGACGTGGCCCGCGTGCTGCGCCTCGACCAGGTGGCCCTGGAGACGCGTAAGGACGGCGTGGACGTGCACATCGGCAACCAGCGCGACCCGGTGTTCCTGCTCAACCAGCCGGACTCGGTCATGGCCGAGTTCTTTGCCGCGTCCACCGAGTCCGCCCATTTGCTGGCCATGCAGAACCTCCTGAAGCTCAAGGAGCGCGACGCCAAGCGCGAGGAGCGCGGGCTGGAGGAGCAGGCGGCCAGGGCCGAAGCGAAGCTGGACCGCCTTGACCCCCTGCCCGCCATCGGGCTGCGCATGGACGTCGCCGGGGATCTGGAACGCGAGGCCGACCGGCTGGAGCGCGAGATCCCGGCCCTGGAGGCGGCGTTGGCCGAGTTCCGCCATCTGACCGGTTCGGTCCGCCGGGCGCGGGCCGCTGGCGCGGTGCTCGAAAAAACCGCCCCGGTCCCGGAGATCGAGGACGTGGCCGGACTCAAGGCGCGCATGGACGCGCTGCAAGGACTTTCCCGGCGCATCGGACGTGCCGTGGACACCGCCGGGGCGCTCTCCGGGCTGAGTGAGCCGCCCGCCGTCGAGGACACCGGCTCCCTTCAGGGCGCGGTCCGGGGACTGGCGGAAACCGGGCGGGTCCTGCGCGGGGCCGAGGTCCGGAGCCGGGCGCTGGCCGGTTTGGCCGAGCCGCCCCAGTGCGAGAACACGGCACGGCTGGCCGCGCTGCTGGACGAGTGGTACGCCCTGCGCGCCCGGGACGCCCGGTTCGCCCGCTTGGACCAACTCCTGCGGTCCGTTGCGGAACCGCCCTCGCCGGAGCCCCTGGACCGGCTCCGCGGTGCCGTGGCCGACATGGACGGCCTGGCCGCGCTCCTCACGGCCCGTCAGGGCGAGCTTTCGGGTTTGGAGGAGGATTTGCGGTCCGTTGTGGACGCCATGGACGAGCGCATCCGGGCGCTCGGCTGCTGCCCCCTGTGCGGGGGCGACCTGACCACCGCCGAATTTCTGGATCACGGGTGCCGCCATGACGCTTGAGCGGGTGCGCGCCAACGGGCTGCTCATGGTCGCGGACCCGCACCTGGCGGACCATCCCCCGGGACAGCGGCTCCAGGGATATCTTGAGCAGATCATGAACAAGCTGGCCGCCTGCCTGGACCGCGCGGACGAGCTGTCCCTGGCCCCGGTGATCCTGGGCGACCTCTTCCACTGGCCGCGCGACAACTCCAACAAGATGCTTGTGGACCTGATCCGGCTGTTCGGGGCCCGAACCGGCGGGCAACGGGTCCGGGTGCTGGTGGGCAACCACGACAAGTACCAGTCCCGGTTCACGGACGACGTGTCCCTTGCGGTCCTGGAGACCGCGGGCGCGGTCGTGCTGATGAAGGAGGACGGCCCGCAGTTCGTGCTGGAGACCCCGGACGGCGACGTTCTGGTCTGCGCCAGCCCGGACGGCTCGCCCCTGCCCAAGGGGTACGAGCGGGCGGAGGGCGACCCGGAGACCGTGATCTGGCTGACCCACCACAACATCCGGTTCCCGGAGTTCATCGACCGCGCCTATTCAATCAAGGAGCTGCCCGGCATCGACTGGGTGGTCAACGGCCACATCCACCGGCCCCAGCCCACGGTGATCAAGGGACAGACCACCTGGGCCAACCCCGGCAACATCACCCGGCTGACCTTCACCCGGCGGTCCATGGTCCGGGAGCCCGCGGCCGCCGTCTGGAAGCCGGGCTGCACGGAGCTGGACAAGTGGGTGGTCCCGCACCTGCCCTTTGACCAGGTCTTTCCTGACCAGGAGCTGCCCCCGGAGGAGCAGGAGCTGGAAGGCGAGTCCAATTTCATCAGGGGGCTGGAGCGGCTGGCCTGGCAGCGGACCCAGGAAGGCACCGGGCTGAAACAATTTCTGACGGACAACCTGAGCAGCGAAACCCCGGAGGGTAAGCTCATCTGGAACTTATACGAGGAGGTCGTGAGCGGTGAATAACAACCCCAACCAAACAGGGACAAGCAGGGATTCCCAGGTGGAACAGGAGCTTAACGAGCTTCGTCGCCAATACGGGCAGCTGCGCGACCGCAAGGTGCGCGCCGAGGAGGCCGTGGCCCAGCTGACCCAGCAGCTGGAGACCCTCAAGAAGCAGGCCGAGGCCGAATACGGGACCAGCGACCTGGCGGAACTTCAACAACTCCTTGAAGAAAAAAGACAGAAAAACGAAGCGGTTGTCACTTCGTACCGCGAGCATATCCAACAGATCCAGGCGGACCTCGCCGGGGTGGAGAACGCGGTGGAGGGCGATTAGGTGTCCCTGTCCGAAGAACTGAAGGAGCTGCGCCGCGCGCGCAGGCAGGCCGAAAACCGGCTGCACCGGCTGTCCGCCCTGGGCGAGCAGCTGCACGCCGAGCACGGCCGGGTGCGGCGGTCGCTCGACGAGGTGCGCGGGTTCCTGGACCTGGCTCCGCGCGCCAGGGATACCCTGGAGGAGCTGTCCACCACCCTGTTCGGGCGCATCCTGGACGAGGTGGAGGCCAACCTGACCCACGCCATCCGCGAGATACTGGGACAGGACCGGGTGGTGGTCACCGAGCGCGAGGTCAAGTCCAACCGGCTCCAGATCCATTTCATGATCCGCAACCAGGGGCGCGAGGACGAGATCGAGGACATCATGACCGGCCAGGGCGGCTCGGTCTGCAACATCCTGTCCGTGGGGCTGCGGCTCATCGCCCTGTCCCAGCTGCCCCGCGAGTCCCATCGGCCCTTCCTGGTCCTGGACGAGCAGGACTGCTGGCTCAAGCCCGGCCTGATCCCCAAATTCATGAAGCTGATCCAGGAGATCGCGGCCCGGCTGGAGCTGCAGCTGCTGGTCATCAGCCACCATCCCCTGGACCTCTTCGCCGGGTCCGCGGACCGCATCTTCGAGCTGGTGCCGGACCGCGAGGCCGGGGCCAGGATCGAGCGCGTCAAGTAGCCCGCCCGATAGCGGCCCGCTCCGTTTTATCTCTTACAGCCAGGTAACCCGCGCCGCGTTCCGGGGCGGAACGAGAAGGTGCTTCAGCCGGGGGTGTCCCAGCATGATCGCGCCGCCCACCTTGTTGCCCGCGGGCACGCCCAGGGCCGGGAGCAGGTCGGGAATCGCCGCGCTCGCGGCGGTCACCAGCCCGGCCCAGCAGGTGCCCAGCCCCATGGTCGCGGCCAGCAGCTCCATGTAGGTCAGGGCGATGGTCCCGTCGATGGCGGTCCAGAGGTAGTCGGCTGGCCCGTGGACAACCGCCAGGGCCGTGGCGTTGCGCAGGATCACGTCCCGTCCCTGCCGGGCCGTCTCCACGTAGTGTGAGCGCGCCGGGTTGCCGCTCATCCACTCGATCGACAGTTCCCGGACGCGGTCAAGCCGTTGCGGGTCCCGGATCATGGTCCAGGACAGTTGCTGGGCGTTGGACGCCGTGGGCGCCCGCCGGGCCGCTTCCAGCAGCCGTTCCAGCTGTTCCCGCGCGATGGGCTTGTTGCGGAAGGCGCGGGCCGAGCGGCGGGAAACGAGCAGGTTCTCCATGGCCTCGGCATCGGGCCGGTCCTCGGGAACGGGGCGATAATCCTCGGCAGGCGTCAACGCGTTGTCCAGGGCGTTGGTGGGGCAGACGGCCACGCAGTGTCCGCAGCGGATGCAGCGGTCGGCGGCCCCGCCGATTTCCTCGGGAACGGCCCCGCCGTCCATCCTGATCAGGTTGACGGGGCAGGCCTGGACGCAGAGTCCGTCCCGGGCGCATTTTCGGGCATCGATGGTGATCATCGAGAACAGTCTCCTGTGTCGGGTTGTTGATTTTCCCCCACCCTAGCACCTGGCGCGCGCAAGGCAAGAAGGCACTAGGCGGTGTCCCGGTTCCCTGCGGGAAACCGTCCCCTGTCGCCGGGAATCGCCGTTCGCCCCTCTGGACAACCCGTCCGGGATGCTTATCTATATAGTGCCGACATTGGCCACAAGGGAGACCTGAAAGGGATCGGCCCATGACATAAAGACGAGCAACCTTAGCGGAGGGTGCGAACCGTTAAACCTCTCAAAGCCATATATCAGCGAATCGAGTCGCGACCCGCAAAACAGTAGTGTGCGCATAGGCCCCGAGGCGTCAGCCAGGGCTTGCCGGGAAACCCGGACAGCGCACTTTTTTTGCGCCCTATTTCCGGGCGGCGGGCTGATCCGGCCCCGGCCTAGTTCAGCGTGGGATTGAAGGCCAGGTACACGGCGAAGACCGCCAGGGACGCCACCGTGTTCACGGTCAGCACGTTGTTCACGTAGCGCCGCTCCTCGTGGTCCTCGGGTTTCATGAACAGGGGGATGATGAACGGCGGGGGCAGGATGAGCATGGTGAACAGCCCGGCCTGGAAGGGGTGGCCCAGGCCGAGCAGGTCGCCCAGGAACAGGCGGTTCAGCAGGAGCGCCAGGGGGATGAGGCAGGCCATGCGGAAGGCCACGGTGCCGACGACGTCCTTGAGGCCGTGGGCCTCCAGCCGGAACCCGTAGCCCACGATGACCAGGATGAGGGGGATGGTCATCCGTCCGAGGATGTCCAGGGTGGCCATGATTCCGCCCAGGACCGGGCCGGTGTACAGGGTCTCCCGCGCGCCGAGCAGGTTCAGGGTCACGCCGAGCAGGATGGCGAGAATGGGCGGGGCCTTGACGAAGGCGGCGGCGAGCCTGAGCGGGTCCCGGACGTTGTCGCGCATGATCAGCAGCACGGACAGGAACGGGAACCAGATGAAGAACTCGTGCCCCAGCCCGATGACCGCGATGTACCCGATGGCCTCCATGCCGTAGGAGGTCCCGAACAGGGACACGCCGAGCATGCCGAACTCGAACCCGGTGACCAGCAGCGGGAAATAGGGGTGGGTGATGCGCAGGACGCGCGCCGTGAGCCTGCCCAGCCCGTACATGAACACGCACAACCCGAAGATGACGGCCATGACCGCCAGGTAGGAGACCTTCAGCTCCAGGTTGAGGAAGGAGGCGAAGAGCACCGAGGGCAGGGCCACGTTCAGGGCCAGCCACTTCAGCCCCTCCACCGTGTGCTCCGAGATGAAGGCGTAGCGCCGCAGCCGGTTGCCGAGAATGATCAGCAGCAGGATGGGCAGGACCTGGTTCAGGGTGTCGGCGAAATGTTCCATGACGTTCTCCGGGCCGGTTGGGGTCGTTTCCCGATACCCTCTTTCGGCCCCTGCGGCAACACGGGCGGGACCGGACCGGGCTACATGAACGTGGCGGACCGGTCCGTTTTCGTGCTATCGATACCGGCATGAGAAAACTCTTCCTGAACATATCGTCACTCGTCACGGTTGCGCTCCTGCTCGCGGGGTGCGGCTCCGAACCCCCGGCCACGGGCGGCAGGGCGTCGAACGTCGAACCGCGGGCCACGGCCCAGGCCGAGCGGACCGTGCTGCCGCGCCTGTACGACGCCGTGGGCACGGTCCAGGCCAAGACCGACATCCGGGTGGAGGCCCAGGTTACGGGCCGGGTGCTGGAAGTCCTGGTCCGGCCCGGCGACAAGGTGGCCAAGGGCGACCGTATGGTGGTCCTGGACAGCCGCGCCTCCCAGACCCGGCTGGAGCGGTCCCGCCAGGCCCAGGCCTCGGCATCGAGCATGACCGCCCAGGCGCGCGACGCCCTGGCCTCGGCCCAGGCCGCCTTCAACAAGGCGGAATCCACCTGGCAGCGCATGAGCCAGTTGTTCGAGCAGAAGGTGGTCACCGCCGAGGAGGTGGAGAAGGCAGAGTCCGCCTATCTCCAGGCCAAGGCCGGGCTGAACCAGGCCGAGCAGGGCGTGGCCGCCGCCGAGGCCCGCGCCCGCGAGGCGGGCAAGGTGGTCCAGGAGGCCGAGATCGACGTGGGCTACACCACCATCACGGCCCAGGAGCCGGGCGAGGTGGCCAAGCGGCTGGCCGAGCCGGGCGACCTGGCGTTCCCCGGCAAGGAGCTGCTCACCCTGCACACCGGCGGGTCCATGCACCTGGAGGCCATGGTCCGCGAATCCCTGATCGGCAGGCTGCGGCTCGGCGACGGGCTGACCGTGTACATCTCTGCGCTGGGCGAAAAGGAACCGCTCTCCGGCGTGGTCGAGGAGATCGAGCCCCTGGCCGACCCCGTGACCCGCACCTTCCTGGTCAAGGTCCGGCTGCCGGAGCGGCCCGGCATCTACCCCGGCATGTTCGGGCGGCTGATGGTCCCCCTGGGCGACAAGGAGGCCGTGCTGGTGCCGCGCGAGGCGGTCCGGCGCGTGGGCCAGCTTGAAACCGTGACCGTCAGGTCCGAGCAGGGCTGGCAGCCGGTCTACGTGCGCACGGGCGAGACCGTGGGCGACAAGGTCGAGATCCTGTCCGGCCTGTCCGGCGGCGAGACCGTGGCCCTGGCCAGTGACGGAGGGAACTGATGCAGCCCGACCCGTCCCGGGTGACCGGGGTCCTGCCCGCGTTCGTCCGCTATTTCCTGACCTCGCAGATGTCCGTCATCCTGGCGCTCGCCTCGCTCCTGGTGGGCGCGGCCGCCATCCTGGTCACCCCGCGCGAGGAAGAGCCGCAGATCGTGGTGCCCATGGCCGACGTCCTGGTCCAGGTGCCGGGCAGCTCCGCCGAAGAGGTGGAGAAGCTCGTGACCACGCCGCTGGAGCGGCTCCTGTGGCAGATCGACGGCGTGGAGTACGTCTATTCCATCTCGTCCAAGGACCGGACCGCCGTGACCGTCCGCTTCTTTGTCGGCGAGGACCGCGAGGACTCGCTCATCAAGCTCCACAACACCATTCTCAAGAACCAGGACCTGGCCCCGGCCATCGTCTCCGGGTGGGTGGTCAAGCCGGTGGAGATCGACGACGTGCCCATCGTCAACCTGACCCTGCACGCCGCGAACGGGTTCGAGGACCGCTATTCCGATTTCGACCTGCGGCGCATGGCCGAGGAGCTGTTCCACCGGCTGGCCGAGGTGGAGGACGTGTCCCGCGTGACCCTGCATTCGGGCCGCCCGCGCGAGGTGCGGGTGGAGGTCCAGCCCGACCGCATGGCCGGGTTCCACGTCTCGCCCCAGGAGATATTCACCGCCCTCAAGGGCGCGGACAGCGCCCTGGCCGCAGGCGCGTTCGTGTCCGGCGACGTCCGGACCCCGGTGGTCAGCCAGTCCTTCCTGCTCTCCGCCGATGACGCCGCGTCCCTGGTGGTGGGCGTGTTCAACGACAAGCCGGTCTACCTGCGCGACGTGGCCGAGATCATCGACGGCCCGGCGGAACCGGAGAGCTATTCGCGCATCGGGTTCTCAGACCTCCACATGACCGGAAGCGGCGCGCAGCCGGAGAACGTCTCCCGGCCCGCCGTGACCATCGGCCTGTCCAAGAAGAAGGGCGTCAACGCCGTGGGCGTGGCCGAAGCGGTCATCGAGCGCGCCCATGAACTCGAACGCGACGCGCTGCCCGAGGGCGTGACCCTGACCGTGACCCGCGACTACGGCCAGACCGCCCACGCCAAGGTCAACGACCTGCTTTCCTCTCTGTTCTTCGCCATCATCACGGTCATCGCGCTGCTCGCCTTCACCCTGGGCTGGCGCGAGGCGCTGGTGGTGGCCCTGGCCGTGCCCATGAGCTTCTCCCTGGCCCTGTTCGTCAACTACCTCATGGGGTACACCATCAACCGCGTGACCCTGTTCGCGCTCATCCTTTCGCTGGGCCTGGTGGTGGACGACCCGATCACCAACGTGGACAACATCCAGCGCCACATCCGCATGGGGCTGCGCGACCCGCTGGAGGCCACCCTGGCCGCCGTCAAGGAGGTCCTGCCCCCGGTGATCCTGTCCACCCTGGCGATCATCGTCTCCTTTGCCCCGCTCTTCTTCATCACCGGCATGATGGGGCCGTACATGGCCCCCATGGCCGCCAACGTGCCGCTGACCGTGTCGTTTTCCACCTTGGCCGCCCTGACCGTGGTGCCGTGGATGGCCTACCTGCTGCTGCGCAATCGCGGGCCGAAGAAGGCGTCCCCCGGCGCCGATTCCGACGCGGCGGAAAAGAAGGTCCCGTCCCGGCTGCTCCGAGCCTACGGCGCGGTCATCACCCCGTTCCTGGAAAGGGCGCGCAACCGCAGGCTCCTGTTCCTCGGCATCCTGGCCGGGCTGGGATTGTGCGCCGGGCTGGTGCTCCTGCGGCTGGTGCCGCTCAAGATGCTGCCCTTCGACAACAAGAACGAATTCCAGATTCTCGTGGACCTGGACGAGGGGACCACCCTGGAGCGGACGGACCGGGCCGTGCGCGAGTTCGAATCCTACCTGCGCACCGTACCGGAGGTGACCGACTTCATCACCTATGCGGGCTCGCCCTCGCCCATGGACTTCAACGGCATGGTCCGCCACTACTACTGGCGCGAACAGCCCAACCTCGCGGACATCCGCGTGAACCTAAAGGACAAGTCCGACCGCGACATGCAGTCCCACGCCATCGTCCTGCGGCTGCGCAACGACCTCCAGGCCATTGCGGACCGCAACCACGTGCGCATGAAGCTCATCGAGACCCCGCCCGGCCCGCCGGTCATCGCGACCCTCACCGCCGAGATATACGGGCAGCCGGGAATGGATTACCGGACGCTTATCGACTCTGCGCGCAAGGTAGAGGATACAATGGGGAAATTGCCGGGTCTGGTGGACCTGGATGACTCCTCCGAAACCGACCGGACCATGTATGACTTCGTGCTCGACAAGGAGAAGGCCGCCCTGCACGGGGTGACCACCGCGGCCGTGGTCGAGACGTTGCGCCTCGCCCTGTCCGGCTCGGTGCCCGCGTCCGTGCACCTGGCCCACGAGCGCCAGCCCCTGCCCGTGCGCGTGGTCCTGCCCGTGCGGCTGCGCACCGGCCCGGACACCCTGGGCGAGCTGCGCATGAAGACCGCGTCCGGGGCCATGGTCCCCCTGGCCGAGCTGGGTTCCTTCCGCGAGGTCCCGGCGGAGCAGCCCATCTATCACAAGAACCTGCGGCGCGTGGCCTACGTCTATGCAGAGACGGCGGGCATCCCGCCGGGCGAGGGGGTCATCGACCTCATGTCCATGCTCAAGAGCGACCCGCTGCCGCCGGGCGTGACCGCCGAATGGGCGGGCGAGGGCGAATGGAAGATCACCCTGGACGTGTTCCGCGACCTCGGCCTGGCCTTCGGGGCCGCGCTCATCGGCATCTTCATCCTGCTGGTGGGCCAGACCGGCTCCTTTGTCATGCCCACCCTGATCATGTCCGCCATCCCGCTGACCCTGCTCGGCATCCTGCCCGGATTCTGGCTGCTCAACGTTGTTGCGGGCGGCACCGTGGGCGGGTTCGGCGACCCGGTCTTCTTCACCGCCACATCCATGATCGGCATGATCGCCCTGGGCGGCATCGTCATCCGCAACTCCCTGGTGCTCATCGAGTTCATCCAGTCCGAGGTGGCCGACGGCAAGCCGCTCAAGGAGGCCATCGTCCAGTCCGGGGCCGTGCGCATGCGGCCCATCGTGCTCACCGCCCTGACCACCGCGCTGGGCGCGTGGCCCATCACCCTGGACCCGATCTTCTCCGGCCTGGCCTGGGCGCTGATCTTCGGGCTGGTGGCCTCCACCCTGTTCACCCTGGTGGTGGTGCCGAGCGGCTACTACGCCCTGTACGGCGGCAAGGAAGAGGGTGCGCAAGGCGAAGCAGCGAAGCGGAACTGATCGGAAGGGAAAGCCTCCGGCGGCCAGAGAACCTTTGAAAAGGTTCTCTGGACTCTCCAAACTTTTTGGGTCGCTGCGCGAAGTCCGTGCCGAAGCGGGAGGGCGGACTGTTTGAAGAATAAAATGGCTTGAAACATTTTACTCTCCAAATACACCACCTTCCCGCGAACGTACGTCCTCGCCGAAGGCGCGACAAGAAGTTTGGGAGGGTCCAGGGAACCCTTTTCAAAGGGTTCCCTGGCGGGGTTCGGGGCAGAGCCCCGACGGGTGCAGGGCAGCGCCCTGCCCGCCGGAGGCCCTTTCCTGACCTACTCCCCGTCCAGGGTGAACCGCCAGGCGCAGACCCACTCTTCGGGATGGTCGTCGGGCGGACAGCCCACGCAGGTGCAGCGCAGCCGGGGATCGACCTCGCGGGCGAGGGACGTGTATTCGGTGGTCCCGCCGGACTTGCACGGGTAGTCGGGCAGCCCGCGCCGCTTGCGGGCGGTCTGGACCCGGCAGTCGGTCATGCGGAAGACAATGGACGCGTCGGTCTCCTCGACGAACTCCCAGCGGTTCAACCGGCCGTACATGCGCTCGGCCAGGACCGCCTTGAGGGCCGGGATACCGCCGTTGTCCGGCAGCTTCAGGAGCGCCTTGGCCCGGCGCGCCTCAAGGGGCGCGAACCGCGCCCAGCAGGTGTCGTTGACCCGCTTGGCCGCGTCCATGCCCGCGCGCTGCTCCACGGCCTGAAACCAGACCCCGTCCGCGGCCAGCCAGCCCGTGCGCAGCGCCTGGGCCGCCGCGTCCAGGACCGCCGGGTCCACGCCTTGAAACAAGGCCCCGGATTCGCGCCCCAGGGCGCGTTCCAGCTTGCCGCTCAGGATGGCGACCAGCCGGTCTCCGGCCTCGGCCTCGGCGTCGAGCGCCCCTTCCAGCCCCAGTTGATGGACGGCTTCGGCCAGCCACAGTCCGTAGTGGGCCGCCAGTTGGCGGATGATCTCGGCCAGTTCCTGGCCCGGTATTGCGTCCCGTTCGTTTCGGCTTTGGTCCACGTCGTTCTCCCGGTTTCGGCCCACCACTACACGTTGACCGGCCCTCAAGGCAAGGCGGTGAAACGATCAGCGCGCGAAGGCGTCCAGGAACGGCGTCTTGTCGGCGGGGGCGCAGCTGACCCACCAGACCAGGTCGCCGGAGAACCAGATCAGGTGGACCTGGCCCATGCCGTCGAACCGGTATACGGCCAAGCCGTCGTGGTCCTCGCGGGCGGGATTTTTGAAAGGCGATTTGGGGTTTTCGAACATCTTGTGGACCATCTGTCCGGTCTGGCGGCGCGCCTCGGCCTCGGAGCTGACCCTGGAGACCCAGACCTCGGCCGGGCGCGAGTCGGGGACGGCGTAGCGGGCGATGGCCGAGGCTTCGGCCGCCAGCGCCTTGCCGTGCAGCTTGTCCACCTCGGCCTGGGCGTCCGGGCCGGCGATCAGCTCCACGCGCGGCAGGGCGCCCACGGTTTCCGGAAACAGCCCGGCCAATTCCCCGGCGTGGGCCGAGGAACAGAGCGAGAACAGGAACAGTGCGGTCAGGAGCAGGCGGCGCATTTAGCGGGCCTCCTTGCCGGGAGTCGGCCCGGCGGGTTCGGCCAGAGCGGGTTCGGCAACAGCGGGTTCGGCAACAGCGGGTTCGGTCGCGGCGGGCACAGCGGGTTCCGTCGCCGTATCGGGCTTCATCTCGGGCGAGGGGGTGTCCTCTTCGGACTTGGTCCCGGGCTTGGCCTGGCCGAGCTTGCCCATGTCCACGGACAGCGTGTCGCCGCCGCGCCGGACCGTGAAGACCAGCGGTTCGTCCGCGTCGTGGACCTTGGTCCCGGCCATGTGCAGGTCGTACAGGTCGTCCAGGGGTACGCCCGAGGCGTCGGTCAGGAGATCGCCGGGGCGCAGCCCGGCACGGTCCGCGCGGGACCCGCGCTCCACGGACTCCACCACGATGCCGCCGCCGATCTGCCCGGCCAGGGTCATACCCATGCGCGAGCGGTAGGAGTCGGGCGCGTAGAAGAAATAGTCGCCTTCTTCGGAGTCGAACCCGCCGCCGCGCCACGGCACGATGGTCAGGACCCGCGCCCCGGGCTCCATCCAGCGGATGCGCTTGGCGATGCCCCAGCCGTACTCGGCATGGGCGGACCCTGCCACGACCAGCACCGGCCAGTCGAACTTCGCGCGCAGGGCCACGGCCTCCTCGGCCATCTTGGAATCCCAGATGGACTGCACCAGGTAGAACCGCTCCCGGGCCGCAGGGTCGTCCGCGTCCCTGTCCCGGTGCAGCTCCATGATCGCGTTCAGAAACGTCTTCTGGTCCGTGGACGGCGGGACGATCTCGCGCGGCAGCAGCGCCCGCTCCTCGTCGGTCAGCGCCTCCAAACCCTCTCTCGAAATCTTGCGCGTGACCTCGGACGGCACGTTCAGTCCCGCCACGGGCACGCCGTTTTGCTTGGCGATGGCGAAGTGGTCGCGGAACATGGCGAAGTCGTAGCCCCACTTCTCGTCCCATTGCAGTTCGCCGGGCAGGGCGTCCAGGGTGACCTGGCCCTTGCAGAAATCGTCCAGCTCCTGCTGCTTGTCCACGGCCACCATCTCCAGCCCCAGGGAGAGGCCGTCGCCGGACTCGGACAGGGCTTGCAGAAGGGCTTGCTGTACCTTGTGGTCAATGGGGTTGCGGTGCCCTTCGCCGAGGATGATGTAATCGTAACCCTTTGCAATTGCCGTGATCTCGGCCAGCGCAACGCGATCACCGTACTTGGAGATGAAGTCGCCCTTTTGCGGAAGGAAAGTCACGGCAAGGGGCGGCGTGGCCACCGGCTCCGGCGCGGTCACGGGCAAGGTCACGGGCGCGGTCCGCACGCATGCGCCCAGCGCGAGCGCCAGGCAGAGCAGACAGAGCGGCAGTTTGCGGAAGGTTGCGGTTCCAGCGGTATGTTCATTCATGATGTCCTCGTCATGCATTGTCGAATTCCCTGTACCAGACGGCCATGGGCAGCCCGGTCTCGTCTTTTTCCACGGGGTCGGGAACGGGGCGCAGGTTCGCGGCCCCTCCTCCCGCCGTCACGGCCAGCATCAGCGCGTCCAGCACGTCGTCGCCCGCCACCCTTGAGGCCGGATACGCCTCCCGGACCCGGGCCACCAGTCCGGCCGGTTCCGGCACGAACCGGCCCAGCACTTCGCACCGTTCCGCCGCGCCCGCCGCCTTTCGCTTGGGGTGGGTCAGCGGCCCCCCGGCCGCCATGGCAAAGCACAGTTCCGGGTGGGATTCGAAGAGTCTGTCCTGTGCTTCGGGATGGCTGGAGAGGAACAGATCGATTTCCCGTATCTTTTTCATAATATTCAGCGATTGTTCGGAAAGTGACTTACCGACAGCTTTCCGATTGAGCGCCTTGGCCGTGGCCTTGTCCGGGGCGTGCACCGCTGCCCGCACCGGGCAGTTGAAGACGCTTGACCGGCGCGGACCGAGCCGCTTGCGGACCTCCACGTCCGCCCTGCGGACCGCGTCACGGGCCAGGCCGATGGGCATGTCCACCAGGATGCACTCCGCGTCCCGGTGCGCGTCCCAAAGGAGGCCGAAATCCGCATACAACGCGAAGTCCCAGCTCCCCCGGTCAGACCAGGCCGCAAACCAGCCGCCCCTGCACCCGTCCACGCCCAATCGCTTCATACCAGCACCTATACGCCCCCCCGCCCCGCCCCGCAACCAACTGCACCTTTCCGCACATGGCGGGAGGTGGGGGAGGGAATGCCTCCGGCGGCCAGAGGGGAAACTTTTAAAAAAGTTTCCCCTCTGGACTCCCCTTCCAAACTTTTTGGGTGCCTTCGGCAAGTGCGTGCGGGCGCGGGGGGGGGAGTTGGGGGAGTCGGGAGGGGGAGAAGGGAAGTGGAGGTCGGTGCGTTTGCACGGGATGGGTGGTTGGGGTGCGGGCAGACGGTGTCCCTGAGCGTTCGCGCCGGACGGCCACGGGCCTCGGAGCGCCGCCCGGCGCGAACCCTCAGGGACGGTTGCCCAACGCCGCTGGAAGGGCTTGGCGGAACACGACAAACCGGTTTCGCGGCGTTTTAGGACTGCGTCACCAAAAGAGATTGTTCTGAGTGGAATCAGACTCTTCCAATAAAAACCCGCGATTTGGGGCGGAGATGGCGGCGGGCGATGTGGCGTTAAGCCGCACGGTTCCTCACCCGCCATCTCCGCCCCAAATCGCCAACCGGCACGGCGGAGGCGTCCGCACGGACCCGAGCGAAGCGAGCTATGGGATTCTCAAGGCCCTCGGCCTTGAGCGGGTCCAGGGCAGCGCCCTGGCCGTCGGAGACGCCGCCCGGCGAGGGCTCTCCCCGAAGGGGGTGCCGGAGGCCCTCCCGCACCGACCTGGCCGTCTAGTCCAGGTCGTCCAGGTTCCAGGGTTTGCGGAGGAACATGCCGGGTTTGAGTTCCGGGTGGTCGCAGATGAGCACGCCGCGTTGTCCGGGGTGGGAGATATCGACTCCGGTGCCGCGTTCGTCTTCGAGTCCGTAGTCTTCGGCGGCGAGGCGGGGCCGGATCAGGCCGGGCATGAGCACTTCGACGGGTTCGGAGGTGTCCCAGCGCGCCTTGGTCTGGACGAGCCAGCGTCCGGCGGCGATGGGGGTGACGAGCCGGGCGAGGACGGGCCGTTTCTCCTCGGGATCGGGCGGCTGGGCGATGATCCCTCGGTTGAGGGGATCGAAGAACCCGGTGGTCAGGGGCCGGGACGCGGCGTTGACCAGTTCGGCCAGGAAGATTTCCGGGTGGAACCGGCCGGTGGAGGCCGCGAGAAGCGCGGATTTGTAGGCGTCCACCACCTGGGCGAGGTAGGCGGAGCTCTTGGTTCGCCCCTCGATCTTGATGGAGGCGACCTTCAGGCGCATGAACCATTCGAGGTAGTGGAGCAGGCAGAGGTCTTCGGCGGCGAAAAACTTGGTCCAGCCGTCGGTATCCAGGGCGGCGGACAGGGCCGGGTCCGCGACCGGTTGCTGTCCGGCCTCCTCCGGGGTGGAGAAGGTGAACTCCTCGGGCGCGTCGAAGGTGAATTCCTCGTCCGCCGGGCGGTCCTGGACGGGGCCGCCCTGTTCGCGGATTTCCCAGAGGTTTTCGCCGGGCCGGGTGCGTTCCTCGAAGGTGATGGCCGTGGGCCGGTATTCGTAGCGGCAGGGGTGGGAGCACTGGCCGAGGTTGCCGGGCCGGTCGTTGAGCAGGGCGGACATGTAGCACCGGCCCGAGACGGCCATGCACATGGCCCCGTGCACGAAGACCTCCAGCTCCATGTTCGGCATCTGCTTGCGGCAGGCGTCGAGCATTTCGCCCAGCTCGGCGGAACGCAGCTCGCGGGCCACGTTGACGCGCCGCGCGCCGTTCTCGCGCCAGAAGCGCACGGCCTCGACGTTGGAGGTGTTGGCCTGGGTGGAGATGTGGACCGGGATTTCGGGCAGCTCGCGGCGCAGCAGCCGGATGACGCCGGGGTCGGCGGCGATGACCGCGTCGGGCTTGAGTTCGCAGAGCATGTCGATCTGGGCGTGCAGCTCCTTCATGTGCGACTGCCGGGGGTAGACGTTCAGGGTGTAGTACGCCTTGACCCCGGCCTTGGCGGTCTTGGCAAAGGCTTCGGTCAGTCCCTGGCGGTCGAAGCCGCCCGCGCCCGCCCGCAGGTTGAGGCCCTCGCCGCCCAGGTACACGGCGTCCGCGCCGTAGAGAATGGCGGTGGTCAGTTTTTCCATGTCGCCCGCGGGGGCGAGGAGTTCGGGCCGGAAGGGTTGGTTCTCGGGCATGGCGGCGGTCCTGGCGGGTTCGGGAGGGCGTGCGGCCCTAGACCGGGAGGCCCTTGCTCCGGCGGTCCTGCTTCATGGCTTCGAGCAGCGCGGTGGGCACGTCCAGGCTGCCCCGGCCGGTGCCGAGCCGGATCTCCGGCTTGTTGGCGCCGTGGAAGTCCGAGCCGCCGGACTTGAGCAGGCCGAGACGGTCGGCCATCTCGCCGTACGCCTTGGTGTCGGCCTCGGAGTGTTCGGAATAGAAGACTTCCATGCCGTCCAGGCCGAGGTCCATGAGGTCGCGGACGACCTTTTCCGTGGCCTTGTAGTTGAGCTTGAGGGCGAAGGGGTGGGCCAGGATGGAGGTGGCCCCGATGTCGTTCAGGATGGGGAACGCCTGTTCCGGGGTCAGCTTGCGCTTGGGCACGTAGGCCCGCCCGTTGTCGCCGATCCAGACCTTGAACGCCTCGTCCATGGACGAGCACACGCCCAGCGCGAGGAGCTCCTGGGCGAAGTGGGGACGGCCGATGGTGCCCTTGGCGCGGGCGGCCACGGCCTCGTAGGTGATGTTCACGCCCAGGGTGCGGAGCTTGTCCACGATCTCGTGGTTGCGGTTGGCGCGGCCTTCCAGGACCCAGTCGAAGGCCTTCTGGAGTTCCTCGGCCTGTTCGGGCAGCCACAGGGCGACCACGTGGATCCAGCCCGCGCCTTCCGGGGATTCGAGGCTCAGTTCGGTGCCGGGGATGACCTCGATGCCGTATTTCTCTCCGGCTTCGAGCGCCTCCGCCACGCCCTGGAAGGTGTCGTGGTCGGTGATGGCCACGGCGTCCAGGCCGGATTCCTTGGCCAGCTTGACCAGTTCCGTGGGCGAGAGGGTGCCGTCAGAGGCGGTGGTGTGGGTATGCAGATCTATGCTCATGTCACGTCCTGATTGTTGGTATGCAATCCCCGGAAGGTACAGCCTCGCGCGCCGGAGGTAAAGGGGGAGGTTGGCGGACTGTTGCCAATTCCGGTCCGGAACGGTAGTGTCCGGTCAGCAAAGGAGAGCGCCATGACCCTGAAGAAAGAACTGCTCGACATCCTGGCCTGCCCCAAGTGCAAGGGGGGGCTGAAGCTCCTGCCCGCCGGGGACGGCCTGGCCTGTGCGGCCTGCGCCGTGGTCTATCCGGTCAAGGAGGACATCCCCATCATGCTGGTGGAGCAGGCGGTCCCGGACAAGGAGTGGACCGGTTCCAAATAGGTCTCCGGCCCTGTCGGAGAGGCGTCCCGCCCCGGTTTTCCGGGGCGGGACATTTTTTTCCACAGGTGGTCTTGACGATGAAAAAAGGGTGCCTATTTTTGATTTCGAACGAATCAAAAGGAGGTGCCGTTCATGGTTATCGATTTCAATACGCTGTACAATTTCCCGTCCCGGCTGGACCGTGTCTTCGAGGAATTCCTGAGATCCCCCATGGGCGACGACAGGCGTCTGGCCTACCCCCCGCTCAATCTGAGCAACGATGAAGCGAACATTTACGTTCGCGCCGAAGTGCCCGGAATGGCCATCGACGACGTGGAGCTGACCCTGACCGACAAGACCCTGGTCCTCAAGGGCGAGCGCACCGCTCCCGAAGGGAAATACTTCCGCCAGGAGCGTCCCAAGGGCGTTTTCCACAGAGTTGTCAACATCGGCGTGCCCGTGGACAGGGACAAGGTCACCGCCTCGCTGAAGGACGGCGTCCTGACCGTGACCCTGCCCAAGTCCGAAGAGATCAAGCCGCGCACCATCAGCATCGAAGCGCAGTAAGGAGGGTGTCATGAGCGAAGTCATGAAGAAAGAGGACGCAAAGGAACTGGCCCGCTTCCGTCCGGCCACCGATATCCTGGAACGCGAGGACGGGTTCCACATCTACATGGACCTGCCCGGCGTGAAGAAGGAGGACATGGCCATCGACCTCGAAGAGGACGAATTGACCATCACCGGCCGCGCGGTCCGCAACCCCAACCCCGGCGAGAAGTTCGTGGAGATGCAGTTCGGCGACTGCGAGTACGTGCGCTCCATCTCCATCTCGGACATCGTGGACCGGGAGCGGATCAAGGCCTCCCTGGAGAACGGGGTCCTGGAGCTGTACCTGCCCAAGGTGGAAAAGGTCCAGCCCAAGCGGATCACCATTTCCGCCGAATAGTTCTGTCAGTGGATCCATCATGAAGGAAGCCCCCCGGCACCACGGTGCAGGGGGGCTTCTCCTTTTGCGGGGGAAGAATCGCCGGGCTAGGTGGCCCAGGTTTCGATATCGATGAGGCCGAGGCGGGCGGCATAGCGGATCAGCTCCACCGAGCTCCTCAGGCCGAGCTTCTTCATCAGGTTGGTGCGGTGATTTTCCACGGTCTTGGGGCTGATGAACAGCTGTTCGGCCACGCCCTTGGCGGTCAGTCCTTCGGCCAGCATGCGCATGACCTCCTGCTCGCGCGGGGTCAGGGTGGAGTACGGGTCGTCCTTGCCGTCCTCGCCGTCGGTCTTGGTCTGGAGCAGTTTGAAGACCACCTCCTGGGACAGGGCGCTGTCCAGGAAGAGGTGGCCCTGGGCCACGGTGTTCAGCCCCTTGATGAGCTGGTGGGCGGCGGATTCCTTGATGATGTAGCCGGTGGCTCCGGCCCGGAAGGCCTCGACGATGTAGTCGGCCTCGGAGTGCATGGAGATGATGACGAACCGGGTGGTGGGCAGGTCGTCCTTGAGCTCGCGGATCATCTGGATGCCGCTGGTGTCGGGCATGGAGATGTCCACCAGCACGATGTCCGGGTGGAGATCGCGGGCCAGGGCGATGCCCTCGCTCCCGTTGCCTGCCTCGGCGCAGACCGAGAAGTTGGCGTCTCTGCTGATAATGGTCTTGAGCCCTTCCCGGAACAGGGGGTGATCGTCGACGATCATGACGTCCATGGTGTGCGCTTCCATCTTATTCATGCCTTTTCGCGTTTTCGAACGGGACCTTGAAGACCACGCGCGTGCCGGTTCCGGGCAGGGACTGGATGTCCATCACGCCGCCGATGAGGCGCGCCCGTTCCTCCATGCTCCGCAAGCCCATGCGCTTGTCCTGGTCCGCTCTGGCCAGCCTCTCCTCCATGGAAAAACCCCGGCCGTTGTCCTCGATGCGGATGAGAATGTCCGGATGACTCTTTATGAGGCGGACGGTCGCCTTGGACGCCTCGGCGTGCCGACAGATGTTCCTGACCGCCTCCTGGACCATCCGGTAAAGATTGATTTCCACATCAAAGTCCAAGGAAACATTATCGATTCCTGTGGAAAAAAAGTCAACTTCGAAGCCGTACCTGGCCCCGGCGTCCTGGGACAGGTTTTGCAGCGCCCTGACCAGGCCCAATTGGTCCAGGGCCGGGGGGCGCAGCCCGTAGGCGATCTCCCGGACCGAGGCAATGCAGCCGCGCAGGACTTCGGCCACGGACGCGCCCCGGGCGGACAGCTCCTGGGCCACGCAGTCCTGGCCGTCAAACAGGGTCTCCATCTTGAGCATGATGGACGACAGATCCTGGGCCACGTTGTCGTGCAGGTCGCGGGCGATGCGCTGGCGCTCGTCCTCCTGGACCCGGATGAGCTGCTGGGTCAGGGTCTGGATGCGCTCCTGGGCCTTGCCCCGCTCCTCGGCCTCGGCCTTGAGCTGGACGTTGGCCTCGGACAGCTCGGCGGTCCGCTTGCGCACGCGGTTCTCCATCTGGGCGTGGGCGGTGAGCAGTTCGGACTCCAGGGACTTGTACCGGGTGATGTCCGTGAGGATGAGCATCTGGGCTTCGCGTCCGCCCCACATGATCGGCTTGACGTTCATGTTCACCCACTTGACCTCCCCTTTCCGGGTGAGGATGCGGAAGGAGCCGATCAGGTCGTTCATGCCGTCCGTGGAGAGCCGGGTGAGCTGGGCCGACCGGGTGGCGCGGTCATCGGGGTGGAGCATGGCCGCGAAGTCCAGGAGGCCGATTTCCTTCAGGGTGTAGCCGGTGATGCGGATCATGCTCTCGTTGACGTAACGGACCTCCCCGGCCTGCATGACGATGACCCCCTCCTGGGAGTTCTCGGCCAGCACGCGGTACCGCTCCTCGGAGTCCATGAGCGCTTCTTCGGCGTTTTTGCGGGGGGTCACGTCCAGCAGGGAGACGATGACCCGGGACAGGGTGTCCTTGAATTCGTCCGGCACGAAGAAGTGGACCATGACCCAGATGGTCTCGCCCTCCAGGGTCCGGTGGGTGATCTCGCCGCAGTATTCGTGCCCGCCCGAGGCCAGGAGGATCATCTCCTCGGTGAAGGCGGCCATGGAGCTCTCGGTCAGGACCAGGTCCAGGTTGCCGAAGAGATCCTCCTTGGAGGACGCGCCCAGGAGGTCCAGGGTGGCCTTGTTCACGTCCACCACCGAGACCAATGTGGCGCATTTGGCCAGGGCGTCAGGGTGGGCGTAGAAATAGGTGCGGAAATCGGTCACTCCCGACGCCTTGAGCTCGTCGAAGTACGCCTTGAGCCGGGTCAGGTCCTCCTCCCACAGGGAGATGGGGGAGTCCTCGAACAGGGTGCGGAACCGGGCCTCGCTCTCGGCCATGGCGGCCGCGATTTCCCGGCGCACGGACACGTCGCGGGTCACGCCCTGGAGTCCGCAGGACCGGCCGTTGCCGTCCAGAAGCCGCCGGGCCACGGTCTCGGCCCAGGCAGAGGTCCCGTCCTTGCGCAGATGTTCCAGCTCCATCCGGTTGATGAAGCCGTAATCGCCCCGGGCGTCGGCCTCCCGCTGCCGCTCGGAGGCCTGGTCAAAGGCGGCCAGGGAACCCGGCGCCACCAGCTCGCGGATGTTCCTGCCCTGCAGTTCCTCCAAGGTGTAGCCGAGCAGGTCCCGCATGGACGGGGTGGCGTAGGTCAGCAGGTAGTTGTTGTCCACGGTCCAGACCACGTCCGAGATGTTTTCGGCCAGAAACCGGTACTTCTCCTCGTTGCCCCGCAGCCGTTCCTCGGCCGCCTTGCGTGCGGTGATGTCCGTGGCGATGCCCTCCATGGCCATGGGCTCGCCGTTCTCGTCGAAGATCAGGATGCCCCGCTGGTTGGCCCAGTGGACCTCGCCGGATTTGTGCACGAACTGGAATTCGTATTCGGGCCGGACCACGCCCGCCATCAGCTCCTCGTAGATATCGTCGAAGTAGCCGTGCCAGTCGGGGTGGACGATTTCGCGCACGAGCATGGGGTGCTGCTGGTACTCGTCCACGGAATAGCCGGAGAACCGCTCCACGGACGGGGAGAGGTAGTCGTACAGCCCGGTCTTCAGATTCAGCCGGAAAAAGATGTCGCTGGTTGATTTGGAGATGAAGTTCAGGCTTTTCCGTGCCACCCCCAGCTCCTCGCGGGTTCGGATGATGTCCGAGATGTCCTGCTTGATGGCGATGACGTGGGAGACCTCGCCGCTTTCATCCAGGATGGGGTCGAACCAGCCCTTGACCGTGCGCAGGGACCCGTCTCCGGCGCGGACCACGTATTCGCCCTCCCACCGTTGACCGGCGCATACCTTGGGCATGACCTCGTTGCGGTAGATGGCCACGGTCTCCGGGGGCATGACCATCTGCTGCTCCAGCTCCAGGATGCGGTCCACGGAGTAGCCCCAGAGCCGTGCGTAGGCCTCGTTGCCCCAGATGGGAAAGAGGTTCTTGTCGTGGATGGACACGGCCATGCCCGAGGCCTCCACGAGCCGCCGGAAAAGCCCCGGATCGGAGTTGATCAGCCGGTCGCAGGTCTCGGGGTCGGGGCGGACGATGTTCAGGTCTTGGTCGAGCGTCACGTCGGGTCCGTCGTGAAAGTGTCTGGCAGGGCCGCAACAATGCGCAGACAATAGCGTATTTGCAGTGCGAAGAAAAGCGGGTAGCCGTAGTCCGGTTGATTACTTCAGGTTGGCGATCCAGGACATGGCCAGGGCTGCGTGGTCGTCGGCCACCTGCTCCACCCAGGAGGACCGGCCGCCCTCGGCGTCGAGGACCTCGCTGCTCGTCCTGCGCGGGGCCACGATGACGGTGAACCGCCTCCCGCCGTTGTCGCGCAGGTCTTCCAGGGTGCGGATCAGCGGAGTCCAGCGCCCGGTCTCGGAACCGGTGATCAGCCAGAGCACCGGGAAGTCCAGTCCGGCCAGCAGGTCGCGGCCCGGCACGTCGCCCGGCGCGACCCCGTCCGTGACCAGGCAGACCAGGAAGGCGGGGGAGACCCGCCCGGCGGCGCGGATGGCCGCGGGCACGCCCGGCCCGTTGCCCCAGATGCCCGCCTTGCGGGGATCGATGGCCGGGAGTCTGGCCAGGTAGCGGTAGGCGGACACCGTGTCCCAGACCAGTTCGGCATTGGAGGCGGGCGACGGGTCCTCGCCCATGCAGCCGCGCGGCGGGAAGGACAGGGTGGCCAGGTCGTGCATGGACAGGCTGCGGGTGAAGGCCTGGACCATGCCCGGCTCCACGCAGTCCGGCCCGTGGACCACCACCGCGCCGGGGTGGCCGTCGTCATAGGGCGGCCGCGAGAGGTTGGCGCGGATCTCCCCGGTGGGGCCGTCGAAGACGACCTCCTCCTCGCGGACGTGGACCTTGCGCGGATAGTGGGCCATGCGGTCGTCGTCCGTGACCAGGATGAACCGCTCGATGCGGTCGTCCTTGGCCAGGAAGGTCACGGTGCCGATCACCGGCTCGTCCGCGTAGACCGACGGGCCGATGGTGTAGATGTACTTGCCGAAGGACTGCTTCAGCCGCCGCAGGGTCTTGTTCTTGGAGTCGTAGATCAGGAACCGCCCGTACTTGGTGTTGCGGGCGTCGATGATGGAGATGACGCGGTCGTCGGCCGTCCGGAACTGGCCGGAGAACTCCTGGGGCGAGTAGGAGAAGTAGTCGCCCATCAGGGCGCGGCCGAAGCGCGCCTCGGCCCCACGGTGCACGGTGCCGTCGTTGCGCACGTAGATTTTCTTGGGCAGCCCGTCCTCGGCCAGCTCGGGCTTTTCGGGCGGCAGGGTCTTGACCGGGCTGATCTCGACGACGTCGGGTTCCGGGAGCGGCTCGGGCTCGGGAGCGGGTTCGGGCGGGGGCGGGCTGTCGTCCAGGACCACGGTCTTGTCCATGGGCAGCGCGGGCGCGCCCGCCGGGAGCGGTTCCGGCTCGGCCCGGGGCTCGGGCGCGGGGGGCGGCGCGGGCGCGGGCACGGGCATGGGCGTGATGACCTGCGGCTCCTCGATGCGGGTCAGGTCCACCTGCATCAGCTCCTCGGGCAGCAGCGGGGGCAGGTCCACGGAATACAGCAGACCTGCGGCCACCACGGCATGGAAGAGGATGGAGAGAGTCCAGCTGAGCGCCCGCTTCATGTCGCGTCTACTTCCTGTCCTCGCGCGGCTGCTCGGCCACGATGCCGAGCTTGTCGATGCCGGCGGCCTTGATTTCGCCCATGACGCGGACCACGGTGCCGTAGGCGACCTCCTTGTCCGCGCGCAGGAAGAGCTGCTTCTTCTGCCCGGCCACCAGCCGCTTGAGATGGTCCTCAAGCTCGTCCTCGCCCACCTGGTACTCGTCCAGGAACAGCGCGCCGTCCTTCTTGACCGTCAGGACCAGGTGCTCGGAGTCCTGCGGCAGGTTCTTGACCGTGCGCGTGGTCGGCAGGTCCACCTCCACCCCCTGGGTCATGAGCGGGGCCGTGACCATGAAGATGATCAGCAGCACCAGCATCACGTCCACGAAGGGCGTGACGTTGATCTCGTTCAGGAAGCCGCCGCCGGTCTTGATCGCCATGGTCGACCCCTAGTCCCGGCCGGGCTTGTCGGCCCAGGCGATCTCGCGCTCGGCGCGGTTCAGGAACGCCCCGGCGAAGTCCACCATGCCGGTCTCCACCTCGTTCAGCTTGCCCAGGAAATAGTTGTAGAAAATGGTCGCCGGGATGGCCACCAGCAGACCGATGGCCGTGGCGATGAGCGCCTCGGAGATGCCCGGCGCAACCGTGGCCAGGGCCGCGGACTGGGCCATGCCGATGGAGTGGAAGGAGTGCATGATGCCCCAGACCGTGCCGAACAGCCCGATGAACGGGGCCGCGTTGGCGCAGGTGGCCAAAAACGGCAGGTTGCGGGTCAGCGACCGCATCTCCTTGGAAATGCCCTGCTTGAGCACGCGCCGGAGGGTGTCCTTGACCAGCAGCCGCTTGCGCTCGCGGTTGACGTCCGCCTTCTCCAGCAGCCGAAATTCCTTGACCGCCAGGGACGAGACCCGGGCCAGGGGGGAGTCGTCCTTGTCGCCCAGCCCCTTGAGCCCCTTGGACAAATCGCCCGCCGCGATGAACGCCTCGTAGCCCTTCATGACCTTCTTGCGCGCCGCGCCGATGGTGAAGAATTTCATGAAGATGATGGTCCAGCTCCAGAGGGACATGCAGCCCAGGAAGAGCATCACCAGCTTCACGGCCAGGGTCGCCCCCGAAAGCAGGGTCAGGATGTCGTTGTCAGGCAGAAAATTCATGGTGGCACCTTTGGGATTGTCGTTGGGCAGGGGGCGCGAAAACATCCCCCTGCAAGCTGTGTAAACCCCGAAGGGCGAGAAAGCAAGGGGGGGTGGCCAGGGGAAGAACTGTCTTTTCAGACGGTTGCAGTTGGCAATGCCCGCTCGGCGTGGGTTCCGGCCGAGCCGGCCCGGGGGAATCCGGTCATACGACTTGTCCAGCCCCCTCTTTCTGGCGTAAGAGTTGACGACAACCCATACAAATCATTCTCATCCCATGACCGGGAAGCGGAGGCGAGCGTGAAGGTATTGATCTTGGCGGGCAAGAAAGTGGACGGGGACAGAATGGATGCGTTCTTCCACGATCACGAGCGGACCTTCGTGCAGCTCGCCACGGTCTCGCGGGGGGTACACCGGCTGGAGAAGAACGACGCGGACCTGGTCCTGCTCGTCCCGGACCCCGACGACGCGACCTGGGAACGCGCCCTGTACCGCATCCGGGAAGAATACGACCGCCAGGTGGCGGTGCTCTTCCTCGAGCCCGGATTGGTGGACCGGGCCCTGGAGCTGGGGGCCTTCGACAGCGGGGTGCTCGACGAGCACTCCGAGGCGTGCATGGACCGCTGCGCCCGGCATCTGGAGGCGCAGGTGGCGCTGCGCCGCGAGCTGGCCGCCGAGCGCGCACTGCGCGCCTGGATGGAGCGCACCGACACCATCGGCAGCTGGGTGCGGGACGAGACCGGCGACATCCGCTGGTCCGTGGGGCTGAACCGCATCTTCGGCGAGGATATGGTGCCGGGCGTCCGGCTCTCCGGTCTGCGCGAGATGGTCCATCCCGAGGACCTGGAGGTCTTCGACCGGGCCAACGAGGCGACCTTCGACCGGGGCTGGCCCCTGGATTTCGAATACCGGGTCGTGAACCGGGACGGCAAGGTGCGCCACCTGCACGCGAACCGGGAGGTCGAACTCGGCCCGTCCGGGGACGTGGTCCGCATCTACGGCATGGCCCGCGACGTCTCCCTGCAAAAGGAATTCGAGGAGCTGCTCTTCCGCCGGGACGCCATTCTTCAGGTCCTGACCAGCTTCGCCAGCCGGTTCCTGCGTAAGATCGACTGGGACGAGGGCGTGAGCGACGCCCTGGTCAAGCTGGGCAAGGTCGCGGACGTGACCCGCATCTATCTGTTCCGCAAGGCCGACCGGCCCGGCGGCGAGGAGGTCCTGACCCTGCACAACGAGTGGGCCGCCGAGGGCCTTTTCCCGCTTTCGAAGGGACCGGAAGGCTTCGAGATCTCTACCTCGCCTCTCTACGACACCTGGCGCGGGGCCATGCTCAAGCGCAAGGTGGTCACGGGCCACGTCAAGCATTTCCGCAAGGAGGAACGTGAGGTCTTCGAATCCACCGGAGCCAAGTCGATCATGATCGTCCCGGTCTTCGCGGGCAACGCCTGGTGGGGGTTCCTCGGGTTGTCCGAGCACCGGCGCGAGCGCGACTGGCTGCCGGTGGAGATCGAGTCCATGATGCTCGCCGCCAACCTCTTCGGATCGGCCATCCACTACGGCGAGATGAGCGGCAAGCTGATCGAGGCCAACCGCTCCGCCGAGGAGGCCTCGGCCGCCGCCCTGGATGCGAACATGGCCAAATCCATGTTCCTGGCCAACATGAGCCATGAAATCCGCACCCCCATCAGCGGCATCCTGGGCATGACCGAGATGATGATCACCACCGGCCTGACCGAGGAGCAGCGCGAGCACACGGACATGATCCGCGACGCGGCCAAGTCCCTGCTCAACATCGTCAACGACATCCTGGACATCTCCAAGATCGAGGCGGGCCGGATGGAGCTCAAGCTGGAGGACTTCACCTTGCGCTCCGCTCTGGAGACCAGCGTGCGTTCCTTCGGCCCCCAGGCGGAGCTGAACAATCTCGCCTTCCGCTACTCCGTGGCCGACGAGGTGCCAGTGCGCCTGAACGGGGACCCGGACCGCCTCGGCCAGGTGCTCTGGAATCTCATCGGCAACGCGCTGAAGTTCACCGAGCGAGGCCTGGTGGAGCTGACCGTGGAGGTTTCCCACCGCGAGCAGAGCCGCGTCTGCCTGCTGTTCAAGGTCCGGGACACCGGCGTGGGCATTCCCCCGGACAAGCTGGACGCGGTCTTCGACAGCTTCACCCAGGCGGACAGCTCCCTGCGCAAGAAGCACCAGGGGACCGGCCTGGGACTGACCATCTCCCGCCAGATGGTCAACATGATGGGCGGCGAGATCGGCGTGGAATCCGCCGTGGGCCAGGGGTCCACCTTCTTTTTCACCGCCTGGTTCGGCGTGCTCCGGGACCAGACCCCGGCAGCCGCCCCGCTCAAGGCCAGGAAGCCGAGCACCCTGCACCTGAACATCCTGCTGGCCGACGACAACCCCATGAACAGGAAGTACCTGAAGCACTTCCTGACCATGTTCGGCCACACCGTGACCACCGCCGAGAACGGCCTTGAGGTCCTCGAGCTCCTCCGGGAAAACGGGCGCGAGATCGACGTGGTGCTCATGGACGTGCAGATGCCGGAGATGAGCGGCATAGAGGCCACCCGCGCCATCCGCGAATCCGACGGCAGGCTTTACGACCGCAACATCCCGATCATCGCCCTGACCGCCTACGCCATGAAGGGCGACCGGGAGCGGATGCTTGAAAGCGGCATGAACGACTACGTCAGCAAGCCGGTGGACATGCACCAGCTGTCCGAGGCCATCGTCCGCTGCACCGCCGGGCGGAAAGAGGGCGAGAGCCTGGTCTGCACCCAGGAGCCGACCCGGTCCGGTCCGCCCGAGGAGGAGATGCGGCTGGACATCAAGTCCCTGACCTCGCGTTTCGAAGGCGACTTGGAGCTGCTCAAGGACATCCTGGACCTCTTCCTCATGGAGGCGAAAAACAAGCGCGAGGCTCTGATCACGGCGGCAAAGACCGGGGACGCCAAGGGTACGGCCATGGCCCTGCATTCCATCACCAACATCTCCAGCCATGTGCTGGCCATGGACGTGGTCCAGGAGGCCCGCGCCCTGGAGAAGCGGTGCTTCTGCGGCGAGCTGGAGGCTGCGGGCAGGGACATCGACCGGCTGCTGGTCCGGTTCGACGGCCTGGTCCGGGCGGTGGAGGCCGAGGCCGCAAAACTTTGAGGGCGTTGCATTTTACGGACTGACAGAGTAGGTATTATCGACGGTTTCCAATCCGGGAACCGGACACAGGAGGTGGAGGATGCTGGTCAGAGACTGGATGACGGTCAACGTCATCGCCCTGGGAGTGAATTCGTCCGTGCTGGACGCCGCCGAGATACTGCATGAGAAGAACATCCGCCAGTTCCCGGTCATCGACAGCCGGGGTGACTTGGTGGGCATCGTCTCCGACCGCGACATCCGCGACGCCATGCCCTCCAAGTTCATTCCCGGCGACGCCGTGGTCGAACGGGGCGGCGGCCTCTACACCCTCACCGCCGGGGACATCATGACCCTGGATCCCATCTCCGTGCATTCCAACGCGGCCATGACCGAAGTGGCCGAGACACTCGTCAAGCACAAGGTGGGCGGGCTGCCCGTGGTGGACGGCGGCCAGCTGGTGGGCATCATCACCCAGGCCGACGTGCTGCGGTTCCTGTGCGCGTCGGCGGGGTCCGCGCGGGGCGGGGCGCAGTTCGGCATCCGGCTGAACGGCGACGACAACCTGCTGGCGGATTTGTTGTGCGACCTGCGCAAGCAGGGAGTGTTGTTCACCAGCGTGTTCACGGCGGTTGACCCGGGGCGCGTGGGAGCGCGGAACGCCTATGTCTCCATAGCGGATATGGGGGATAAGTGTGTTGAGGATGTGGTTGAGATTATTCAGAAAAAATATGTGATTTTGTTCTATGTGGCGGAGGGGGTTACCGTCGATCTGGTGTAATTTTTTTGGAGAAGAGGAGAGCCGTTGATGGTGCTCCTCCTTTTTTTGCCCTCCCGGCGGTAGTGCGGGAGGGCTTCTTTTTTGAAGAAGCGGGAGAGGAAGAGAGAGCCGTCGCTGGCGCTCCTCCAAGTTTTTTTGGAGCCCTCCCGGCGGGGTTCTTTCTTTTCCGGGCGAAAAGAAAGAACCAAAGAAACGCCGGGGGGGCATCCCCGCCCGGAGTTTCACCGCCAAGAATCCGATCCGCTCGGTGCGGCTTCGCATAGCGGGCCATCTGCACATTTTTCGAGGGGAAATTTGATCCTCACGTAGTATTGCTACGCTGCGGTCAAATCCCCCCTCGAAAAATGCACAGCTGACCCACTCTGCGAAGCCTTCCGGCTCCATCTGATGAAAAGTAACGTGCGAGCCTCCACGGGAATACCCCTTTTATGGATTACCGAGGGGCCACGGGAGCGGAGCCGCCGCCCCTTCGCGGTCGGCTTCTAGGCGTCCAGAACAGGGCTCGCTCCCTGCTGCTTGACGGTACGAAGGGCGAAGGAAGAGGGGCCTTTGAACGGGACTTCGGGGTATGAGAGCCACTGTTTGAGGCTTTGCCTCAAAGGCGTTCCCGAAGAGAGCCTTCGGACGGATTGGCCGGGTATGAAAGCCGCTGTTGGGGCTGCGGGGGGTGACGGCTGTATGAGGCTGCGGCTCAAGGGCGTTCCCGAAGAAGGCCTATCGGCGGGGCTTGGGTATGCCGCTTGTGGAGCGCCAAAAACCGCTCCGAAGAGCAGCCTGCGCGTTGCCCTGCCCCCGCGAAGCGGCGACAAGGAGTTTTGGAGGGGGGAGATGGGGATGGGGGTCCAGGGGGAAGGGGAAGAGGGGGGCACCTTTTGCAAAAGGTGCCCCCCTCTTCCCCTTCCCCCTGGCCGATCGCTGCTGCCCTCAGCCGTTGGGCTCGAAGACTCGCCAACGGTTGGAGGCCCGGAGGCGGACCCCGGCTAATCAGCCAGGGCGGTGCGGACCACGTCCACGAGGCGACGGGTGTCGATGGGCTTGGTGAAGGTGTCGACCACGTCGTAGACCTTGGCGAGTTCGACGATGGCTTCGGGGTTAAAGGCTTCGCCGCCGGAGATGGCGATGAACTTGTGGGAGCTGTCGGCCTTGATCAGCTCGCCCATGACCTGGAGCCCGCCCTTTTTGGGCAGGAAGATATCGATGATGGACAGGTCTATGGCGTTGTTGTGGCAGATCTGGATGGCTTCTTCGCCGTCGGCGGCTTCGAGCACACGATACCCTTCGGCTTCGAGGACGGATTTGAGCAATTCGCGGATCATGGGTGCGTCGTCGACGACCAGTATGGTTTTCATCACAAGGCTCCTTTGCGTTGGACGGACGATTCGGTTCAGGCCTGTTCCCGAAGCCCGGAGATGTACTCTAGCGCGGACTTCACGTCTGATTCAAGGATTTTAAGTTCCTTCTGCGCCGAAGGAACATCCTTCTGGTTGCAGAGATATTCCATCTGTTCGGCGATGGCGCCGAGCCGCTGCGCGCCCACGGTGCGCGCCGATCCCTTGATGGAGTGGGCCAGCCGCTTGGCGTTGCTCCAGTCCCCCTGGCGGAAGAAGTCGGCCAGCTCGTTCATCTCGGACGGCACGTCGCGGAGGAAAATCTCGTCCATGCGGGAGAGCAGCTTCTGCTGTCCGCCGAGCATGTCCAGGGCGGTCTCGCGGTCGAACGGGCGGCCCCCGGCGACGTGGGGCTGCTCCTCGTCGACATCGACGGGGGTGGCGGCCTGGCCGCTCATGACCCGGGCGAGGGTGTTGTAGAAGTCCCGCATCTTGATGGGCTTTGCGATGTAGTCGTTCATCCCGGCCTGGAGGAACCGCTCGCGGTCGCCCTTGAGGGCGTGGGCCGTGAGGGCGACGATGGGGACGCCCGGGTTGAGCGCCCCGGAGTTGGGGTTGCGGATGGCCCTGGTGGCGGACACGCCGTCCATGATGGGCATCTGCACGTCCATGAGCACCAGGTCGTAGTCGGTTTCCTTGAGGGCGTTCAGGGCCTCGATGCCGTTGTTCACGGCCAGGACCGAGTGCCCCTGCTCGGTGAGCAGGGTGGAGGCCAGCTCGCGGTTGAGCGGGTTGTCGTCGGCCAGCAGCACGTTGATGGGCTCCATTGCCGGGAAGACGGCCTCGGCCGCGCGCTGTTCGGCCTCGACGGCGCGGACGTCGCCCACGCGCAGCCGGGTGGTGAAGAAGAAGGTCGATCCCTTGCCCTCGGCGGAATCCAGGCCCAGTTCGCCGCCCATGAGCTCCACGAGCAGCTTGCAGATGGCCAGGCCGAGGCCGGTGCCGCCGTATTTGCGGGTGATGGAGTCGTCGGCCTGGAGGAAGGACTGGAAGATGTCCTTCTGCTTGTTGGCCGGGATGCCCACGCCGGTGTCGCTGACCGCGAAACGCAGGGTGAGCGGGGTGCCGGGCTCGGTGCTTTCGGGTTGTTCGGTCATGGACACGGCAACGGTCACGCCGCCGGTCTCGGTGAACTTGATGGCGTTGCCCACCAGGTTGATGATGATCTGGCGCAGCCGCGAGGGGTCGCCGAGCAGGGCCGGGGGGACGTCGTCGTCCACGGTGGCCTTGAGGGACAGTCCCTTGTCCTCCGCGGAGACGAGGTGCAGGTCCAGGGCCGCGTCCAGGGCGCGGCGGACGTCGAAGTCGATCTCCTCCAGGGTCAGCTTGTGGGCCTCGATCTTGGAGAAGTCGAGAATGTCGTTGATGATGGAGAGCAGGGAGTTGCCCGCTTCCATGACGCGCATGAGGTAGCGGTCCTTGCGGGTCTCCTCGCCGGAGGCCATGGCCAGCTCGGACATGCCGAGGATGGCGTTGAGCGGGGTCCGGATCTCGTGGCTCATGTTCGCCAGGAAGGAGGACTTGGCGCGGGTGGCCGCGTCGGCCCTCTCCATGGCGGTGACCAGCCGCTGGGATTTGCTGGTCAGGGCGATGTTCGCCTTTTCCAGTTCCTTGGTGCGTTGGCGGACCCGGTCTTCGAGCTTGTCGCGGGCCTTCTTCAGGGCGTCCTCGGCCCGCTGCCTGGCCGTGATGTCGATGCCGAGCACCATGATCATGCGCTCGCCGTTGGAGTCGGTCATGGGACTGCACTGCAGGTGGAAGGTCCGTCCCTGCCCGTCGGTCCAGTCCCACTCCACGGCGCGGTCCGTGTTCATGGCCTCCATGGGCGGGCAGAGCGAGCAGGAGGTCCCGGAGCAGTTCAGGGCCTCGCGGCACTTGCGGTTCCTGGGCGAGCCGAAGTAGCGCCGGAAATAGCGGTTGGCGTACCGGATGGTCTGGTCCGGATAGAGGTGGTAGACGATGCCGGGCAGGGACTCCATGAAGAAGATCTGGCGCTGCTGCTCGCGGCGGAGGTCCTCGTCGGTGCGCCTGAGCTTGGTCAGGTCCAGGGTATGCACGGCCAGCCGCGCCACCTCGCCCCAGGGGTTGGCCACGGGCACGATGGAGTGGACCAGGGACCGCCCGTTGATCTCCTCCTCGAAGCGCACGGACCGGACGGATTCGATGGCCTCCTCGATCTTGGCCCGGCGGGATTCGGCGGCCTCGGCGGGCAGCAGCTCGTAGATGTTGGACCGCTGGAGGGTCTGACCAGGCTTCAGGTCGAAGAGCTTCGCAGCCGCCTCGTTGGCCGCCAGCACGTAGCCGCTCACGTCCATGACGAAGGCGGACTCCACCGACGAATCCATGAGAGCCCTGGAAGTCTCGTCCAGGGCGACGTAGGAGGTGGGGCGGGCGGGTTTTTTCTTGAACGGCATGGAGTATCGTGTGTGATATGGTTGACCTGTCACACTCTAATTAAGAAACGAGGCCCGGCAGGTCAACGGGAAACGCCCGCAGGACTATTATAAATTTGGGGTGGCGCGGCTTGCCATTTCCATGTGTTTCCGTATCGTGTCCCCCTGTCCAAAGGGAGGTTGCATGGACCATCAGGGCATGATCATCCGGCCGCCGAGCGAGGCGGGTTCCATCTTGCTGCAGGTCACCCTGGGGTGCTCCCACGGCAAGTGCGCCTTTTGCGGCGCGTATCCGGACAAGCGCTTCGCCATCAAGGACCCGGAGACCGTGCTCGCGGACGTCCGGCTTGCGGCCCGGCACTGCACGGACCAGCGGCGCGTGTTCTTGTGCGACGGCGACGCCATGATCCTGCCTCAACCGCGCCTGGTCGAGATCCTCTCCCTGATCCGCACCCACCTGCCGTGGGTCACGCGGGTCGGGACCTATGCCAACGCCAAGTCCCTGAAGCGCAAGACCGACGCCGAGCTGCGCGAGCTGCGGGAGCTGGGGCTGGGCATCGTCTACATGGGGCTGGAGTCCGGCGACGACGAAATCCTTCGGGCCATGGGCAAGAGCGGTGACGCCGCCTGCATCGTGAAGCAGGGGCGGCGCGCCAAGGCGGCCGGGCTCAAGCTCAACGTCACGGTCCTGAACGGACTGGGCGGGGTGGAGCGGTCCCTGGCCCACGCCCGGGCCACGGCCCGCGCCCTGACGGCCATGGACCCGGACCAGGTGGGCGCGCTGAGCCTGATGCTCGTCCCCGGCACCCCGCTGCACGAGCGGGCCGAACGCGGCGAGTTCGTCCTGCCCGACGCCCACGGCATCCTGGCCGAACTGCGCGAGATGCTGGCCGGGACCGAGCTGACGCGCGGCCTGTTCCTGGCCGATCACGCCTCCAACTACCTGCCCCTCAAGGTCCGGCTCCCGTCCGGCAAGGGCGAGGCCCTGGCGAAGCTCGACCGTGCCCTGCGCGGCGAGGGGCGTCTCAGGCCCGAGTCGGCCCGGCGTCTCTGATTTTTCCCTTCAGCGGATGAACACGCCGTCCTTGACGATGTGCAGGGGGTCTTGGAGCTCGTCCGGCGTCGGGAAACCCCGGACAACCAGGAGGTCGGCCGCCATGCCCGGCGCGATCAGCCCCCGGTCGCGGAGTCCGCACGCCTCGGCCGCGTTGGCGGTGGCCGCCTCGACGACCGCTTCGGGGGGCAGCCCGGCCTCGGCCAGCAGCCGCATCTCCGGCGCGGGCATGCCCGCGTCCGTGCGCCGGTAGGGGTAGTCGTTGCCCAGGGCCACGCGCCCGCCCATGGCGTGGAAGGTGCGCACCGGCTCGAAGAGGGCCGGGCCGCCCCAGGGGGTGCGAGAGAGCACGTCCAGGGTGGGCGTCAGGATCACCCCGTCGCGGGCCATGCGTTCGAGCAGGGTCCGGTAGGCGGGCAGGACCGCGCCGGACTTGTCGAGGACCGGGGCCGGGCCGTCCGGAGTGCGCAGGACGTGCGGCACGTGCTCGATGGTCCGCACCCCGGCATTGAGCGCCGGTTCCAGGCCGGACAGGTCCTGCACGTGGGCGCGCACGCCCAGCCCCAGCCTCCGGGCGGTGTCGCAGACGGCCCTCGCCGTGGCCGCGTCGAACAGGGGCAGGGGGGCCGGGCCGTTACCCGGTTCGAAGGCGATCTTGACGGACCCGGCTCCCAGGTCGGCCAGCCTGCGGACCGCATCCTCGCCCCGGGCCGGGGAATTGATCTCCAGGGCCATGTCCCGGGTGTGGGCGTTCAAAGGATAGCCGCCGGGCGGGGCCAGCATGGGGCCGCAGGCCGATGCCGTGGCCGTGGTCCCGGCCGGGGAGCGCAGGAGGTCCGGCAGGGCGGCCAGGGGAGAGGCCGCGTCGCCCAGGGCGGTGACGCCGGATTCGAGCCACAGCCTGCGCCGGTCCTCCGGGGTATGAGCGTGGTGGCAGTGGGCGTTGATCACGCCGGGGAGTATCCAGGCGTCCGGGGGCGCGACCACGGGCCGGTCCCGCGGGAGGCCGGCCGGGACCACAGCCTCGATGCGCCCGTGGCGGATCAGCACGGCGTGGCCGGGCAGGGGATCGCCCCGTCCGGGCAGCACGGTTCCGGCCAGGGCGAAGATTGCGCCGGGCGATGTCCGGTCCGGCCCGGCCAGTGCGCGGGGAATCGGCCCTGCCGGTGAAAGTGCCCAGGCGAACGGCGCGACCCGGGCGAGGACCGTGAGGAAGTCGCGCCGGGAGAGCATATGCGGTTCGGCCCTTGGCGGGCTAGGTACTTGTCTTGGAGGAGAAGAAGGCGTTGGCCCAGGTGAAGGCGTGCTGGTAGCTGACGGCCACGGTGCCGGGGAGCAGGTTCAGGGTCGAGGCCCGCTCGCCCACCTCGTCCCAGTCGGACGCCTCGATGGCCTTGGCCAGGTCGAGCCACGGCGTGAACCGGGTCTTCTTGCCGCACAGGGTGGCCTTGACCTCGTCGTCCACGGGCAGGTGCTCGGTGATGTCCTTCATGTCCGTGTCGAGCATGGCGTCCAGCAGCGAGAAGAGACCGACGATGAACAGGGTGTCCGAGTCGTCCTCGTAGCCGCTGCCCAGGGCGGCGGTCTCGAAGAGTTTGGCCCGGTGGGCCGAGACGTAGGCCAGCTCCAGGCTCTTTTCCGTTGGGGTCATGTCGGTCAGGATGATCAGCCTGAGCCAGTTGCGGATGGGTTTCCACCCGGTCAGGACCACGGCCTGCTTGATGGAGGTCACCTTGGTGGCGAAGCTGAAGTTGGCGGAGTTGAGGAAGTTGAGCAGCCGGTAGCTGATGGACACGTCCGCCTCGATGGCCGGGGCCAGGGCGTCGAAGTCCGGCTCGTCCTTCTCGATGATCTCGAAGAGCTTCACGCGGGTGGCCTGGGCCGAGCTGATCTTGCGCCCGGAATCGGTCTGGGGGCGCTTGAAGAAGAATCCGTGAAAGAGGTGGAACCCGGCGTTCTTGGCCCGGTTCAGGTCGTCCAGGTCCTCAACCCGCTTGGCGATCATCCGGGAGGCGCCGAACTTCTTGCCCCGGGTGACGATGGCGTTCAGGTCCGCTTCGTCCTTGCCTTCCATGTCGATGATCAGGGTGTCGGCCAGCTCCGCCAGCCGTTCGCACCCCGGCTTGCCCTCGAAATTGTTGATGGCCAGCTCGTAGCCGTCAATGAGCAGGTCGCCCAGGGCCACGATCAGGGTCTCGTCCGGGTCCTGGATCTCCTCGAGGATGATGACGGTGTTGCTCCACGGGATGGCGTGCGGGATGCCCCGGACCACGGCCTCGGGCGTGAAGTGGATCAGGAACCGCGTCTTGCTGCTGTGCGGGGTGTTGCACAGGGGGAGGTTGGAGACCAGTTTCATGGTCGCTTCGGAATTATCGGTGAAGACGGCTCGGTCCGCATCCAGGCTGTCCCTGAACAGCATCATGTAGCCCCAGGTGGAGTTCTGGGCGTCCAGAATGGGCTGGCGCGCTACAAAGATGGATTCATAGGTTTTCTCGTCGTTCATCTATCTCCCCTTGTGCGGATGATCTGGTCGCGGGCACGCCCTTCGCAAAGTGGCGGCACGATATGGACGATAGGCCGTGGGAGCACATTCGTCAACAACTCCGCGCAAAAGGGAGGTCCGGCCTCCTGGCCGAAGCCGGGAATTCCGCTTTCCTCTTCGTCTCGACTGTATTATGTGAACCGTGACACGGAATCCGACCGAAAACCGCCAGGAGCGAGGTGAACAATGCATATCGGTAAAGCCATTCGTCTGGAAAGGATTTTCAACCGCAACACCATGCGGACCATCATCGTGCCCATGGACCACGGCGTGACCGTAGGCCCCATCGCCGGGCTCGAAAAAATGCGCGACACGGTCACCAGCATGGTGGCGGGCGGAGCCAACGCCGGACTGGTGCACAAGGGGCAGGTCAAACTCGGCCACCGCATGCAGGGCCGCGATTTCGGCTGCATCGTCCATCTTTCCGCCGGCACCTGCCTCTCCCCGTTCCCCAACGTCAAGCGGTTGGTGACCACCGTGGAGGAGGCCATCCGGCTGGGCGCGGACGGCGTCAGCGTCCACGTCAACCTGGGCGACGAGACCGAGGGCCAGATGCTCACTGACCTGGGCCAAGTCGCGGCCTCGGCTTCGGAATGGGGCATGCCGCTGCTGGCCATGATCTACGCGCGCGGCCCCAAGGTGCAGGACGAGTACGACCCGCAGGTCGTGGCCCACTGCGCCCGCGTGGGCGCCGAGCTGGGCGCGGACGTGGTCAAGGTCAACTACCCCGGCGACGCCGAATCCTTTGCCCGCGTGGTGGAATGCGCCTGCGTGCCGGTGGTTATCGCGGGCGGGGCCAAGATGGATTCCACCCGCGCCTTCCTGGACATGGTCCGCACCTCCATCGACGCAGGCGGCGCGGGACTCTCCGTTGGTCGCAACGTGTTCCAGCACCGCGACCCCACCCGGCTGGTCGAGGTCCTGAACCGGATCGTTCACGAAGACGCCCCGGTGGACCAGGCCCTCGACGGATACGAGGACATCCTCTAGGCTTTTTCGGCTTTCCGCAGACAAAGACCCCGGCGTCCAGGACGCCGGGGTCTTTGTCGTTTGGGTGCGGCTTCGGGTTACGGCTGCGCCTCCCCGCCGCAGGGCTTGCCCTCGCCGGGTTCGTCCCGGCCATCGTGCGGCCCGGGGGCCGGGCCCTCCTCCCGCGCCGGACCCACGGCTCCGGATACGGCGAACCCGGCCCGCCGCAGATCCTCCGCCGAGGGCAGCTCGCTCCCCTCTTCGGGCTTCATGACCACGACCAAACGCATTGCTTCCCCCTGGACCTTTTACCGCACGGAACGGCAAAAATAGATGATGTAATAACTATAGAATTGACTATTCAAAGATAGGAACGGGAAAGCCAAATGTCCAGTAAAAACTCACAATTTTTTGCATCTAATGTCCTATTTTACTTTGAAAAAACACTAAATTATAATAATAAGTTTTAGTTTTGAACAAGATGTATTGGTTTTTTCTCGCAAGTTGCATTGGAAAGTAATGCAAAGGCGATGCAATTGCGTAACAGCAAATGCAACAGGCCGCCTCATGCATAAGTAGATTATGCATGAGGCGGCCTGTTGCAAAGTATTTTCCGGTCGGCTAGGTGCCTGGATTCTGGAAAACGTACAGCGGGAGGCGGGCTTTCGTCACCCAGTCGCCGTCGGTCTTCATGGCCACGGCCAGGACATGCTTGCCCTCCTGTTCCACGCGCAGGCCGGGCAGCTGGAAGTTCATCTTGTGCAGCATTGTCCCGCCGGGCTTGATCTCCTGCACCCCCAGGGTGACGTCCTCGCCGTTGGGCCGGACCAGGATCAGGGAGACGGAAAAGGGCGTGTCGCCCGCGCTTTCCAGGTCCCACAGGCTGGCGAAATAGATGGACGGCAGGGTGGCCGGAAGTTCCGGCACCACCGCGTGCTCGATGGTCCGGATGAAGGACGTCGAGCTGGATTCCTTGTCGATGATCAGATCCGAGCAGATCAGGGCATAGATCAGTTCAGGCATTGTTGCTCCTATTGTATGTGCATGGTCCCGGCCAGCGTCTTGCGCAGGTCCTCGGGCAGGGAATGGGCCAGAGTCGGGTCGATGCCGGTCAGCAGCAGGGCGGCGGCCGCCTTCTGCCCTTCGGTGCCGGTGGCCAGCGCCGCGCGCAGGGCGGGTTCCGCCTCGGAACCCATGCGGGCCAGGGCGTAGAGTGCCATGTGGCCCAGCGGCGTGCCGGGCCGGGCGAGCAGCTTGACCAGGGTGGGCGCGGCCCCGCCGCCGATGCGGGTTACGGGACAGCCGGTGCGCAGCCCGATCAGGGCCAGCTCCTGGCAGGCCATGGCCGGGGCCGGCCCGATGAGGTCGATGGTTTCGGCCAGGACGTGGACCAGCCGCATGTCGCTGGTCCCCAGGGCCCGGGTCAGGGCCGGGACAGCGGGCAGGCCGTCCGACCCCAGTGCGCCGAGGAGCCAGGCCGCCTTGGCCGTGACCGCCGGGTCCGGGGAGTCGAGGGCGGAGCACAGGGCCGGGATCGCTCCGGTTCCCATGCGGCTCAGGGCGAGGGCGGCGGCCACGCGGACCTTGTCGTCCGGGTCGCCCAGGAGCGCGGCCAGATCCCCGGCCACCGGTTCGCCGATGCGCGCCAGGGTGTGCGCGGCCAGGCTGCGCACGGTGGCGTCGTCGTCGCGCAGGGCGCGCAGCAACCCGTCGTCCGCCAGGGCCGGAGCGGGCTGGAGGGCCACCCCGATGACCGCTCCGCGCCGGATTCGGGCCGAGGGGTCGGTCATGGCACGGATCAGCCCGGGCAGGGCGTCCTGGCCGCGACCGGCAAGAACGGACAGCCCCATGGACCGCTCGGCGGGGTCCGGGCTGCCGAGCAGGGCCGCAATGCCCTCGCCGTCCGGGCCGGACGCCCGGGCCGGGACGGCCAGGCAGAGCAGGAGCGGCAGGACAGGGGCGAGCCGCGCGAACCGGGCAAAAATGTGTCGAAAGTCCAACATGGCGTCTCCTTGTTGTGAAAACGGCTATTTCCTGGTCATGTCGCTCCAGGCCCAGACCGCGCTGCCGCCGATGGCCCGCTCCACCGCACCGTCGTAGTCGCGGTTCAGGCGGTAGGTCACGGGGGGTGTTCCCTGCTGTCGTCCGAGTAGAAGATCAGCTCCAGGTCGTCGTCGAGCCGCCGGGTCCCCACGCGTCGGATGCGGGCCTCGCCGTCCGGGTGGCAGACGAGCATCAGCCTGCCGGACTGGCCGGGATCGCGGTCGTTGCGGTCCACCACCACGATGTCGCCTGGACCCAGCGCCGGGGCCATGGACAGGTCTCCCTTGGCGATCTCAACGGCGGCCAGGTTGGTCCGGAACCGGATGGACTCCTGGTGCCGCCAGACCAGCACCCAGCCCTGCACCCGGTCCTCGGGGATCAATCCCCGCGAGGCGACCAGGGCGGGCTCGGCCAGGGGGACGGCCAGGTAGTCTTCCCCCCTGGGGGCAGGTCCGCCGGGCACGGCCCTTCCGGGCGGCCTGAAGCAGACCTCGCGGGCCGCGTCCGCGGGCTCGTCCCCGAAGGTCAGGGTCACGCCGACGCGGTCCAGGATGTGTCCCAGGGAGTCGCTGTTCAGGCCGCGCTCCCGTTTCAGGAACCGGTTGAGCTGCGACGGGTCCACGCCCAGTTCGTCGGCCATTCGTTTGTTGTTGGGATAGCGTCTGCCGGGACCGATGCGGTCGATGAGCGCGCGGCGAACGTCGTCGGTGAATCCCATTTCTCCCCCTTTTCCCTGCAATGGTTGCCCGTACTTATACATAGAATTTGGCAAATGTCTAAAGAGAAATGGTAAAATTGGTTGACTTGCAAATAGTCAAATGACTATAAATCGCTGAAACCGGAATGGTCAGAAAGCAAATTGGAGGGATAATTCATGGAAAAAGTTGATATTGTTCGCTTGGAAAAAGGCGAGGAAGGGACCTTCGGCGTCCTCCGGGTCGGGGGGCGGGTGGTCTGTGTGACCATGGAGCCGCCGGACCGGGGGAACCGGCCGGACGTGTCCTGCATCCCGGCGGGACGGTACGGGTGCGAGCGCGTGGAGTCGCCCGCCTTCGGGTCGACCTTCGAGATCACCGGGGTGCCGGGCCGGTCCCACATCCTGTTCCACGCGGGCAACGTGGCCGGGGACACCAGGGGGTGCGTACTGTTGGGCAGCCGGTTCGGTCGGCTGGGGCGCGACCGGGCGGTGCTCGACTCCCGCGCGGCCCTGGGCGAATTCCTCGCGCTGTGCGGGGACGCCCCTTCCTTTGAATTCGAGATCACGGAATAGGCGGGTGCGCGCATGTCGGACATCTGCCTGAAGGGAGCCAAGGAAATCTGCGAGGCCGTGGGGGAGAACCCCCGCAACATCACGGATCTGGTCAGGGACAAGGGGCTGCCCGCCTGGAAGCGGGACGACAAGGGGTCGTGGCGCGCCCTGCCGGAGGATCTGCAGCGGTGGATCCGCGAGCAGCGCGACCGGCACATCAGCAACTACGTGTTCAGGGAGCGGCTGGAGTCCGCCGTGGACTGAACAGGACGGAGAACCGGCCCCGGCACGGTCTTCATGACCGGGTGGCGGATGGACCAGGACCCGCTGACGCCCTGGGCGCTGGGGTCCGCCTCCGGGGCCGGGACAGACAGCAACAGCCCGCCGTCCCCGTCCGCCAGGTACAGGGATTCGGCCTGGCGCAGCCCCTGCTCCATCCGCTGCAGGCGTTCGAGGAGCGGATCGGCGGCGCGTTCCACGTAGGCGTGAAGGACCGGCCTGCGGACCTGGGGGCGAGCGGCCTGCGCAACCTGCGCCGGAACTGTCCGCGACTTGCGCAGACCCGGTTTTTGGACGGCGACCGGCCTTGAGGCGGGCTTGGGAACGGCCCGCAGGGCGGATAGCGGTGCGGGGTCGGGTTCCGGCGCAGCCAGGGCCGTGAGCGTGGGTTCGGTCGCGCCCTGCGGCAGGGTCGCCGTCGGGATGCGCGGGTCGCCCGCGGTCACGGTCCGGCGGAAGGCCGAGGCGTATTCGGTCATGGACGGCCCGTCGTCGGTCGGGAAGACCCACGAAAGCCTGGCGGCGATGACCTCGTCCGGGGTGCGGTCGTTGACGGAATATTCGTAGGAGTACTCGGCCACGGCATAGGCCGCCCCAACCAGCTGTACGGCGGGCGGGCCGAACAGCCCCATGACGCCGAGGGCGGCGTTGGCGGCCAGGCAGCCGGGCAGGAGCGCGGCCAGGGCCAGGAGCGAAAGGGAGGCCAGGGGGATTCGTTTCATGCCCGGTTTGATGCATGGGCCATTACCAAACGGGCAAGGCGCGGGAAATCAGCCCGTTGCAAAGCCTTGAGCACGCGGCGGGGCGCCCTTTTGCGCCGGGGCGTCAAAAACCGGTCAGGGCAGGGTGTTGAAGGAGCGCACCGCGTTGATCAGCACGCCGTCGGGCCGGTCCAGGGTCTCCAGGTCCGCGCCCGGCTCCAGGGTGGTGATCACCGTGCGCCCGATGACCGCGCGGCCGACGGCGTCGCCGACCTTGGTCCGCAGCCCCCAGATGGTGTGCAGGACCACGGGCTCGTCCCCGGACGGGCCGGAGGTCCTTCCGATGTAGAGCATGATGTGGCCCGGTTTGCGCACCAGGGTCAGGAACGGCACGCCCTCGGCCAGGAGGCGCGCCTTCTTGGCCGTGTCGTCCTCGCCCTCCAGGGGCACCACCCAGCCGACCTTGGCCTGCTGGCTCGAATTGCGCGGCAGGAAGATGCCGAAGGCGGCCATGAGGTCCATGGTCGTGGCCGAGCAGTCGCGGTTGCGGTACAGGCCGCCCCAGCCGTAGGGCTGGCCGAGCATGCGGTCGGCCAGCCGGGCGAAGTTCCCGGCCGTGGCCGGAACGGGCGCAATCTCGGCGTCATCGCTCGGGATGCGGGCGCGCCGCAGCACCGCTTCGCCGTCCGCGCCGCGCGCCGCGACCAGCACGGTCCAGCCGCCCTCGCTCCCCTCGCCCGCCAGGGGCAGCAGGGAGCCGATGGACGCCTCGAACCGGAACACGCCCCCCTCGTCCACCACCGGGACGCGGTCCCTGGTCACGGCCGCGTACAGGCCGCTGCGGTAGGCGTGGGCGAACTCGTCGTCCACCCAGGCGAGGTCCGTGGCCGGGACCCATCCGTAGGTGAAGCGCGACTCCACCAGGACCCAGGCCTTGTCGGCGCTCTCGTGCACGGCCAGGAGCGGCGTCCCGGCCAGGACCAGGGAATTCTGCATGTAATCGAAGGGGAACCCCTCGCCGGGCAGGGCGGGGTCGTAGAACACGGGCCGGATCGAGGGCAGCGCGCGCATGGACGTGTCGACCACGGCGATGGCCCGCCGGTTCAGGGACGGGTAGTCGTCCACCCGCGAGGCAACGGCCATGGCGTCGAGCCAGGCCGGATCGCCGGGCAGGCTGTTCTCGCCGAACAGCCGCTTGCCCGCGAACGCCTTCAGCCCCCAGAAGGCGTCATCGGCCGGGGTCTCGGCCCCGGCCCGCTCCCACGGATCGAAGAGGCGCTGGAGAAACGCTTCCCAGGCCACGGCCTGCCGTCCCTCGTCCATGAGCCGCGCGTCGTCCGCAAGCCCGTGATACGCCCCGGCGTCCTGGGCCAGGGGAACAAGTTCCGCCGGCCCGGCGCTCCTGCGCGCGCAGCCCGCGCCGATCAGGACCAGGGCGAGGAGAAGGACGGGGAGGACGCGGTTCATTTCGGGCTAGTCCTTCTTGAGGTACTTCCGGCCCGCGTCGAAGCCCTTGGCGACCTGTTGGCCCACGGTGTGGTAGGCGCGGGTGCCGGGGGAGAAGATCAGGGGGAGGATTTTTTCCGGGTCCGGGTGCTTGCCGTCCACCAGCTTGTCCTCGTCGCACTTCACGTCGCGGATCTCGCCCACGAACATGACGTGCACCCCGAGGTCCACGGTTTCGCGCAGCTCGCACTCGATGATCAGCGGGAACTCGTCCACGTAGGGCGCGTTCACGCAGTCGCTCTTGACCGGGGTCAGGCCGGTGTCCGCGAATTTGTCGGTCTTTTTGCCGGAGACCATGCCCAGGTAGTCCGCCTCGGCGGCCAGGGGCGCGGGGCAGACGGACACGGTGAAGGCGCGGTGCTTCATGATCCCGGCAAAGGTGTGGCGGCCGGGGCGCACGGACACGGTCAGGCAGGCGGGGTCCGAGCCGCAGATGCCGCCCCAGGCGGCGATCATGGCGTTGGGCTTGCCCTCTTCGTCGTAGGAACCCACCGCCCAGACGGGCGTAGGCTGGGCCAAGGTGTTGGGGCCGAGGGATTTTTTCATGGTATCTCCTGAGATGGCGGGTTGTTTGCGTATGGCGGACAGTCTACGTCAATCCGCGGCGAATGCAAACGGTCAGGCCCCGAACCGCTCCAGGCCGGGATCGGTGCGCGTGGCCAGCCGCTCGGCCAGGGCCGCGCACCAGCCGCACGGCCCGCACTCCTTGGCGCACCCGGTCACGCGGTCGAAGAAGTCGGCGGGAAGCGCTTCGTTGGGGATGCGCACCCGGTCCGCCAGGTCGCCCATGGCGTCCATCAGGTCCAGGAGGTTGCCCCGGTACGAGGAGTCCAGGTAGGCGTCCACGGCGCGCATGAGGAACGCTTTCCCCCGGTTGCGGCCGCAGATCTTCAGGCCGTGGACCACGTCCGCGTACCGCCCGGCGTCCTCGGGCCGGATGAACGGCGAGGCGAGCATCAGCCCGGGCCGGGCGAGCATCCTCCGCACGCAGCCGAACTCCCGATTGACCGCAAAGGTCCGGTCCCCGCACACCCCCTCCACCACCAGCGCCACCTGGGCGTCGTGGGCGGGCTTGTACGGGCATTGGTACAGGCACCCCTCGTTGGCCATGAGCAGGAAGCGCATGGCCGGATTTCGCTCACGCACGGCGCGGACGAGCGCCCGCAGCCCCGCCGGGTCGCGGTTCAGGGCGCGGTCCGGGACCAGCCGCGAGGGTGCGCGGAAGGCGGTCTCCCGGATCAGGTCCAGCAGCGCGAAGACCCTCCCCGGCGAGTCCGGCATGGTGTTGATGCTCGGCACGGCCTCCAGCCGGGCGCAGGTCTCGGGGTGGGCGTCGGACAGGGCCTGGAGATAGTAGCCGTCCGAGAAGACCACGCCGGTCAGCCCTCCCTCCAGGGTCAGCCGGTCCAGGGCCGTGGCCGCGCGGCGCAATCCGTCCGGGTCGAAGTACCGCTCGAACCGGTGGAGCCGGGCGTTCACGAGCAGGAACTTGTCCACGCCCGGCAGCCGGTTCAGCCCCCGGATGATGTCGTCAAGGGGTTCGCGGCGCAACCGCTGGCGGGCGTCGGCAAGGGCCGGGTCGGCCAGGGAGAAGTGGACCGAGGCGAGCCTGTCCGCGCGTTCGCGCAGGAAGGCGACGTATTCGTCGCGGGGCAGGAAGGGGACATCGAGCAGCATGGCCTGTTTTCGCCCCGGAAGCGGGGTCCCGTCAAGGGACTCAGGCCAGGGCGCGGTCCAGGTCGGCCATCAGGTCGGCCATCAGGTCCGCAGCGTCCTCGATGCCCACCGAGTAGCGGATCAGGCTTTCGGGGATGCCCATGGCCGCCCGCTCCTCCCTGGTGCACTCCACGTGGCTGGTGGTGGCCGGGGGACCGGCGATGGTCTCCACCGCGCCGAGGTTGGCGGCGCGCTTGGCCAGCCGGAGCCTGGACAGCATGCGGCAGGCGTCCTCGTAGGTCCCGCCCCTGGCCACGAAGCTCAGCATACCGCCGAAGCCGCGCATCTGGCGCCGGGCGATCCCGTGTCCCGGATGGGACTCGAGGCCGGGATAAAAGACCCGCTCCACGCCGGGGTGGCCCTCCAGGAACCGGGCGATCTCCAGGGCGTTGGCGTTCTGGCGCTCCACGCGGAGGGCCAGGGTCTTCATGCCGCGCAGGATGAGGTACGCGCCCATGGGATCGAGCACGTTGCCCACGATCTCGCGGTAGGAATAGACGGTCTTGATCAGCTCCCGGCTGCCCACGGCCACGCCGCCCAGGGCGTCCGCGTGGCCGCCCAGGTACTTGGTGGCGCTGTGCAGGACCAGGTCCGCGCCCAGGGCCAGCGGGTTCTGGTTGATGGGCGTGGCAAAGGTGTTGTCCACCAGGACGGTCGCGCCCGCCGCCTTGCCCGCGCGGGACAGCCGCTCCAGGTCGAGTATCCTGATGGTCGGGTTGGTCGGGGTCTCCAGGTAGAGGATCTTGCATCCCCTGGCCACTTCGGCCTCGATGGCCTCATGGTCCATGGTGTCGCACAGGGTCACGTCCACCTTCACCCGGGGCAGGAACTCGGTGAACATCCGGTTGGTGCCGCCGTAGGTGTCCTTGACCGAGACCACCCGGTCGCCGGGGGCCAGGAGCGAGAACAGGGCGTTGGAGATGATGCCCATGCCGCTGGACGCGCTGGTGGCCGCCTCGCCGCCCTCCAGCACGCGAATCTTCTCCTCGAAGACCGAGACCGTGGGGTTGGTGTTGCGGCTGTAGATGTGGCCGGGCCGGTTGCCCAGAGCCACGTCCATCCACTCGTCCATGTCGTCGTAGCCGAAGGAAACGCTGTGCACCACCGGCACCTGCGTGGCATTGCCCTCGAATAACCGGTCCTCTCCCGCCCAGACCGCTTCGGTCCCCATGGCGCGCTTCCTGTCCTGGCCCATATATCCTCCCGGATCGTTTTGAAATCGTCCCTCGAGGAGTACCAGACTCCCCGGGCGCGGACAAGATGCGCGGCTTGAAGGAAGCGGGGGGCGGCCGGGAGCGAAGACGGAAAAAAGGCCATGGCGGGGGTCCGCCATGGCCTGTGGGGTTTCGGTTCTTGCGGCCGGTCCGTTAGGCCGTGCCGGTCTCGTCGTCTTCCACCGGGGGCTTGTACTTGAAGACCTTCCTGAGCGCCACGTAGAGCAGCGGGATGAGGTACACGCCGAGCACGGTGGCCGAGAGCATGCCGCCCATGACGCCGATGCCCACGGAGTTCTGCGCGCCGGAGCCCGCGCCCGAGGCCACGGCCAGGGGCAGGACGCCGAGGATGAAGGCGAAGGAGGTCATCAGGATCGGGCGCAGCCGGAGCCGGGCCGCCTTGAGGGTGGCCTCGATCACGCCCAGCCCGGCGGCCTGTTCGGCCACGGCGAACTCCACGATGAGGATGGCGTTCTTGGCCGTCAGGCCGATGGTCGTGAGCAGGCCGACCTTGAAGTAGACGTCGTTGCTCTGGCCGAAGGTGGTGGCGGCCAGCAGGGCGCCGAAGATGCCGATGGGCACGGCCATGATGACCGCGAACGGGATGGACCAGCTCTCGTACAGGGCGGCCAGGCAGAGGAAGACCACGAGCACCGAGATGGCGTAGAGCGGCGCGGCCTGGTTGCCGGACAGCTCCTCCTGGGCGGACAGGCCGGTCCAGGACATGGCGTAGCCGGGCGGGAGCTGGGCGACCAGCCGTTTGACCTCGGCCATGGCGTCGCCGGAGCTGACCCCCTGGGCGGCCTGGCCCTGGATCTCCAGGGCGGAGGAGCCGTTGTACCGCTCCAGGCGCGGGGAGTCGTAGGTCCAGCGGCCGTTGGCAAAGGAGGCGAAGGGAACCATGCCGCCCTTGTCGTTGCGCACGAACCAGCGGTTCACATCCTCCGGCTGCATGCGGAAGTCCATGTCGCCCTGGAGGTAGACCGGCTTGACCCGGCCGCGGTCGATGAAGTCGTTGACGTAGTCGCTGCCCCAGGCCGTGGACAGGGTGGTGTTGATGTCCGAGAAGGAGAGTCCCAGCGCGCTGGCCTTCTCCTGGTCGATGTCGATATGGTACTGCGGCTCGTCCTCCTGGCCGTTGGGCCGGGTGTTGGCCAGCAGCGGGCTCTGGGCGGCCATGCCCAGGAACTGGTTGCGCACGGCCATCAGCTGCTCGTGGCCCGCGCCGTTGATGTCGCGCAGGTAGAAGTCGAAGCCGTTGGAGTTGCCCATGCCGTGGATGGCGGGCGGGGCCAGGCAGAATATCCGGGCCTCGCGGTTCTTGAAGAACGCGCCCATGGCCCGCCCGGCAACGGCCTGGGCCGAAAGGGCCGGGTCCTTGCGTTCGTCGAAGGGCTTGAGCCGGATGAAGCCGATGCCCACGTTCTGGCCCGCGCCGCTGAAGCTGAACCCGGTCACGGTGAGGACGCCTTCCACGGCCTCCTTCTCGTTGTTCAGGAAGTGGTCGCTGACCTCGGTCAGGACCCGCTTGGTCCGCTCCTGGGTCGCGCCCGTGGGGAGCTGGACCATGGCGATCAGGATGCCCTGGTCCTCCGAGGGCAGGAAGGAGCTGGGCAGTCGGTAGAACATCCAGCCCATGATCCCGGTGATGAGCAGGAAGACCAGCAGGAAGCGGCCCATGCGCCGGAGCATCCAGGCGGTGCCGTCGTGGTAGCCGGTGGTTCCCCGGTCGAAAACCCGGTTGAACCAGGCGAAGAAGCGGTTCTTGGTTTCGCCGTGCGCGGGCTTGAGCATGGTCGCGCACAGGGCCGGGGTCAGGATCAGGGCGACCACAACGGACAGGATCATGGCCGAGACGATGGTCACCGAGAACTGGCGGTAGATGACGCCCACGGACCCGCCGAAGAAGGCCATGGGCACGAAGACGGCGGACAGGACCGTGGCGATGCCGACCAGCGCGCCGGAGATCTCCTTCATGGACTTGCGCGTGGCCTCGCGCGGGCCGAGGCCCTCGGTGGCCATCACGCGCTCCACGTTCTCGACCACGACGATGGCGTCGTCCACCAGCAGGCCGATGGCCAGGACCATGGCGAACATGGTCAGGGTGTTGATGGAGTAGCCCATGACGGAGAGCACCGCGAAGGTGCCGAGCAGGACCACGGGCACGGCGATGGTCGGGATGAACGTGGCCCGGAGGTTCTGCAGGAACAGGAGCATGACGATGAAGACCAGGATGATGGCCTCGATCAGGGTCTCGATCACGTCCTCGATGGACAGCTTGACGAACGGCGTGGTGTCGTACGGATAGACGACCTCGACGCCGGTCGGGAAGGTGGGCTTCAGCTCGTCGATGGTCTTTACCACGGCCTCGGCGGTCTGGATGGCGTTGGCCCCGGTGGCCAGCTGGATGGCCAGACCCGCGGTGGGGTGCTGGTTGTAGGTGGTGCTGGTGGTGTAGCTCTCGGCGTCGAGTTCGACCCTGGCCACGTCGCGGATGCGGACCACCGAGCCGTCCGTGGAGCTCTTGATGATGATGTCCCGGAACTGCTCGGGCGTCTGGAGCCGGCTGCGCGCGGTGATGGTCGCGTTGAGCTGCTGGCCCTGGACGGCGGGCAGGCCGCCGAGCTGGCCGGCGGAGATCTGGGTGTTCTGGGCCTCGATGGCCCTGGCCACGTCGCTCGGCATGAGCGAGTATTCGTTGAGCTGGTCGGGGTTGAGCCAGATGCGCATGGCGTAGGACGAGGAGAACAACCGGGTGTCGCCCACGCCCTCCACTCGCTTGAGGGTATCGTTCAGGGAGCTGTCCACAAAGTCGGCGATGTCCGTGGAGGTCATGGTATCGTCCATGGAGACGAAACCGAGGACCATCAGGAAGCTGGCCGAGGACTTGGTCACGCTCAAGCCGTTGGACTGGACCACGTCGGGCAGCTGGGAGGTGACCTGCTGCAGCTTGTTCTGGACCTGCATCTGGGCCACGTCGGGGTCGGCCGCGTTGGTGAAGGTCAGGGAAATCTCCGCCCGGCCCGTGGAGGTCGAGGTGGAGGTCATGTAGTCCAGGTAGTCGATGCCGGTCATGCCCTGCTCGATGACCTTGGTCACCGAGTTTTCCACGGTCTTGGCGTCCGCGCCGGGGTAGGTGCAGGTAATGCTGACCGTGGTCGGGGCGATCTCGGGGTACTGGGAGATGGACAGGGTCCGCAGGGCCAGCAGGCCGCCGAGCATGATGACGATGGCGATGACCCAGGCGAAAATGGGCCGCCGGATGAAGAAATCGGACATGCGGGGTCTAGCCTTCCTTGCCTTCGGCGGCGGCAGGGGCCGCCGGGGCGGCCGCCGGTTCCTGGGCGGGCTTGAGCTCGCCGGTGGCGTCGTCCAGGACCATTTCCTTGACCGTCACGGACTGGCCGGGACGCACGGACTGGGACCCCTGGACCACCAGCCGGTCGCCGTCGCTGAGGCCGGAACCGACCAGCCAGGCATGGCCGTAGCTGCGGCGCACGTCGAGAATGCGCTTCTCCACCTTGCCTTCCTTGTTCACGAACAGGGCCTGGGGTTCGCCCTTGGGAGTACGGCCCACGGCCCGCTGGGGGACCAGGTAGCTGTTCTGGAACACGCCGTCCTGGACGATGGCCCGGACGTACATGCCGGGCAGCAGGAGGCGGTCCGGGTTGGGGAACTCGGCGCGCAGGGTGTAGGTTCCGGTGGACTCGTCTACCTTGGCCCCGGAAAACTCCACGGTCCCCTCGTAGGGATAAATGGTCCCGTTTTCGAGCTTGAGCTTGACGGTCATGGCCTTGCCCTCGACGGTGATCGTGCCCGCGGCGATGGCCTGGCGCAGGTTGAGCATGGTGGTGCTCGACTGGGTCAGGTCCACGTTGATGGGGTCGAGCTGGCGGATGGTCGTCAGGGGCGCGCTCTGGTTGGCGGTGACCAGCGCGCCGGGGGTCAGGTCGGACATCTCGACGCGGCCGGAGATGGGGGCCTTGATCTCGGTGTAGTCCAGGCTGATCTTGGCGCTCTCCAGGGCGGCCTTGGCCGAGGCCACGGCGGCCAGGTCGGCTTCGTACACGGCCTGGGCATCCTGGAAGTCCTGCTTGGAGATGGCCCCCTGCTCGATCAGCTCGGCATAGCGCTTGGCCTTGCTCTCGGAGCTGGGCAGGGAGGCCTGGGCGCGCTTCAGGGCGGCCAGGGCGTTGCTGTACTCGGCCTGATAGGTGGAGGGCGCGACGCGGTAGAGGACCTCGCCCGCCAGGACCTCGCTGCCCTCGCGGAACAGCCGCTCGCGGATGATGCCGTCCACCTGGGGGCGGACCTCCGCCACCAGGGAGGCCGTGGTCCGGCCCGGCAGCTCGGTGTTCAGCGGCACGGCCTGCGGGTGCAGGGCGATGACGCCGACCTCGACGGGCGGGGGCGTGGTGGCCTTGGCCTCGGACTGTTTGTCCTGGCAACCGGCCAGGACCAGCAGGCACAACAGGGCGAGCAGCCCTGCGGCGGCTAAACGCCGGGCGGAACCCGGCAGGAATTTCGAGTGGGATCTCATGTTCAGCAAAGCTGATTCCTCCTTGACGCGCAAATGCGGCGTCATTTATGGTACGCGGCAGTACTTTTATTTATGATCGGCTCGGTAGTCAATATCATTGTTGTTAAAATTTATTAAAGGCGACTCTATGGCGGACGAGAAAACCAAGCCCCGGCGGGGGCGCCCCAAGACCATGACCGACGAGGCCCGGCGCGCGGCCATCGTGGCCGAGGCCGAGGTCCTGTTCGCGGCCAAGGGGTTCCTGGGCACGTCCACGGGCGAGATCGCGGCCCGGTGCAGGATTTCGAAGCAGACCCTGTACCGCATATTCCCCTGCAAGACCGACCTGTTCGGGGCCGTGGTCGATGCACACCGCATGCGCATTATCGACCTCGGCGACGGGTACGACGACCTGCCCCTGGACCAGGCGCTGGCCAGGATATTCATGATCGAACTGGACCAGCGCGACTACGAGCTTCGGGCCGCGTTCCTTCGCGCCGCCCACGTCGAATCCTTCAGCGAGCCGCAACTCAAGGAAATCCTGCGCTGCCGGGGCGGGTACAAGGCCCGCGCCGAGCTCAAGGCTTGGCTGGACCGCCAGTGCGCCAACGGGCGGCTCGCCATCGCGGACACGGACCGGGCGGCGCACATGCTCTTGGACACCTTTGGCGGGTCCATCATCTTCGACGCCCTGGGCGGTTTCGGTTGGGCCAGCCGCGAGGAGCGCATCGCCCATTTCCGGCAGTGTATCGATATCTTCCTCAAGGGCGCGCTGCCTGACCAGCATTGACTCCGGGTCAGTCCGAAAAAAAGAGGGGAGCCTTGTCGCAAGGCTCCCCTCTTTGATTTGCACGGGCGCCCGCGTCACAGGTTTTGCCGCGCCCAGGCGGCGATATCGGTCGCGTTCATGGCCCCGGGCTGGCGGGCGATCTCGCGGCCGTCTCTGAACAGGATCAGGGTGGGGACGGCGCGGATGCCGTAGCGGGCGGCCACGGTCTGTTCCTGCGAGGTGTCGATCTTGGCCAGCCTGACGGCGGGATGCAGGGTCTTGGCGGCCTCGGCGAACTGGGGCCCCATCATCAGGCAGGGACCGCAGGTGGGCGAGTAGAAGTCCACCAGGATCGGGATTTCGGTCTTGTTCACGTGGCGGTCGAAGGTGGAGCCGATCAGCTCCAGGGGCGAGGGCTCGAACACCCTGGTGCGGCACTTGCCGCAGGTGGCCTCGGTCTCGCGGCCAGCCTGCACGCGGTTCACGGCCCCGCAGTTGGGGCAGACGATGAGTTTGTTGTCGGTGGTCATGGGATATCCTCCGTGGGTGACATGGGAGGAAAGATAATCATCCCTGCCTGAGGGGCAAGGGGCATGGGGCGGGTTCGAGCCGGACCGGGCGGGGTCAGGCCAGGAGCAGGAACGACGCCGTGGCCCGGGCCGCCTCCAGGTCCCCGGAGCGGGCCTCGGCCTCCACGAACAGGACCCGCCCGCCGCGTTTGATCACGCGGGCCTCGCAGGTCAGGTCCGCCCCGGGTCCGGCCGGACGCAGGTAACTCACGGAGAGGTTGACGGTGGTGGTCTTGTGGCCGGGCTTGTTGCCGCCGAGCACGGCGTGGGCCATGGTCTCGTCCAGGAGGGCGGCCAGAACGCCGCCAGCGACCACGCCGCCGCCCTGGATCAACTCCGGCCGAAAGGGCAGCCTGAGCACGGCCCGGTCCGGTTCGATGGTCTCCACGACCATGCCGAGGAAGGCGAAGAGGGGGTTGACGGTCTGGCCCGCCTGGCGGACCGCGTCGAGGTAGTCTTTGGGCATGTCATGCTCCCCGTCCGAGTTGGAGCTGCGTTTCCATATCCTGCCTGAGCCGAACGAGGACCTCGATGGTCCTGTCGATGTCGTCGGGGAAGGCGGAGGGTTCCAGTTCGAGGGTAATGTAGCGGTCGTAGCCCCGTTTGCCAAGGCGCTTGAGGAAGTCGTCCAGCGGCAGGGCCCCTGCGCCGGGGGTGAGGTGCTCGGTGAATCCAACGGCGTCGGAGAAGTGGACGTTGTAGAGCAGGTCCACGGGAACCTTGTCGATGGCGTGGAGCACGTCGCGGCCGGACACCCCCATGTGGCAGACGTCGAAGGTCAGCCCCACGTTCTTGTCCCGGCACTGGGCCGTGAGCCGGTCCAGCGGGTCCCTGCCGAAGGGCGATCCCTCGGCCCAGGGCATGTTCTCCAGCGAGAAGCGGATGCGTCCCTTGGCGTCCAGGAGCAGCGGCAGGTCCACGGCCTTTTCGAACCAGCGGTTCTGGATCATGTTGGCGAGCTTGGAGCCTGGCGGGTGCATGGTGATGTGGTCCGCCTGGGGCAGGGAGTTGGCCAGGGCGGTGGTCGCCTTCCACGAATTGAGGTGCCCGCCCCAGGCCGCCCAGTCGCGAAAGGGCGCGTGGAGCGAACGGATGGGCAAGATTTCGTTGATCTTTTCCAGCCCGGCCTCGGGTGTGAGCTTGGGCGAGTTCATGATCAGCTCCATGCCCGCAAACCCGGCCTCCCGGCCGATGCGCGCAATGAGCTTGAGCGGCAGGTGGAACAGACAACCCGCCGACAGCAGGATAGGGGGGCCGCCAGGGCCGAGCGCTTCGTCTCCCATGATCCTACCATAGGGCAGACGGACGGCGGGGCAACCAAATAATCGGGGAAGGGTATGTTCCGGCTGGTAAACGGCAGGCGGCGAGGCCGAACACGGCATCTTGCCCTGCCTGATGGCGCGCGGACCGGTTTTCGGCCCCCGGTCCGGCCCGGGAAGGCTCTCCTTGCCTGCGCCTCGGCCCGGCCCCTATCCGGCCCCCTGGCAACGCCCGCCCCGGCGGACCCGGCCCGCCAAGAACAACCCCCTGCCGGCGCACCGGCCAGGCAGGGGGAATGTGGAGCTATCGTCGATCCAAGTGGCTTTTAATTCGTGTTGATAAACAATAAATAAAGTTTGCGATAAGTTACTTCAACGGGGACTTTTCGATGAGGTCGGTGAGGACCAGGGCCCAGGAGATATCCCGCTTGTTGTCCTCAGTCATGGCGGCCAGAAGCCACTCCTTGAGCGGCTTGATCGTCGCCTTGAGCCGCGCCGTGCCCAGGTCCGTCACCCGGTAGGCGGCGTCCAGGGCCTCCAGGCACAGGGTGTCCAGCTCGGGATCGCCGGTTCCGGCGTGATAGAGGCCGATCTCCCGGACCTTGAGCAGACCGAAGACCATGGCCTCGACCTGGGTGTAGTCCCGGCCCCATATGTCGCCGCCCCGGATGACCGGGCGCGGCCCGGCAGCCCCCTTCGGCTCGTGTCTGCCGAGGGCCTGCCTGAATTCGTCCAGCGCTACCACGCTTCCCATGCTCGCTCCTTCCTCCGTTTCCCGTTGTCGGTCTCTTCGGACGGTTTCGGAATTTCTTAAGAGGCGGACCGGCGCGTTGCGGGCGTCCGGCGGCGCGCCGCATCGGTGCGGTTCGCCGCCGGACGCCGAAAACGCGGGGAGGCCGCTCCTTTCGAAGCGGCCTCCCTGTACAGCGATAGGTAGAGATCGTCGGTAAGATATGAGTATATTACAGGGGGATATAGATCAAGAAACTTATCGTTATTTTAACGAAAAAAGTCGCATTTTCCCGGATTCCCCATGTCCGTTGCGGGGTTACAGCACGGTGTGCGCCGAGTCGATGGCCCAGTACAGGACCTCGAAGTTCTCGGCCAGTCCCTGCTGGAGCCGCTTGAAGTCCGGCTTGTCCATGTCGCGGATGCGGATGTAGACGTTCTTGAATCCCTCGGATTCCGGGACGTTGTGGGTCATGATCGACATGATGCGCGCGCCGTTGTCCTTGAGGAAGGCGAGCACCGGGCGGAGGCTGCCGGGGGCCGTGGACAGCCGCAGGCAGAACTGGGCGCCGCCCTCGTAGATGCCGGATATCTCGACCAGGACCTTGAAGATGTCGGTGTCGGTGATGATGCCCACGACCTTGTTCTGCTCGTCGACCACGGGCAGGCCGCCGAAGTTGCCTTCGAGCATGAGCACGGCCGCCTTTTCCACGGTCTCGGTGTCGCGGATGGTGACCACCTTCTTGGTCATGATGTCCTGAATCTTGATCTCGGAGAGCAGGTAGTAGAGCTCGTGCATGTCCAGGGTGGTGGCCTTGGAGGGCGAGGCGTCCTTGATGTCCCGGTCGGAGAGGATGCCGAGGATGCGGCCTTCGGCGTCAACCACGGGCAGACGGCTGATGCCCTTGTCCTTCATGAGCTTGGAAGCCTTCATCATGGAACGCTCAGGGGTGATGGTGATGACGTCCGTGGTCATCCAGTTCGCTACCAGCATATGGGGGTTCCTCCTTGGGGTTAACCGGCCGAACGGGGCCGGATACAATCGATATTCTGAGCTATTCTTAACGGTTCCTGAGCCATTTGGCTAGCCCTGAACCGCGTTTTTCGCGATGCCTGACGCGGCTCGCCGGGGGAGCCCGGAGTCCACAGCCCGTCAAGTTGTTTTTTCATACCTCTCGTTCGCTTTTCCCTGCCATTCTTGCCCATTTCGGCCGCGGCCCGAAAACCGGGGCTATACTCTCTCCCGGACCGGGGCGGCCTGTGCAACCCCATGAAATAAGGGAGTGTTTATTATGGCGATACCGATCATCGGGGCCGTGGCAGGATTGCTGTCCGCGGTGGTGGGCGGGGTGACCGACCACGTCAAGGGCAAACAGGAGCTGCGCAAGGCGGTGCTGGAGAACCGCATGCGGCTGGCCCGGTCCGACCGGGAGTTCAATCACGATTGGGAGATGAAGCAGCTGGAGAACACGGGCTGGAAGGACGACGTGCTCTTCTTCGCCTGGATCGGCTTCTTCATCTGGTCCGGCTTGGACCCAGAGGGGGCGGGCGAGGTCATCCGCTCCTGGGAGGCGCTGCCGGACTGGTTCCTTCAGATCACCTTCTGGATCGTGGCCGCCGTGCTGGGGGTCAAGAAGATCGGCGACTACCTGCCGGGCGCGGTGCGCGGCCTGAAGGACGCCCTGGGAGGTTCCAAATGACGGCCATGGAACGGCAGGACCTGCAGGACCTCCTGGTCCGCATCGACGAGAGGGTCAAGGCCATCCAGTCGGCCATCCGGGAGATCAACGACAGCAGGCGGTGCGCCGCCCATCATGAGAAGCTGCGGCTCCTGGAGCGGCTGGCCTGGGGCGGATTGGCGGGGGTGGCGGCCCTGGGAGGCCGGGTGGTCTTCGAGGCCCTCAAATGAGGTCAGGGGTAGGACTTGTCCCGGTACTGCCGGATCTGCTCGGCGTACTGGCCGGTCAGGAACCCGTCCCCCTGGGCGCGGGCCAGGGCGAACGCCTTTTCGGCGGCCTGGATGGCCCCGTCCATGTCCCCGGCCCCGGCCAGGGCCTCGGCGAGCAGCCCGTAGAGGGTCGACCGGCCCGGCTCCAGCTGGGTGGCGCGGCGGTAGTCCCTGGCGGCCCGATCAAAGCGCCCGAGCTTGAGCAGGGCCTGGCCCCGGGCCGAGAGCAGCTGCACGTTCCCGGAGTCCAGGACATAGGCCTGGGTCAGGTCGCTGAGGGCGGCCTCGTACTCCTGGCGGGCCAGGTGGACCATGCCCCGGTTGTAGTTGGCCTCGAGATTGGCGGGGTTGATGGCCAGGGCGCGGGTGAAGTCGTCCACGGCCTCGTCCGACCGGTTCAGGTTCACGTAGCACAGCCCGCGGCGCAGGAACGCCTCGGCGACGGTCGGGTCCTCTTCGGTCACCTGGGTGAAGTCGCGGGCCGCGTCCTTGTAGTTGCCGAGGGCCAGGTAGGCGGTGCCGCGCGCGAAGTGCGCCCGGACGTGGTCGGGCCGCGCCTGGATGACCCGGTCGAGGTCGGCCAGGGCCCGGTCCGTGCGCCCCTGTCCCAGCAGGATGGTGGCCCGGTAATAGCGGGCGTTGGCCAGCTCCGGGTCCAGGGCCAGCCCTTTGTCCAGGTATTCGAGGGCGGCTTCGGGGTCCACGAACTCGTTGTCGGAGAAGAGCTGCATGGCCTGGGCCACGGCCTCTGCCGCGTCCGCCCGGCGATCCTGGTCGGCCAGTTCGGCCTTGGTCGGCGGGGCGGGCGGCGGTGCGTCCTTGCCTGCGCAACCGGGGGCGGCGAACGTCAGGGCGAGAAAGAGAATCAGGGCGAATCGGCGCATGGCATGGGAATACCCTCGCGCCGGGCCGTCCGTCAACATAAGCGAGGAAACAATGTCCAGTGATCTGTACGTCCCCAGGGACCACCAGGCAAGGATCGAGGCGGGTTTGGCCCGGTTCTCGGTGCTGGTCTGCCATCGGCGGTTCGGCAAGACCGTGCTCTCCGTCAACCGGCTCATCAGCCGGGCCCGGAGAACGCGCCGGTCCGACTGGCGCGGGGCCTACATCGCGCCCCTCTACCGCCAGGCCAAGACCGTGGTCTGGGACGAGCTGAAGCGGTATTGCGGCCTGGGCCGCGACGACTGCACCGTGAAGTTCAACGAGACCGAACTGCGGGCCGACTTCGAGAACGGGGCGCGCATCCGGCTGTTCGGGGCCAACAACCCGGACTCCCTGCGCGGCATGTACCTGGACGGCGTGGTCTTCGACGAGGTGGCCCAGATGCCCCTGCGCGTCTGGACCGAGGTCATCCGGCCCGCCCTGTCCGACCGCAGGGGGTGGGCGCTGTTCATCGGCACCCCGCGCGGCAAGAACGCCCTGTGGGAGATATGGGAGAAGGCCCAGGCCGACCCGGACTGGTTCGCGGCCATGTACCGCGCCTCCGAGACCGGGATCATCCCGCAGGAGGAGCTGGCGGCCAGCGGCCGGGAGATGTCGCCCGAGGAGTACGAGCAGGAGTTCGAGTGCTCCTTCACCGCGGCCATCCGGGGCGCGTACTTCGGCCAGCTCCTGGCCGACGCCGACCGCGAGGGGCGGATCACCGGGGTTCCCCACGACCCGTCCATGCCGGTGCACACCGCCCGGGACCTGGGCATGTCCGACTCCACGGCCATCTGGTTCGTCCAGGCGCGGCCCGGCGGGACCTTTGCCGTCATCGACTACTACGAGGCCAGCGGCGAGGGGCTGGACCACTACGCCAAGGTCCTGGACCGCAAGGGATACAAGTACGGGACCCACGTGGCCCCGCACGACATCCGCGTGCGCGAGCTGGGTACCGGCAAGTCGCGCATGGAGGTGGCCCGGTCGCTGGGCATCCGGTTCGACATCGCGGCCAACATCCCCATCCAGGACGGCATCAACGCGGTGCGGACCATCCTGCCGCGCTGCTGGTTCGACCGGGAGCGGTGCGCGCCCGGCATCGAGGCGTTGCGCCACTACCGCCGCTCCTTCAACGACCGCACGGCCAATTTCTCGACCCGGCCGGTGCACGACTGGACCAGCCACGCGGCGGACGGCTTCCGCTACTTCGCCGTGGGCTTCCGCCCGCCCGCGCCCGGCGCGAGGGCCGCGCGCACGGCCAACGACTTCGACCCGTTCGGGAGGGACCATGGCCGTCAGAGAGCTTGATGCGCGTCCCGAACCCATGGCGTCCTTTCCTGATGACGGGACCTACCGCTGGCTGGGGCTGGAGGACGGGAACGGGCCGTACGGCGTGGCCGCGATCGCGCCCCGGGCCGGATACCTGGAGCTGCACCTGACCGTGACCCGTTGGGGGCCGGGGGTGCGCCGGGTCGTGGCCCGGGACCTGGAGTGGTTCAAGGACGAGGCCCGGCGGCTGGGGCTGCCGAAGATCATGGGCGTGCGCGCCGACGGCGAGGGGCGGTTCGACCCCAACCTGTTCCGCTTCGCCCGGCTCTTCGGGTTCACCGAGACCTGCGTGTTCCAGACCGCATCCATGAACGTGGATTGACAAAAAAGGCGCGCCTCCGTCCGGGGGCGCGCCGTTCTCTTCTCCGTTCCGGCCAGGCTAGGCGTTGCCGACCACGATGTCGCCGCCCATGCGCTCCGGCGCGCCGATGTTCATGAACACGCGCGAGGAGTTGTCGAAGATGTAGGTCGGGTCCTCGGTGGTCACGAACGAAGTCTGCCGGGCGTCCACGATGTTGGTCACGGTTTCGCCTCGGTCCACGGTCTCGAAATTGTTGATCAGGTTCAGGGTGGTGGAGTTGTCGTTCTCGATGCGCCGCGTCTCCGGGAAGGCCATGGTCACCTCGCGGTGCTCCTCCAGGATGGTGTCGCTGTCGTTGACATAGGTGGTCCGGGCGTTGTTCTGGTCCACGAAGTTGAAGGTCGTGGACTGGTCCACGTTCCGGGACTGGTCGAAGTTGTTCTCCGCGCTGAAGTTGTAGGCGAACGAGAGATGGCTCTCCTCGTTCAGGTTGGTGATGTTCTGGTCCGTGTTGTTGTGCACGGAGTTGTCCTGGTCCGTGAAGTGGTAGGTGGTGGACTGGACCTCGCTGCGCGAGTTGTCCACCTCGCTGCGCGAGTTGTCCACCTCGCTGACCCGCGTGTCGTTGTAGGCCAGCTCGAAGTTGCGTTCGTCCGCCAGCACGGTCCGGGAATTGTCCACCTGCTCGGTGACCGAATTGTCGATCTGGTTGTAGTCGGCCTGGCTGACGTTGGTGGTCGAGGTCGAGTGGTCCTCGTTGCGGGTCACGGAGTTGTCGTTTTGCAGGGTCAGGTCCTGGCGGTTTTCAAAGATCACGGAGCTGTTGTCCACGTCCCGCTGCTCGGTGCTCCGGTGCTCGTTCACGGTCTGCCCGGCGTCCACGTTGCGCACGTCCGTGTTCTCGGTGACGTTGGTCACCTGGCGCGACTCCTCGTTGGTGAAGGTCCGCGAGTTGTCCTGGTCGTTGGAGATGTCGGTCTCGAAGCTGGTCTCGTTGTTCTGGTTGGTGACCTGGGTCAGGTTCTGGACGTTCTCGTTGCTCTGGTGCGTGCTCATGTCCAGGTCGCGGCTCGTGGAATAGTCGAAGCTGGTGTCGTTTAGGTAGCGGTCCGAGCGGTGGATGACCGAGTTCATGGACTGGTCCAGGGAGCGGTCCACGGACTCGTTGTTGGTGGTCTGGCGGAGCTGCTCGATGTCCTGGGTCTGGTCGATGTTCATGGAGTACTCGGAGCGCATGTCGATGGGCGCGCCGCGTCCCATGTCCTCGGCGAAATCCACCTCGGGCGCGGAGTACGGCTCGGCATAGCCGTCCGCCGTGGGGACCCAGGGGGCCATGGGCACGGTGGGGTGCACGTAGGGGGACGAATGCCGGGAGTGGTGGAAGACGTCGTTGGGCCAGTGCTGGGTGTGCCCGAAGAACATGCCGTGGGGCTGGGTCATGCGGAACGCCTGGACCGTGGACCCCGGCGTGATGGGCACGAATCCGGGCAGGGTGGGGATGGAAAAGCCGAAGGTGGGCGCGATGGGCACGGACCCGGCCGGAGAGATGGGCTGCACGCCCAGGGACGGGCCGATGGCCACGTTGCCGGTGGTGGACACCGGGGGAGAACCGGGGCGCTCGATGGGGTTGCCGCCCACGGGGCCGCTCCCGCCGCCGCCCGTGGCCGATGCCGTGGGGGGCTTGCCGCTCTCGGTGGAGATGGGCACGTTGGCCCCGCCCGAGACCGAGCCGCCGCCCGTGGTCTTGGTGTCTATGGGGTTGCCGCTGCCGGTCTGGCCGCTTGAGCCGCCGCCGGTGGCCTGGGCCGCGCCGCCCCCGCCGAGGTTGTCCTTGCCCACGCCCGCCGGTCCGCCGCCGCCGATGGGGGCCTGGGTGCCGGACCCGCTTCCCACCGGGCTGCCGCCGCCCCGCCGCCGATGTGCGCCGCGCTGGAGCCGCCGCCCACGGAGCCGCCTCCGCCGCCCCCGCCGATGTGCGAGGCGGACATGCCGGGGCTGAGCCCGCCGCCCGCGCCCGAGGCACCCGCAAAGGCGCTGGCCGAGCCCGAAGGCGCGGCATAGGGAATGCGCGCCATGGACGTATCGATCATGACGCGGGCCGGAGTGGTGTCTATGGGGACGTGGCCGGGCTGGCCGATGGAGACCTGCCCCGGGGGGCCGGCCTGGCCTGGAACGAGCCTGCCGGGCCTGCGGTGACCTGGCCCGGAGGGCCTGCCACGATGAAGTCTGTAACTCCCACTGACATGGGATTTTGCTCCCCGCCGAGCGGGCCTTCCATGGTCCGCAATCGCCCGCAAAGGGGCCTTCTGGCGTATATCTACAATATACGAGGCGGGAAAAAGCCGTCAAGGGGTATATTCGCCCGCCTGCGCGGGTGAAGGGAAGGGGCCGGAACAGGGCCGGCGAAAGGGGGCCGGGCTCGGACTAGAAGGTCGCGGCCGAGTTCCCGGGGCCGTTGGCGCGGGTGCCGCCGCCGTCCGCCTGGCCGATGTTCTTCGCCTTGTTTTCCATGGCATTGGCGAGTTGCTTGTTCAGCTCCATGAGCATGACCTGCTTGTCCTGGATCGAGGTCTGCTTGATCTTTTCGGGGAGGTCGGACTGCTCCAGCTCCTTGATCTCTTCCTGGAGCCGTTCGATCTGCTGCTTGAGCATGCTGATGATCTGGTCTATCTCGTCTTCCTCGCTCGTGTCCTGTCCGGCGGACAGCTTCAATCGGGAGTTGTCGGATTCGTCGGACTTCTCGGATTCGCCGGAGGTTTCCACGGCGGCCAGGGCGCGGCCTTCCTCGGAAATGGTCACGGTGTCGCTCTGCTCCGGGGTCTTGGCTTCGAGCGCGGCCTCCTTTTCGGTCGTCTCCGTGGCCGCGTGCCGGAGGCTCAGGGCGTCGACGAAGGCAGCCCCCTGCTGCATCAATGATTCGATTGCCATGGTTCGCACTCCTTTGTGGCTGTCATGGACATCCCCTCGAACTGTTTATCGGATGTTCCATAGACAACTTTATGGTTGTGAATAATTATTAACAAAAATAAATATTCCGAACCCCGGGTACGGCTCTCGCCCGGGCCGGGCCGGAACCGTTTGACGAGCCGATTGCGGTTGCCTCGGGACGGTGAAACGGGCTATCCTTTGCCCGAAACAGTTCCCGTCACGACTCGCCCGAAGGAGCCACATGAGCGTCATCAATCTCGAATACCTGTTCAAACCTCGGTCAGTAGCGGTCATCGGGGCCACCAATGATCCGCGCAACGCGGGCAATATCGTCATGCGCAACATCATGGCGGGCGGGTTCCTGGGGCCGGTCATGCCGGTTTCCTCCCAGGCCGAGGCCATCGCGGGCGTGCTCACCTACCCGTCGGTCCGGCACCTTCCCAAGACCCCGGATCTGGCCGTGGTCTGCTCCCCTCTGGACGAAGTCCCCGAGGTCATTCACTCCCTGAAGGAGCGCGGCACGAAGGCGGCGGTGCTCATGGGCGCGGGGTTCGCCTCCATGACCGCCGAGGAGAGCCAGGACATCCGCTCCACCATCCTGTCCATCGCCAACCCGCCGGACATCCGCATCCTCGGCCCCAAATCCCTGGGGTTCATGGTCCCGTCCCTGAACCTGAACGCCTCCCTGGCCCACGCCAGGGTGGAGCCGGGCAAGGTGGCCTTCATTTCCCAGTCCGACTCGCTCTTCGCCACGGTCCTGGACTGGGCCATCGACAAGGGCGTGGGCTTTTCGCACATGGTCGCCCTGGGCAGCCGCATCGACGTGACCTTCGCCGACATCCTGGACTATCTCGGCTCCGATCCCCTGACCCGGTCCATCATGCTCTACGTGGAGTCCATCAAGGACGCCCGGGAGTTCATGTCCGCGGCCCGGGCGGCCTCGCGCAACAAGCCGGTGCTGGTCATCCGGCCCGGCCACGCCCTGGACTCCGTGCTGGCCGGCTCCCGGCGCAGGGCGGCGTGGGGCTACTCCATGGACGAGGTCTACGACGTGGCCTTCAGGCGCGCGGGCATGCTCCGGGTGGAGGACATCGACGGGCTGTTCGACGCGGCCCAGACCCTGTCCGCGCCCCGCCAGGTCTACGACCGCAAGCTGGCCATCCTGACCAACGGCACCTCGGCGGGCATCCTGGCGGCCGACCGGCTGATGGTCGGCGGCGGCGAGCTGGCCCCCCTGGACGAGGACACCATCAAGTCCATCGACAAGGTGCTCGGCGAGGAGAACTGGTCCCGGGCCAACCCCGTGGACATCCCGTTCAACGCGGACGGCAAGGCGTACTCGGATGTCCTCAAGCTGTTGCTCAAGGACAAGAATTCCAACGGCATCCTGGCCATGCACGTGCCCTGGACCGCCCAGCCCGACGTGGAGGTGGCCGAGGCCATCCGCGATGCCCTGAAGCGGGTCAAGCGCATGGTCCTGACCGCCTGGCTCGGGTCCGGCAAGGCGGGCCAGGCGCGCGAGGTCTTCCGCAACGCGGGCGTGCCCACCTACGAGACGCCCACCCAGGCGGTGCAGGCGTTCCTGTACATGGCCGAGTACCTGCACAACCAGGAGATGCTCATCGAGACCCCGGACTCGCTGCCCACCGACTTTTTCCCGGACACCGCCGGGGCGAGGAACATCGTGCGCAACGCCCTGGACCAGGGGCGCGACGCCCTGACCGAGCCGGAGGCCAAGGACATCCTGGCCGCCTACGGCATCCCGGTGGTGGAGACGCGCATCGCCGTGTCCGCCAAGGAAGCGGTCATCGCCGCCGACGAGCTGGGCTATCCCGTGGCCCTCAAGCTCCGCTCCCCGCAGATTCCCCAGCCCTTCGACGTGGGCGGCGTGCTCCTGGACCTGGAGACGCCCGAACGCGTCTGGGAGGGCGCGGCCTCCATCCTGGCCCGCTGCACCCGCGAACGGCCCGACGCCTATATCGAGGGATTCACGGTCCAGAAGATGGGCCGCAGGCCCGGCGCGCACGAGCTGTCCGTGTCCGCCCATCTGGACCCGGTCTTCGGGCCGGTGCTCCTCTTCGGCCACGGCGGCATGGCCCGCGAGATGATCCGCGACCAGGCCCTGACCCTGCCGCCCCTGTCCATGTCCCTGGCCAAGGAGCTGGTGAGCCGCACGCGCATCTCCACCCTGCTCCGGGGGACCCCGTCCCACCTGGCCGCGGATATCGACGACATCTGCCTGACCCTGATCCAGATTTCCCAGCTCATCGTGGACGTGCCGCAGATCACCTCCATCGACATCAACCCGCTCTACGCCGACCCCGAAGGGGTGCTCGCCCTGGACGCCAAGATCGACCTCGCGCCCTTCGAGGGCGAGGGCGAGTCGCGGCTGGCCATCCGGCCCTACCCGCGCGAGCTGGAGGAGTGCGTGACCCTCAAGAAGGGCCGCCAGGTGACGCTCAGGCCCATCCGGCCCGAGGACGAGGACACCCACCGCGCCTTCCTGGCCAACCTGTCGGACGAGGACCTGCGGCTCAGGTTCTTCGGCGTGGTCCAGCGGGAGTTCGACCACAAGGACATCGCCCGGTTCACCCAGATCGACTACGACCGGGAGATGGCCTTCATCGCCACGGCGCTCGACGAGCGCGGCGACCCCGAGACCCTCGGCGTCATGCGCACCAACACCCGGCCGGACAACTCCGAGGCCGAATTCGCCATCGTGGTCCGCTCCGACCAGAAGGGCGAAGGACTCGGGTCCATGCTCTTCTACAAGGGCATCCGCTATACCCGCGATCGCGGCACTGCCAAGCTGACCGGGCAGACCATGGTCGAGAACAAGGCCATGCAGGGGCTGGCCAAAAAGTTCGGCTTCGTCATCACCCCGGACCCGGACGACCCGGACCTGGTGGACATGGTCCTGGACCTGGAGAAGGCCGAAGGATAGCGCTCAATGCAACTTCCCCCGGTCATTCACCATACCGGCCTGGAGATGAGCGGCGGCGCCACCCGCGTGGCCCGGCTCCTGATCGCCGGGCTCAAGCGGCAACGGATCGAGTCGTCCCTGTCCTTCGAGCTTTCCGAAAGGGCGGACGGCACGGCCATCGCGCCGGAGGAGTTCGGCCGCAGGCTGCCCGAGGGCGCGCTGGCCCACATCCACTGCACGGGCGACTGGCCCGCGCTGCTCTCGTCCATCCCCGACGGGACGCGGACCTTCATCACCCTGCACGACTGCGAGCTGTTCACCGGCGGCTGTCCGTATCCCCTGGACTGCCCCAACCTGGACCGGGGTTGCGCCGATCCCTGCCCGCGGAATTTCCCGGGCTCCGAAGCCCTGCGCAAGGCCAAGCTGGCCGAGGTCATCCGGCTGAACCCGGTGCTCACCGCCCCGTCCCGCTGGCTGGCTCGATTGGCCAAGCTCCACCTGCTGCGGTCCGTGCGGATTATCCCAAACGGCATCCCCTGGCCCCCGTCGGTGCGCTCCAAGAACGCGGCCCGCAAGCAGCTGGGGATCAACCCGGCGGCGCGGGTCATCCTGTTCGCGGCCCACGGCGGCATGAACGCGGCCTACAAGTCCGGCGACGCCTGGCAGGACATCTGGCAGCGGCTCAAGGCCAAGCTGCCCGACCTGCTCTGCTTCGCCGTGGGCGGCGACCGCGAGGAGCGCAAGGACGACTTGGTCCTGTGGCCCTACGTGGACCGCAACAAGCTCTCGCAGCTCATGGCCGCGGCGGACGTGCTCCTCTATCCCACCAAGGCGGACAACCACTCCCTGGTGATCCTGGAGGCCATGTCCTTGGGACTGCCCGTGGTCGCCTATTCCGTGGGCGGGGTGCCGGAGCAGATCGTGGACCGCGCAACCGGCCTGCTGGTCCGGCCCGGCGACCGCAACGCCTTTGTCCAGGCCGCCCTGTGGCTCCTGTCGCGGCGGCCCGTGATCCGGCAGATGGGCCAGGAGGCGTTCCAGTCCGGGCGCAAGCGGTTCACCATGGACCGCATGGTCTCCGGCTACATGCGTCTCTACCGGGGCCAGTAGCTCCCCTCTTTTCAGACAAGAAAAGCCCCCTGCGCCAGACGACGCAGGGGGCTTTCGGTTCGGTTCCCGCTAGCTCAGCTTCTTGCGCAGATGCGAGCGGAGCAGGATGGCGATGAGGTTCATGCCCAGGACCAGGGCCACCAGCACGAGAGAGGTGCCGTACTGGAGGGGAAGGGTCGCTTCGGGGTCGGTGGAGGAGACCGACAGCGAGTAGATCTGGTAGGGCAGGGCCATGACTTCGTCGAAGATGGAGCCCGGCAGGGTCGGGTTGTAGCTGGCCGCCGCCGTGAACATGATGGCGGCCGTCTCGCCCGCCGCGCGGGAGATGGACAGGATGGAGCCGGTCAGGATGCCGGGCATGGCCGAGGGCAGGACGACCTTGAAGATGGTCTGCCACTTGGTGGCGCCCAGCCCGAGCGAGGCCTCGCGGTAGGTGTTGGGCACGCTGCGCAGCGCCTCCTCGGAGGTGCCGATGATGACCGGCAGGATGAGCACGGCCAGGGTCATGCAGCCGGAGGCGATGGACACGCCCAGGCCTATGCCGCCGAGATCGCGCGCGGCTACGAAGAAGGCCATGCCGAACAGGCCGAAGACCACTGACGGCACGCCCGCCAGGTTGTTGATGCATAGCCGGACGATGCGCATGAACGGTCCGGGGGTGGCGTATTCATGCAGGTAGATGGCCGCGGCCACGCCGAGCGGCAGAGCCAGTCCCATGGACCCGATGGACAGGTAGAAGGTGCCCACGATGCAGGGGAAGATGCCGCCCGCCAGGCCGCCCTCGGTGGGCTGGCCGGTGAGGAAGTCCCAGCTGATGGCCGGGAATCCGTAATAGACCATGTAGCCGACGATGATGAACAGCGCCAGGCCGTTGATCGCCACGGCGATGCGGAACATGGTGAACCAGAATTCCTGGGTCGCCTTGCGCCGGAGCCGCATGCCGGGCGTGTCCGGGATGTTGGAGCCGTTCATGACCATTTCGTTGCTAACCATTTCTGACATGTCCTTTTTCCTAGAGGCTGGCCGAGCCGACCTGCTTGTACTTGTGGGCGATGTGGTCGGCCAGGAGATTGAAGAGGAAGGTGATGAGGAACAGGACCATGGCGATGGCGAAGAGCGAGAAATAGTGCATTTCGAGACCGAAGCTGGTCTCGCCCATCTCCGCCGCGATGGATGCCGGCATGGGCCGGACCGGGTCGAAGATGGAGGTCGGGATGCGCGCCGCGCCGCCCGCGACCATGAGCACGACCATGGTCTCGCCGATGGAGCGGGACATGCCCAGGATGACCGCCGTGGACAACCCGGACAGGGATGAGGGCAAAACCACGCGCCAGATGGTCTCGAACCGGGTGGCTCCCAGGGCCAGGGACCCCTCGCGCACGTCGTCCGGCACCGAGTGGATGGCGTCCTCGGCAATGGAGGTGATGGTCGGCACGGCCATGAAGGCGAGCATGATCGAGGCGTTGAGCATGTTCACGCCGAACCGGATGTCGAAGAGGGAGAGCATGATGGGCGCGACCACGGCCATGCCGAAGAAGCCGATGACGACCGAGGGCAGGGAGGCCAGCAGCTCGACCATGGGCTTGATGATCTCGCGCACCTTCCGGGGGGCGATCTCGGCCAGGTAGACCGCGGTCATGATGCCCAGGGGGATGGCGATGATCGAGGAAATCAGGGTGACCCAGACCGAACCCATGATCAGGGGCAGGATGCCCCATTGGGGGTTCTCGGACACCGGTTTCCACTGGGAGCCGAAGATGAAGTCCAGGATGCCGATGCCCTGGAACTTTTCGCCCATGGCGTCGAAGCCCGTGAACGTCGGCAGGGCCTCGGAGATGAGGAAGTACATGATCAGGCCCAGGGCGATGATGGACGCACTGGCGGCGAGCAGAAAGCCCGTCCTGATGACCTTTTCCTTGGTGGAGCGTGAAAGCATTGAGTCGCGCCTCGTTTTCAAGCGTGATCCCGCCGGGGCGTCGAACGCCCCGGCGGGAAGGATTGTAATCAGCTGAGTCTTCTCAATTCTTCTAGTTGACGGGCACGAAGCCGACTTCGGCGATGATCTTCTGGCCGGCCGGGGACATGACGAAGTCGATGAACTTCGCGGTCTCGCCGGTGGGCTGGCCGCCGGTGTACAGGTTCAGGCCGCGGGACAGGGGGTAGGAGCCGTCCTTGCCGGTGGCCACGGAGGGCACCACGCCGTTGACGGTCAGGGCCTTGATCTTGGGGTTCAGGAAGCCTAGGCCGACGTAGCCGATGCCCTTGCTGTTGCCTGCGATCTTGGCGGCCATGGCGGCGTTGGAGGGCATGCGGGAGACCAGGTCGAACTCGTCTTCCTTCTCCATGACCTTCTCGTGCCAGACCTCGTAGGTGCCGGAGTTGGTCTCGCGGGAGAACAGGGCGATCATGCCGTCGCTACCGCCGACGTCCTTCCAGTTGCGGATCTTGTCCTGGTAGATGTCCTTGAGCTGGGCGGTGGTCACGGCGGAAACCGGGTTGGAGGGGTGGACGATGGGAACCAGGCAGTCCAGGGCGATGACGAACTGGACCGGCTCGATGCCGTTGGCCTTGCACTTTTCGACCTCGGCGGACTTCATGTCGCGGGACATCATGCCGATGTCGGCGGTCTTGTTGATGATCGCCTTGGCGCCGTCACCGGAGCCGGTGGCGGAGATGGAGAAATTCACGCCCGGGTTGGCGGTCTGGTAGGCGGCCACCAGCTTTTTCATGGCCGGGTCCACGGTGGTGGAGCCCTTGACGCGGATTTCCGCGGCAAAGGACAGAGCGGAGACGCTCAGGACAGCCAGGGTCACGAAAGCAATCAGCAGTTTTTTCATCAGAAGTACCTTCCTTAAAAATTATGTAGGAAAAGACAGTCCTCGTTAACGTGTGAGCTAGTGATAGTCCTGACGTGTTACGTTTTCGTGACGGCACTTCGAAAGGTCAGTTACAGTTTATTCGGGGTAGAGGGTGGAGATGGGGGTGGGGGAAGAGAGCGAGAGGGAGGAGGGGGTGTGGGTTGATACTGCATGAAGGGAGGATTTTGGGAAGTATATTCGTGGAAGAGCCGTTGCTGGCGCGCCTCGAGGTTTTTTGGGAGCCCTCCCGGCGGGGCTTTGGGAGTGACGGTAGTTTGAGCCTGCGCCTCAGGGTGCTTCAGGGGCGGGATGTCCGTTGCCCTGCCCTGCCGAAGGCGGCGACAAAGAGTCTTGGAGGGGGGAGATGGGGGTGGGGGTCCAGGGGGAAGGCTGCTGTCCTCATCCGTAAGCCTTGAAAACTGGCCAACGGCTGGAGGCCCGGAGGCTAGAAAAACGTCGTCAGGATCTCGGCCTCGTCCCCGGGAACGAGGGTGGTGTTGCCTTGGAGGATGGCGAGGCCGTTGGCCTGGGAGAGGCCGAACATGGGGGGCACGGCTTTGCCCGCGTAGGGGGTGGCGCAGAGGGTGGAGCCGTTCAGGGCGAGTTCGCACTGGACCAGCCATTCGGAGCCGGGGCGGGCGTTGATCGGCTGGGTGAACCGCGCCTTGAGCGGTTCGGCCTGGTCGGGCAGGCCGCGCAACCGGCGGATGACCGAGAGGATGACCGCGTGGAAGCAGGCGTGAACCGCAGCGGGCGGGCCGGGCAGGCCGAAGAGCAGGGTGCGGTCGCGGTGGGCGGCGAACATGTTCCGGCCCGGGCGGATGTCGATGCGCTTGAAGACCTCGGTGAACCCGGCTCTGGTCGCGGCCTCGAAGGCAAAGTCGCGTTCGCTGTTGCCGGTGCCCCCGGTGGTGATGGCGATTTCGGGCAGCGGACCGGACAGGAAGCGGACGAGTTCGTCGCAGTTGTCCGGGATGACGCCGGTCTGCTCCACGCTCGCGCCCGCCTGGGCGAACAGCCCCCGGAGCAGGATCAGGTTGTCCGCCGGGAAGCGCTCCAGGCCGGTCTCCCGGCCGCCGGGCGCGGTCAGCTCGCTGCCCAGCGCCATGATCCGGGCCAGGGGGCGCGGGTGCGCCGAAACGCCGGTCACGCGGGTGCGGGTCATGACCGCGGCGGCCTGGGGGGTGATGATCCGTCCCTCCCTGGCCACGACCGTGCCGGACGGGATTTCACCGCCCGTCGCGCGGACGAACCAACCTTTGCGCACCGGCTCGCGGACCAGGATCGCGTCACCGTCGGTCTCCACGTCCTCCTCGGCCAGCACCGCATCCGCACCGGGCGGCACCAGGCCGCCGGTGAGCACGCGGGCGGTCGCCCCCTCGACAACCAGGGCGGGGTCCGGGGACTCGGCCCGGATGCATTCGCCAACCGTCAGCCGGACCGGATGCAGGGGCTTGGCCCCGGCCACGTCCGCACTGCGAACGGCGTATCCGTCGCGCACCGAGCAGGCGCGTTCGGGCACGTCGCACAGGGCGGCGGCGTCCAGGGCCGCCGTCAGTCCCACCGCGTCCACGGGCGCGAGGGTCACGGGTTCGGCCGGTCTGGCCAGGGCAAGGAGATCGCGGACCGCCTTGGTCCGGGAGATGGGCGTGGGCATGGTGCGCCGTGGTTCCTGGGCTGAATGTTGCTCTATCCCGTCATACTGGCACCCGCCAGGGATGTTGTAAAGGATTGCGGGTCCAATACCCTTGATATATGATAGAATCTGGACCCGCGCGCCCCGTGGAGGGGGTGTGCGGCTCGAGTTCAACCCTTTTCAAAGACCATTTGGGGAATAGTGATGACACCGCATATACTCTGCATCGTCGGCAAGAAAAAGTCCGGCAAAACCACCTTCATGGAGAAGCTCCTGCCGGAGCTGCGAAAGCTCGGTCTGTCCGTGGGCGCGGTCAAGCATGATGCTCACTCCTTCGAGATCGACCACGAGGGCAAGGATTCCTGGCGGCTGAAACAGGCCGGGGCCGAGACCGTGGTCGTGTCCTCGCCCGAGCGCGTGGCCATGATCCGGACCGTGAAACGGGAGCAGACCCTGGAGGAGCTGGCCGAGGACCTGTTCCGGGACAAGGACCTGGTCCTGGCCGAGGGATATTTCAACTCGCCGCATCCGAAGATCGAGGTCTACCGCCGCGAGGCGCATGACAGGCCGTTGTGCGATCGGGGGAACCAGGGCGATCGCAAGCTGATCGCCATGGTCACGGACCGGGGCGTGGATGCGGATGTGCCGAAGTTCGGGCTGGACGACGCCCATGAGGTGGCGGCGCATGTGGCGAGGAAATATTTTGGGTGGGTTAATAGTGGGATGTGGGCAACGCACGATTAGTTTTTTGATTTTTTGAATGAGATGGTGAGGGGTGCGGTCCGGTGAGGAACGCACCCCTTTCCTTTTCTTTTCTTTTTGAGGGAGGGATGAGGGGAGAAAGAAAAGAGAAGAGAAAGAGGAAGAGGAGAGCCGTCGCTGGCGCTCCTCCGTGTTTTTTTGGAGCCCTCCCGGCGGGGTTCTTTCTTTTCCGGGCGAAAAGAAAGAACCAAAGAAACGCCGGGGGGGGACATCCCCGCCCGGAGTTTGGCCGCTGAGAATCCGATCCGCTCGGGGCGGCTCCATCTGATCAAAAGTAGCGTGCGAGCCTCCACGGGAACGCCCCTTTTATGGAATACCGAGGGGCCACGGGAGCGGAGCCGCCGCCCCTTCGCGGTCGGCTTCTAGGCGTCCAGAACAGGGCTCGCTCCCTGCTGCTTGACGGTACGAAGGGCGAAGGAAGAGGGGCCTTCGGACGGGACTTCGGAGTAGAAGAGCCTCTGTTTGAGGCTGCGCCTCAAAGGCGTTCCATGGGAGGGCCGTTGGGTGGGGGGTGGGTGATGAGAGCCGCTGTTGGGGCTGCGCCCCAAGGCGCTCCAGGGGTGCTAAGGGCTGAGGTTTGGGGGTGACGACTTTTTGAGGCTGCGCCTCAAAGGCGCGAGAGGGGATGGTTTGGAGTAGAATCGGCCAGGGTGCGTTCCACCTCTTCTGCCTGCCTTCCACGCTCGGAAAATCCCGGCCCGGAGAGCGATCATTCGGAAACCGGGGCCTAGAGCCTGTCTCAAGCGCCGAAGCGGAGCCCGACTGAGTCTGCCTCGGCAGACATGCCGTCAGGGCAGCGAAAGGCGCTTACAGGCTCTTGGCCACTGTTTCCGCGCCGCCGCACCGCAAGCGCACTTTTTGCTTACTTTTTGGGGCGCAAGCCAAAAAGTAAGGCGCTGTAAAAGCGCAAAACGGTCTCCCGCAACAGGAAAAACCCCAGACGCGGACGCGCGGCCCAAACCCACCGCGCTCCTCCCTCTTCCACCATCCCTCCCACGCTCGGACAATCCCTCGCCCGGAGAGCGGTCATTCGGAAACCGGGGCCTAGAGCCTGTTTCAAGCGCCGAAGCGCAGCCCGACTGAGTCTGCCTCGGCAGACATGCCGTCAGGGCAGCGAAAGGCGCTTACAGGCTCTTGGCCACTGTTTTCGCGCCGCCGCACCGCAAGCGCACTTTTTGCTTACTTTTTGGGGCGCAAGCCAAAAAGTAAGGCGCTGTAAGAGCGCAAAACGACTCATCACGACAGGGGTACATCAGACGCGGACGCGCGGCCCAAACCACCGCGATTTTCCCGACCCAATCCGTTCGAAAAGAGGGATTATTCCTGGGCCGCCTGGCCGGTGGAGATGGTCCTTCCCTGGCCCGCCTTGGCGGGGTCCAGGAAACGCAGCAGCATATTCTCCACGATATCCAGCGCCACGGTGGTGTCGAGACAAGGACCGTGGGGCCGCTCGTTGAGCACGCCGTAGACCGGCAGGGGATAGGTGTCCTGGATGCCGCTGGACAGATCGCGGTGGCAGGCCACCGCGATGATCAACTTGGGCCGCAGCTGAACCACGATGCGCCGGGCGATGGTCCCCCCCGTGGCGATGGCCAGGTTCACGCCGTACTTGTCGTGCAGGCCGAGCAGCCCGGCCAGGGGGCATTTGCCGCACCGGGCGCAGTTGTTGATGTCGTAGGTCAGCCGCCGATCGCATTTGGAGTTCTGCAAACAGTGCGGCATGAGCAGCAGGATTTCCTCGGGCGCGTATTGCCCGGCCTCGGCCAGGACCAGCTCGTTGTTCACCGAGATGAACGAGAGCATGATGTGCTGCTTGTCGATGCCGAAGGCGCGGCCCAGCAGGACCATGAGCGGCAGGAAGAGTTTGATGGTCAGCCCCCGGAAGCGCCGGGAGCCGGGCAGGGGCTTCTTGGTGACGATGTTCAGGAACAGCCCCCAATAGGCCACGCAGACCAGGCCGATCAGCCCCAGGACCAGCGCGCCCAGGACCCACTTGGCCGCTGGATGGATGTTGTCCAGGCCGATATACGGCACCACCCACAAGAGCGCCAGGAACACGCACATGACCAGGCAGGCGACGCTGATCAGGCCGACGAAGAGGCGCTTGCGCGCCCTGCGCAGGGACCGGGGCTGGTCCGGGGAGTTCGCTATCTGCATTCCTTCATGTACCCGCAGGCAAAGGCCGTGGCGTCCATGGCTTTCTTGCCCTGGGGCTTGACCTCCGGGGTGAGGTAGATGCGGTCGGCGGTGGTGATGGCCAGCCTGCCGTCGATCTCGCCCAGGATGGTGCCGGGCGCGACCTTGGGGGCCGACTCCTCGGACACCTCGCCGGGGGCGACGTTCAGCCGGATCGCCTTGCCGTCCGCATTGGTCCAGTCGAAAAACGCGCCGGGCCACGGGAACATGGCGCGGATCTGGTTGTGGATGGCCTCGGCCGGGCGGTTCCAGTCGATCTCGCCTTCCTGCTTCTCCAGCTTCTTGGCGTAGGTGGCCAGCTCGTCGTCCTGGGGCTTCAGGTCATAGGCCCCGGTCTGGAGCCGGGCCAGGGCCTCGCAGATGCAGATGCCGCCGAGCTTGGCCAGCTCGTCGTGAATGGTCCCGGCGTGGTCGTTGTGGCCGATGCGCAGTGCGCGCTGGACCATGACCGGACCGGTGTCCAGCCCGGCCTCCATCTTCATGATGGAGATGCCGGTGACCACGTCGCCGTTCTCGATGGACCGCTGGATCGGGGCCGCGCCGCGATACTTGGGCAGCAGCGAGGCGTGGATGTTCAGCGGCAGCTTGGTCGGCACGTCCAGCACGCTCTGGGGCAGGATCAGCCCGTAGGCCGCCACCACCAGCACGTCGGGTTTGAGGGCGGCCAGGGCCTCCACATCGGCGGCGTCCTTGAAATTCACCGGCTGGAACACCGGGATGTCGTTCTGAAGGGCCACTTCCTTGACCGGCGACGGCTTGCACTGCCGACCGCGTCCGCACGGGCGGTCGGGCTGGGTGTAGACCGCGACCACGTCGGCGGCGTCGAACTTGAGCAGGATGTTGAGCGCCTCGGCCGCGAAGTCCGGGGTGCCCATGAACACCGTGCGCAACGGTTTGAGATCCACCGCGCCCCAGGATTCCGGGGAGCTGGGGGTGGTGTTGCCTAGCTCTTCCATCGCATCGCCTTCTTTCGGTACAGGGCCTGCTTCAACCGGCCCGCCCTGTCGGCCAGGGTGACGCCTTCCAGGTGGTCGATCTCATGCTGCAGGACGATGGACAGGAAACCGTCGGCCTCGATGCACAGCCCCTTGCCCTCGCGGTCCATGGCCTTGACCGTGACCCGCTCCTTGCGCTTGACCTTGGCGTTAAACTCGGGGCAGCTCAGGCAACCCTCCTCGCTCTCCACCTCGCCGTCGCATTCCGTGATCTCCGGGTTGATCAGCACGCGCAGGTCGCCCCGGATCTTGGGGCCGGTCTGGTCCACGCAGATGAGCCGGATGGACTCGCCCACCTGGGGCGCGGCCAGACCCACTCCGTCGGACTCGTACATGGTCTCGACCATGTTCTCTATGAGCTCCTGGAGCTCGGGGGTGACCTCGGTGATCGTCTCGGCCTTGGCGGCCAGCACTTCATCGGGCCAGGTACATATTTCCAGCTTCATTGTTGCCTCCGGCGGCTGGGGGAAGGGGAGGAAAACCCCTTTGAGAAAAGGGGTTTTCCTCCCCTTCCCCCAGACCCCCATCCCCTCCTTTCCCTAAACTTCTTGTCGCGCCGCAGGGAGGATCGAGGGGAGCGTTTGGTCCGATTTGCGGCGGAATCGATACGATCTATTATCTTAATAGTGATGGAAATTCAAAAGGCCAGTCCTTACGCGAAACCGGCCAGGTCAAAGGCCGTTCTTTGCGGACGGTTGCCCCCGCGAAGCGGCGATGAAAAGTTTGGAAGGGAGAGCGCGAGAGGGAAACTTCTTCAAAAGTTTCCCTCTCGCATCTTCCTGCTATTCTTCTGTCTTCTTCTCGCGCAGACGGATGCCCAGTTCGCGGAGCTGCTTGTTGGGCACTTCGGACGGGGCCTCGGTCATGAGGCAGGTGGCCTTCTGGGTCTTGGGGAAGGCGATGACGTCGCGGATGGACTTGGAGCCGGTCAGGATCATGATCAGCCGGTCCAGGCCGAAGGCGATGCCGCCGTGGGGCGGCGCGCCGAACTTGAGGGCGTCCATGAGGAAGCCGAACTTCTCGCGGGCCTCGCCCTCGTCGATGCCCAGCGCCGCGAACATGGCGGTCTGCTGCTCCTGGGTGTGGATGCGGATGGAGCCCCCGCCGACCTCGAAGCCGTTCATGACCAGGTCATAGGCGCGGGCGATGGCCTCGCCGGGCGCGTCCTTGAGGACCTGCATCTGCTCGGGGCGGGCCGAGGTGAAGGGATGGTGCCGGGCCACGTAGCGCTTCTCGTCCACGTCGTATTCGAGCAGCGGGAAGTCGGTGATCCAGACGGGCTTGAACTCGCCCTCCTTGATCAGGCCGAACCGCTTGCCCAGCTCGCAGCGCAGGTTGCCCAGCGCGGCGTTGGCGATGTCCGCCGGACCCGCCTGGAAGAAGAGGATGTCGCCGGGCTTGCAGCCGGTGCGCTCGCGCAGGGTGGCGATCTCTTCCTCGGAGAAGAACTTGACGATGGGGGACTGCCACTCGCCGTCCTCCTTGACCTTGATCCAGGCCAGCCCCTTGGAGCCGTAGATCTCCACGAACTTGGTGTATTCGTCGATCTCCTTGCGGGACAGCTCGGCCCCGCCGGGCACGACCATGACCTTGACCAGCTCGGAGGAGGCGAAGACCTTGAACCCGGAGCTCTTGAACACGTCGGTGATGTCCACGTGCTTCAGCTCGAAGCGCAGGTCCGGCTTGTCCACGCCGTAGTCGCGCATGGCGTCGGCAAAGGACATGCGGGGGAACGGGTCGGGCAGCTCCACGCCGATGGTCTCCCTGAACAGGGTGCGGACCATGCCTTCGGCCATGTCCTGGATCAGCGCCTCGTCCACGAAGGACATCTCGATGTCGATCTGGGTGAACTCGGGCTGGCGGTCGGCGCGCAGGTCCTCGTCGCGGAAGCATTTGACGATCTGGAAATAGCGGTCCATGCCGGAGACCATGAGCATCTGCTTGAACAGCTGCGGGGACTGCGGCAGGGCGTAGAACTCGCCCTGGTTGACGCGGCTCGGCACCAGGAAGTCGCGCGCCCCTTCGGGGGTCGACTTGGTCAGCACCGGGGTCTCCACTTCGAGGAAGCCCAGGGAGTCCAGGTAGCGGCGCACGCTTTGGGCGGCCTTGTTGCGGATGATGAAATTGCGCGCCAGGGAGGGGCGGCGGAGGTCCAGGAAGCGGTACTTGAGACGCAGGTTCTCGGCCACCTCCACGCGGTCCTCGATGGGGAACGGCGGGGTCTCGGAGGTGTTGAGCAGCTTGTAGTCCGTGACCTCGATCTCGACCTCGCCGGTGACCATGTTCGGATTGGCCATGCCTTCGGGGCGCGGGCGGACCCGGCCCTTGATGGCGACCACGTATTCGGGGCGGATGGCGTGGGCGCGCTCGTGCACCTCGGCGTTGTCCTCGGGGTTGAAGACCACCTGGGTCAGCCCCTCGCGGTCGCGCAGGTCGAGGAAAATCAGGCCGCCGTGGTCGCGCCGGAACTGGACCCAGCCCATGAGGCAGACGTCCTTGTCCATGTCGGCCGCGGTCAGTTCGTTGAGGTGGTGGGTTCTCCGCCAGCCCGCCAGGTCCTCGATGACGCGGAACTCGTCGTAATCTCTCTCTTGCTCAGACATTGTCTCTCCGATGTCTCGTAATGTATTGGCCTCCGGCACCCCCTGCGGGGGGCTTGCCTCCGGCGGCTTAAGAAACCTTTTGAAAAAGGTTTCTTAAGAATCTTCCAAAACTTTTTAGCGCGCCTGCGGCGAAATTCGCCGTCCGCGCCATGACGGTCCTTATTGCACTTTTTTGCGGCAAAGCCGCACGGGGGATTCCAAAGGCCTCGGCCTTTGGCCGCCGGAGGCGAAGTCACCCGACCCCGCCGCGCAGCGGCTTCCCCTTCCCCCTGATCTCTACAGTCCCGCCAGGTAGGCGGCGCGGTCCAGGGTCTCCTGGTCCTTGTCGCCGGCCATGTCCTTGACGGTGACGGTCTTGTCGGCCAGTTCGGCCCCGCCCAGGATCAGGCAGGTCTTTGCGCCGGACTTGTTGGCCGCGCGCATGCGGGACTTCATGGACCCGCCGGAAAAGCTCACCTCGCCGGTCAGCCCCTTGTCGCGCAGGGCCTGGGCGAAGAGCATGGCCTCGTTGGCCGCCGCGTCGTCCACCACGGCCAGGTAGAAGTCCGGCCCGGGAAGCTCGCGGTCGCCGAGCAGCAGGGCGAGACGCTCCATGCCGCAGGCGAAGCCGGTGCCGGGGCAGTCCGGGCCGTCCAGGCTCTGGATCAGCCCGTCGTACCGGCCGCCGCCCGCCACCGAGGTCTGGGACCCGATATCCAGGCTCGTCACCTCGAAGCAGGTGCGGACGTAGTAGTCCAGGCCGCGCACCAGCCGGGGATTGAGGGTATAGGTCACCCCGGCCCCGTCGAGGATGGTCCGCACGTCCGCGAAGTGGGTCTCGCAGTCGGCGCACAGGTGGTCGGTGATCAGCGGGGCGTCCTTGACCAGTTCCTTGCAGGTCGGGACCTTGCAGTCCAGCACCCGCAGGGGGTTGGTCTCCATGCGGCGGCGGCAGTCCTCGCAGAAATTCGCCTTGTCCTTGGACTTGTAGTAGTCCACCAGGGCCTGCTTGTACGCCGGGCGGCATTCGTGGCAGCCCAGGGAGTTCAGCTCCACGGTCAGGCTCTTGAGGCCGATGCGGTTCAGGAACGAGGTCAGCATCAGGATCAGCTCGGCGTCGGCCTGGCCCTCGGGCGCGCCGAAGACCTCCGCATTGATCTGGTGGAACTGGCGCTGGCGGCCTTTTTGCGGCCGCTCGTACCGGAACATGGGGCCGAAGGTGAAGAACTTGGAGATGAGGCCGGGCTGGTGGGTCTTGGACTCGATGAACGCCCGGACCACGCCCGCCGTGGCCTCGGGGCGCATGGTCAGGGAGCGGTCCTTGCGGTCCGGGAAGGTGAACATCTCCTTGCCCACCACGTCGGTGTCCTCGCCGATGGACTTCTGGAACAGCTCGGTCTTTTCCAGGATGGGGGTGCGCAGCTCGCCGAAGCCGTAGCGGGAGAAGACCTCACGGGCGCACGATTCCATGAAGGTGTACTTGGCGGCCTCTTCCGGGAAGAGGTCCGCGAATCCCTTTATTTTTTGCACTTTCGCCATGTCGCGTTTAATATCCTTAATTTATGCTCGGGTCGGTGGAACCGAATCTGGTTAGACCAAACGGGCATGATTGTCAAAAACTGTGCGCGGGTCATCCTTCCGGGCGGGGGCTTCGGCCCCGGCGATACCCCTGATCGCGTCTTTTGATTTGACCCTCGGCGTAGAATCCCCCACTCTCTGGACCGGAGGACCGGGCATGAAAATCACAACCGCGTGCACCATGGACTGCGGCGACGCCTGTTCGCTGGTGGTCGATACCGAAAAGAAAACCGTCCGGGGCAACCCGAAGCACCCGTTCACCAAGGGATTCTGCTGCAAGAAGGGCGGGCGCTACTTCGAGCGCATCGGCTCCGAGGACCGGATCACCGAGCCGCTGGTCCGGCGCGGGTCCGGGTTCGAGCCGGTCTCCTGGGACGAGGCCATGGCCCTGGTCGCGGACAAGCTCGACGCGGCGCGCTCCGTGCCGGAGTCCATCCTGCATATCCACGGCCACGGCTATCGGGGCATCCTGGGCAAGGCCAGCACCGTCTTTTTCGAGAAGCTCGGCGCTTCCACCCATTACGGCTGCCTGTGCGACGACACCGGCATCGAGGCGTGCATCCGCGACTTCGGCGTGCTCAACCACAACGACCCCGAGGACATCCTCAACGCCGACAGGGTGGTCAACTGGGGCCGGGACATGACCCGCTGCTCCATCCACCAGCTGGCGCTGGTCCAGAAGGCGCGCAAGAACGGCACCGAGGTTCTGACCATCTCCCCCGGCGGGGACGGGACCCCGGAGTTCTCCGACGTCAACGTCATGATCCGCCCCGGCACGGACCGCTTCCTGGCCGCCGCCGTGCTCAAGCTCTTCCTGGAGGCGGGCGACCTCAACCCGTGGGTCCTGACCCGCACGGCCAACTGGCCCGCCCTGCGCGGGCTGGTGGACGGACTGAAGTTCCGCGACCTGTGCGCGGCCTGCGAGGTCCCGGCCAGGGACGCGGAGATGGTCTACGAGTGGTACGCGGACCGGGGCGCGGTGGCCACGGTCATGGGCTGGGGGTTGCAGCGGCACGTCTACGGCGGCGAGAACGTCCGCTTCATCAACGCCGTGGCCATGGTCTCGGGCCAGATCGGCATCCGGGGCGGCGGCTCCTATTTCAACATTTCCTCGGGCCGCAACCTGGGCGACTGGTCGCATCTGGTGGAGGGCGGGGTCCCGGCGGGCGAGCGGCGCAGGCTGCTCCTTCAGGACCTGGGCGCGGAGCTGGCCAAGGCGGACCCGCCCGTGGATTTCGTCTGGATCGACGGCCACAACGTGGTCAACCAGATCCCGGACGGGCTGGCCCTGGCCGATGCCCTGGCCGCGCCCTTCGTGGTGGCGGTCGAGGCGGTGATGAACGACACGGCCATGCGGGCCGACGTCATCCTGCCGCCCGCCCTGATGTTCGAGCGCGAGGACGTGCTCGGCTCCTTCGTGCACAACTACGTGAACCGCTGCGCCGAGGTGGTCCCCCCGCGCGGCAACGCCCGACACGATTTCGACATCATGGCCGAGCTTGGGGCGAGGCTGCGGCGGCCGGTCCGCTTCCCGGACAGGGAGCGCTGCCTGCGCGAGGGGCTCAAGGCCGCGAACATCTCCTGGGACGAGTTGGAGGAGAACGGGTTCGCCCGCGTGAACCACCCGGTGGTGGCCTTCGAGGACCTGGTCTTCGGCCATCTGGACGGGTTGTACCGGTTCCCGGAAGCGCTGCACCCGGAACCTCCGCGCGACCCGGACTACCCGCTCCAGCTCCTGACCCTGGTGCGCGGCGAGTCCCTGCACTCCCAGATCCCGGAACAGAACATGCGCGGGGTGCCCACGGTCTGGATATCGAAACAGAATCCGGCTTTTGGTGGCCTGAACCCGGCCATGGACGTATATCTGACAACGGACCTGGGAGCCATGCAGGTCCGGGTGGAGACCGTGGAGGATCTGCACCCGAGGACGGTGATCATGCGCCGGGGCGGATGGATGAAGTACGGCCACGGGGCCAATGCCATCATCGCGCCGTCGGTCACGGACATGGCCCACGGGACCGCGTATTACAGCCAGTCGTGCAGACTGGAGAACCGATAATCGAACACAGGAGTTTCAGATGCAGATGTGGAAGAAGATCTTGGTGATGTTTTGCCTTCTGGCCGTCATGCTGCCCGCCTTCGGATGCAGCGAGGAAGGGCCCATGGAAAAGGCCGGCAAGAAGGCCGACCAGGCCATGGAGGATGCGGGCGACGCGGCCAAGGACGCGGGCGAAGCCGCCAAGAAGCTCTTCGAATAGCAGCCGCCGAGGCGATTCCAGGGGTGCGGCCGGAACGCTCCGGCCGCACCCCTGTTTGCGTATTGTCGCCGGGACTTCTGAATACCCCTCTTGCCAACGGGGTTTGGGGGGGGTAAACATGCACGCATGCAAGCAAGTTCCGCAAAACCGCTGCCTCCGGCCCGGCGGGTGGCCCTAGAAGCCCTGTTCCGCTGCCTGATGAACCGCCAGGACATCCAGGCCGCCCTGGACGCCGCCCTGGCCGGTGGCCTTGACGACCCCCGCGACCACGGACTGGCCACGGAACTGTGTTACGGCTACCTGCGCCTCAAGGGGCGCATCGAGTACATCCTTTCGCGGTTCCTCAAGGACCCGGGCAAGCTGACCCCCAAGATGCGGCTGGCCATGGGCGTCGCCGCCTACGAAATTCTTTTCCTGGACAAGATCCCGGCCTACGCCTCGGTGGATTGGGCCGTGGAGTTCTCCAAGTCCAAGCCGGGCGCGCGGCTGGCCGGGCTGTTCAACGCCGTGCTCAGGCGGGTGTCCGAGCTGGGCGACGCGGCCCACGATCCCGACTTTTTCCGCAGGGACGCCTCTCTGCCGGAATTTCTGTCCCGCTGGTACTCCTGCCCCCAGTGGCTGGTGGACATGTGGTGGCGCGAATACGGCGAAAAGACGGCCACCGACTACCTGGAGGCCCAGATCCGGCCCCCGGCCCTGGGTTTCAACCTGTTCGGCCATCCCCAGGCGGACGAGCTGTACGCCGAGATCGCGTCCTGGCCGGAGCTCATCGACATCGAGGGCATGTCCTTCGCCCTGCCTGCGGGGACCGGCTTCGAGGGCGAACCGAATCCGCCCATATCGCGCCAGTCCTTTGCCGCACGCCAGGCCGTGGAGGCCCTGGACCCGGAGACCTGGACCGGCCCGGTCTGGGACGCGTGCTCCGGGCGCGGCGGCAAGACCCGCATCCTGCTCGAAAAGGGGCTGGACGTGTTCGCCTCGGACCCGCACAAGGGCCGCCTGGCGGCGCTCTCGCGGGAGCTGCCCGGCGTCGAGACCTTTGCCGCCAATGCGGCCGAGGCCGTGCCCCCGCGCGTTCCCGGCTCCGTTCTGCTGGACCTGCCGTGCTCGGGCCTGGGGGTTTTGTCCCGGCGGCCCGATACCAAGTGGAAGCGCAGGCCCGCCGACCTCGGCGACCTGACCCTGCTCCAGCGGGAAATCCTTGAGAACGCGCTGGCCCAGGTCCGGCCCGGCGGATTGATCGCGGTCATCACCTGCACCCTGAACCCGGAGGAGAACCAGGGGCTGGTGGCCCGGTTCATCAAGGACCACCCGGAGGTCAGGGTCAAGCGGGAGTGGACCACCCCGTCGGATTCGGTGCTGAACGAATTCTTCTACGCCGCCTCCCTGGCCGTGGAATAGGTCCGGCCCGGGCCGCGGGCCGGACCCTTCGCCTCTACGCCGGCCTGCCGATCTTCGCACCCAGCCAGGTGGCCGGAACCACGGACTCGGGAACGCCCTCGCGGGCGTCCACGCCGCGCGCCTCGGTCAGTTTTTCCTGATAGGTCTTCCAGCAAGACTGGGCCAAGGCCGTGGACCCGGACAGGGGATAGGCCAGGGTCGCGGCCATGCGGGCCGAGAGCGTTTCGGCCAGCAGGGCGTCGTATTTCTTGGGGTCGGTCTCGCGGCGGACGTAGGAGATGAACAGCGGGGGTTCCTCGTCGCAGAGGATGATCCCGGACTGGATCTCCCACTCCAGGACCTCCGTGCCGTCCGCGCCCACCACCCGGATGACGCGCAGGAAATCCGTGGGCAGGACGTACTTGTACTCCCATTTCCACAGCGGGGCGGCGGTCCCGGCGGCCAGTTCGGCCTGGGCCATGGCGCAGTTCCAGGGATGGGCGCGCAGGACCGCGTCGCGCACGGCGGGCCAGCGGTGGTTGCACAACCCGGCGGCCTTGGAGTTGTCGCCCAGGGACATGATGGCGTCCTCCCCCAGGTCCAGCAGGGCATTGTTGCAGATTTCGATGACGCTTGTTGCCATAGTCGGTACCTCGTTCGGTTGGGGGTTCGGCACCCGGTTCGGGGTGAGCGTACCACGGGATTTATCCGAAACCGGCGAACGGGAGAGATTGGCAGGCAAAAGCGGCTGAAAAGCCTAAAAAAACATCTTGACGGGGTTGAAAAATGTCCTGTCACCGTCTGTTGACATCCTGAGAAAGGGTGGTAATTTTTCCCTTCGCCCGCCAAATATAATTGTCGGCGGGTGCTGCCGCACCGAACATTGAACGGCGTGCGACACTGCCGTCGAAATATTTGCTCTCAAGGTACTGAAATGGTCATGGAAGACGTTTCCCTCATCGATTTGGCCTGTGGAATTTCCTCAGCACTGGATTACATATCGCCCACGGTGACCGGGCATCATCGCAGGGTGGGCATGGCCTCGGTCATGTTCGGCAGCCATCTCGGCATCACCGCGCCCTCCCTGGTGGACCTGCTCCTGGCGGGGCTGCTCCACGACATCGGGGCCTTCTCCATGGACAGGCCCCTGGACGGGCTGGGGTTTGATTCGGACCTGGAGGAACACGCCGTGGTCGGCTACCGGCTGCTGCGGGACCACCCGTTCCTGGAGCGCGCCTCTCGCGCGGTCCTGTACCACCACACCAGCTGGCGGGACCTGCGCGTCATCCGCCAGGAGGGCGACCGCGAGACCCTGCTCATGGCCAACATCATCAACCTGGCCGACCGGGTGGACATCCTGCGCAGGGTGGGGACCAGAAAATACGAGCGCAAGGACGTGGAGCGCACCGTGGCCGGGTTCTCCTCGGACATGTACGCCCCCGAAGCCCTGCGGGCCTTTACCGAGCTGGTCGACAACGGCATCTTCTGGGCGCTCATGGAGGATCAGGAGATGCCGGTCAGGGACCTGCTCTCCCGCGAGCTTCTGGACGTGCGCATCACCCCGGACCAGCTCATCGACTTCTCCGGGTTCTTCACCCGGATCATCGACTTCCGGAGCCGCCATACGGCCACCCACACCGCGGGCGTGGCCGAGAGCGCGGTCCTGCTGGCCCGGTTCGCGGGCACTGGACGAACAGGCGTGGCAGAGCCGGCTGGCCCGGTTCGCGGGCATGGACGAACAGGAGCAGAAGAGCATGCGGCTGGCGGGCAACCTCCACGACATCGGCAAGCTGGCCGTGCCCACCGAGCTGCTGGACAAGCCGGGCGCGCTGGAAAAGGACGAGTACGTCAGGGTCCAGGATCACGCCACGGTCTGCGCCGAGGTGCTGCGCTCCATCCCCGGTCTGGGCGAGGTGGCGGACTGGGCCTGCCAGCACCACGAGCGGCTCAACGGCAAGGGGTATCCCCTGGGGCTGACCGCCGATCAACTGTCGCTGGGCAGTCGGATCATGCAAGTGGCGGACGTGCACACGGCCATCACCGAGGACCGGCCCTACCGCAAGGGCATGAGCCGGGAACAGGCCCTTGCCGTGCTTCGCTCCATGGCGGAAAAGGGTTTTCTGGACGCGGACATCGTGGACCTGGTCATCGACAACCACGACCATCTCGACGCGGTCCGGTCCATGGTCCAGAGCCGGGCTCTGTCGGAGTTCGAGCGGTTCGCGCGGGGGATCGGCTAGACGCCGGTCACGCTTCCTCGAAGAGCGCCCGGATTTCCTCTGGGTCCGAAGTCAGCCCCAGGGCGCACATCAGCCGGATGCGGGCCTTGGGTCCGCCCAGCCTGCCGGACAGGATGACGCCCTTGGCGTGCAGGTCCGCGCCGCCTCCGGGATAGCCGTAGATGGGCCACACCCCGCCCTCGATGCAGCGCGTGGCCAGGACCACCGGCAGCCCCGCTTCCAGGCACGCCTCGATCCCTTCCACCATGCTTGGTGGCACATTCCCCGCTCCGAACCCTTCGATAACAATCCCTTTGGCGCCGCGGCTTCGTGCATGATCGACAAGTGACCGGTCAATTCCCGTATACGCGGTGAGAAGCGGCACGTTCGGCTCGATGGCCGGGGGGGAAATCTTGCGCCGGGGGTTGGGGGTGGAGTGCCTGCGGGCCAGGAGCACGGACTCGCCGGCCACGTACCCGACCACGCCCGCCTCGCGGGATTCGAAGGCGTCCACGTTCAGGGAGTTGACCTTGACCGCCTCGCGCGCGGCGAAGATGCGGTCGGTCATCAGGATGCACGCCCCGATGCCCGGGGGCAGGGGAAGCAGGCAGGCGCGGACCGTGTTGGCCAGGTTGCGGATGCCGTCGTACCCGGCCTCGGAGTAGTAGCGCATGGACCCGGTCAGGATGACCGGCTTGTCCGAGTGGACGACCAGGTCGCACATGTAGGCGGTCTCCACCAGGGTATCGGTGCCGTGCAGGACCACCGCGCCGAGGACCGACTCCTCCATGAGCGCCTCCTCCACGTCGCGGGCCAGCCGGAACATGTCCGCCGGGGTCATGTGCGGGCTGGGCTTGTCCGACCACAGGACCGGTCGCAGGACGACCTCGGACTCCTGCGGTGCGAGCTGGTTGAGCAGCCCTTCGAAGTTCCCTCCGGGAGCCACCCCCTCCTTGCCTTCCACCGGCGACATTCCGATGGTTCCACCGGTAAAGAAAATAACTATTTCAGGAGATTTGGTCATATCGTCTCCACTGTTGCTGTTCGTTGCGGTTGTTTGCTGTCCGCGCCGGTCAATCGCTGTTCGCGGCCTCTTGGAGAGCATTGCGGAACTGGGTCTCGTCCACGGCACCGGTGATGGTCCGGCCCCCTTTGATGACAAAGGTGGGCAGGGCCGTCACCCCGGCCCGCCGGGCCGCTTCGGACCCCTCGGCCACGCGCGCGGCAAAGCGGTGGTCGGCCAGGGCCGGGGCCAGCTCCTCCGGGTCCAGGCCCGAGGCTTCGGCCACGGCGAGGATCACGGCCGGATCGCCGATGTCCCGCCCTTCGGTGAAGAGCGCCCGGTACATGCGTCCGTGGAACTCGCGGAACCGGCCCTTGTCCCGGGCGAACTCGGCCGCCTCAAGGGCGAGCCGGGTATTGGGCAGCCGGGTCATCTCCCCGAACCGTATGCCGTAGGGCTTGCCGCGCAGGTTGCAGGTCATGGTCACCTGGTCGATGTCGAAGCGGTCGAACAGTTCCACGAGGTCCCGGCCCTCGGGCGGGGTTTCGGGGTGCAGCTCGTGGGGCAGCCAGAGGTCCTCTAGGCCGAACTCGTCCCGGAAGTGATCGACGATGCCCTTGCCGATGAAACAGAACGGGCAGGCGAAATCCGAAAAGATGGTCAGTTGTACGGTCACGGCGTTTCCTTTGGTCGACTTTCGCCCCACACTCTAAGGGCGGAGGGCGAAAAGTAAAGCGCTTTTACCGGGGCGAGGCGGCTTCGAGCAGGTCGGCGCGCAGCCGCTCGATGCGTTCCGGGTCCAGGAGCCGCTGCCCGTCCTGGGTGCGGACGTGGAAGACGTCGGCGGCGCGGCCCTTGATGGTGGTGATCTTGGCCAGATGGATGGACAGGGAGTGCTCGGCCAGGGTGCGGGCCATATCGAAAAGGAATCCCGTGCGGTCCGTGGCCGCCACCTCCACGATGGTGTGGAAGTCGCTGGACCCGGTGTCCACGGTCACCAGGGGCCGGAGTTTCGGGGCGGAGCGCCCTTTGGTCAGGGGCGAGAGCCTGCGCTCCTCCAGCCGGGCGGCCAGGTCGAGCTTGCCGGTCAGGGCGTAGTGCACGGACCGGGAGATGCGCGCCCAGACCTCCTCGGCAAAGAGGTTCTCGGGCGGCTCGGCCACGGTGAACACGTCCACCACGGTGCCGTCCTTCCAGGTGAAGATGTCCGCGGCCAGGATGTTCAGCCCGTGCAGGGAGATAGCTCCGGCCAGGGTGGCGAAGAGGTAGGGCTGGTCCACGGCGGCGATGGTCAGCTCGAAGGTGTTCTCCGCCTTGCCGGGCGCGGCCTCGATGAGGTTGACCCCCTTGCCGCCGATGGACGACGGCTTGCGCATGCGGTCCTCGGCCACGGCGTCCCAGAGGCGCTTGACCAGCCGGAGGTGGGTCCCGATGGCCTCGGGCGAAAGGGCGAAAAAGGCGCGGGTGGGCATGGCCCGCATGCCCGCCTCGGCAAAGTCCGGGTCCAGGCCGGACCCGTCGACCCGGGCCGCGTCGAGCACGGCCTGCCGGGTGTCGGCCAGCTTCCTGGCCGCGTCCGGCTCGGCCAGCGGCCCGTGTTGCAGGAGCTTGCGCGCCTTGAAATACAGCTCGCCGAGCAGGGACCGGGTCCAGGAGTTCCAGGCGCGGGGGCCGGTGGCCATGGAGTCGGCCACGGAGAGCAGGTAGAGCATATCGAGCCGGTCACGGGTTCCGGCCACCCCGGCCACGTCCGAGGGCACGCGCTCGTCCGACAGGTCGTGCCGGGTGGCGGCCTTGGGCATGAGCAGGTGGTGCTCCACCAGGAAGGCCACGTCCCCGATCAGCTCGGGTTTGCGGCCGTAGCGGGCCAGGACCTCGCGGGCGATCTCGGCTCCGGTCCGTGAATGGTGCGGCTGGCCCTTGCCCAGGTCGTGGAAGAACCCGGCCAGGATGAGCCGCACCGGGTCCTTGATCCCGGAGGCCATCTCGCCGGTCCACTCGCCGTCGCCCCGGATGAACGAGGAGAGTAGCGCCACCGTGGCCAGGGTGTGCCTGCCCACGGGGTGGACGTGGTAGTCGTTGAATTGGATGAGGTGCTCCACGTCGCCGAATTCCGGGAAGATGGCCGGGAGCAGCCGGGTCTCCACCAGCCCTTCGCAGGCCACCCCGCAGAACGGGGCCAGGAAGATCTCCACCAGGATGGACAGGGTCTCGGACCGGTCCACCAGCCCGCCCGCGAACCGGCCCGGGTTGCTGCGCACGATGCGCCGCGCGCCCCAGGTCAGGGGCAGGCCGGACCGTGCGGACTCCAGGAACGCGCCGAGCACGTTGTCCGGGGTCACGGCAGACTGGCTGCGGAAGAACAGCCCGGCGGGCCCGGCCTCGACGTTGCGGTAGGAGGGGGTGGGCAGGGCGCGGCCGTTCTTCACCGGGAACCCCTCCTGGAAGAGCGCCTCGCGCATGGCCTTGATGCGGGTCATGGCCTGGTGCAGCCTGGAGAGGAAGAACTCCACGGCCAGCCCCCGGTCCTCGGGGGAGTCGGTGCGGGGGACAAACCCCATGAGCCGCGCCGTGGGCGGCTGGAGGTCGAAGAAGAGGCGGTCGGTCTTGCGTCCGGCGGACAGGTGCAGGGCGGTGCGCACGCGGTTCAGGAACGCCTGGTCGTCGCGCAGCCGGGACAGCTCCTCGGGCAGGAAGACCGGGTCGCGCCCCATGGTCGCCAGCACGCGGCTCAACCAGGCGACCTGCTGGCCGTCGCGCAGGCCGCCCAGGCCGTTCTTGAGCTCCGGCTCGAGCATGCCCGTGGCGTCGCCGTACTGGACCAGCCGGGTCTCGTTGTGCTCGCGCAGGCTCTCGGCGAAGGTCGCGCCCGATTTGCGCAGCACCTTGGATTCGAAGGTCGCGCGGAAGTGCTCGAAGACGTCGGCGTCACCGGCCAGGGGGCGTCCGTCCATGAGCGAGGCCAGGACCTGGAAGTCCTTGCGCGCCAGGGACACGCAGTCGGTAATGGTGCGCACCCCGTGGCCCAGGTCCAACCCCAGGTCCCACAGGGGGTAAAGGAGCGCCTTGATGAAGGCGTCCGCCCCGGACGGGATGCGGCTGCGGAACAGGAGCAGGACGTCGATGTCCGAGCCGGGGCAGAGCCTGCCGCGCCCGTAACCGCCCACGGCCACCAGGGCGAAGCCGAACCGCTGCACCCCGGCCTCCCTGACGCGGTCCTCGAAATAGTGGTCCACCAGATGGGTGTATTCCCAGGCGAATCCGCCCACCGAACCTGCCTTGGCGCGTTCCCAAAGATGCGCCCTGGCCTGTTTCAGCCTGCGGGCGGATTCGGGAAGGTGGCTGTCTGGCTGCATGGTGCGACTTTAGGGGAGAGCGTGGTCCCCGGCAAGGGGGTGGAGGGCGGCGGCCGGTGGGTGAACCGGCCGCCGCCTGCCGGGAATGGGGCTGGAAAGCCCGGGCGGGCAGGGACTCTCTTTCCTCGCTGGCCCGGAAAACCCGGCCCGGAACGACCGGGCCGGGGGGTGTGACTGTAAAAGGATGAGCTAGATGGCTTCCTCGCCGGTCTCGCCGGTGCGGATGCGGACCACCTCGTCCACGGTGGACACGAAGATCTTGCCGTCGCCCACCTCGCCGGTCCGGGCGGCCGCGCGCGCGGCCTCCACCACCTGCGGAGCGAAGTCGTCCTCGACCACGGCCTCGATCTTGATCTTGGGCACGAAATCCACCTGGTATTCCGCGCCGCGGTACACTTCCTTGTGGCCGCCCTGGCGGCCGAAACCCTTGACCTCGCTGACGGTCATGCCCTTGACCCCGATGCCGGAGAGGGCGGTCTTGACGTCGTCGAGCTTGAAGGTCCGGGTGATGATTTCAATCTTTTTCATGATGCTGACTCCTTGCTACCACTGATAGCCGGTCTCGGAATGCTCGGCAATGTCCATGCCCTTGTCCTGATCCTCGGGGGTGGCCTTCAGGCCGATGGTCGCGTCCACCACCTTGAAGATGATGAAGGTCATGACGAAGCAGAACGCCCAAGTGGCGACCACGGAGACGAACTGGACCCACAGCTGGTGGGCGTTGCCCGCGATCAGTCCCTCGGCTCCGACCGTGGCCAGCACACCGGTGGCCAGCGCGCCGTAGGTGCCGCCCACGCCGTGGATGCCGACCACGTCGAGCGCGTCGTCATAGCCGAGCCTGTTCTTGAGCATGATGCCGCCGAAGCAGATCACGCCAGCGCCCAGGCCGAGCACGATGGACCACATGGGGGTGATGAAGCCAGCCGCCGGGGTGATGGCGACCAGGCCGGCGACCGCGCCGGAGGCTGCGCCCAGGGTGGTGGCCTTGCCGCCGTGCATCCATTCCGCGACGATCCAGGACAGGGCCGCGGCGGCCGTGGCCATGTGGGTGGTCACGAAGGCGTTGGCGGCCAGCCCGTCGGCTGCCAGGGCCGACCCCGCGTTGAAGCCGAACCAGCCGAACCAGAGAATGGCCGCGCCGAGGATGGTCATGGGCAGGTTGTGCGGGATGAAGGGCTGGGAGCCGTATCCCTTGCGCTTGCCGATGAGGATGGCGCAGCACAGGGCCGCCGCGCCGGAGCTCATGTGGACCACGGCCCCGCCCGCGAAGTCGAGGGCGCCCATCTGGCCCATCCAGCCGCCGCCCCAGACCCAGTGGCACATGGGGGCGTAGACCAGGATCAGCCACAGGGCCGAAAAGACCATGAACCCGCCGAACTTCATCCGTTCGGCAAAAGCGCCGGTGATGAGCGCGGGGGTGATGACCGCGAACATGCACTGGAAGATCATGAAGGTCAGGTGGGGCAGGTTCTCCGCCGGGGAGCCGACGTTGTCCATGCCCACGCCCGTGAGGAAGGCGAAGTCCAGGCCGCCGATCAGTCCGCCGATGTCGGACCCGAAGGACAGCGTGTAGCCGATGACCGCCCACAGCACGGACATGAGCCCGAGCATGATGAACGATTGCATGATGGTTGCCAGCACGTTTTTCGAGCGGACCAGCCCGCCGTAAAACAGCGCCAGTCCCGGGGTCATGAACATGACCAGGGCAGCGCAGACCAGGATAAAAGCGTTGTCAGTGAGATTCATTGTTCATTCCTCCGAACCCCTCGATATGCAAAAGTGGGGCCAGAGAGAAACCGCGTGAATACAGGGATTTCTACAATAAAGTTCGAATCTACATTTACAAAACTGGAAAAAACGGCAAAAAAATGCCAAAATTGGCAAATAAAATGTAGCCAATCAGGACGGGAGAAAGCGGGCGGCCTCCCGGTTTGACCGAAGCTGGCCGAAACGCTAGGCTCCATACGGAAGTGGCTGAACGGGCCGGGGGCCGGCCAGGGAGGGTGTCGCCGTGAAGATGAGAACCAAGAGCGCGCTGGTCGTGACCATCGGCCTGGCCCTGCTCTTCTACGTGGTCTTCGCCTTTGACTACACGGACCACTACGTGGGCGACCGGTTCCTGGAGGCCGTCCGGACCGCGCCCGAGGACTCGGCCGGGTCCTTTTCCCTGGACGCCTTCATGGAATACTACGATTGGGATCACGTCTGCGTGGTCCTGCCCGGGTCCGAACGGGAGTTCAAGACCATCCTCGGACGCCCCTACCGGCTCCAGGCCGCCAACGACCGCACCTGGAGCCTCGTGCTGCTGAAGAACGACGCGGTCAACGCCGAAATCCCGGTGGACTCCTCGATACTCCTGCCGCCCGCCATGCCCGACAACCAGTGCATCGACCGCTGGAGCGCCATCTTCGCCCTGGAGCGAGACGGCACGGGGCGGCTCCACCTGACCTATTCCGGCCACTAGCCATGTCCAATCACGCTCTGGAGAACGCGGCCCTGGCCCTGAGGAACGCCCGCTGCGCCATGGCCTTCACCGGCGCGGGCATCTCGGTGGAGTCGGGCGTCCCGCCCTTCCGTGGGCCGGGTGGCGTGTGGGCGAAATACGATCCCGACAAGTTTGAGAAGGGATACTTCAAGCGCCATCCCGAAGAGGTCTGGCCGCTGCTCAAGGAGATCTTCTACGACACCCTGGGCCGCGCCAGGCCCAATCCCGCGCACCTCGCCCTGGCCGAACTCGAAGGTGCCGGGATGCTCGCGGGCATCGTCACCCAGAACATCGATTCACTGCACCAGGACGCCGGGAGCCGGACCGTGCACGAGTACCACGGCTCCACCCGGCGCATGCAGTGCCTGTCCTGCCGCGCCTTCTTCGACACCGGAGCCATCTCCCTCGACATCCTGCCGCCGCCCTGCCCGTCCTGCGGCGGCCTGCTCAAGCCGGATTTCGTGTTCTTCGGCGAAGGCATCCCCAGCGACGTGCACGCCGCCGCCACGGACCTGGCCAAGCAGGCGGACGTCTGTCTGATCATCGGCACCGGGGGCCAGGTCATGCCCGCCTGCCGCATTCCGCACATCGTCAAGAACCGGGGCGGCGTGCTCATCGAGATCAATCTCCACGATACCGCCTACACCTACAACGCCACGGACTACTTTCTCCAGGGCAGGGCCGGGGACATGACCCCGAAGCTCGTGCGCGCCGTCCTGGAGCGCTAGCCCGGTTTGCGGGTGCCCACGGGGATGATCCCGTCGGCGGTGAGGAACGCCCGGCGGCCTGGTTCGGGGCCGCAGCGGTCCCGTCGTCGGGCCTACGCCAGATCCTTGGTGTGCCAGTTCCAGGCGGTGCGGACGATGTCGCGGACGTCGTCGAACCGGGGGGTCCATTGCAGGACGTCGCGGGCCGCCGCCGAGGACGCGACCAGGGCCGGGGAGTCGCCCGCCCGGCGTCCGGCCTCGGTGACCGGGATGTCCCTTCCCGACACCTCGCGGGCCACGTCGATGATCTCGCGCACGGAGAACCCGTTGCCGTTGCCCAGGTTGAAGGCGCGGGACCCGCCGCCGGATTCCAGGTGGTCCAGCGCCCTGACGTGGGCGTCGGCCAGGTCGGTGACGTGGATGTAGTCGCGCAGGCAGGTGCCGTCCGGGGTGGGATAGTCGGTGCCGAAGATGGTGATGGTGTCGCGCAGCCCCAGCGCGGCCTGAAGGATGAGCGGGATGAGGTGCGTTTCGGGCTGGTGCCGCTCGCCGATCTCGCCGTCCGGGTCGGCCCCGGCGGCGTTGAAGTAGCGCAGGCAGACGTGCTTCAGGCCGTAGGCGCGGTCGCAGTCCGCCAGGATCTGCTCGATCATCCGCTTGGACCAGGCGTAGGGCGAGAGGGGCGAAAACGGATGGTCCTCGGCGATGAGCTCGGTCTGCGGTTCGCCGTACACGGCGGCGGTGGACGAAAAGACCATGCGTTTCACGTCCGCCTTGAGCATGGCGTCCACGAGATTCAGGGTGTTGCGCACGTTGTTGCCGTAGTAGAGGTCCGGTTTCTCCACGGACTCGCCCACGGCGATGAAGGCGGCGAAGTGCAGGACCTCGCCGATGTCGTGCCGGGAGAACACGGATTCGAGAAAGGCCGGATCGGCCAGGTCGCCGTGCTCGAATTCACCCCATTTGAGAAAGTCGCGGTGGCCCGCCACCAGAGAGTCGAGGACCACGACCTCGCGTCCGAGGCGGGACAGGGCCTTGGCCGCGTGGGAACCGATATACCCGGCACCGCCGGTGATGAGTGTCTTTTTCATCCCGGAAAGATACTCCAAGCCGGGGCAAAAGAGAAGACCCGGCGGGCGGGCGTCAGCTCTGCATGCGCCCGATCAGCTCCTTGAGGGAGGAGGCCAGGGAGGACAGCCGCTCCAGGTCGTCGCGGGCCTCGCCCATGGCGTGGGCGGTCTCGCTGGAGATGGTGTTGATCTGCTCGGTGGCGCGGGTGACCTGCTCGCTGGACGCGGACTGCTCCTCGGCGGCGGTGGCGATGGAGCGCACCTGGTCCGCGGTCTGGATCACGCTCTGCTGGATGTTGCGGATGGACTCGCCGGCCCGACCGGCCAGCTCGGTGGAGGCCTGGATGGCTTCCACGGCGGACTCGGTGGCGACCACGTTCTCGCGGGTGCCGGACCGAATGGACCGGATGGCCGCGTCCACCTCCTTGGTGGCGGTCATGGTCTTTTCGGCCAGCTTGCGGACCTCGTCCGCGACCACGGCGAAGCCTCGCCCGGCCTCGCCCGCGCGGGCCGCCTCGATGGCCGCGTTCAGGGCCAGGAGGTTGGTCTGGTCCGCGATGTCGTCGATGACCTGCATGATCGTCCCGATATTCTTGGTCTGCCCGTCGAGATGGGCCATGGAATCCTTGAGGGATTCGGATTGCTCGCCCACCTCCTGAATGGCCCGGACCACCTGCTCGACCAGAGCCGCGCCCTCGTCGGCCAGGTTGCGCATGTCGTCGGCGTTGATCGAGGCGTCGGAGGCGTTGCGGGCCACTTCCAGCACCGTGGCGTTCATCTGCTCCATGGCCGTGGCGGTCTCCCCGGCGCGGTCGCGCTGGATGTCGGACCCGCGTCCGGCCTCGTCCACGGTGCGGGCCAGGGCCACGGAGGCCTCGTCGAGCTCCCCGGCGATGGTCTCGGCCTCGCGCGCGGCCTGGGCCATGATCTCGTGCTGGCGCAGGGCCTCGGCCTCGCTCTCCTTGATCTGGGTGGTCTCGGTCAGGATGGTGAACGCGCCCACGATCTTGCCGTCCAAATCCTTGATGGGCGAGATGTCCACCAGCAGGTGGTAGGGGCGGCCCTTGCGGCCCTTGCCCTCGGTGACCTGGCCCACGATGACCTTGTCCTTGCGCATGCACTCGCCGAGCAGGGTGGGGCGGCTCTTGTCGCCGTACACGAACTCGGCCATGTGCATGCCGATGAACCGGGAGGGCGGCTCGTCGATCTGGAGCAGGTCCAGTTCGGCCTGGTTCAGGAAGGTGATGATTTCGTCGGTGTCCACCACCACGCACGGCTGGGTCAGGCCGGTCAGCAGCCCCTGGGCCATGCCGAGCTTGGTCTTGAGCTCGCCGGTCATGTTCCGGACCGCGTCGATGGTCTCGCTGATGGCGTCCTTGGCCGCGTAATCGATGGTCAGGTTGTAGTTTCCCGCGGCCACCTCGTGGGTGTAGGCCGAAAGATGCTGCAGCGGCTTGATCAGGGTGCGCACCAGGAGGAAGCTGCCCGCTATGGACCCGGCCACGCCCACGCCCACGACCAGCGCGGCCACCAGCAGGAGCTGGCGCTCCACGCCGGCCAGGGTTGCGGGATCGATGTGCAACTCGCCCAGGGCGCTGTCCGCCATGAAGATGATGGCCCCGGCCAGGAACACGGCGGTCAGGGAGACCATGCTCACCACGCCGATGATGAGCTTGATACGGAAGGGAACTTTCCTCGGATCAATCATGATGCCCCCCTTGTCCGCCGGGACGCGCCATTGACGCGGCCGTTGAAACGGGCTGTTTTCTAGAAATTCTTTAAATTCTGTACGGACGCAGCCGGATTCTGTCAATATGCGGAAGTTCCGGGGGTTTTTCCGCGCTGAAGGGGGATGGGGCCGGATTTCGGGGGGATCAGAACAGCAGCGCGCCCAGCCCGGCCCCGGCCAGGACCACCCACAGGATGTCCACCTTGCGGTTAAGGGCGTAGAACGCGCCCAGGGCCAGCACGGCGCGGGCCGCGGACCAGTCGATGTCCAGGCCGAAACGGACGGCCACCGCGCCCATCAGCCCGACCAGTGAGATGAGGCTGCCGCGCAGCACGCGCCGGGCCACCGCCGAATGGACCACCCGGTCCGCGAACGGCGTGGCCGCGCAGAGGATGATCAGCGAGGGCGCGAACACGGTCACGGCGGCGACGACCGCCCCGACCAGCCCGGCCACGGCGTAGCCCACGAACGCGCCGGTCATGACGATGGGGCCGGGGGTGACCTGCCCCAGGGCGATGCCGTCCATGAACTCCGGCCCGGACAGCCAGCCGCGCACCTCCACCACCTCGTGGAGCATGAGCGGCACGGATACGTACCCGCCGCCGAAGGCGAAGCAGTCGATCTTGACCATCAGCAGCCCCAGCCGGAACAGGGCGGGGTTCACCGCGTACAGCGCGGCCAGGAAGGCGAGCAGGCCGAGGAGGAGCCATCCGGCGAAGCGCAGGGGGCCTCGCCCCACGGCGTGTTCGCCCAGGGGGCGGTGTCCTGGTCGTCGCGCAGCAGGAAGACCGCCAGCAGGCAGACCCCGGCAAGGGCCAGGATCGGATTGCCCTTGAAGACCAGCCACAGCCCCGCGCCTCCGGCCAGGAGCCAGGCCGCCGGGGTGTCCAGGTAGCGGCGGGCGAAGTTCACGGCGGCGTTGGCGATGAGCGCGGTGATGACCAGTTGCAGCCCGGCGAAGGCGGCGGTGATGGCGGCCACGTCGCGGGCCGCGAAATAGATGACGGACAGGCCGAGCATGAGCAGGAAGGCGGGCAGGGAGAACCCGGCGTAGGCGGCCAGCGCGCCGGGGCCGCCGCGCGAGCGCAGCCCCACGTAGGCCGCCACCTGCATGGCCGTGGCCCCCGGCAGAATCTGGGTCAGGGCCGTGCCCAGCCGGAAGGAATCCTCGCCGATCCACTGCTTGCGGTCCACTGCCAAGGCCCGGATGTACGGCACCATGGCCGGTCCGCCGAAGGCGGTCAGCCCCAGCCGGAGGAAGGAGAGGAAGAGTTCGATCAGTCCGGGGCGGTTCATGGGATCAGTCTCCGAAGGCGAGCCGTTTGATGATCACGTTGGACACCAGCATGCCGTTCTTGGTCAGCCGCAGCCTGCCGCCGCTGATGCGCACCAGGTTCTCGCGGTGCAGGGCGGTGATAAGCTGTTCCTGGCGCTTGATGAGGTCGAACCCGGCGCGTTTGCGGAACTCCTTGAGATCCAGCCCCTTGCCCGTGCGCAGGGAGAGCATGACCATCTCCGCCAGCAGGTCCTCGTCGGTCAGTTCCTCGAAGTCCTGGCCCACCAGCCCGCCGCGCACATAGGCGTCGTATTCGTCCATGTAGCGCGGCACCGTGAACCGCCTGCGCCCCAGGGTGGAGACCGCCGACGGCCCCAGCCCCAGGTAGTCGGACCCGTCCCAGTAGCCGGAGTTGTGCACGGACATGAACCCCATGCGCGCGAAATTCGAGACCTCGTAGTGCAGGTAACCCACGGATTCCAGGTACTCCGCCCCGTACACGAACATGCGTCCCTGTTCCTGGTCCAGCGGCAGGGTCAGGTCGCCGCCCTCGCCGCACCGCTTGGCCATGAGCGTGCCTTCCTCCAGGGTCAGGTTGTATGCGGAGATGTGTTCCGGGCGCATCTCGGCCACGATGCGCAGCTGGTCCAGCCAGACCTTCAGCCGCTGGCCGGGCAGTCCCCAGATGAGGTCCAGGCCGATGTTGCCGAACCCGGCCCGCCGCGCCTGGTCGAACGCCTGGTAGGCCATGGCCACCGAGTGCGGGCGGCCCATGACCTGCAGATCCGCGTCCTTGAGGCTCTGCATGCCGAGCGACAGCCGGTTGAAGCCGATGGACAGGAGTCCCCGGAAATAGCTCACGTCCTGGGCCGAGTCCGGGTTGGCCTCGATGGTCGTCTCCGCGCCCGGACCGAGCTCGAAGGCGTCGCGGATGGCCTTCATGATCCGGTCCAGATTTGCCAGGGGAATCAGGCTCGGTGTGCCGCCGCCGAAATAGACCGTGCGCAGGAGGGGACGCTTCAGCCGCCGTCCCCACAGCTCGATTTCCTGGAGCAGCAAGTTGAAATACCAGGAAAAGGTCACCTGGTTGAAGGACTGTGAGTGGAAGGAGCAGTAATGGCAGCGCGACACGCAGAACGGGACGTGGATGTAGAGCAGCAGCCCCTTGGCGTCGGGGCCGGTTCCGGCCCCCTTGCCCGCAACCTCCGGGAAGGCGGCCCGCACCGGCACGTTCTCGCCGTAGATTTTGCCCATGGCCTACCCGTTCGCCCGGCGGCTGGAAAAGACCGCCAGCGCCCCGAGGACGAGGTACAGGGCCACGGCCAGGGCGACGACGGCCACGCCCGGTGCCGAGGCCAGGCTCGACCACGCCAGGAGCAGCGCCCCGGCCCCTTCGTAGAGCATCAGCACGGTGATGGCCCAGATGGAGATGATCCGGCCCGAATAGGCGAACCGGGCGATGACCGCATAGACCGCCACGGCCAGCACGCCGATGACCCAGACCTCGGCCGTGCCCGCCATCAGCCCGCTGGCCACGGCGGCGATCGCCTTGATGAGCAGGAAGCCGAGCAGCACGTTGCGGCGGTTGAAGAGGAATTCGAGCAGCGCGCGCATGCCTAGCCCATCAACTCCCGCTTGTACCGCTCGTTCTCGCTGTACAGGCAGCCGCAGTACTGCTGGCGGTAGATTTCCCACTCCTTGGAGGTCTCGATGCCCTCTTTCCAGCCCTCGCGGAAGTCGCGGTACAGGAACTTGGTCTTGGCGGTTTCCAGGTCGCGCCCCAGGGCCGCGATCTCGTCGTGCTTCTGGTATTTGGAATAGAGCAGGGTGGTGGTGAAGAAGTCGAATCCGCCCTTGCGCGCGATCTGCGCCGTACGCTCCAGGCGCATGGCGTAGCAGTGGAAGCAGCGGTTGTTCTCGCGGTGTGCCACGGCCCGGAACCACTCCTGTGGCCGGTACTCGTCGTCCTTGACGATGACCTTGATCCCCAGCCGCTCGGCCACGGCCAGACACCCGTCCCGCCGCTTCACGTACTCCGTGAGCGGATGGATGTTCGGGTTGTAAAACAGCCCCGTGACCTCGAACCCCTCGCCCAGCAGCGCCTTCAGCGTGGTGATCGAACACGGCCCGCAACAGATGTGCAACAGCAGTCTCGGCATAGCACCCGCATTCTGCTCTGATTTCACTGGATTTGTAAAGGTATGTGGAGAGAGGGGCGGGGAGCGGCTTTCCTACCCCGCCACTCCGCCCGAAGGCCCTCTTTTCTTCCGTCGCCGTGCCGTCAAGCAGCAGTGAGCGAGCCCTGTTCCGGACGCCTGGAAGCCGACCGCGAAGGGGCGGCGGCTCAGCTCCCGTGACCCGGAGGTATTCCATATAATGGGCGCTCTCGTGGAGACTGTCCCTATACTTTTGATCAGATGGAGCCGCCCCGAGCGGATCGGATTCTTGGCGGCCAAACTCGGGCGGTGATGTCCCCCCAAAGCAGTTTTCTTTGGTTCTTTCTTTTTTGCTTTGGAAAAAGAAAGAACCCCGCCGGGAGGGCTGTTACAACTTGGAGGAGCGCCAGCGACGGCTCTGTTTCCCAGCCTCCGCCCGCCCCCGGCCCAAACATCCCGTCAAGTTGATTTTTTATGCTTATCGCCCGCTTTCAAGCGACATTTTTCGACAAACCGGGGTGTTGGCGAAAACCAGAGGCATGCTGGCCCGGATTCCCGGAGACGACCTTCGGGAACGAAACCGAGGAGGTCAACATGACTCCGCCATATTTCTGTGAAACCAGGCGCGGCCCGGATGGCCGCATTGTCGAGTAAACCGAGACGGTCCGGGAGCGCAAGTCCACCTGGACCTACGAGTACGACGAGGCCGGGCGGCTGACCAAGGCCCAGCTCGACGGTCGGCTCATCTGCCAGTGCTGGTACGACCGCGAAGGCCGCCGGGTGCGGGACTACCTGCCCGCCACCGCCGGGGCCAACTACCGGGAGTACCAGTACACCCAGGACAACCGGCAGATGCGCGCGGGTTCCGGCCAGTACTCCCACGACGAGCGCGGGTTCAGGTCCATTTGGTCGGCCAGGGGCGTGTACACCCTGTACGAGTACGCGCCGGACTACCGGCTGCTCAAGGCCGAGGAGGAGGACCGGGACAAAGCCTTCACCTTCCGCCACGACGAGGACGGGCAGCGGGTGGCCAAGTACCTGAACGGGGAGCTTGCGGAGGCGTACCAGTGGCTCGATTTCGTGCGCTTGGCCGGGTTCCACGACGGCCAGCACGGTTACGAATTCGCCTACCGCGACGGCGAGCGCACCCCCTTTGCCCTGCGCCGGGACGACGGGACCGTGGCCGGGCTGTTTTACGACCAGGTAAGCTCCCTGCGGCTGGTTGTGGACATGCACGACAACGTGATAAAGGAAATCGTGTACGACCCGTTCGGCGGGATCATCGAGGACACCAACCCGGGCTTCCGCATCCCGCTCGGCTTCGCGGGCGGCCTGCACGACCGGGATTTGGGTTTCGTCCGCTTCGGCTGGAGAGATTACGACGTCAAAACCGGCAGATGGACTGCCCCCGACCCGATTGGAGAGAAAGGCGGCGACCCGGACTGGTACGGCTACTGTCTGGATGACCCGGTAAACGGGGTGGACCCGGCGGGGTTGTTGCCGTTTCTCCTGCCCTTTGCGGCAGGCATGGCCGGTGCTACCGCCATCAGCGCCACTGGATCATACTTGGCGGCCAAGGCCACTGATTGGCTCGGCAAAAAGACCGACAAGGATTACGGCAAGGACAAACCGACCGCCACTGTGGGCGTCCATGATGCCATGGGCAAGGTGATCGGGATCAATTCCGGTATTGTCAGTGCAGCAGGTGCGACAAAAGCGGCTCCGGCTGTGCTCAAAGCGGCTCCGACTCTGATCCGACAGGGAAAGAACGTGGCGAAGGAGCTTGTGAAGCGGGGAAAGCGGGGAGTTGAAACAGGAAGGGATTTCGTTGACGAAACTATCAACGATGTTGCCCAAAATCCTGCTCAAGCTGCAACGGACGCCGTCAGTTCCGCTTTGCCGACAGGCACCCCTACGCCGACTCGGCCCGGCTACATTGGGGCGGCGGCGTCAAAATTGATAGACCAACTCTATAACCGCAAGAAATAAAATGAAATGGTTCTGGAAAGGCCTTGAGATCATACTGACCATCGGTGGATTATGGATGGCCGTGGACGCCATTATTGGTGGCTTCTTCGGGACGTATCACGCATATGGCCGGTTGCCCGTGGTCTCGTTTTGGTGGGTTCTGCCCGCAATACTGGGACTCGCCCTCTTTTTCGGAGGCTTGTGTTTGATTTTCAAGGTTGGACGCAAGGGCAGGGGCCCGGAATCAGACTGATACGAAGAAGATGCCGCAACGCATATCACACAACTCGAAGCTTGATGAAGTGTACGACACAGGCCCCAAAAAGAGGGGCCTGTTGTTGTTTCGTGACAAGGTCTGTCGGCCCGCACCTGATCCGATTGGAGATCGGCGCGGTGACCCGGACTGGTACGGCTACTGTCTGGATGACCCGGTAAACGGGGTGGACCCGGCGGGGTTAATGGGGAAAGCGGTGGAGCCGATCTTTCGCCAGGGAATAAAGGCAGGAATCAAAGCGGCAGGTAAAAAGGGTGCCGAGGAGAAACCTGATAACGCCTTTCTCCGGGGGGTGGACAGATTTCTGAATGGTAAAGGTCTGGACAAGGACTCGATGGCCTCGGATTCTGATGGCGACGGGATATCCGATTACGATGATGAGGATTCCGACTGGAATCAGAAAGGGAAGGCGAAATAAGGCATGAATGCAAAAAAAACGGTAACTCCGACATACACCACGGCATTGTTCGTCATTTGGTTTGTTTCAAAATTCACGGTGTCGCTTTTGTCCTATAAAAACGAACCGGATATGCTTATCGACGTGCTCTTTGATTACGATTTCCTCATGGCATGGGGCTCATGCTGGTACTCTTTGTCATGGGGGCAATCGTCAGTGTGTGGGTAGTCAGGTCGTTCTGGGAGCGATTTGTCTCGGGAATGCTTAATGTCCGGCAGATAACTATTCACGAGGCGCTGAGTGCGGTTTTGGTGATTATGATTCTGACCTTGAATTAGAACAAGCTTGCCGGACTTTTTTTCAGCCCGGCAAGCTCCTTTTCAGTAGAAATAGAGTGTAACGATTCTTGTCCCCGACGACCCGGTGAACGGGGTGGACCCGGCGGGGCTGTGGACGAACGGGTTGGGGCTCGGTTTCGACCTGTCCGGTTTCGGTCTCACCGGAGGGGGCAATGCCATGGTCTCCGAGGACGAAAACGGTGAACGGGTCCTGGAGTTCAGCGCTGAATACGGCGCAAGCAACGACTTCGGTTTCGGTGCGACCGGGACCTACCAGAAAACGGATGCCAAGTCCGTGGACCAGTTGAAGGGTAAATCCTCCAAAGTTGGAGGGGAAGTGGCGGCCCCCACCCCGATCGGCTCGGTCGGAGTAGGGCTGGAGCACGTCAAAGGGAGCGATTATGAAAGGAAAAATCATAACCTATCCTGGAGTCCCCAATTCACTGATTACGATTCCCCCGCCAAACCCGTGAAAGGTAGCCTGAAACACGAAAAGACATGGACCTTCAAGGTCCCAAAAATACAGAGAGAGTATGATCCGGACCTGTGGTAGCTGGTCCGTTTCCAGGAGAGGGGCGAGGGATCGTCTCTCTCCTGCCCGAAAGGAGCAACGAAGATGGCAGAGGAATTCCTCCACAACTCCGGTTTTACGATAACAAAATTCTATGTGGAAAAGTTGCTTTTTATCCTGTGGGCGGCCATCGCCGCCGTGTTCTGTTATCATGATTACATCGACAACGACCCGTTCTGGATGGTTTGCCTGCTTATCGGTGTTGTTGCGCTGTTCATTTCGGACGCCCATGTCATGGCCATCGGACGCGATGGAACCCGGCTGACCCTCCACCATCTTTGGAGGCAGTCCTCCCTGGAGCTGACCACGGCCCGAATCCTGTGGCGCAGCGGTGGGGGCAACTGGCTGATACGCAAGCCGGGAGTGGAAGCACTTGTCGCCATGGGAAAATGGCCGTGGCAGCTGTATTTTGTTTATTGCGACCAGAAAAACAACCTGTCCGCCATGCTGGACAAATACCAGACGCACTGAGGAACCCGGTCCGCTTTCTCCCGGTTCTTCTTTTCTCCTATCCTGGCCCATGGTAGCCTGACCGGAAACCAGACAAGGAAAGGACATTCATGGCGAAATACACCGGCATCAATCATCTGGCCATGGTCACCGGAGACATGGACGCCACCGTGCGCTTCTGGCGCGACCTGCTCGGCATGCGGCTGGTGGTGGGACTGGGGCATCCCGGCTACCGGCACTACTTCTTCGAGATATCCGACAACGACATGATCGCCTTCTTCGAGTGGCCCGGCGTGGAGCCGCTCGACGAGCGGGACCACGGGTTCCCGGTCAAGGGCAAGGTCGGCTTCGACCATATCTCCTTCGGGGTGGCGTCCGAGGACGACCTGTGGGAACTCAAGGACAAGCTGGAGGCCGCCGACATCTGGTGCTCCGAGGTGGTGGACCACGGGTTCATCCACTCCATCTACGCCTTCGACCCCAACAACATCCCCATCGAGTTCAGCTCCACCGTGCCCGGCGTGGACATCCGCAAGACCCCGGTCATGGTCGACTCCGAGCCGAGCGCGGAGGGGCTCAAGGGGCCGGAGCCGCAGCCCGGCGTCTGGCCCGAAGTGACCGACCCGACCCCGGAAGCGGACAAGGCGGTCTACGAGGGCGAGGGACACAAGGTCGTCGAAGCCCTGGAGGAAGGGGAGAAGTAGCCCCGATACCCGGGGTTTTGCGCTGGCAAAAGGGGAGGAAATGGCCTAGACCGGTGCTTCGAGGAAACACCGTGTCCAGACCCGTCGCCCGCATCCCCTTTCCCGCGCCCTGCCGGAGCGCCGCCTTCGTGCGCCGCATCAAGCGGTTCACGGTGGAGGCCGAGGCCCTGGACGGCCCGGACCGGGGCGCGATCCTCAAGGCCCACACCAACAACACCGGGTCCATGCTCGGCCTGCTCAGGCCGGGGTCCACCGCCCTGCTCTCGCCCGCCGCCAACCCGGACCGCAAGCTCAAGTACACCCTGGAAGCCCTTGAGCTGGCCGGGTCAATGGGCCCGGGCATGGTCGGGGTCAACACCCTGACCCCCAACCGCATGCTGCACGCCGCCTGGAAGGCCGGGGCCGTACCCGAGCTGGACGGCTACGAACATTTCCGGAAAGAGGCCAAGGTGGGCCAGAGCCGGTTGGACGCGCACCTGACCGGCGAACGCGGCGAGCTGTGGGTGGAGTGCAAGAACGTGACCCTGGTGGAGGACGACGTGGCCCGCTTTCCCGACGCCGTGACCGAGCGCGGCCAGAAGCACCTCCGCGAGCTCATGGACCTGGCCGGGTCCGGGGCGCGCGTGGCCCTGTTCTTCCTGGTGCAGCGGCCCGACGGCCATTGCTTCGGCCCGGCGGATTTCATCGACCCCGACTATGCAACGCTGTTTTACGAGGCCCTGGACGCCGGGGTCGAGGCCTGGCCCTATGTGGCCGACGTGGACCGGACGGGCATCAGCCTCGGCCGCAGGCTCCAGGTGGTGCGCCCGTGACCGCGCTGTTGATCGGAGCGGTGCTCATCAGCTTCTCCTCGGTCATGGTGGTCCTGGCCGGGCTGCCGCCGGAGGTGACCGGGTTCTACCGGCTGACCGGCGGCGGGGTGGCCATGCTCCTGGTGCTCGCCAGTCGGGGCAGGCTCAGGCTGTTCACCCCCAACGTGCTCAAGTGGGGGTTCGTGGCCGCTATCTTCTTTGCCGGCGACTTCATCTTCTGGCACCGGTCCATCGCCTATGTCGGGCCGGGGCTGTCCACCATGCTCGGCAACTTCCAGGTCATCCCCCTGGCCGTGGTCTCGGCCCTGTTCTTCAAGGAGCGCATGCCCCCGCGCATGTACGCGGCCATCCCCCTGGCCCTGGCCGGGCTGTACCTGATGGTCGGCGTGGGTTGGTCCGGGTTCTCCGCCGACTACCGCATGGGCGTGTTCTTCGGGTTGATGACCGCGTTCTTCTACGCCCTGTACATGCTCTCGCTCAAGTACGCCCTGGCCAAGGACAAGGCCGATTCCCTGGTCCTGGCGTCCGCCGCCGCCCTGTTCACCGGGCTGATCATGGGGGCCATCGGGGCGGTCGAGGGCCAGTCCTTCGTGGTGCCGACGCTCAAGTCCCTGGCGGCCATCTCGACCCTGGCCCTGGCCTGCCATGCCGTGGGGTGGTTCCTGATCACCAGGGGCATTCAGAACGTGCGCGGGGCGCTGGTGGGGCTGGTGCTGCTGCTGCAACCCACGCTGTCCTTTGTGTGGGATATCCTGTTCTTCGGGAAGCCGGTGGATGTTGTCGAGCTTTCCGGGGTGGGGCTGGCGTTGGTGGGGATTTATATCGGGTCGCGGACGCGGGTGAAGGTGAAGTAGTTTTTTTGTGGGAAGAGAAGAGAGAAGAGAGCCGTCGCTGTCGCTCCTCCATGTTTTTTTGGAGCCCTCCCGGCGGGGTTCTTTCTTTTTCCAAAGCAAAAAAGAAAGAACCAAAGAAAAATGCTTTGGGGGGTAGCACCCCGCCCAAAGTTTGGCCGCTGAGAATCCGATCCGCTCGGGGCGGCTCCATCCGATCAAAAGTATCGTCCGTGCCTCCACGAGAGCACCCCTTTTAAGACAAACTTCCGGGCCACGGGAGCGGAGCCGCCGCCCCTTCGCGGTCGGCTTCTAGGCGTCCAGAACAGGGCTCGCTGCGTGCCGCTTGGCGGAACGAAGGGAGATGGAAGAGCGGCCTTCGGGCGGGATTTCGGGGTAGGAGAGCCACTGTTTGAGGCTGCGCCTCAAAGGCGTTCCAGGGGGAAATTGGGTTGATGGGCCCCGCCGAAGGCGGCGACAAAGAGTTTGGGAAGGGGGAGTCCAGAGGGGGAAACTTTCTCGAAAGTTTCCCCCTCTGGCCGATTGATGCTGTCCTCACCCGTAAGGCTCGAAGACTCGCCAACGGCTGGAGGCCCGGAGGTGAATCTAGCTCTGCGTCTTGTGGGCGTGTTTGCCTTCTTCTATTTCCCGTTCCTTTTTGCGCATTTCGCGGCGCAGCTCGGCTTCCTTGTAGCGCCGTTCGGCGGTCGCGGTTTCGAGCTTCAGGGGCGGGACCTGGGTGGGTTTGCCGTCATCGCCCAGGGCCACGTAGGTCAGGTAGGCGGAGTTGGTGTGGCGGACTTCCCCGGTGCGCAGGTTTTCGGCCTCCACGCGCACGCCGATCTCCATGGACGAGCGGCCCACGTGGTTCAGGCTCGCCTTGAAGATGAGCAGCTCGCCCATGTAGGCGGGCTGCCTGAATGACATGCGGTCGATGGACACGGTCACGGTGTTGCGGCGGGAGTGGCGTTTGGCCACCACGCCGCCCGCGGTGTCGATGTGCTTGAGTATGACGCCGCCGTGCAGGTTCCCTGCGGGGTTGGCGTCCTGGGGCAGCACGAGGTGGGTCATGACCACCTCGGATTCTGCGGCGGATTTCGGTTCCATGCTATTCCTCTCTGGATTTTCCGTATTGAACGCGGGCCTCCCAGACCAGCTTGCCGATCTTGCGGCCCAGGTCTGCCTGGCGCGTCTTGACCAGCGCCTCGGCGGCCTCCTGGTTGCCCTGCTGCTTGAGCAGGGTGGCGGACTCGATGTCGCGCAGGTGCCGTTCGCACTCCGCGATGACCGCCGAAAGATTCAGGGTCTCCAGTTCCTTGGGTACCCGCACGCTGCGTACTTTTCTGCTCATGTCCACCCCCCGGTTTTCATTGCGTCATTCAAATTGATGACAGAGCGTGGCCCGCTGGTCAAGACCCGTATTCCCGGCCGGGTGCGTCCGGGGGTGGCATCGGGGAACGGATGAGGGTATGGTATCCCGGACGCCTCCTCCCGGCGGCGCGCCCAAACCCACGGGAGCATTGATGGACGCATCCGAGCACCTCTCCGGCAAACGGCTGGCCGCCCTGTCCCTGGCGGCCCTGGGCGTGGTCTTCGGCGACATCGGCACCAGCCCGCTCTACGCCATCCGTGAATGCTTCCACGGCGAGTACGGCATCGAGGTCTCCGGGGCCAACGTGCTCGGGGTCCTGTCCCTGATCTTCTGGGCGCTGATGCTCATCGTCTCCTTCAAATACCTCGCCATGGTCCTGCGGGCCGACCACGACGGCGAGGGCGGAGTGCTCGCCCTGACCACCCTGGTGAAGCCCAGGAAGCGCCCCTTGCGCGGCCCGGCCAAGGTCCTTGTCATCCTCGGGCTGTTCGCGGCCTGCCTGCTCTACGGGGACGGCATGATCACCCCGGCCATCTCGGTGCTCAGCGCAGTGGAGGGGCTGGGCCACATCACGCCCCTGTTCAAGCCGTACATCGTGCACATCACCCTGGTCATCCTGGTCAGCCTGTTCCTGCTCCAGCGGCACGGCACCGCGCGGGTGGGCAGCCTGTTCGGCCCGGTCATCCTGGTCTGGATGACCGCCCTGGGGCTGCTCGGCCTGGTCCAGGTGGTCCGCGAGCCGTCCGTGCTCATCGCCATCGACCCCTGGCACGGGCTGCAGTTCCTGATCCACAACCGGCTGCACGGGTTCGTGGTCCTGGGCGCGGTCTTCCTGGTGGCCACCGGGGCCGAGGCCATCTACGCGGACCTGGGCCATTTCGGCCGCCGTCCCATCCGGCTGACCTGGTTCCTGGTGGCCCTGCCCGCCCTGTTGCTCAACTATTTCGGCCAGGGCGCGCATCTGCTCAACCATCCCGGGGACGCCTACCATCCGTTTTACGCCATCGTGCCTTCCTGGGCCATCATCCCCATGGTCGTGCTGGCCACCCTGGCCACCATCGTGGCCTCCCAGGCGGTCATCACCGGGGCGTTCTCCCTGACCAGCCAGGCCGTGCAGCTCGGCTACCTGCCGAGGCTGCGCGTGACCCATACCTCGGTCACCCACAAGGGGCAGATCTACGTGGCCCCGGTCAACTGGGTGCTGATGGCCTGCACCGTGGGGCTGGTCCTGGGGTTCCGCTCGTCCAGCAAGCTGGCCGCGGCCTACGGCGTGGCCGTCACCGCCAGCATGCTCGTCACCGCCACCCTGTTCTTCGTGGTCATGCGCAAGCGATGGAACTGGTCCCTGCCCGTGGCCGGGCTGCTCACCGCGCTCTTCTTCACCGTGGACTTCTCCTTCTTCGCCGCGAACATGACCAAGATACTCCACGGCGCGTGGTTCCCGCTGGTCATCGCCCTGCTCGTGCTGGCCGTGATGCTCACCTGGGAGCGGGGCAACGAGATACTGGCCGAGCGCGCCCAGGGGCTGACCCTGCCCCTGGACCGGTTCCTGGCCGACATCCACGCCGACCCGCCCACGCGCATCCCGGGCCAGGCCGTGTTCCTGACCCGCAGCCACAACATCGTACCCATGGCCATGGTCCAGAACCTGCGCCACAACCGGGTGCTGCACAACGAGGTCGTCTTCCTGAACATCCGCACCGAGGATTTGCCGCGCGTGCCCAACTTCGAGAAGATCGAACTGGAACGGCTCGGTTCCGGCATCTTTCGGATCATCGCCCACTTCGGGTACATGGAGGAACCCACGGTGAGTACCGTATTCGCCCTGTGCCGCGACCAGGGCGTCACCGTGGACCCGGAAAACGCCAGCTTCTTCCTGGGCCGCGAAAAGCTGTCCATCGGCGAAGACCCGGCCATGGCCCGCTGGCGTGCCAATCTCTTCCTGTTCCTCTCCCGCAACGGCATGGACCCCGCCGACTTCTTCAACATTCCTTCCACCCAAGTCATCGAAGTGGGCGCTAGATTGAGGGTTTGACGGGGGGCGGCTTGGGATAGCGGCGCGTCTGCACATTTTTCCGGGCCCCGTTTGATCCTCACGTAGAAGGCTACGCTGCGGTCAAACGGGGCCCGGAGAAAATGCACAGCCACACCACTCTCCCAAGCCTCTTCCGAGCGCGGGGGGGGGAGAGCCGCTGTCGGGTGCTGAAGCACCCGAATCGCTCCATTTTGGGGAGGGAAGGGGCAAGAGACGGGACACGAGGAGAAAGTACGGTGAACCGCCCCGCGAAGCGGCGATAAAAAGCTTTGAAGGGGGAGTCCAGAGGGGGAAACTTTCTCGAAAGTTTCCTCCTCTGGCCGCCGGAGGCATGAAAAAAGGTCCTCGCCCCGCAATCGCGGGGCGAGGACCTTTTGTTGTGTCTATGCCGGGGCGCGTTACATGACGCGGCAGCCGTCTTGGGTGACGAGGATCTGGTATTCCCAGCGGATGCCGCCCCAGGCGGGGTCGTAGAGGCCGGGTTCCACGGTGACGACCATGCCGGGTTTGAGTTCGCCCTGGCCCACGCGGGACAGGGACGGCGGCTCGTGGGTTTCGAGGCCCACGCCATGGCCCAGGCCGTGGGTGAACATGGCTTCCACGCCGTCCTTTTCAAAGACTTTCCAGGCGGCGCGGTAGGCCTCGATGCAGGGCAGGCCGGGGCGGATGATGTCGATGGCCGCCTGCTGGGCGGCGCGCACCTGGTCCATGGTCTTGCGGAACCGGTCGGACGGCGTGTCGCCCACCCAGAAGGTCCGGGTCTGGTCCGAGTTGTAGCCCAGGTAGCGGCAGCCGGTGTCGATGAGCACCAGCTCGTTCTCACGGAGCTTGGTGTCGCCGGGGATGGCGTGGGGCAGGGCCGCGTTGGGGCCGACGCCCACGATGGTCGAGAAGGCCAGCCCTTCGGCTCCGTGTTCGCGGAAGAATTTCTCCACCAGCCAGGCGATCTCGCGTTCGGTGCGGCCGGGGATAAGCTCGGGCTGGATGTACTCGAACAGCTCGTGGTTCAGGCGCATGGATTCGTCCATACGCCGGATCTCCTCGTCGTCCTTGATGATCCGCAGGCTTTCCACGATGTTCTCGGTGGGGGTGAGGGCAAAGTCCTCGGCCAGCTTGTCGTAGTCGAAGAGGTGCAACGCCTTGGGTTCGAAGCCCATGGCGTCCACGCCGCGCCCTTTCAGGAATTCGGCGATCTCCTTGTGCTTCTTGGCCGCGTACACGCAGATGTTCTTTTCGTCCCAGGCCTTTTTGGCCGCATCCACGTAGCGCGGATCGGTGAACAGGTAGTCGTCGCCGGGGGTGATGACCAGCCAGCCGGACGATTCGTTGCACTGGGCGTCGTGCAGTTCGAAGCCGCTCAGGTAATACCGGTTGGCGGCCAGGGAGACGAGCATGGCGGGCAGGTCGCGGGCGTCCATCTCCCGCTTGAGTTCCTCGCGTCGTTTCTGGAAGACTTCGTTGTTCATATGGTTCTAATCCAGGGTGTAGGTTTTTTCGGGTGTGCCCTGCACCATGCGTTCGGCCCATTCCACGCCCTGCATGACCGAGTGGTCCATGTTGGCGACCTCGTACTTCCAGCCGCCAAACCGGCCCCTGGAGTGGATGCCCATGGATTCCAGCCTCGGCTGGAGGGTGCGCAGCGCGCCGTCGCGTTCCAGGCACGGCACGGGATAGCCGTAGTCCACGGCGATCTCCCAGCGGGTCAGGATGTCGTCCACCCGGTCCCCGCGCAACAGGGAGGAGTTTACCAGACCCCGGACCGTGCGGTCCATCAGTTCATCCACTTTTTCCGGCTTGTGGGCCGAGAAGGAGGTCTCGCACATGAAGGCCAGCTGCTCGCCGGGCCGGGGGACGTTGTTGGGCGAATAGTTGTGGAAATTGGTCACCCGGTAGAAGGGCGAGTCCGATTCCGGGAAATACATCCAGCACCGGGAGTTGCGTTCGGAGACGTCGGCAGCGTCCAGGCCGATCCCGGCCACGTGGACCGAGTTGTGGGTCAGGCGGGAGGCCGCGTCCACCATGGTTTCGTCGCGCTGGACGAGCCATTTCCCGGCCAGCAGGTCCAGGGGCGCGGTATTGAGCAGGGTCCCGTATTCCACGGTCAGCCCCTGCCCGGTGGTGGCGGTGCGCTTGGCGGCGTCGATTTCGGCCACGGACTGGCCGTACTCGATGCGGTCGGCCATGCGCGCGGCCAGTCGGCGGAAGATCTCGCCGGTGCCGCCGTGGAGCGGAAATTTGAAGGTGTTGTTCGGCCCCCAGGCCACATCGTCGCGCTCCAGGATGATGTTGCGCAGGACCTTTTTCAGGTCCACCACCGAGACCCGCTCGCCTATCCAGCCGTACTGCATCAGCTCCGGCGGGGTGGCCCAGACCTTGAAGTTGTATGGGTTCATGAAATGTCGGGCGATGCCGGGGCCGAACACGGTCTCTATCCACTGGCCGAAATTCTCGGGCCGGGCCTCGGGCCGGTTGCCCGGCAGCAACCCCTCCACGCACTCCCAGCGCGCGTCTTTCGGCAGATGGCGGATATTGTTCTGGAACGGGTAGGGGACCCAGGTGCTGTTGGACCGGACCCAGGACTCGCGCTCGTGCTCCAGCCGATCAAGGCCCAGCAGCGAGTCCATGAGGTCGTCGAAATACGCGTAGTGGGAAAAGACCACGTGTCCGCCGATGTCCCAGGTGAATCCCTTGTCGTCCCGGAAGCTGGCGGCCAGACCGCCCGCGTGGGGGTTGCGCTCCAGGATCAGGAAATCGTGCTCGCCCAGCTCCATGAGCCGGTGGGCCGCGCCCAGGCCGGTGGGACCGGCGCCGATGATCAGGTATTTCGTTTTCACAATGCGCTCTCTTGCGTGGGGAAGTTCTTGCCTGCTCAGGGGGCTGTATCAAGTTTGATGCCACCAGGCCAACCCCTGTCCGGCGGGCGTCCGGTTTCCCCCGCCGGGCCGGATAATAATCGATATAACCCCCCGGCCCCTTGCCAATCCCCGGCCCGAGGCTTACCTTGAAATCATGACCAGGAAATTCGATCCCGAACTCTTGTATGTGGAATGTCACCGCTGCGGCCAGCCTGTCCTCTGGCGGCGCGGCATGACCACGAAGTTGCTCAAACTGGCCAAGATCGACCCGTCCACCCTGGATGAACGGTGCGTGATCCTGTCCGAGGGCTGCCCCGGCTGCGTCCCGGACGAGACCACCTTCACCACCCAGGTCATCCGCCTGAACAAGGAGAAGGACGGGCGGTCCTCCATGCTGGCCGTGGCCAACTAGGATCGGCCGACATACGGCGTGAAAAGCGCCTGTATTCCGAGTCCCGGACCGGAATACAGGCGCTTTCGCCTTTTTCGGCTCCGGCCCGTTTCTCTCCCGCCGCCTCCCGGCCCCCCCATTGTTTGCCGTTGCCTGCCGATCGCTAGCCATTCGATAGCCGATCGTTCCCGGGCCGCCTTTGGCGTGGGCTGCCCCGACCGCGGAGGAACGTCGCTTCCTGCCGAATTCGCAGGATAAACGGTCTTTCCTGCGCGGGGGCGCGAAAACCCGTCAAGCTGTATTTTCCTACCTCTCGGCTCCGCTCGGCAGCCGATCGCTCCCCGGCCCGAAAACCGGGTCTATGCTCGTCGCAAGCCCGGGGCGCGTCCCCGAAACACAAGGAGCCGAACGAACATGAGCATAGCCACTCCAGCCATCACCAACTTCACCGCCGGGGAGATCAGCCCCCGGCTGGAGGGGAGAACCGACCTCTCCAAATACTTCAACGGCTGCCGGGTCCTGGAGAATTTCCACGTTCACCCGCACGGCGGCACCTCCCGGCGATCCGGCTTCCGGTTCGCGGCCGAGGCCCTGAACCCGGACAGGCCGGTGCTGCTCATTCCCTATGAATTCAGCGCCAAGCGGACCTATGTGCTGGAGTTCAGCGAAAACGACGCGGGCCAGGGCCGCATGCGCGTCTTCACCCGGCACAAGGCGGTGATGAACGGGGCGGCGGAGTATGTCCGGAGCACCCCGTACACCGCCGCCAATTTCGACAAGTTGCGCTACGCCCAGACGGACTCCTCGCTCATCCTGGTTCATCCGGGCCACCCCGTCCGCGAGATAACCCGCGTGGCGGACAACGACTGGTCCCTGGTGACCATGTCGTTCGAGGGCCGCCCCGACGAGTGGGCCACCGGAAACTATCCCTCCTCCGTGTGCTTTCACGAGCAGCGCATGGTCCTGGCCGGGACCCCGAAGCAGCCCGCCACCATCTGGCTCTCCCGCACGGGCGAGTTCACGGACTTCCGGCTGCGCACGCGGGAGGTCCCCCTGGAAGGGTGGGAGACCCGCGAGATCAAGGATAGCAACAACGACGGGGTGCGCAGCGGCAAGGCCGGGGACACCGTGAAGCTGCTCGACGGCGACGGGTTCGAGGCCCGCGACGCCCTCAAGGGTCAGCACCCGGACGGAACCACCCGCTACTACCGGTACAAGGGCAAGAAGAATTACGTGGCCGACGGCGCGGACCTGACCCTGATGTTTGCCGACAGCCCCGGCATCAACCAGCTCGAAGCCATCTGGAACCCCTACGGCCAGCTCAACGGGAACGCCTGGGAATGCTTCGAGGTCGGGGACCGCACCGACGCGGCGGCCGGGGACGCTCCCCTGGACGACGACGCCATCGAGGTCACCCTGTCGGGTCGTCAGGCCAACTCCATCGAGTTCGTGGTCCCGCGCCGCTCCCTGTGGATCGGCACCGCGGGCGGGGAGTGGACCCTGACCGGTTCGTCCGGCGACCCGCTCACCCCGGAGAACGTCAAGGCCACCCACGAGGGGACCTCCGGCGCGTCCTCCACCCGGCCCGAGGCCGTGGGTTTCGCCACCCTCTACGTCCAGCGCGCGGGCCGCAAGATCCGCGAGATGTCCTATCGGTTCGAGTCCGACGCCTACGTGTCCAAGGACCTGACCATATTGTCCGAGCACATCACCGAGGGCGGGCTGACCGGCCTGGCCTACGTCCAGGAGCCGGACTCCATCCTCTACGGGGTGCGGTCCGACGGCGTGCTGGTAGCCCTGACCTACGTGCCGGATCAGGAGGTGGTCGCCTGGTCGCGCATCCTGACCGACGGCGTGGTGGAGCAGGCCGCCTCGGTCTACGACCCGGACCGCACCGCGACCGAGCTGTGGGTGGTGGTCGTGCGCACGGTCAACGGCCGTCCCCGTCGGTACGTCGAGTACCTGGAAGGGGAGTTCGACGGGCGCATCGAGAACGCCTTCTACGTGGACAGCGGCGTGACCTGGGAGGGCGCGCCCTCGGACACCCTGCAGATACTCCCCCACCTGGCGGGCCGGACCGTGTCCGTGCTGGCCGACGGCGCGGTGCAGAGCGACCGGCGGGTGTCCCCGGACGGAACCCTGACCCTGGACCGCCCTGCCTCCATCGTCCACGCCGGGCTGCTCTACCGCTCCCGGCTCCAGCCCATGCGGCTCGATTCCGGCAGCCAGCGCGGCACGGCCCAGACCAAGCGCAAGCGGATCACCAAGGTGGCCGCCCGGTTTTACGACACCCTGGGCGGGCGCATCGGCCCGGACGAGACCCGGCTGGAGCCGGTCTACTTCCGCTCCCCGGCCACGCCCATGGGCCGGGCTCCCGGCCCGTTCCGGGGCGACAAGATCGTGAATTTTCCCAACGGATGGGACCGCGACGGCCTGCTGACCATCGTGCAGGAGCAACCCCTGCCCATGTCGGTGCTGCTCATCGTGCCGCAGGTCGTGGTCAACGAATAACGCTCAACACAGAAAGACCCTAAAGGAGAAACAGATGGGAACCAGTGCACTCTTTCAACCCATGGCCGTGCTGCAACAGGGGCTGGACCTGTTCGACGACGTTTCAGGCGCCTTCGGCGACCTGTCGGACAACGGGCGGTCCTCCGGCATCGCCGAGGCCAAGGCCCGGCTGCTGGAGACCGACGCCGAAGGCGATGCCAAGGACATCCGCCGCAGGGCGGTCAAGGACGCCGCAGAGCTGCGCGAAGAACGGGAAAAGGGCCGCGCCGGGCGCAACACCCGGTGGGGCGGCTCCAACCTGGCCATGTCCGGGTCCAAGGCGCTGGTCCGCGACGCGGGCCGCATCAAGGATACGGAGGACGAGGAGGACACCCTCTTCGAGGGCGAGATGAACGCTCAAAGCGCCCTGCGCGATGCCCGCACCAGGGCCAACATGCTGCGCATCAACGGGGGCGGGACCGGCGACCGGTCCATCCTGTCCCTGGGCTCCAGCATCTACGGGAGGGACTAAGCCATGACCATCGCATCGACGGAAACAAAAGTGATCTACGGCGGCAACGGCTCCACCGCGACCTTCGCGGTCCCGTTCATGTTCCTGCGCAACGAGGACATCGAAGTCGTGCTCGTGGACGCCGAAGACGGGGAGTACCTCCAGTCCGAAGGCACCGACTACCAACTGGCCGGGGCGGGCGAGCAGACCGGGGGGACCTGCGTCATGACCGCTGTGCCCGAGCCGGGGCAGACCCTGGTCATCCGGCGCGAACCGGCCATGGTCCAGGAGGTGGACTACGTGGAGAACGACGCCTTTCCGGCGGCCACCCACGAGGCGGCCCTGGACAAGCTGACCATGATCTGCCAGGCCCTGGCCGAGAAGCTGGACCGGGCCGTGACCTTCCGCATCTCCTCTGCCGTGACGGGCGTGAATATGCCCGAACCCAGAGTCGGAAGGCTCATCGGCTGGACCGGCGAGGCGGGCGACCTGGGCAACTACGCGGTCTCCGACCTGGGGGCGGTGGTCACGCCCGTTGCCGTGCATCTGGGCGGCACCGGCGCCGACAACCCCACCGAAGCGCTCTTCAATCTCGGATTCGGCGGTGCCGGGCTGACCGTGGCCGGGTGCGACGAGCCCGCCGAGGTCCTTGAGACCATGGGCGCCGAGCCCGCCGACCCGGACATCCTCAGGGCGGACACGCCGGACGTCCTGCAAGCGCTGTTCGGAAGCAGCTTGCACGTACATACGGGAACGGACCTGTTGTCGCTCAATGTGACCAAGAATCATATCAAATGGGCGCTGACCGGCGACAGCACGTTCAACGACATGTCGTTCGGGGCCGGGTACGCATTGCAGAACGGATGGACCGGCACGCTGGTGTTTCACGTGTATCCCAATGGTCACGAACTGTCCCTCGCGACCGCTCTCAAGCTCGCCCCCGGGGTCCCGGACCCCGATCCTGCGGCGACCGAGATCAGGGTGGTCCTGGAGATATTCCAGGGCCGACAGACCGTCGTCTCTCTGGAAAACGTGGAGTAACGGCCATGTCCCTGACTCTCTCCGAATCCAGCGTCGGCGGGTCGCATTATCTCATTTCGTATTCGGCGATCATATCGGCTTCGTCGGGCGGCGAAGCGACCGTGCCCGATATGCCGTACACCATCTCCGCATGGGTCCTGCCCACGGGGGAAACCGAATGGGTGCATCTGCGGATTGTGCGATCGGCCAACTTCCATGTGTACGTCACGGTGAACAACGAGTCGTCGACCGACCTCGGCGAATACCTGTACAACGGGACGTTGACCAACTTCAAATGGACTCTGAACCAGCTGTACGGCACCTCGGTGTATTCGGCCTGGGCAGACGTCACCGTATGGAACGGAGCGCATGCTTCAGACAAGTTCGTGTATGGCTCGGGTCGCGGCTGCATGCCGCGCGACCCCCTTTCCATGGACATCTGGGTAGGCAACCTCAAGGCGTGGTACGACTTCGCCGACCCGAACGCCACGGGCCAAATCGCCAAATCCGGCGGTTGGGACACAGGCGACATCGTGCTTAACGCGTCCTCCAGCGACACCACCTTCCTGGACGCCACCAATATCATCCCGGCCGGAACGGTGGTCACCGGCGCCTCCGTCTACACGGCCGCCGGATACGGCACTGATGATTCCGAGATCTGCATCTACAGGAAGACCGGGCCGTTCACCGGCGTACCCGTCAACGTCAAGAGCCTGAGCATATCGTCCTCCGCAGGATGGCATTCGGTTCCCTTCGCCCAGACCGTCCCGAACAACCAGTACGGCCACTATCTCGGCGTCTATTCGGCCAGGTCCGTGTCCATGACCACGAATGCCGGTCAGGGGATGTATCGCTCCGGAGATCACATCACCCAGGGCACGGCCTTCAGCATGACCGGGACCTTTCGGTCGCCCATCACGAAGTGGGTTGGGTACAAGCCCGCCGGTCTCGGCCAGGACGTATCGGGCAACGGGCAACACTGGGACCTGACCGCCACGCAATCAACCTCAACCCCGACTTCCTAGGAGGACGTCATGGAAACATTTGTCTGGATCAAGGACGGAGACCCCGAACAGCGTGTGCTGCTGCCCCGCCATGTGGAGGAAGCGAGGACCTTGAGCGACGGGAGCGGCTGCCTCGTCCGCGTAAGGACGGCCGCTCTTCTTGCACGGCCCGATGGCTACGCCGCGCTTGACGCGCTCGGCTATAACCGCGCCGTGCCGCTTGAGCGGGAGCCGTACACCACCTACGGAACCGAATGGGTCAAGGACGCGGACCACATTTACCGTGAGGTGGTGATCGTCGCCGAGGTGGACGAGGGCGCGAAGACGGCGGCCCTGGCCGGCGAGGTGCGCGATCTGCGCGACCTGCGGCTGGCCCTGAGCGACTGGACCCAACTGGCGGACTGCCCGCTGGACGAGACGGAGAAGGCGGCCTGGGCGGCGTACCGGCAGGAACTCAGGGACATTCCCCAGCAGGTGGGGTTCCCGGAGTTCGTGTCCTGGCCGGCAATCCCGGAGGCGTAGATTTCAGAGATTTTCAAATCCCCTCTACCTTCCCCATCCCACGGGGTGCGTTCCTTCGGGGGCGCACCCCCCTCTTCTTTATTCTAGGGAGCGGTCAGAATCTCGATGAGGTCCCGGAAATCGGGATAGTCGGCGGTCAGTTGCGCGCGGTCGCCGTGAACGTAGTCCGCGTACTCGAAGCCGGGGGCCACGGTGCACCCCATGAGCGCGAACTCCGCGCCCGGCAGCAGCCGCATGCCCTGCCAGACGTGTTTGGGGACCACTACCTGGGGCCGTTGCCCGGCCAGGAGATCGCCGCCGAAGAGCACGGTCTCGCCCCTGCCGTCCGGGTGGAGGTGGAGCATCTCGCAGGGACCGCCCGCATAGAAGTGGAAAATCTCGTCGGACGCCAGCCGGTGCAGGTGGGAGTATGTGTCCGGGGTGAGCAGGTAGAAGATGGCCGTGCCGAAGACGCGCGGTCCGTCGTAGCGGCCCGGCAGCGTCTCGCGCGCCAGGGACTCGTCCGCGCGGTGGGTCTCCAGGAACCAGCCTCCCTCCTCGGGGTGCGGGATCAGGCCGAGACGGTCGATGATCTCCCGTGCCGTGGTCATGGTCTCTCCTAGCCGTTGTAGTGGGGCGGGGGCACGTCCAGGGGGCCGCTTGCGTCCACCTGCTCGCCCAGCGTGCGGAGCTTCCCGGCCATCCGTTCCGCCAATCGCTCCAGCCCGTCGATCCGCTTCTGCTGTTCGTAGAGCTGGTCGCTCAGTTTCTCTATGGTCCGGTCCTGGAGGGCGATGAGACTCTCCAGCCGTTCAAGCCGTTTTTCCATGGGACCTCCTTGGCCTTGCGGGGAGTATGCGCCCGGAGGGGGCGCTTTGCAATGGCTGGGTCAGGGCCGGTTGGTCAGGTACACGCCGGAGATGACCATCAATCCGCCCAGGGCCAGGGAGAGGTGGATGGGCTCGCCCAGGAGCAGGAAGCCGAGGACCACCGCGAAGACCGGGACCGTGTTGATGAAGATGCCCGCGCGCGATGCGCCGATGACCGAGATGGCCCGGTAGTACCAGAAATAGGCCAGGGCCGTGGCCAGGAAGCCGAGGAAGATCACGCACAGCCAGTCCACGGGCCGGGCCGCGGTCACGTCGCCCGCCAGCCCGCCGGATAGCGCCGCGGGCAGGAGCATCAGCGTGCCCATGAAGCTCGACCAGGCCACGGAGTTGAGCGGCGGCAGGGTCTTCATCACCGAGCGTCCGCCCAGGGTGTAGGCGGTCCAGCTGGCCACGCAGCCGAGGATCATGTAATCGCCCGGGTTCACGCCCCCCGCCAGCAGGGCCAGGGGATTGCCGTCGGCGATGACCACGGACACGCCCACCAGGGAGATCAGGGTGCCGACCACCCGCAGCGGGCCGAACCGTTCGCGGTAGAGTATGGCGGAAAGCACAGCGATGCATACCGGGATGCAGGCCACGATGAGCGCGGCGCGCCCGGCGGCGATGGTCTGGAGCCCGGTGAAGAAGAAATAGCTGTAGGCGAACACGCCGGTGCCGCCCAAAAAGGCCACGGGCAGCACCTGGTTCGCCTTGAGCCGGGGCAGGTGCCCGTCGGCCCGCCAGCACATGAACAACAGGATCACGGAGGCCAGGGCGAAGCGCAGGAAGGCGGCGGACATGGGGTGCATGGACTGGGCCAGCACCCGCCCGGCCACCCAGGTCCCGCCCCACAGCAGCATGCTGACCACCAGCAGGAAATAGGTGTAGGAAAGTGATTGCTTCATGGTCGGCAGGATTTACGCCTCCCGGTCGTATTTTTCAACCCCGGGGGTGCGGGATTTCCCGATGCCCCCCATCGGCGAAGGTGAATAGGTCAGTCCCCCTTCCGGGTTCCCTCGTACAGTTCGTATTCCAGGAGCCGGCATTCGATCTTGGCGTTCCAGAAGATGCGCCGCCGCTTGGTGCGCAGCCCCACGGACTTGGCCAGCTCGCTGTTGCCGGTGAAGATGAACCCGGCCTTGCCGCCGCATTGCTGCTTGAAGAAGTCGCCGATCCCTCTGTAGACCGCGCGCAGCATTTCGATGTCGCCGAGCCGCATGCCGTACTCCGGGTTGAGCATGACCACGCCCGGCCCGGCCGGGACCTCGGTCTGCGTGAAGTCGCAGACCGCGAACTCGATGAAGTCGCCCACCCCGGCCAGCCGCGCGTTGTCCCGGGCCGCCTCGATGGCCGCCGGGTCGTGGTCCGTGGCGATGATCCGCCCCTTGATCTCCGGGATCTCCGCGTCCTCGGCCTCGCCCACCAGGTCGTCCCAGCGGGCCGGGTCGAAGCCGATGATCTTCTTGAAGGCGAAGTCGTCGCGCAGCAGGCCGGGCGCGCCGTTCATGGCCATGAGCGCGGCCTCGATGGCCAGGGTCCCGGCCCCGCACATGGGGGCGATGAAGTGGCCGCCCCTGCGGGCCAGCTCCGGCCAGCCCGAAGCCAGAATGCAGGCCGCGGCCAGGGTTTCCTGCATGGGGGCCTTGTGGGGCCGCTTGCGGTAGCCCCGCCGGGGCAGCGGGTCGCCCGTGGTGTCCAGGTAGATGGTCGCCCGGTTCTCGCGCCAGTACAGGAACAGGCAGACCCCGCTCGTCTCCGGCCCGGAGTCCGGGCGGGAGCCGAATTTCTCGGAGAACCGGTCGGCCACCGCGTCCTTGACCCGCAGCCCGGCGAACCGGGAGTCGTTGACCGTGGTGTCGCGGATGGCGGCGTCCACGCGGAAGTAGCCGTCCCGGGGGATGTATTCCTCCCACGGCAGCTCCTTGATCTCGCGGTACAGCTCGTCCCCGTCGAAGGCCCGGAACCGCTTCAGCTCGAAGAGCACCCGGTGGCCGGTGCGCACCCAGAGGTTCAGCCGCATGCAGTCGTCAAGGGTGCCGCGCACCTCCACGCCCGCGTCCAGGGGCTCGGCGGCGGCAAAGCCCAGGCCTTCGAGCTCCCCCTTCAGGTAGCGGGGAATTTCCAGGGGGCAGGTGATCAGGATCGGTCCGGTGTCGGAAAAATGGGTCATGGGGTTCTCGCCTGGCGGGGCTAGAGGGGACGCAGGTCCCACTCGCGGGCCGGGTCCGCCTCTGTCGGGGTTGGGGTTTCCGTCTCGGTTCGCGGCGTCGCGGCGGGCTTCGGGCCGTGTTCGGGAGCGGAAAGGGCCAGAAGCAGGGCCAGGCCGACCACCGCGCCCGTGGACGGGTCGTAAAGCAGCGGCGTGGACATGCCCTGGACGAAGATCGTGGCGGCCAGGCCCGCGCCCATGCGCGTCAGCCGCCGAAAGAGCAGGATGAACAGGCCGATCAGGAACGCGGCGGGCGGCGGAGCAGTCCCCAGCCGAGCACGCCCCGCAGCCAGAAGGACGGGACTTGGGACAGGTGCGCGCCGAACAGGGCGGGCGAGTCCATGACCCGGTCCCAGACCGGGATCATCTCCGGCGGGAAGGTGAACGGCAGGGCCTGGTCGGCGGGCAGGCCGGTGAGCAGCACCAGCGGGTCGGCCGTGAACAGGGCCAGGGACTTGGCCCACAGCCAGTAGTCCACGTAGCGGGCCAGGTCCGCCGGGGTCATGGGCAGCAGGAAGGAGGACCCCAGCAGCCCGAAGCAGGCCAGCGCGACCGCCGTCCTGATCAGGCGGGAACCCCGCCCGAAGCAGAGATATATCCACCCGGCCCCGAACAGGCCGGTGCGGGACAGGGTGGCCATGATCCCGGCCAGGATCAGGGCGCGGTACACGGTCCGGCCCTGGTCGGGCTCGTATCGCCCGCCTTCCGGCAGGCCCGGCTTCAGTCCGGCGCAGAGGCAGGCCAGCAGCAACCCGGCCAGCAGGTCCATGTCCCCGATCCAGCGCACCGGGGGCGCGGCCCGGTAGATGAATCCCTCCACGGCCAGGTCCGCGATGCACAAAAGTCCCAGGATCGCGCCGTAGCGCTGGAAATCCGCCCGGTCGGGCAGCCCGAAGGTAATGGCCCACAGCCCGCAGAAGCCGAGCATGATCGCCGGGGCCAGTTCGGGCGTCAGGTCGGCCAGCCAGCTCAATTGGTAGAGGAGTTCGCGGTGCCGGACACCGATCAGCCAGGCCAGCCCGGCGAACAGGGCCAGCTCCAGGAAGAGCTTCGGCCGCAGCCGCGATCCGGACCGCCGGAACAGGATGGCCCGGACCGTGCCCAGGGCCGCCAGCAGCAGCCAGGGCAGGAATGCCGAGACTTCGTGGCCCGGCCCGGTGAAGCGGGCGAGCAGGCTGCCGAGAGGCACCGCCGCGCACGCCACCGCCAGGGGCACCGCCGCCAGCCTGGACGGATTCCGGTTCGTGGGCTGTTCCTGTTCCATACGCCCCGTCAAATACCTCTTTGCCTGGCCCAGGTAAAGAAGCCTCTGGCCCGGGAAAAAATGGTTTTGCCAATGATTCCGGGCCATCTTTTTTTCGTTGTCGCCCGTTTTCGCCCGTTTTCCGCCACCTGGCTTTTCTAGACAATCTCTTGAAATCATTCTTCAATTCCCGGCAGGCGGACGTGTTCGTTTCCAACCTGCCAAAATGTTTTGAAAATATTGTCTGGCGAGAAAAAATGGTTTATGGTGTCGGCGTGTTACCAAGCCTGGGGGGCATGCGTGGACAGTACGTTGCTACTGGAGTGTCCATGAAAAAGGTTGCACGGACCCTTTCCCTGAAGGCGGTCTCGACCATTTCTCTGCTGGTTTTCCTGGCCGGGGCGTTGCCCGGCTGCGCCGTTGTTTCGCCGCTCCTGACCGCGGGAGGCATCGCCTTTCCGCCGTTGCAGATCGTGTCCGCCGCGTACACTCTCGGCGAGTTCACCTATGAGTACGCCGCCAACGACAAGACCCCGGACAAGGTCATCGGAGACAAGTACGACGCCGTGGTCAGCGGCGAGGCGTTCGAACTGCCCGCCTACCTCCAGTCCGAGCCCGCCGGGCCGGAAGCGCCGGTCATGGTCGCCGAGGCGGACGTGACGGCGGCCGCCGATCCCGGGACCCCGGCGGACATGTCCCTGTCCGCGGAATCCCGGCGCAAGCGCATCGAGAACCTTCTCGGCCAGCGTCGCGTCCAGTTCGAGCGGTTGGAGCTGCGGCGCATGGCCTTCCTGGAGGCCCAGCCCCGGCACTCCCGGCCGCTCAGCCTCAGCCGGACCGCCATGGCCTCCCAGCCGGACCTGGTCCTGGGCGCGGGGGACGAAGTCTCCCTGGATTAGGCCGACGGGACGCGCCTGCGGCGCGCCAGGGGGGAAGGGGAAGAGGGAAACCCGTTGAAAAGGGCGTTCCCTCTTCCCCTTCCCCCCTGGACCCCCAACCCCTTCTCCCTTCCGAAATTTCTTGATGCCGCTTCGCGGGGTCGGAATTCGGGGAAGCGGCACATGGTTCCTTTCCTTTTGCTTTTCATCAGTCAATAACCCCCGCGGTCCGGGGCGGCGAAGGCGCGGTACGCCCGTCCTTCCCGTCCCGGATCGCACCCCGGCTACCGGGCCTGCACGGTCAGGAGCTCGTCCCAGACCGTGGTGTACCGGGGGAGCGCATCTCCCGTTTCATGCGCCAGCCGCGCTTGATGCCCGAGGCCGCGAAGGACACGGTGTCGCGGCCCCAGCGGTTGTTCAGGGCGTCCACCGTGCGCATGAGCGGTTCGTCGCTTGGGCGGTGGGCCGGGGGCAGGGCCAGAAGATTGAGCCACCGGCCCTGTTCCGGCTCCAGCCCGGCCAGCATGACCCCGCACTTCTTGTACTGGTAGCCGTCGCGGAAGATCCGCTCCATGCCCGCCCTGGCGGCCCGGATCAGCGTGGGCGTGTGCGCGGTGGCCACCACCAGCGGCACGGACAGGGCGTTGGAATACTGCGGCTGGCCGAGCCTGAAGGAGTTGGTCTGGAGAAAGACCATGATGGACGAGGTCACGGACCGCTGGCGGCGCAGCTTCTCGGCCGCGCGGGTGGTGTACTGGGACACGGCCTCCAGCATGTCCTCGCGCAGGGTCACGGGATGGCCGAAGGAGCGCGACGAGACGATGGTCTTCTTGTCCTGCGGCCCGGCGGAGAAGCCGATGCAGGGGAGGCCGCGCAGCTCCAGCAGGGTGTGCAGCCCGGTCACGGTCATCTTCTTCTGCACCCAGTCGCGGTCGAGCTCGCGGAACTGGAGTGCGTTGGCCACGCCCATGGCGCGCAGCCGCTTGGCGTGCTTCGGGCCGATGCCCCAGACGTCGCCGATGTCGGTCCAGCGCAGCACGCGGTCCGGGTCCGGGCTGGCGGCCAGGTCGAACACCCCCCGGCTGCGTGGCTGCTTCTTGGCGAACCGGTTGGCGAGCTTGGCCAGGGTCTTGGTCCGGCCGATGCCCACGGACACCGGGATGCCGGTCCAGGCGAGCACCGTGGCCCGCAGCCGCCGGGAATAGGCCTCGGCCCCGCCGGGCACGCCGGTCAGGTCGCAGAATGCCTCGTCGATGGAATAGACCTCCACCGACGGGCAGAAGCGCGTCAGCACCTGCATGACCCGCGCGGACAGGTCGCCGTACAGGGCGTAGTTGGACGAGAACACGGCCACGCCGCGTCGCTCCAGCATGGCCCGGCACTTGAAATAGGGCGTTCCCATCTCGATGCCCAGCTCCTTGGCCTCGGCCGAGCGCGCGATCACGCACCCGTCGTTGTTCGACAAGACCACCACCGGCCTGCCGACCAGCTCCGGCCGGAACGCCCGCTCGCAGGAGGCGTAGAAATTGTTGCAGTCGATCAGCGCATATTGCCTGGTCATGAAATCCTCCCGTTCCCCATTCCAAAACGCCCCCCTGGAGCGAATCGGATGCCGCAGGCATCCGACAGCGGCTCTCCCGCCCGAAGGTCACACCTTATGGACCACGTGGAGGACAACGCCCCAGACCTGGAAGTCGGTCTCCTCGGTCAGGGGGATGACCGCGTAGTCCGGGTTCTCCGGGGCCAGCTCAAGCCCGGACGGGGTCTTGCGCAGCCGTTTCACCGTGAACTCGCCGTCCACCTGGGCGATGACCACGTTGCCGGGCCGAGGGGCCAGGGAGCGGTCCACCACCAGGATGTCGCCGTGGTGGATGGACGCGCCGAGCATGGAGTCGCCGGACACGCGCACGAAATAGGTCGCCTCCGGACGGGCCACCAGGTACTCGTTCAGGTCGAGCCGCCGTTCCATGTATTCGTCGGCGGGCGACGGGAACCCCGCCGGGACCGACTCCCCGGCCAAAGGCAGGGGCAGCCGGAGGAAGCCGTCCGCCCGCGCCACCAGACTCACCCACCCCTGCGCAGGCAGGTCCGCATGTTCATACCGATCCATGAATAACCCTCATTTGTTAATCTTGATAAAACATTTTCCGAGAAAAAGCGGGTATTGTCAATCTTGACAAAACAAATTGGCGAAAATGGCGGCGTGGCGGACAGGGCGCGGCGAGGGAGTCGCGGGGCCGGGGGAATACGGCGGGCGTGAAAAAGCCCGGCCGGGCGGATGCCGGGCCGGGCTTGGTCAGTCTTCCGGGTTGGGCCTAGTAGTGGAGGTCGTCCTCGGTCAGGGGCGTGGCCAGGGTCTTGTAGACCCAGAACTGGTACGCGATGACGATGGGAACGAACACCAGGGCCACGCCGAGCATGATCTGGAGCGTCAGGGGGCTGGACGCGGAGTTCATGATGGTCAGGCTGTTGGCCGGGTTCGGGTTGGACGGGATCAGCGCCGGGAAGATGCCGACCACGCCGAACAGGGCCGTGCCCGCGATGTACAGGCAGCTGGACGCCCAGGCCATCCAGTACTTGCCCGCGCCGAGGTAGGTGCGCATGAGCACCAGCCCGGCCACCGGCAGGAGCAGGATGACGAACAGGATCGGGTAGACCATGTAGTTGCTGAACAGCTGGGTGGCCACGGCGGTGTAGGCCAGGAACAGGACCGTGAGCACGACCACGCCGGGCCACAGCTTGGTGGCCATCCGCTCGGCCCGGGCCTTGAGCTCGCCCGTGGTGCGGATGCACAGCCAGAGCGCGCCGTGCATCATGAAGATGGTCACGAACAGGATGCCGCCCGCGATGCCGTAGGGGTTGAGCAGGCCGAACAGTCCGGCCTGGGAGAACCCGGTCTCGTCCAGGGGGATGCCCTGGAAGATGTTGCCGAAGGCCACGCCGAGCAGCAGGGCGGGCAGGAAGGAACAGAGCGCGTGGGCGGTGTCCCAGATTTTCTTCCAGCTCTCGCTCTCCACCTTGGAGCGGAACTCGAAGGAGACGCCGCGCACGATCAGGGTGAACAGGAGCAGCATCAGGGCCATGTAAAGGCCGCTGAACATCTGCGCGTAGGCATAGGGGAAGGCGGCGAAGGTCACGCCGCCGGCCGCGATCAGCCAGACCTCGTTGCCGTCCCAGAAGGGGCCGGTGGAGTTGAGGATGGCGCGCTTGTCCGTCTCGTTTTTGGCCAGGAACGGGAGCAGGGTGCCCACGCCCAGGTCAAAGCCGTCGAGAATGAAGTATACGGCCCAGAGCACGCCCCAGAGGATGAACCAAATCATCGCCAGGTAGTAGTGCAGCGAACCGGTTTCCATCAAAGTTTCCATAGATTTTCTCCTTTATTCGCTGAGTTAGACCTGGATCGGGGTGTGGTCCTCGGGACCCTTCTTGGCCAGCTTGACCATCAGCCAGATGCCGACGGCGCCGAGCAGGGCGTAGAGCACGGTCATCAGCACCAGGGTGAAGCCCACTTCCCCGGCTCCGACCGGAGACACGGCGTCGCTGGTGCGCATCAGCCCGTAAACGATCCACGGCTGGCGGCCCACCTCGGTCAGGGTCCAGCCCGCCCAGATGGCGATGTAGGGCAGCGGGATCACGTAGGGCATGGCCTTGAGGTAGAGCGGGAACTTGTCCAGCTTGTTGCGCATGACCCAGCCGAACGCGGCCAGCAGCGGGAACAGGGTGCCCAGGCCGACCATGAGGCGGAAGGAGAGGAAGCTCAGGACCACGGGGGGCCTGTCCTCCTTGGGAATGTCGTTGAGGCCCTTCACTTCGGCGTTGAAGTCGTTGTAGGCCAGGAAGCTCAGCACGCCGGGCAGGGGCAGGGCCTGGAGGGCGTTGCCGTCCTCGCCCGGGATGACCAGCAGGTACATGGGCGCCTGCCGCTGGGTCTCCCAGTGGGATTCCATGGCCGCCAGCTTGGCGGGCTGGGTGTCGGACAGGTTGTTGCCGTGGATGTGGCCTTCCACCGCGGTGACCACGGAGAAGACCAGGGCGATGGAGATGCCCAGGTTGAAGGACTTCTGGAAGAACTCGGTGTTGCTCTTGCGCAGCAGGTGCCAGGCGGAGATGCCGACGATGAAGAAGCCCGCCAGCAGCAGGGACGCCGGGATCACGTGGAAGAACTCCAGCCACGCGTATTTGTTGGTGATGACCGCGAAGAAGTCGGTCAGCTCGGCCCTGCCGTTGCGCAGGGTGTAGCCCACGGGATTCTGCATGAAGCCGTTGGCGATGAGAATCCAGACCGCGGACAGGTTGGACGCGCCGGCCACCAGCCAGGCGGTGATGGCGTGGGCCTTGGGCGAGAGCTTGTCCCAGCCGAAGTGCCAGACGCCGATGAAGGTGGACTCCAGGAAGAACGCGGCCGTGGCCTCGATGGCCAGGAGCGAACCGAAGATGTCACCCACGTAGGCCGAGTACCGGGACCAGTTGGTGCCGAACTGGAATTCCAGGGTGATGCCGGTGACCACGCCCAAGGCGAAGTTCACGAGGAATATCTTGCCCCAGAATTTGGCCATTTTCCGGTAAACCTCGTTGCCGGTCCGGACATAGGCCGTCTCCATGCAGGCGATGAGGACCGAAAGCCCCAGCGTCAGCGGTACGAAAATGAAGTGGAACATGGTGGCCGCAGCGAATTGCAGCCGTGAAAGCATCAGCACATCCATACAAACCCCCTTGTGGATATTGCCATAACATACCTCAAACTATTTTCAAAAAGCTCAACCTTGAAAGGTGCATACCCCTGTCGTTGAAACAAATCAAGAATAATTATTGTTCCTGTTAGGTGTTTTTCATGGAAACGGGCTGTCCCGTGGACTCCAGCACGGCGCGCCAATAGTTGGAGCAGGTGTTGATCCGCTTCTTGCCCTTGGTCACCAGATCCATGGGGATGTGGACGTACCGCCCGTTCCAGCGGGAGATGACCAGGCCGGTGCGGCCGGACATGCCCGCGTGGACCGCGTGGATGCCCAGGAACGAGCAGTAGATGCGGTCGTTGGCGTTGGCCGGGACCGAGCGGATGATGTAGCTCGGGTCGATGTACTTGAGCGAGATGTCGATGTTCTGGGCCTTGAAGTGGGCCACGATCTCCCGCTTGAGCAGGGCGGCGATGTCGCTCAGCTTGACGTTGCCCGAGGCGTCCTTCTTGCCGGACTCCTCCAGCATGTCCTGGCCCGCGCCTTCGGCCACCACGATGACCGCGTTGCCGCGCCGCTTCATGCGCGCGTCCAGGGCGGCCAGCAGCCCGTTCTCGCCGTCGATGTCGAAGGGGTCTTCCGGGACCAGGCAGAAGTTGACCTCCTGGCAGGACAAAGCGCTCTGGGCCGCGATGAATCCCGCGTCCCGACCCATGACCTTGACCAGCCCCACGCCCCAGGGCGCGCCCGTGGCCTCCACGTGGGCCCCCCTGATGGCCATGGCCGCCGTCTCCACCGAGGTGTCGAAGCCGAAGGACGGCGAGACGTAGTTGATGTCGTTGTCGATGGTCTTGGGCAGGCCGACCACGGAGATGGACAGCCCGCGTTTCTCGATCTCCTCCACCACCTTGGATGCGGCGCGCATGGTGCCGTCGCCGCCGATCATGAACAGGATGGAGACGTTCATGCGCTCCAGGGCGTCCACGATGACCTCCGGGTCCTGGGGGCCGCGCGACGAACCGAGAACCGTGCCGCCGAACTCGTGGATGCGCGACACGAAATCCGGGGTCAGCTCGATGACGTCGTATCCCTGCTCCGGCACGAACCCGGCCAGGCCGTACTGGATGCCGAGCACGGACGGGACCCTGTATTCGTGGTGGGCGGCCATGACGATGGCCCGGATGACGTCGTTCAGCCCGGGACACAGGCCGCCGCAGGTGACCACCGCGCATTTGGTCTTGCTCGGATCGTAGTAGATCTTTTCCCGGGGGCCGGCGGGCTCGAAATAGATATGGGTCGGTTTCTTTTTGGTCTTGGCGTTCCCTTCCACCTTTTTCCGGGAGATATTGACCAGGACCGCGTCTTCTTCATCGTCGACGAACCGTCCGAATTTGATGGGGTTGCTGATCTTGGCGGTTCCCACTGTGGGAATTGCGGTGCTTTTCGGCGTTCCGCCATCGTCGTTGCACGATTTCATTGTGAACCTCTTGGATTGCTGCGATTGGACATTGCCCACAGTATTATATCGATTTTCGGTCACGGGCAAACTGAATCTGTGTTTTTTCTCAAGACTATAACATTCCCCCAAAGGGTATTGGCCCTCTCCTGGAAGGGACGCATGGGGTCTTGACCTTTACCCGGTAAATCCTATCTACTGCCTTTGGAACCATTGATAATGGTGGAGGAATCACCTGCATGACGAGCCAGATTAAAACCATGTTGCTCCTGGGGTTGCTCACCGGGCTGCTGATGCTTCTCGGCGGGGCCATGGGCGGCCGCGCCGGCCTGTTCTTCGCCTTTGGCCTGGCCATGGTGATGAACGTCGGAAGTTACTGGTATTCCGACAAGATAGTCCTGCGCAAGTACAAGGCGCAGCCGCTCTCCCCCGGCGACGCCCCGCATATCCACCGGGTGGTGGAGGAGATGGCCGCAAAGGCGGGCATCCCCAAGCCGCGCATCGTGCTCATCCCCCAGGACGCGCCCAACGCCTTTGCCACGGGCCGCAACCCGGAGAACGCCGTGGTCGCGGTCACGCGCGGCATCGTGCGCATGCTGGACCCCAATGAGCTCAAGGGCGTGCTCGGCCACGAACTGGGCCACATCGCCAACCGCGACATCCTCATCCAGACCATCGCCGCCGTCCTGGCCGGGGCCATCGTGTTCATCGCCAACATGCTCCAGTGGACCGCCATCTTCGGCGGTTTCTCCCGCGACGACGACGAGGGGGGCAGCCCCCTGGCCGCGCTGCTCATGGCCTTTCTCGCGCCCGTGGCCGCCACCCTGATCCAGATGGCCATCTCCCGCTCGCGCGAATACCTGGCCGACGCCACCGGCGCCCGGCTGTCCGATCCCCTGGCCCTGGCGGGCGCGCTGTCCAAGCTCGACTCCGCCTCCCGCCAGGTACCCCTCGAGGGCAACCCGGTCACCGAGAACCTGTTCATCGTCAATCCGTTCAGCGGGCGCAGGGCGGCCTCGCTGTTCGCCACCCATCCGCCCATCGAAGACCGCATCGCCAGGCTGCGCGCCATGGCGCAAGAAAGATAGCATGATGAAACGTCTCCTGTTCCTGATCCTGTTCCTGCTCCTGTCCGCCGCCCCGGCCCACGCCGCCGACCGCCGCACCCCGGTGGTCCTGGCCGTGGAGGCGGTCTCCCCCTCGGTGGTCAACATCACCGTGGTCTCCAAGTCCGAGGGCGCGCGCTCGCCGTTCAGCGACCCGTTCTTCGACCAGTTCTTCAACGAGTTCTACGGCCAGCGCCAGCGCCAGACCCAGAGCCTCGGTTCCGGCGTGATCATCGACGGCCCCCAGGCGCTGGTCCTGACCAACGCCCACGTGGTCTCCTCGGGCGGCGAGATCTCGGTCCGCCTCAAGGACGGCCGCGAATTCAAAGCCGACCTGGTGGGCTCGGACGCGGACTTCGACCTGGCCGTGCTCAAGCTGGAGAACGGCTCCGGCCTGCCCCAGGTGGCCATGGGCGACTCCGACGGGATCTTCATCGGCGAGACCGTCATCGCCATCGGCAACCCGTTCGGCTACTCCAACACCGTGACCACCGGCGTGGTTTCGGCCCTGAACCGGCCAATGAAGACCGACAAGGGGGCCTACGGCAGCTTCATCCAGACCGACGCGGCCATCAACCCCGGCAACTCCGGCGGCCCGCTGCTGAACATCAACGGCGAGCTGATCGGCATCAACACCGCCATCCAGGCGCGCGCCGAGGGCATCGGCTTCGCCATCCCCATCAACAAGGCCAAGTACGTGGTCGCCGAACTGCTCGACTCCGGCCACGTCTCCCCCATCTGGCTCGGCCTCTTCGGCCAGGACATCGACCAGACGGCGGCCCGTTATTTCAATCTCAAGGACCTCAAGGGCATGCTCGTCACCGAGGTCCATCCCGGCACCCCGGCCGCCGAGGCGGGCGTCAAGCCGGGGGACATCGTCCTCGCCCTGGACGGCCAGCGCGTGGCCAACAAGGACGACTACCTGACCCGGCTGTTCAGCGTGACCAAGTCCGAGTCCATCTCCCTGGTCATCCTGCGCGAGGGCGAACGGCGGTCCCTGGACCTGCGCCCGCAGGTTCTGGACAAGGGCATGGCCCTCAAGCTGGTGGTCAACCGCTGGGGCTTCGAGCTGGCCGACAGGAGCCAGGGGCCGGGCGCGGAAGTGACCCGGATCGTCCCCGGTTCCGCAGCCGCCAAGCTTGGCCTGCAACAGGGCGACATCATCCACCAGATCGGCAACCGCAGGCTGGCCATGGGCATCGACCTGCTCAACGCCTTTTTGCGCAACCGCATGCAGAAGACGGTCATGATGCGCGTCCAGCGGGGACGCAACCTCTACACCGTCAAGCTGACCCTCTAGCAAGGAGCCCGGTCATCCCAGACCAACGACGATATTGGACCGACAAATGCGCGGCCAAGAACTTCACCACCCCGTTCAGGCTCGACGTGTTCACCGAGCACGTCCCGGACAGGAACAGCCGTGTTCTGGATTTCGGCTGCGGCTACGGCCGGGTCATGGTCGAGTTGGACCGGGCCGGATACGCCGCCCTGACCGGCATCGACTTTTCCGAGCCGCTGGTGGCGCGCGGTCGGGCCGAGAACCCCGGCCTGGACCTGAACGCCTATCCCGGCGGCCCCCTGCCCTATGCGGACGACACCTTTGACGCGGCGCTGATGATGGCCGTGTTCACCTGCATGACCGAGACCCGGATGCAGGCCCAGGCCCTGCTTGAGCTCAAGCGGGTGCTTCGGCCCGGCGGCGTGCTGTACGTCTGCGACTTCCTGCTCAACCGCGACCGGCGGAATCTGGACCGCTATCAGGTCGGGCAGGAGAAGTACGGGATTTACGGGATTTTCGACGTCGAGGACGGCGGGGTGTTGCGGCACCATGACCGCAACCACATGGAGGCGTTGTTCTCCGGGTTCGAGACGTTGTCCTTTGAGGAGGACATCTTCGAGACCATGCACGGGCACCATTCGGAAGGGTTTCACGCCGTGGTGAAGATGCCTTCGTAACGGTGGGATTCAGACCACGATTCTGGGGAGGAGCGTCGGCGACGGCTCTCCTCTCCCTCGCCTCCGGCGGTCCCCCCGGACGAAGCACCCCGTCAAGTTGATTTTTTATGCTTATCGCCCGCTTTCAAGCGACATTTTTCGACAAACCGGGGTGTTGGCGAAAACCAGAGGCATGCTGGCCCGGATTCCCGGAGACGACCTTCGGGAACGAAACCGAGGAGGTCAACATGACTCCGCCATATTTCTGTGAAACCAGGCGCGGCCCGGATGGCCGCATTGTCGAGTAAACCGAGACGGTCCGGGAGCGCAAGTCCACCTGGACCTACGAGTACGACGAGGCCGGGCGGCTGACCAAGGCCCAGCTCGACGGTCGGCTCATCTGCCAGTGCTGGTACGACCGCGAAGGCCGCCGGGTGCGGGACTACCTGCCCGCCACCGCCGGGGCCAACTACCGGGAGTACCAGTACACCCAGGACAACCGGCAGATGCGCGCGGGTTCCGGCCAGTACTCCCACGACGAGCGCGGGTTCAGGTCCATTTGGTCGGCCAGGGGCGTGTACACCCTGTACGAGTACGCGCCGGACTACCGGCTGCTCAAGGCCGAGGAGGAGGACCGGGACAAAGCCTTCACCTTCCGCCACGACGAGGACGGGCAGCGCACGGCCAAGTACCTGAACGGGGAGCTTGCGGAGGCGTACCAGTGGCTCGATTTCGTGCGCTTGGCCGGGTTCCACGACGGCCAGCACGGTTACGAATTCGCCTACCGCGACGGCGAGCGCACCCCCTTTGCCATGCGCCGGGACGACGGGACCGTGGCCGGGCTGTTTTACGACCAGGTCGGCTCCCTGCGCCTGGTTGTGGACATGCACGACAACGTGATAAAGGAAATCGTGTACGACCCGTTCGGCGGGATCATCGAGGACACCAACCCGGGCTTCCGCATCCCGCTCGGCTTCGCGGGCGGCCTGCACGACCGGGACCTGGGTTTTGTCCGCTTCGGCTGGAGAGATTACGACGTCAAGACCGGCAGATGGACCGCGCCTGATCCGATTGGGGAGAAAGGCGGTGACCCGGACTGGTACGGGTACTGCCTCGACGACCCCGTGAACGGGGTGGACCCGGCGGGGTTGGAAACCAAGGGAAGCGGCATATCCGCATCTCTGGATGGCTTCGGTGGAAGCATAGGAGGAGGGGCGGCCTATGTTACTGACGACAAAGGAGCATCCGGGGTCGAACTCTTCCTGGACTATGGGGCGTCTTCCGGATGGGACCTGTCAGGAGAAGCCTTTCACCAGCAAACAAATGCTGCAGACATAGACCAGTTGGAAGGAACCTCAAACAAAGCAGGCGGGAAAATCGCCGCCCCCGTTTTGGGAGTTAAGCCGGAGATTGGCGGGGAAGCGGTCAAGGGGGAAGGCTATACCGGAAAATCAGCGAGTGTCGGAGTAAGCGCAGGATGGTCGCCGCCTCTGGAGACGCATGTAAAACAAGAAAAAAGCCTCGTCATCAGGAACCCATTTTCAAAATTCGGCGATTGGTATGACGGTCAGATTCGGAAAAGGATGGACGAACGCTTTGGTACAAAATGAGGTACCCGTTAGGAAAAGAGGCCGGGAGAAAGCTCTCCCGGCCTTCGGAGGACAAATGCAGGAAAGAATTCGCGTCCTGTTTTCAGTGTGGTTTCTCAGGATATTTCTTTTTGCCTTCGGGGCGAGTTGTCTTTTCTTTGGGCTGATTTCATTGCCGACAACCATTTTTGCAATTCTTTTTTTCCCTGTCGGCCTCTTTGTATTTCGTGTTGTTGTCCGCATCGTCCTTCCGACGTACTATCGACCCGGTTGTATTGAATGCCGGTCCCTGTTTGGAAAAGGGACAATATCTTTTGACGACATTCGCTATGCCAGGGTCTGGCAGGCGAGCTACACCGACATGGCGGTAAAAAACGTCATTATAGTGCTCCCCGGTTTTTTGAATTTCTATTACCTCCTGAGCACAAGGGAAAACAACCTTGTCAAGGAGCTGAATGCACATAGCATCAAGAAACGACCGATGTTTTTCTCATCAGAGGTACATTTGGAATAAATCATGTAATGAGACCGCGCCCGACCCCATCGGGGAGAAATGCGGTGACCCGGACTGGTACGGGTATTGTCTGGATGACCCGGTGAACGGGGCAGACCCGGCGGGGCTGTTGCCGTTTCTCCTGCCCTTTGCGGCAGGCATGGCCGGTGCTACCGCCATCAGCGCCACTGGATCATACTTGGCGGCCAAGGCCACTGATTGGCTCGGCAAAAAGACCGACAAGGATTACGGCAAGGACAAACCGACCGCCACCGTGGGCGTCCATGATGCCATGGGCAAGGTGATCGGGATCAATTCCGGTATTGTCAGTGCAGCAGGTGCGGCAAAGGCGGCACCTGCGGGTGCGGCGACAGTGATGCGAAATCCGGATAAGCTGGCAGCAGGTTCGAAAGCTGCGTCGGACTTTGCCAATGGCCTTGTAGACGGCCCTCCCCCACAAAGTGCAGCCGGCGGCGCAGGTGCTTTTACCAAGGGGATTTATGATTGGTACAAACAGAATCGGAGATGAAATGCGTGTAAAAATATGGGAATGGATTCTGAGTATCCTCATGGTTTTCTATGGTCTTTCCATGATTCGAACGGGGGTTTACACATTGTATGGAATTCCCATGTTTCCACTGGCGGCTTATGCAATGACAGCGGTAGGTATTGCGATTCCTATTCTGGCTTGGGTCTTCCGTTCACCATCCCGCACGAAAAGTGACTAATCAAAACAAAAGTCCCTGAAGCCTGGCTGAGGGAGCTTTACCTTCTTTGTCTGGTTGGAATGGGCTGCTTCGGCAGCCCTTTCTTTTTTCCGTTGTTTGTATCGCCCAAAAAGGCGTTTCCAGAAGCTTGCCAAATTCGCCCGGACGGGGTCGTGGCGCGGCCTTCGAGCGGGACTCGGGTGCATGTCCGTTCGCGGACCCCGCGCAAGCGGCGCTAAAAAGTTTGGGAGGGGGGTCCAGGGGGGAACCATTTTCAAAGGGTTCCCCCCTGGCCGCCGGAGGTGAACAAAAAAGGGCGCTCCGTTTGGAGCGCCCTTTTTAGTTGTCGTATGCGATCGCCCGGCTACTGGAGCAGATCGGGGCGGGCGATGTTGATGTCCGCGTTTTTGCTCAGGTCGTCCATGAAGGCGGCCAGGGTTTCGCGGCGGTAGTTGTCGTTGGCCTGCTGGAGCCAGAACTCGCGCTGTTCCTTCCAGGTCTCGTCCGAGGCCGGGATGTGCTTGTTCAGGCGGGCGACGACGACCAGGCCGCCGGGCATGGTGTAGGGGAACTTGAGCCAGCTGGTGTCCTTGGCCTCGAACACGGCCTTGGTCAGGGGCACGGAGCGGCCCAGGTCCGGGATGTTGCCCTGGCGGTCGAAGGGCTCGGAGGTCTTGATGCGCGAGGCATAGGTCTTGGCCGCTGCCTCGGCGTCGGGGCCGGTCAGGGCGGCGACGATCTTCTCGGCCTCCTGCTCGGCCAGCTTGGTGCCCTTCTGGTCCTTGAGGGTGTTGAGGATGGACGGCTTGACCAGCTCCAGGTCCATGAGGGTGGACGGGATGTCCTCGACCTTCTCCACCAGCATGTAGCCGCCGGTGATGGCCACGGGGCTCTTCTGGGCCGCGCCGGGGGCCAGGGCCTCGACGGACTTGGCGGCCTCCGGGGTCATGCCCAGGATCTGGGCCAGGAACTGGGCGGGCATGGGCTCGGTGGTGGTCGGCTCCACGCCGATCTCGGCGGCGATGGCCGTGATGTCCATGCCGGACACGAGGCGGTCCATGGACTGGTCGAGCAGCTCGTTGATCTTCTCGGAAGCCTTTTCCTCGGCGATCAAGCCCTTGATCTCGTCCTTGGCCTCGTCCAGGGTCTTGACGGTGCCTTCCTTCTTGTCCTCGACCAGGATGACGTGCCAGCCGAACCGGGTCTTGACCGGCTCGGAGATGTCGCCCTTGTTCAGGGCGAAGGCGGCCTCTTCGAAGGCGGGCACCATGGCGCCGCGTCCGAACCAGCCCAGCTCGCCGCCGTCGGGGCCGCTGGGGCCGTCGGAATTCTCCACGGCCAGGGCCGCGAAGTCTTCGCCCGCCTTGGCTCGGGCGTAAATCTTGTCGATGCGCTCCTTGGCCTTCTCCTTGACCTCGGCGGGGTCGGAGTCCTTGACCATGACCAGGATGTGGCGGGCCTTGACCTGCTCCGGCTCCTGCATCTTGTCCTTGTTGGCCTCGAAATAGGCCTTGATCTCATCACTGGAAACGGTCTGGTACTTGGCCAGGGCAGCCGGGGTGAAGGCCACGTAGCGCAGGGTGACCTGCGGCGGGATCATGTACTTGTCCTGGTTGGCCTTGAAGTATTCCTCGACCTCGGCGTCGGAGACCTGGACCTGGTCGTAGTAGTCGGCGGGGGCCACGGCCACGTAGTCGATGGTGGCCTGCTCGCCGACCCAGTCGTAGAGCTGGCGGGCCTGGGCCTCGGACACGTCGGCCGGGGCGGCCACGGCTTCCTGGACCTTGTCGATGGTCAGTTCCTGGCGGTAGTCGGCCTCGAACTGGGAAGGGGTCATGCGGATGCCGCGCAGGGCCGACTGGTAGACGTCCTTGCTGAACACGCCGTTGGCGTCCTTGAACATGGGCTGGGCCGCGATGCCCGCCGAGACTTCGGCGTCGGAGGCGCGGATGCCGAGCTTTTCGGCTTCGGCCAGCAGGAGCTTGCGGCTGATCAGTTCGCCGAGGATCATCTGCTTGAACTCGGGGGTCTTGATCTGGGCCTGGTCCAGGTCCGGGTTGGAGCGGCGGATGTTTTCGGACGCGCGCTGGTACATCTGTTCGAACTCGGCGCGGGTGATGACCTGGCCGTTGACCGTGGCCAGGGCCGGGTCGCCGCTGGAGTTCAGCCCGGACATGCCGAAGGCGAAGATGAAGATGAAGATGATGACGGCGAAGAGTATCTTGATGATCCAGCCGGACGCATTCTCGCGCATTATTTCTAACATTTCTGCTCCGATAGCTGTGATGAAAGGCGGCTCCCCGTCCCGGGGAGCCACCGTTGTTCCGATGTTAGGACTTGCCTTCCCGAACGGCGTTCAGGAGACCACCTGCCTGGATAATCTCCAGTTCCTTTTTGGTCAAATCATTTGTTACCGGGACGGTTGCGCCGTCGCCGGTGACGAGGTTCACGGTCCCGCCGGGGGTGATCTCCGAGGCCGGGATGGTCAGGTCGGTGCCCAGCTCCATGCGGTCGTAGTCCTCGGGATTGGCCAGCAGCAGCGGCAGGATGCCGAAGTTGACCAGGTTGGCGCGGTGGATGCGGGCCAGGGACTTGACGATGACCGCCTTGACGCCGAGGTGGCGCGGGCCGAGCGCCGCGTGCTCGCGGCTGGACCCCTGGCCGTAGTTCTCGCCGCCCAGGATGACGCCCTTGCCGTGCTCCTTCATGCGGCCCACGAACCCTTCGTCCACGCGGGAGAAGATGTACTCGCTGATGGCCGGGATGTTGGACCTGAGCGCGGTGATCTGCGCGCCGGCGGGCAGGATGTGGTCGGTGGTGATGTTGTCCTCGACCTTGAGCAGGACCTTGGCCTCAATGGTTCCGGGCAGCTTGTCGAAGTCCTCCAGGGCCACGATGTTGGGTCCGCGCAGGACCTCGACCGAGGAGCCGTCCTCGGGCGGGAACACGAACAGGTCGCGGATGGACGGCACGTCTTCGGGCAGGGAAACGCGCTCCGGGGCCGGGCCCCAGGTGGCGGGGTCGGTGAACTCGCCGTCCAGGGCGAGGCGCGCGGCGGTCTGGGCGGAGGCCAGGTAGACCTGCCCGTCCTGGGTGCCGGAGCGGCCTTCGAAATTGCGGTTGAAGGTGCGCACGGACACGCCCGCCGAGATCGGGGAGCCGCCCATGCCGATGCACGGGCCGCAGGAACATTCGAGCAGGCGCGCGCCCGCATCCAGCAGCGGCTCGATGAGCCCTTCGCGGGCGAGCATCTTCATGACCTGTTTGGAGCCGGGGGAGATCAGCAGGTCGGTCTCGGGCGGGGTCATTTTGCCGGACAGGATCTGGGCGGTGTTCTTGAGGTCGGAGTAGGAGGAGTTGGTGCACGAGCCGATGGCCACCTGGTCGATCTTCTTGCCCGCCAGCTCCTTCACCTTGCAGACCTGGTCCGGCATGTGCGGCTGGGCCACCAGCGGCTCCAGGGCGGTGAGGTCGATGGTGATGACGTCGTCGTATTCGGCGTCGGCGTCGGCGATCAGTTCCATCCAGTCCCCTTCGCGGCCCATCTTGGCCAGGAACAGGCGGGTGGTCTCGTCGGACGGGAAGATGGAGGTGGTCGCGCCGAGTTCCGCGCCCATGTTGGTGATGGTCGCGCGGTCCGGGACGGACAGCGAGGCCACGCCGGGACCGGCGTATTCGAAGACCTTGCCCACGCCGCCCTTGACGGTCAGTCGGCGGAGCAGCTCGAGGATGACGTCCTTGCCCTGGGCCCAGCCGGTCAGTTCGCCGGTCAGTTCGACCTTGACCACCTGGGGCATGGGGATGAAGTACGGCTCGCCCGCCATGGCCAGGGCCACGGACAGGCCGCCCGCGCCCATGGCCATGGACCCGATGCCGCCCGCGGTGGGGGTGTGGGAGTCCGAGCCGATGAGCGTCGCGCCGGGTTTGGCGAAGTTCTCCAGGTGCAGCTGGTGGCAGATGCCGGTTCCGGCGGGCGAGAAGACCGCGCCGGACTTGGCGGCCACGGTGCGCAGGAAGCGGTGGTCGTCGGGGTTGCGGAAACCCATCTGGAGGGTGTTGTGGTCCACGTAGCTGACGGACAGGTCCGTGCGGACCCGGCCGATGCCGATGGCCTCGTACTGGAGCCAGGCCATGGTGCCGGTGGCGTCCTGGGTCAGGGTCTGGTCGATGCGCAACCCAACTTCCCTGCCGGGGACCATTTCCCCGGAAACAAGGTGTTTCTCGATGATCTTGCGGGTGATGTTCTTGCCCATGCTCTCTCCTGGAATACGCAATAAGGTCTCTCTCAACGACCGTCCGTGCGGTTCCGGTCCGGGGCTCTCATTCCCCGGACCCCGCCTCGGGCGGGACAATCCTTATCCGAAAACGGGCCGTTCCGAAGTCTGATCAGAACAGGAAGCCGTTCGTGAGGCCCTCGGACGGTTCCATGTCCGAGATGCCGAGGTTGATGCGGTTGATCTTGTTGGTCCTGAACTGGATTTCCACTTCCAGCCGCAGCTTGTCCTGCTGCAGCCGGAAGATTTCCTCGTGGTGGAAGACGCCGTTTTTGGGGTCTTCGGCGGCCATCATCTCGCGCACGGCCAGCTTGGTCCGCTCCAGTTCCAGGGTGAGCTGGGCCACCTCCGCCTCAAGGACGTTGATGTCGTCGCTCAGCCGTTTTTCACCGGATTTTGATTCTTCTGCGGGTGTCATCTTTCTTCTCGCGCTCCGGTTTGGGTTTCATCTTGCCGGTGGGCAGGGAGTTGTAGAAGTTCCAGAACTCGGGCCAGGTGGCGGTCACCTCGCCGTGGTTCTCCAGGACGATGCCGGGAACGGCGTAGGCGGCCAGGGCGCAGCCCATGGACCAGACCGGGTCCGGGGAGAACCAGGTGCCGTCCCACTGCCGGGAGCCGGGCTTCAGCTCCACCACGTCGCCGTCCACCTCGTAGCTCGCACCCAGGCGGTCGAGCAGTTCGAGGGCCACCTCGTTGTCCGCGCCGGTGATCCGGGCTTTGCCGACCTTGAGGGCCAGGGCCAGGGCCAGGGGCATGAGGTCCGGGTAGGCGCCGATGGTGATGTCCGCGGATTCGGGCAGCTCGCCCTCCATGGTCGCGATCAGGTTCTCGGTGGCCACGTCCACGCGCAGCCCCAGGGCGCGGAGCTGCTCCAGCACGGCGTCGGCCTGCTCGGACTTGGGCCAAGCGCCGTCCACGTTGATCCGGCCGCCGCTCAGCACGGGCAGGGCCAGGAGCATGGAGCCGAGGCGCACGGACAGGGGCAGCAGCGGCTGCGGATCGATGGCCGGGATGCCGTCGGGCACGGTGACCGAGTCCTTGCCGAGCTTGGCCTCGATGCCGCACTCGCTCAGCACGGCCACGGCCTCGGCCACGCGGGAGCGGGACTCGCGGGTCAGGCCGCCGATGGTCAGTCCGCCGGGGAAGGACCACGCGGCCAGGGTCAGGGCGGCCGCGAAATCCGGGTCCAGGCCGCCGGGCAGGGTCACGGACTCTTCCATGACGCCGCCGCATTCGAGGCGCACGGGCAGGCCGGGGTTGTTCGGGTTCATGGGCACCACGCGGGCGCCCAGGGAGGGCAGCACCTTGTTCAGGGCCGACGCGTCCAGGAGCTGCAGGCCGGGCTTGCCGGTGAACTTGCACCGTCCGGCATGGCCGAGGGCCAGGCAGAGCAGCATGTAAAAGTTGAACGGGTCCTCGCCCACGAAGACCATCTTGCCTTCGAACTCCAGGGTCTTGCCGCCCTCGTTGCGGATGAAGTCGTCGTCCCAGTTGATGGGCGCGTCCACCTGCTTCAGGGCCTTGGCCAGATCCTTGTTCGGGGCGTTCATGGTCACCGGGGCCAGGGTGATGGGCGTGCCCGCGCTGGCGGCCATGGCCAGCATCATGCGGGTGTGGCGGAAGGAGCGCGGCCCGGTGATGCCCGCGCTGACGGGCTCCACGCGCGGCGCGAGCTTGTAGCCCTCGCCTTCGAATTTCTTGCGGATGTCGGCCAGGGAGAACTGGTTGAGCAGGGTGAAGAGCTGCTTGGACAGCTTGGCGTCCAGGCCCATGCGGCCCGCGGCCTGGTCAAAGGAGCCGCGCAGCAGCTTCTCCAGCTTGGGGTCCACCAGGGATTTCTGCCGGGACTTGCGCCACGCCCCTTCCTTGCGGATGAGGTAGGCGCGCTTCTCCAGCAGGCCGAGAATCTGGTTGTCGATGTCGGAGATGTCGTCGAAGCGGTGTCCGGCGACCTTTTCGGACTTGTCGGGCGCGTCGAAGTCGACCTGTGTCGGCTCGGGCCGACGGCCGAAGAAGTCGCGTCCGCCGCGCTTGGGGCCGCGCTTGTCGAACTTGCGCGGGCCGCGCCGGTCGTCGCGCACCGGGCGGGCGGGAGCATTGTTGTCGGGAGAGGTGGTTCGGGCGGCCGGGCGGCCGTCTTCGCGGCGCTGGTCCGGGTAGGGACCGCCGTTGTCGTCTTTGCGGATCTTGATCATCGTCTTTCCGTCTTCCTTATAAATGATATGGGTCCCCGAAAAAACGGGGAAAGGCTTCTCTAGCCCGAAAGCGCGCGATATGCAAGCGGCCCGTGGCTTCCCGGCCCGGAATGGCGCGAACCATGCGGTTGCGCTGGACATTGTCGGCGGCAAGGGGCAGAGTACTAGAGTCGGATACCGCTTCCGCGCGACCGTCCGTTGAGGCGGGCGGCCCCGGCAAAAGACGATAACGCACCTGATTTCATGGAGGTACGCCATGCGTAAACTGTTGATAGCGACCGTGTTGACCTGCTTTGTGGCGGCGGGCTACGGCTGCGCCACCAAGGCCCAGCAGGGCGCGACCGTGGGCGGCCTGGCCGGCGCGACCATCGGCGCGCTGACGTTCAAGAACAAGCTCCTCGGCGCTGCCGTGGGCGCGGGCGTGGGCACGCTCTTCGGCTACATCGTGGGCAACGAATGGGACAAGCACGACGAGGCCCAGGTCCAGAGGACCCTGGAGACCGGAAAGTCCGATCAGCCGCAGAAGTGGACCAACCCGGACACCGGCGCGTCCTATTCGGCCACCCCCAGCCCGCCGTACATGGCCGAGAACAAGGTCTACCGCGACGTCTACATCAAGGACGAAAAGGACGGCGACACGATTATGGCCAAGGCCTGGCGTGACGACAAGGGCGTCTGGCACCTGAAGGAATAGCCGCCCCATCCGAAAAGAACCCCACGGGGAACCGCGCAACAGCGTCGGTTCCCCTTTTTTTGTCCCTCCAGCCCTTTTCCCGGTCCCGCCGGTTCCTTCGCCACTGACGGGCTGCGTCCCGCCCCGGCCGCGTCCCGCCCCGGCTGCGTCCATGTCCTGGCCGCGTCCATGTCCTGGCCGCACCTGTTCCTCGTTCCGAATCCCTTTCTGGGTCCGCCCGGCCAGACCGTCTGCGGCAGCGGGAAAAACCGTGCGCAAAACAGCTATATGGGCATGGACTGAATGGATGAACAGTGCTAGACGGAATTACTATTTTGGGGAATTGCGTATAAGATGATTCATTTTTGAAGGTAAAAATTACCCTTTTTGTAATTTAAACAAGGTAACAGTGGCATGTCTGACGTATTGCAATACAAGGATGTTGAAATTCCTTCGGAGCTGGTCGGCCTGATCAACCACATGGCGGATGTGGAAGGGTATCGGGATGAATTGCATAATCTCGGCAATCAGTGGGATTTGCTGACCATCCTTGGGCAGATGAGCGGGACCGGCACGGACATGACCGGCACGCGGAAGGGGTTCCAGGTGCTGACCTCCGAGCTGTTGAGCCAGCTCGGGCTGGAGACCTTGAAAAAAACCACCCAGGAGATCGCGGGCAAGGCCCAGGTGGCGGTGGACATCGTCATCCGCAACCTGTTCGAGCGTACTGCGGACATCGGGTTCCTGGCCACGGACGACGACATCCGGGATTGTCTGCGGGTGGCGGCCGATCTCGGCGGCCAGTTGGCGTCGCTGGAGCCGGAGTCCGCCCAGGCCGTGGAGATCGGGGAGCTGCTCGACACCCGGGTGGAGCGGATCGTGGCCCGGTTCCAGGAATACGTGGCCAAGTATTCCGTGTATTTCAACATCATCCTGATGAACACCGAGGGCGAGGTGGTGGCCCAGCTCGACCAGGCCAACGACATCAGACGGTCGACCGACCCGCTGGTGGAAGAGTCGCTGTCCACCGCCGGGGAGTACGTGGAAGTCTTCCGCGAAAGCGACCTGCTCAAGGGGCAGGGCGATTCGCTGATCTACGCCTACCGCGTGACCGAGTCCAACGACCCGGAGTCCGCGCCCCTCGGGGTGCTCTGCCTCTGTTTCCGGTTCCAGAACGAGATGGAAGGGGTGTTCCGCAACCTGGGCGGGGATTCCGGCTGGTCGGTGATCACCCTCCTGGACCGCTCCGGGAGGGTCATCGCCAGCAGCGACGTGTATCACATCCCGCTGGGCGCGGTGCTCGACTTCGACCATGAGGCCGGGTTCAAGGTCATGCGTTTCGCCGGGCGGGAGTATCTGGCCAAGACCTGCGCCACCAAGGGCTATCAGGGTTTCCACGGCCTGGGCTGGTACGGCCACGTGATGATTCCGCTGGAGTACGCCTTCAACCAGTCCGGGGGGACCGAGCTGCGGCAACGGGTGGACACGGCCATCCTGGAGGCGGTCATGAACGACCCCCGGCTGTTCTCGGAGAAGCTGCGCTCCATTCCGCTCCAGGCCGAGCACATCCAGCGCGAGCTGGAGCGCACGGTCTGGAACGGCAACGTGCGCGAGAGCGACGCCCAGTCCAAGGTCCTGCTGTGGAACATCTCGGACGCGGGCGCGCGGACCAAGATGGTCTTCGAGCAGTCCATCGGCAACCTGCACGAGACCGTGGTCAGCAGCATCCTCAACGACGTGGAGTTCCAGGCCTCCCTGGCCGTGGACATCATGGACCGCAACCTCTACGAGCGGGCCAACGACTGCCGCTGGTGGGCGCTCACCTCGGCCTTTCGCAAGATTCTGTCCCAACGCGACATTTCCACCCTGGACGCCGAGACCATCGGCTCCATCCTGGTCTACATCAACGGGCTGTACACGGTGTACACCAACCTCTACGTGTACGACGCGCGCGGCAAGATCCTGGCGGTCTCGGACCCGGCCCAGTCGCGCCTGGTCGGGACCATGCTGACCGACGACCTGAGCCACCACACCCTGATGCTCGACAACTCCCAGGACTATGCGGTCTCGCCCTTCGAGGCCACGCCGCTGTATGAGGGACGGCACACCTACGTCTACGGGGCGGCCATCTCGGACATAGCCCGGCCCGACCGGGTGGTCGGCGGCATCGGCATCGTCTTCGACTCCGAGCCGCAGTTCCGCGAGATGCTCCTGGACTCCCTGCCCCGGGACCAGAAGGGCGACGTCCCTGACGGGTGCTTCGGCGCGTTCGTGGACCGCAAGGGGCGGATCATCAGTTCCACTTCCCCGCGCTTCGAGGCCGGGGACAGCCTGGGCGTGAACGGCGAGTTCCTGCGGTTGCGCAACGGCCGGGGGACCTCGCGGATCATCGAGTTCGACGGCTCCTACTACGCGGTGGGGGCCAAGGTCAGCGCGGGCTATCGCGAGTTCAAGGTGGACGACGGGTACGTCAACGACGTGCTCGGCATGGTCTTCGTGCCCCTGGCCGAGGTCTCGGAGCGCAAGAAGAGCGTGGTCCGCCGCCGCGAGATCGGCATGGGCGTGAGCCACAAGCGGGCCACGGGCGCGGACTGCATCGAGCTGGCCACCTTCTACATCGGCGACAAGTGGCTGGGCATCAACGCCGTGCACGTGGACGAGGCCGTGACCTCCGAGGGGTTGACCACCATTCCGGGGTCCCCCGATTACGTCATCGGCAAGTTCGTCTACAACGACGAGCTGATCACGGTCATCGACATCCGCACGCAGCTGCGGCTGCCCAAGGTCCGGTTCGACCGCAACGCGCCCATCGTGGTGGTCCGGGCGGATTCGGCGCACATCGGCATCGTGGTCGACGCCCTGGGCGAAATCCCGGAGATCTGCATGGACCGCGTGGACAAGGCCAACTCGGTGCTCGATTCGGGCAAGGGGTATGTGGATTGCATCATCAAGCCGGAGCTGCACAGCGACCAGAAGGAGCTGCTGGTGGTCATCGACCCGACCCGGCTGGTCCAGTCGCTGATCTGCAACGGGGTCAAGGACGGGACGGAAGACGAAGAGCGGGTCCAACCGCCCGCAACGTCACCGCGCCGATGACCACGATGCCGCCGGTCACCGCCCACGCGCCCGGCAGCTCGCCGTAGCCCACGGCCACGAGCAGGGGGTTGAGGATCGGCTCCAGCATCATGATCAGAATCGCCTCCAGCGCGCCGAGCCGCTTTATGGCCCAGGTATAGAGGGCCAGGGACACGCCTTGCTGGATGATCCCGAGATAGAGCAGCCCGGCCCAGCCGCTGCCGGACGGCGCGGCGGAGAACAGGAAGGGCAGCCCGCACACACCGGTCAGCAGGTGGCCGAGGATCACCGACTCCACGGGCGAGGCGTCCTTCTGGGCGCGCATGCACAGGGTGAACGCGGCGTAGGACATGCCGGTGCCCACGGCGATGATGTTGCCCCACAGCCCGGACGGCGAGAGGCGGTCCATGAAGAACAAACACATGCCGCCCACGGTCACCAGGATGAACAGCCAGTCGGACCGGCGCGTCTTCTCGCCCAGCAGCCGGGGCGCGAGCAGGGCCACATAGACCGGGGCGGTGTAGGCGAGCAGAATGGCGTTGGCCGAGGTGGTCAGTTTGGTGGCCGCCACATTGGTGATCAGCAGCCCGGCATACCCGGCCGCCGCGCCGAGGGCGATCCCCGAGAACCGGAACCGGAGCCGTCCCCGGAAGAGCACCGCCAGGGTCGCGGCCGCCAGCAGGGAACGCACCCCGGTGATGGCCATGGGGTTCCACTCCACCAGCTTGATGGCCAGCCCCCCGGAACTCCAGATCAGCGCCGTGGCCGCCATGAGCAATATGGCCTTTGACTTGTCGGGCATGGTCGTTTCCTGGTGCAGGAAAAACCCTTGGAAGACAAGCGGGAAATCCGGAGAACCGGTCGAAATCCTTCCCGAAGCGCTAGTAGGTCGCGGAAGGGATTGTCTCCGTATAAGGTGAGCCCGAAGCGTAGAGGTCCAGCCGTTCTTTCATTTCCTTCGTGATCTCCGGCGGGAATCCGTCCGCCTGTCGAGCCTGATCGACAAGTTTCCGCTGCATGGAGGCGGCCTTATCGAACTGTCCGGCCCGTGCCAGGGCAGCGGCGTAGGTATCCAGTGTCCCCAAATTTGCGGAGAGGGTGCAGGCCTTGCCTGCGAGGGCGAGGGCCCGCTCGCTGTCTCGTACGGACGCGACGGGGCAGGTGGCCAGAATCCAGGCCATGTTACTGTAGGCTTGGAAGTCTTCCGGGTTGGAGTGCGCAGAGGCTTCGTAGTGCTCAAGCGCTTTGCGCCACTGACCCATATCCTGATAGATGACAGCCATGTTGAACAACGCCGAGGCGCGGACCAAAGGGGGCAGCTCGGTTTTCAGGCATTGCTCGTACAGCCCGAGTTCCTTTTCAGCATTTGCATCGGGCATCCCTGACAGCGCCTCGGCCTCCCGGCAGACCTGGGGAATATCCCCGGCGGTGGCCCAGCAGGGCAACAACAGCGTCAGGCATAAAATCAGTATTTTCATTGTATTCTCGGCGGAGGTTGAGTTGTTGTATAGATTGAATGATAGCCGTCTGGACAATCGGCCGCAACACTTCCCTACCTCCTGAAATGAGGAAGCAGGCCTTTCCTTTCATCCTCCCTCCCCAGGGAGCGCCTTCGGGGACGCGGCCCCCGAGCTGCCTCTGTGCACAGGCCCGCTCTCCCGCGCCGCCGCTCGGCCAACGAAAAGGGGAGGTTGCCTGAGCAACCTCCCCTTGAATGGTCAGCGGAAACCGACCGGCGGACTTACTTCATGTCCTGACCGGAAGCGGCTTTCTGCATCTTGACTTCGACCTTCTCGGTCAGACCGGCGTAGTAGCCGCGGAGGATCTCGAGGACTTCGTCACGACCGAAGTGGTCGACGACTTCAGCGCCCTCGGACAGAGCCTTGCGCAGCTTGGTGCCGGACAGGATGACGCGGTCTTCCTTGGTGTGCGGGCAGGTGCGCATGGAGGCCATGCCGTCGCACTTGTAGCAGTAGAAGGTCCAGTCGATGTTCATCGGCTGGCACAGGAGGGCCTTGCCGGGCTCGGCGGAGCAGCCGTCCTGGTAGGGGATTTTCTTGAAGATTTCCTGAGCTTCGAACAGGCCGTAGAAGTCGCCGACGCCGGCGTGGTCACGGCCGATGAGCATGTTGTTGATGCCGTAGTTCTGGCGGAAGGTGGCGTGGATCAGGCCTTCGCGGGGACCGGCATAACGCATGTCGAGGGGGTAACCGGCGTTGATGACGTTCTCGGGCACGAAGTAGTTGTCGATCAGGGTCTGGATGCACTTGATGCGGACGTCGCCCGGGATGTCGCCCGGCTTCAGGTTACCGATCAGGGAGTGGATCACGACGCCGTCGCAGACTTCCACGGCGATCTTGGCCAGGAATTCGTGGGAGCGGTGCATGGGGTTGCGGAGCTGCAGAGCGGCAACCTTGGACCAGCCGCGCTTCTCCATCTCTTCGCGGATCTGGGCGGGGGTCAGGTAGACGCCCGGGAAACGCTTGGCGTAGTCGCCCTCGGACAGGACCTTGACCGGGCCGGCCAGGTTGTACTTGCCCTGGGCCATGACCATCTGGACGCCCGGGTGATCTTCCATGGCGACTTCCCAGAATTTGTCATCGGCGGAATCTTCGCCCTCGCCCTTGTAGACGAGCTCGCATTCCCACTTCTTGTCGGCCTCGGTCATCTCGTACTTTTCTTCGACCTTCATGGTGGCGTAAACGATGCCGTCCTTGGCCTTCAGAGCGACTTCGTCGCCGACCTTGACGTCTTCATCGTTGGTGTCCAGGGTGATGGGGATGGGCCAGAAGGTGCCATCGGCCATCAGGAACTTCTCGCAAACGCCGGCCCAGTCGGCCTTGCCCATGAAGCCGTTCAGCGGAGAGAAACCGCCGATGCCCATCATGATCAGGTCGCCCTTGGCGCGATCGGAGATGTCGAGGGTCTTCAGGCCAGCGGCCTTTTTGGTTTCAGCTTCGAGCTCGGCGCCTTTGAGCAGGCAGCAAACGAGACCTTTTCCACCGTGAGGTGCTACGAGGTTAGACATGTAAGCCTCCTAAATGTTTTGTCAGTGATTCCATTGCCTTAATTCATGGCGAGCCTAGTCAGCCACTTGAAAAACCATGATTGTCTCCCAATTATAGGGTCCGCCTTTAATGTCCGTTTGTGAAAGTCGTGTCAAGCGCTTTTTTCCGACGACTGCGCAACAGTTTGGACCGCGTTGCCGTTGGGGGCGGAGGGTAGATTTTATCCTGAAAAAGTCTAGAGAATCGGGCCATTTGCACATATCAATTCACTAATTTTTTCAATGAGTTGGCATACCCTTCCATTACAACATAAATAAATGAAAAAAGGCTTGCATTTAATTGCTCGTTTACCATAAGAACTTTAGGAGTTTTACTGGGCGTATATTCGGTGCCGGAAATGCCGATTTTCGGCGAAAAGCCGCCATTTCACGGCGGTTTCGCGGCAAAAGGCCCAAAACTCCCGCCCAGGGGGGATGATACGCGCTTGTTAAAAAATTCACTTTCACGTTGACAAGGGTGTTTCGTCTTGCTAATTCCCAACTTCCACCCGCGCTAAACGGGTGAGGATTTTTGTTTAGGTAGAGGATGTCGGTTATTGTGAATAATAAAACCCTATTTAGGAGGAGAAGTTATGCCGACCTTTGTTAACCCGGAAAAATGTGACGGCTGCAAGGGTGGCGAAAAGACCGCTTGCATGTACATTTGCCCCAACGATCTGATGATCCTGGATCCGGCCGAAATGCGCGCCTACAACCAGGAACCGTCCGCCTGCTGGGAATGTTACTCTTGCGTGAAGATTTGCCCCCAGGGCGCTATTGAAGCCCGTCCGTACGCCGACTTCGCCCCCATGGGTGGTACCTCCATCCCGATGCGTTCCGCTGAGGACATCATGTGGACCATCAAATTCCGTAATGGCAGCGTGAAGCGTTTCAAGTTCCCCATCCGCACCACCGCTGAAGGTTCCATCAAGCCCTTCGACGGCAAGCCCGAACCCGGCGATCTGGACTCCGAGCTCCTGTTCACCGAGTCCGAGCTGGTCGCTCCCAAGGCTACCGCCATGGAAGAGGCGTCCGTCACCGACGCCGACCTGAAGAAAGAGTGGAAGATGGAAGACTACGCCTCCCTGGTCTAGTACCAGCCGGCGTAACCTTGTCTGTTTAGACTACTTGAATCACGTAAAATACTAGGAGAAATATTATGCCTCTGCTTCCCATCAAAGAAGCTTCCAAGGGTGTTGCTCTCGCCGAGCCGGAAATCATCGAAAAAACCGTTGATATCCTCATGGTCGGCGGCGGCATGGGTAACTGCGGTGCCGCTTTCGAAGCCGTGCGTTGGGCCGACAAGGTCGATCCTTCCATCAAGATCGAACTCTGCGACAAGGCCGCTCTGGAGCGCTCCGGCGCTGTTGCCCAGGGTCTGTCCGCCATCAACACCTACTGCGGTGACAACGATGTCGACGACTACGTCCGCATGGTCCGCACCGACCTCATGGGCATCGTCCGCGAAGACCTGATCTTCGACCTGGGCCGCCACGTTGATGATTCCGTCCACCTCTTCGAAGAATGGGGCCTCCCCGTTTGGGTCAAGAAAGACGGCAAGAACCTCGACGGCGCCAAGGCCAAGGCCGAAGGCCTCGCCATCCGCAACGGCGCTGCTCCGGTCCGCTCCGGCCGCTGGCAGATCATGATCAACGGTGAGTCCTACAAGTGCATCGTTGCTGAAGCCGCCAAGAACGCCCTGGGTGAAGACCGCTACGTCGAGCGCGTGTTCATCGTCAAGATGCTCCTGGATGCCAACGAGCCCAACCGCATCGCCGGTGCCGTCGGCTTCTCCACCCGTGAGAACAAAGTCTACGTCTACAAGTGCAACGCTGCCGTTGTCGCTTGTGGTGGTGCCGTTAACGTGTACCGTCCCCGCTCCACTGGTGAGGGCATGGGCCGCGCCTGGTACCCCGTTTGGAACGCTGGTTCCACCTACACCATGGTTGCCCAGGTTGGCGGCGAAATGACCATGATGGAAAACCGCTTCGTCCCGGCCCGCTTCAAAGACGGTTACGGCCCGGTCGGCGCCTGGTTCCTCCTGTTCAAGGCCAAAGCCACCAACTACAAGGGTGAGGACTACTGCGAGACCAACCGCGCCATGCTGAAGCCTTACGAGGATCGCGGCTACGCCAAGGGTCACATCATCCCCACCTGCCTGCGTAACCACATGATGCTCCGTGAAATGCGTGAAGGCCGCGGCCCGATCTTCATGGACACCAAGACCGCCCTGCTGTCCACCGTCAACGGCGACCTGTCCGGTCCCGAGTGGAAGCACCTCGAGTCCGAGGCTTGGGAAGACTTCCTCGACATGTGCGTCGGCCAGGCCAACCTGTGGGCCGCCACCAACTGCGCTCCCGAGGATCGCGGTTCCGAGATCATGCCCACCGAGCCTTACCTCCTGGGTTCCCACTCCGGTTGCTGCGGCATCTGGGTTTCCGGTCCGGACGAGCCCTGGGTCCCCGAGTCCTACAAGGTCAAAGCCGACAACGGCAAGGTCTACAACCGTATGACCACCGTTAACGGCCTGTGGACCTGCGCTGACGGCGTCGGCGCTTCCGGCCACAAGTTCTCCTCCGGTTCCCACGCTGAAGGCCGCATCGTCGGCAAGCAGATGGTCCGTTGGGTTGTCGACCACAAGGACTTCACCCCGACCCTGAAGGAAAACGCTGCCGACCTGGCCAAGGAAATCTACCAGCCCTGGTACACCTACGAGGCCAACAAGGGTGGTTCCACCGATCCCGTCGTGAACCCCGCCTACATCACCCCGCACAACTTCATGATGCGCCTCATCAAGTGCACCGATGAATACGGCGGCGGCGTCGGCACCCTGTACATGACCTCCAAGGCTCTGCTGAACACCGGCTTCTGGCTGCTCGGCATGATGGAAGAAGATTCCCACAAGCTCGCCGCTCGTGACCTGCACGAACTGATGCGCTGCTGGGAACAGTTCCACCGCCTGTGGACCGTCCGCCTGCACATGCAGCACATCGAGTTCCGCGAGGAATCCCGTTACCCGGGCTTCTACTACCGCGGCGACTTCATGGGCCTGGACGACTCCAAGTGGAAGTGCTTCGTTAACTCCAAGTACGATCCCGCCACTGGCGTGACCACCATCTTCAAGAAGCCCTACGTCAAGATCATCCCCGACGCCTAAGCTTAGGTAATGATCACCCCGTGTCCGCGGGCCCCCGGCCCGCGGACACTTTCAAATTTCCGGGGCTAAAATGGTCTGAATCCGGGCCGGGAACGGGCTCCCGGTCCGGGTTTAGGCCATTTTTTGGCTTGAGCCTCAACTTTATTCGGGAGGAGTTAAGAGAATGTCGAATAACAGTATTCTCGTCGTAGGCGGGGGATTCGCAGGAATCACCGCCGCCCTCGAAGCCGCCGAAGTCGGCTACGAGGTGTACATCGTTGAAACCAATCCCTACCTCGGTGGACGGGTTGCACAGCTGAATCAGTATTTTCCCAAGCTGTGTCCCCCTTCCTGCGGTCTGGAGATTCAGTTCCAGCGCATCAAAAACAACCCCAAAGTCAAAGTCATCACCATGGCTGACGTCGCGTCCGTGTCCGGTTCCGCCGGCAACTACGACGTGAAGATCACCCAGCGTCCCCGTTACGTGAACGAGCGGTGTACCGCCTGCGGCGAATGCGAGAAGGCCACCTCCACCAAGGTCACTTCCGAGTTCGATTTCGGCACCGGCACCCGCGGTCTGGCCTACAAGACCCATCCGTTCATGTTCCCCATGCGCTATGTGGTGGACGCCGAAAACGCGTCCGAGACCGAACTGGCCGCCATCAAGAACGCCTGTCCGTACGACGCGGTCGTCACCGACGACGCGCCCAAGACCATCGACCTGGCCGTCGGCGCCATCGTCGTGGCCACCGGCTGGAAGCCCTATGATGCATCGAATCTGACCAACCTCGGCGGGGGCAAGCTGAAGAACGTGGTCACCAACATGCAGTTCGAGCGTCTGTGCGCCCCCAACGGCCCCACCGGCGGCAAGATCCAGCGTCCTTCCGACGGCGCCGAGCCCAAGAAGATCGCCTTTGTCCAGTGTGCCGGGTCCCGCGACCAGAACCACCTGAACTACTGTTCCTACATCTGCTGCATGGCCTCGCTCAAGCATGTCCGCTACGTCCGGGAACGTTCCGACGCCAGCGCAACGATCTACTACATCGATCTGCGCACCCCCGGCCGCTACGACAAGTTCAAGTCCATCACCGAGGCTGACGACAAGCTCAGCCTGGTCAAGGGCAAGGTCGCCGGCATCGTCGAAGACGCCGCAGGCAACCCGATCGTCACCGTGGAAAACGCGCTCACCGGCATCAAGACCGACGAGAAATACGACCTGGTCGTCCTGGCCACCGGCATGCAGCCCAGCTGCGCAGGCCTGCAGGCCCCGGCCGGTTCCATCGACGCTGACGGTTTCGTCATTGACGGCGAAGGCATCATCGCCGCCGGTTGCGCCAAGCAGCCCCTTGACGTCATGAAGACCGCCCAGTCCGGCACCGCTGCCGCGATGAAGGCGATTCAAACCGTGGTAGGGAGGTAACAAATGGCTGAAAAGCTTGGAGTATATATCTGTGGAGGCTGCGACATCGGGGCCAATCTCGATGTCGACGCGCTGGCGGCGTTCACTGCCAACGGCAAACACTCCTCCGTCGTTGCCGTGGCCAAGTCCAACCCGGTGCTCTGCAGCCCGGAAGGCAAGGCCATGATCGAGGCCGATATCGCTGAACAGGGCCTGGACGGCGTGGTTTGCTGCGCCTGTTCCCCCCGCGCCAAGTGGGACGTCTTCAAGTTCGGCGACAAAGTCCAGGTGGAACGCGTGTCCCTGCGCGAGCAGTGCGTGTGGTCCTACCAGGAAGATCCCCAATTCCCTGGCCAGATGGAAGTCATCGCCAAGGATTACTGCAACATGGGAATCATCAAGCTGGCCAACAGCCGGATTCCCGCGCCGGAACTGCCCGACGCCTTCAAGACCATCCTGGTCGTGGGCGGCGGCTTCACCGGCCTGAACGCGGCGCTCAACGCCGCCAGCCTCGGCTACCCGGTCATCCTGGTTGAAAAGGCCGACACCCTGGGCGGCAAGGCTGCCACCATGTACAAGTCCTTCCCGCTGGGCGCTCCCTTCTCGGACCGCGAGCAGGAAATCAACATCAAGGACCTGATCGCCAAGGTCGAGGCCAACGACAAGATCAAGGTCATCACCGGCGCGACCATCGAGTCCCTGGCCGGCGCTCCGGCCCAGTACAAGGCCACCGTGGCTGGCGAGGTCTACGAGATCGGCGCCGTGGTCATGGCCACCGGCTGGGTTCCCGGCAAGACCAAGTTCCTGGCCCCGCTGGGTTACGGGACCATCAAGAACGTGGTCACCGCCGCAGAGTTCGAGGCCATGGCCGCCAACGGCGGCATCAAGACCGCCGACGGCAAGACCCCGTCCTCCGTGGCCTTCATCGTCGACACCTCCCTGCTCATGAAGGGCGTGAAGTACGGCGCCTGCGGCGAAGCCTGCGAGGCTCCCGAGGACATGCCGTGCAAGGAAGATGACGAGTCCGAATGCGCCGAAGCGTGCGAGACCTTCCAGTACGCCGACAAGGAATCCGCCAAGCACCTGGCCTACTCCTCCGAGCTGACCTCCCTGGTCGCCCTGAAGCAGGCCAACTACGTGCGCGAGCTGGCTCCCGACGCCGTGGCCTACGTGATCTACGATCACATGATGGTCCCGGGCATCAACGAGAAGTACTACCAGGCCGCCCAGGACGATCCGGGCGTCATGCTGACCAAGGGCACCGTCACCGGCGTGTCCGAGGCCGGTTCCGCCGTGGTCGTCAAGGCCAAGAACACCCTGCTCGGTGCCGACGTCGAGCTGATCGCCGACATGGTCGTGGTCCCCACCGCCATCGTCCCGACCACCGCCGCCAACCCGACCATGAACTTCGTCTACCGCCAGGGCCCGGCCTTCCCGGATCTGGAGCTGTTCGACGGGTTTGCCGATTCCAACTACATCTGCTTCCCGTATGAAACCCGCCGCACGGGCGTCTACGCCGCCGGTTGCGTGCGTCAGCCCATGGGTCTCGGCCTCGCCGCCGAAGACGCCGCCGGTGCCGCCCTCAAGGCGATCCAGTGCATCGAGTCCGCCAACCGCGGCATGGCCGTGCATCCCCGCTCCGGCGACCTGAGCTTCCCCGAGTTCAACTTCATGCGCTGCACCCAGTGCAAGCGCTGCACCGAGGAATGCCCGTTCGGCGCCCTGGACGACGACGAGAAGGGAACGCCGCTGCCGAACCCGACCCGCTGCCGCCGCTGCGGTACCTGCATGGGTGCCTGCCCGGAGCGCGTCATCAGCTTCGCCAACTACGGCATCAGCCAGATCGGCCAGGCCATCAAGGAAGTGAAGGTTCCCGACACCCTGGACGCCGGCGGTCCCCGCATCATCGTCCTGTGCTGCGAAAACGACGCCTACCCGGCCCTGGACATGGCTGCCATGCGCGGCAAGTCCTGGTCCCCGTATGTCCGCTTCCTGCCGGTGCGCTGCCTCGGCTCGGTCAACGCCATCTGGGTTGCCGACGCCATGTCCAAGGGCGTTGACGGCGTGATGATGCTCGGCTGCAAGTACGGCGACGACTACCAGTGCCACTTCGTCAAGGGTTCCGAGCTGTGCAACCGCCGCAAGGAAAACATCGCGGAGTCCCTGGGACGCCTCGGTGTCGAGCCCGAACGCGTCGAGCAGTACGAGGTCTCCATCGACATGTACGACAAGGTGCCGGCCATGATCGATGAGTTCGTCGAGAACATCACCACCAACTTCGGCCCCAACCCGTTCAAGGGTTACTAGGAGGTACGGCATGTCTAATACCGTCAAGGTACAACCGGACCTTAAGTTCGTTAAAGAGTTGCAGGCCGTGGGCGGCGACTCCCTGAAGAAGTGCTACCAGTGCGCCACCTGCTCGGTGGTCTGTCCGCTGTCCCCGGCCGACAGCCCGTACCCCCGCAAGGAGATGGTCTGGGCCCAGTGGGGTCTCAAGGACCGCCTGGTCAACGATATCGACATCTGGCTGTGCCACAACTGCGGCACCTGCTCCAACCTGTGCCCCCGCGGCGCCAAGCCGGGCGACCTGCTGTCCGCCCTGCGCAACATGGCCTACCGCAACCTGGCTCCGCTGCCGATCATCGGCAAGCTGATGTCCAGCTCCAGCGGCATGCTGCCCCTGGCCGCCATTCCGGCGATCATCTACGGCATCATCTGGGTCATCATGGCCGGCGTCACCGGTTCCGCCTTCCCGACCTTCGAGTTCGACCACGCCACCCATGCGTGGAAGGCCGTTGAGGACGGCGTGATCGCCTTCGGCGGCCTGTTCCCCGGCGACTACACCATCGACCCGATCTTCGGTGCGGTCTTCCTGTTCATGCTCTGGGGCTTCTACGCGGGCGTCCGGAACATGCTCAAGGCGTTCGATGCGCAGCCCAAGACCTTCATCGTGGGCCGCAAGGACGAACCCTGCTTCATCTCCTGCCTGATCGACACGGTTAAGTACGAGATCCTGCAGCACACCCAGTTCAACGACTGCAACGACGAAGACGCGGACGAGCTGGACGCCAAGCGCGCCGGCGGGCACAAGATGCTCATGTACGCCTTCATCTGCCTGATGATCGTCACCGGCGTGGTGGCCACCGGCCACTGGGGCGGCTGGTTCCTGCGCAAGATCGGCGTCGAAGGGTTGGGCAACATCGTGTCCGCCATCGGCCACACCCCCATGCCGCTGTGGTCCCCGGTCAAGCTCCTCGCCTACGTGGGCGCGGGCCTGGGCATCTACGGCCTCATGGCGCTGACCAAGCGCCGCGTGAACCTCGATCAGGCCAAGCAGTCCTCCAGCTGGTACGACTGGTACCTGCTGACCCTTATCTGGACCATCTTCCTGACCGGCGTCGGCGCCCTGGTGTTCCGTGTCCTGGGCGTGGCCGTGCTGGCCTACCCCGTGTACTACGTGCACCTGATCGGCGTGTTCATGCTGCTCGCATACCTGCCGTGGTCCAAGCTGGGCCACCTGGTTTACCGTACCGTGGCCCTGTCCTACGCCAAGAAGATTGGCCGCATCCCCATGGGCGCCGACAAATAGTCGCCTGGGTGAACATACAAAACGAAGCTTACTTAGTTAAGGAGGCATCAAATGGCTGAAGCTAAGGTTTTCCCCATGAACGCTTTCGTGTCTGTGCTGCGCGGCGAAGCCGCCGACCAGACTCAGCTCGATATGCTGGCTTACATCACCCAGGCTGAAACTCTGGACGCGGACGTCGCCCCCGTGGCGCAGGCCCTGTCCAAAGCCTGGATCTACGAACAGGAACCCGGCCTGACCGCCTATGCCGAAGGCGACATCGCCAAGCTCGGCAGCCAGGTGAAGATCGAGGCCCTGCCCGAGGGCGAGGCCGCTCGCGCCCAGGCCGTGCTGAACATCCTGGCCGCCCTGAAGGCGGACAATGCCGCCCTCAAGGCCCAGGTCGAGAAGCTCGAGGCTGAGAAAAAGGAACTGGCCGCCAAGATCGGCCCCATGGAAGCCAAGATCAAGACCATCGACGCCCAGAACGCTGCGGGCGAGCAGAAGGTCACCGTGGCCTCCACCAAACTCGACGAAATGACCAAGAAGCTGAACGACCTGATGGCCGAAGTGGAAAAGGTCAAGAGCCAGGGCGTGGTCGTCGCTGGCGTGGCCGGCGCTGCCGGTGACGCGGGCGCTGCCGCTCCGTCCGACGGCCCGGTCGTCGGCGGCGAGCCCGAGCCCGACTTCGGTCTGGGTGGCGACGCCTTCGGTGGCGACTGGTAGTCCCGGTCCATCCGACGCAAAAACAAGGCCCCGCGCAAATGCGCGGGGCCTTTTTTTGCGTCTCGCCCCGGGAGCGTCGGCTTGAGATAGCGGGCCATCTGCGAATTTGCGCATCATGCGTCGGCTTGCGATAGCGGGCCATCTGCGAATTTTTCGAGGGGGCTTTGATCCTCACGTACCGGGCGTACGCTGCGGTCAAAGCCCCCCTCGAAAAATCCACATCTGACCCCCTCTCCCAAGCCTCGGTACGGCGAGAGCCGCTGTTTGAGGGGTTTGCCCTCAAAGGTGCTCCAGGGGGCGGAGCTGGATGGGGTGGGAGCGGGCTCGGTATTAGAGAGTTGCTGTTTGAGGGCTTTGCCCTCAAAGGCGCTCCAGGGGGGGGAGAGAGTGCTGTTTGGGGGCTTGGTCCCCGTGGGCGGTTTCCGGGGCGGGGAGGGGGAGGGAGTGTTATATTTTCAGTTGGTTGAAGGGGAGGTGGGCAAGGATGTTCCTGGATTGATTTTTGCTAAGCACAACATAAAGAAATATATGCCTAGGAGCGATTATGAACATTTCAACTGACTTACTCGATTCGCCTATTGGGTTTGACAAGCTGGTCAGTCGGCCCCGGGTTGGATCCGATGAGGGCAAGGGCAATCCCTCCGGTCTGGTTACCGAGAAGGAGAAACAGCAGGAGGACTCGGTGGCCGGCGGGTTCTCCATCCCCAATGAGATGACCGAGGAGGAGCGGGCGCGGGTGGAAAGCCTCAAGGCCCTGGCCCAGCAGATAGCCTCTCAGGCCGACGGGTCCCTCGACGCCACCCAGGCCGCCCGGATCAAGGACATCCAGAAGGAGATCGGCAAGATCACCAAGATGCCCATGGGCGAAAACCTGCTGGAGAGCGCCAAGCGGCAGGCCCAGGCCAACCGGCTCGAAAAGGAACTTCAAGGCGGAAACGAGGACGATGCCGCCGCCGCGTCGGTGGACGATGCGATGTCCGCCGAAGAGAACGACCCCCTGGGCCTTGCCGGGCAACCCGGCAAGCAGATGCTGCACCAGAAGGCGTTCGTCACCTCGGTGCGGACCGCAGGCCCGGGCCTGTCCGCATCCAGTCTCAAGAGCCGCGCGTAACCCGGTCCGTCACCGCTCACACCTTTGACGACCGAAAAAAAGCCCCTCCCGACACGGAGGGGCTTTCTGCGTTCGCCGCCTGCCGAAGCCCCCTCTAAGCTACCCGAGGGAAACGATGCCGGCCGGTCGGTCGCCAGTACGTGAAATGCTGCCTGCTCATCCCCGGACCGAAGGAGGCGGTCCGCTCCCGCCGAAGGCGGCACCACGAAGTTCTGAAGGGGGAGTCCAGAGGGGGAAGCTCTTTCAAGAGCTTTCCCCTCTGGCCGCCGGAGTCCTTCCTACTTGTCGCGGGAGATGGCGAAGGGGGCGAAGGCTTGCTGGACGGGCATGACTTCGAGGGAGTTGATATTGACGTGGGCGGGCAGGTTGGTGGTCCAGAACACGCATTCGGCGATGTCGTCGGCGGTGATCGGATCGGTGCCTTCGTAGACCTTGTCCGCAGCGGCCTTGTCGCCTTTGAACCGGACCACGGAGAACTCGGTCTCGCACAGGCCGGGTTCGATGTTGGTGACGCGGATCTTGGTGCCGAGCAGGTCGGCGCGCAGGTTCTTGGAGAAGTGGTTCACGAACGCCTTGGTGCCGCCGTAGCAGTTGCCGCCCGGGTAGGGGTAGGTCCCGGCCACGGAGCCGAGGTTGACGACGTGGCCCGTGTTGCGCTCGACCATGGAGGGCAGCACGGCGCGGGTCATGTAGGTCAGCCCCTTGATGTTGGTGTCGATCATGGTCTCCCAGTCGTCGAGGCTGCACGCCTGGGCCGGTTCCAGCCCGAGGGCGAGGCCCGCGTTGTTGACCAGGACGTCGATCTTGGCGAACTCGCCCGGCAGGGTCTTGATGGCCTGGGCGCACTGTTCCCGGTCGCGCACGTCGAAGCGCAGGGTGTGCACCTTGGCCGGGGCCAGGGCGGCCTTGAGTTCCTGGAGTCGCTCCTCGCGACGTCCGGTGATGACGAGATTCCAGCCCTCTGCCGCGAAGCGGCGGGCCATGGCCTGGCCGAATCCGGCGGTTGCGCCGGTGATCAATATGGTCTTGGACATGCGATGCTCCTTTATGTCTTGGTTCAGGGGTACATCAGGACGGGGCCGAAGAAAAGGGGCGACCTTCAGGGCGGGTATCGGGCCGGAAGACGCGTAATTCACAATAAAAACCGTTTTTAGCCGCGTTTTTTCCGCGTGCCGTAGAATAAAATTCTAGCTTTTTTCAATTTTGCCAAATATTCGCCTGATTATCCAGAAATACGGCGAGTATTAGACTTTTTTCGCCAAATGGGGTAAGAAGTATCGTCCAATCACAAAAGGGTCGTCATTTCAGGGGATTGATCGACGGAGAAAAGAGCAGTCCCCTTGTCCTGGCGGACGGTTTCTACTATTTAACTAGGTAATTATGGCAAATCTCATTCTTGACGACATCTGTGTCCGTTTCGGCGGGCTGCAGGCCCTGACCGATGTGGCCTTCACCGTGTCCGAAGGCGAGGTCGTGGGGCTGATCGGCCCCAACGGCGCGGGCAAGACCACCGTCTTCAACGTCATTACCGGCGTGTACAAGGCCTCCAGCGGCTCGGTGTCCTACGACGGCACCCGGATCACCGGGCTGCGTCCCTATCAGGTCCTTTCCATGGGCATCGCCCGGACCTTCCAGAACATCCGCCTCTTCCAGAACATGACCGCGCTCGAGAACTGCATGGTCGCCCAGCACAGCCGCTCCAAGTGCGGCGTGGTCGGCGCGGTGCTGCGCAGCCCGGGCCAGCGGCGCGAGGAAGAGCGGATCACCGAGAATTCCATGAAGGCGTTGGAGTTCATGGGGCTGGGCAGACGGGCCGACGAGGTCGCCTCCAACATGCCCTACGGCCATCAGCGGCGGCTCGAGATCGCCCGCGCCCTGGCCAGCGAGCCGCACACCATCCTGCTCGACGAGCCCGCCGCGGGCCTGAACCCCGCCGAATCCAAGGAGCTGATGGAGTCCATCGGCCGGATTACCGGGCTGGGCATCAACGTGCTCATGGTCGAGCACGACATGAAGGTCGTCATGGGCATCTGCAACCGCATCGTCGTTCTTGATCACGGTGTAATGATCGCCGAAGGGCTTCCGGAGGACATCCAGAAGAATCCCGAGGTGATTGAGGCATATTTGGGCCAGTAAAGAGAGGCTGGCTGAACCGCAACTAATGGAGAGAGTGTTTATGAAACGTTTACTGGTACTCGCAGTGGCTCTGCTCGCTCTGGGTCTGCTCCTTGCGGGCTGCGGCGGCGAAGAGAAGAAAGCCGAGCAGGTCCTCAAGATCGGCACCATGTCCCCGCTGACCGGCCCCTACGCCGCGGACGGCAACGACATCCGCCAGGGTGCCGAGATCGCCGTGGAAGTGTTCACCGAAGCCGGCGGAATGCCCGGTTTCTCCAAGATCGAAGTGTTCTCCGAAGACACCGCCTGCGATCCGAAGCAGGCCGTTGCCGCAGCCAACAAGCTGATCAACGAGAAGGTCACCGCCGTTGTCGGCGCGTACTGCTCCAGCTCCACCATCCCCGCCTCCGAGACCCTGGCCGAGGAAAACATCATCATGCTGACCCCGGCGTCCACCAACCCGAAGGTCACCGAGCGCGGCCTGCCCTACATGTTCCGCACCTGCGGTCGTGACGACCACCAGGCCCCGGCCGCCGTCAAGTTCATGAAGGACGTCGAAGGCGTGAAGACCATCTTCATCGTCGACGACAAGACCACCTACTCCCAGGGTCTGGCCGAAGGCGTGGCCGCCGCTGCCGCCGCCGCAGGCATCCAGGTTCTGGAGCACGACCACGTCAACCAGGGCGACAAGGACTACTCCGCCGTGCTGACCAAGGTCAAAGCCGCCAACCCCGACCTGTTCTACATCTCCCTGCAGAACTCCGCCACCGGCGCGCTCATGGTCATCCAGGCCAAGCGCATGGGCATCGACGCCATCCTGATGGGTCAGGACGCCGTGTACCATCCGAAACTCATGGAGATCGCCAAGGCTGACGCCGAGGGCATGTACTGCACCTTCGGCGCCATCGACAAGGACGCCCCCAAGTTCAAGGAGTTCCTGAGCAAGTACCAGGCCAAGACCGGCAACGAGCCCGGCGCCTACTCCGCCTACGCCTTTGACTCCGCCACCGCGTACCTGATGGCCGCCAAGGCCGCTGGCACCACCGACCCGGCCAAGGTCCGCGAAGAGATGCTGAAGCTCGACTTCACCGGCGCGTCCAAGCAGATCAAGTACGAGGAGAACGGCGATTCCGGCTCCAACTACACCGTCTACAAGGTCCAGGACGGCAAGTTCGTGCCCTACTGGAATTCCCTGACCGGCGAAAAGTACTAAGACGCAACACGACTAACCCACCGGGGCCCCGCCTGAGCGGGGCCCCGGGTACTGGAACCACATGGATTTCGACTTTTTCTTCCAACAGCTGATCAACGGCATCACGCTCGGGGGCGTCTACGCCCTCATCGCCCTGGGCTACACCATGGTCTACGGCATCATTCAGCTCATCAACTTCGCCCACGGCGAGTTCTTTGCCGCGGGCGGGTACATGGGCGTGATCCTGATCTCCTATCTGGCGTCCCAGGGGTTGCATCCCTATGCCTGCCTGGCCATTTCCCTGGTCCTGTCCATGGCCTACTGCGCCCTGCTGGCCATGGCCGTTGAACAGCTCGCCTACAAGCCGCTCCGCCAGGCCTCGCGCCTCGCCGCGCTGCTGTCCGCGCTGGGCATGTCCATCTTCCTGCAGAACGGGCTGATGCTCACCCAGGGCGTGTACGACCGGGCCTATCCCACCGAGATCACCTCCGGCGGGTTCGAGATCGGGGCCGTGTCCGTCTCCTACATGCAAATTTTCATCGTCGCCCTGACCGCCGCGCTGCTGGTCGGCCTGAACATCCTGGTCTTCCGCACCCGGATAGGCCGCGCCATGCGCGCCACGGCCCAGGACAAGGTCATGTCCGCCCTGGTCGGCATCAACTCCAACCGGATCATCGCCATCACCTTTGCCGTGGGTGCCGGGTTGGCCGCCGCCGCAGGCATCATGGTCGGCCTCTACTACGGGTCGGTCAACTACACCATGGGGTTCGTGCCCGGCATCAAGGCGTTCGCCGCCGCCGTGCTCGGCGGCATCGGGAACATCACCGGCGCGCTCGTCGGCGGCCTGATCATCGGCATGGTCGAAATCTTCGCCGCAGGCTACATCTCCGGCGAGTACAAGGACGTGTTCGCCTTCATCATCCTGATCGGCGTCCTCTATTTCAAACCGACAGGCATCATGGGAGAGAACGTTGACGATACGCGAGTCTAAACGGTTGTGGCTGGCCTGCGGGGTCGGCCTCGCATGGTTCCTCCTGCTGCTGTGGCCCATGCTCGGCATCAAGCCCACCGGCCTGGAGTTCGGCCAGACCTTCACGGTCTTCGGCTACGTGGCCGTAGCCGCGGTGTTCATCATGTTCTTCTACCAGGTCAAGGAGGCGGGCTACCTCGACTCCGTGGGCACGCCCCTCAAAAACGCCACCGGCATCGTCGGCAAGGTCTACGAGAAGACCCCCAGGTGGCTGCTGCTGTCCATCGTCTTCGCCGCGGCCGTGACCTATCCCCTGGTCACCGGGCGCTACGCCCACGACGTGGCCATCAGCGTCCTCATCTACGTCTGCCTCGGCCTGGGGCTCAACGTGGTCATCGGCCTGGCCGGGTTGCTCGACCTCGGCTACATCGCCTTTTACGGCGTGGGTGCCTACACCTACGCGCTCATGAGCCTGCACTTCGGCATCTCCTTCTGGCTCTGCCTGCCCATCGCCGCGTTCGTCGCGGCCATCGCGGGCTGCATCATCGGCTATCCCACGCTGCGCATGCGCGGCGACTACCTGGCCATCGTCACCCTGGGCTTCGGCGAGATCGTGCGGCTCATCCTGAACAACTGGATGTCCCTGACCAACGGGCCCAACGGCATCCTGTCCATCCCCAGGCCGGAATTGTTCGGCTACGATTTCCGCTCCCTGTCGAGCATGTATTACATCATCCTGGGCATCGCCATGGTCACCATCCTGGCGGTCTACCGGCTCAACTATTCGCGCATCGGCCGCGCCTGGGAAGCCATCCGAGAGGACGAGACCGCCGCCGAACTCATGGGCGTGAACACCTTCCTGCTCAAGCTCCTGGCCTATGCCATGGGAGCGACCTTCGCCGGATTCGCCGGGGCGTTCTTCGCCGCGCGCATGAAGTTCGTGGGGCCGGAATCCTTCACCTTCCTGGAGTCCGCCATGGTCCTGGCCATGGTCATCCTCGGCGGCATGGGGTCCATCCCCGGCGTCATCCTCGGCGTGCTCGCCCTGGTGGCCCTGCCCGAGTTGTTCCGCGAGTTCGAGATGTACCGCATGCTCGTGTTCGGCGGGGCCATGACCCTGATGATGCTCGTCCGGCCCGCAGGCATCTGGCCCGCCAAGCGGGTGGGCCGCCGCTCCGAGGAAGCCGACTAGTTTATTCAAGACATCCGGGGGAAACCTCCTTCAAGAGGTTTCCCCCGGACCCCGTTCCAGAACTTTTTGGCGCGCCGCCGGGGAGGATGGGGGATGAGCGGATACGACCTGGCGGCGTGATGGGGCAGACAACAAATCGGCCCCGAACCTGAAATACCGACAACCACCCCGCCCCTTGCGCGAAGCGCACCCAAAAAGTTTGGGAAGGGAGAGGAGATGGGGGTCCGGGGGAAGGGGAGAGGGAAACCCTTTCCAAAGGGTTTCCCTCTCCCCTTCCCCCGGCCGCCGGAGGCACGAATACATGGCAGAGAAGACACCTATTCTGGAGATGAGGAACGTGGTTTCGGCCTATGGCCGCATCCAGGCGTTGAAGGGCATTTCGCTGAAGGTCTACGACGGCGAGATCGTGTCCATCATCGGCGCCAACGGCGCGGGCAAGTCCACCACGCTGATGACCATCTGCAACATCGTCAAGGCGGTGCAGGGCGACATCCTGTACCGGGGCGAGCGCATCAACAACGTGAACTCGGACATCCTGCCGACCATGGGGTTGTGCCAGGTGCCGGAGGGCCGCCGCATCTTTCCCCGGTTGACCGTGCTCGAAAACCTCGACATGGGGGCGTTCTTCCGCACCGATGCCGGGGGCGTGAAGGACGACGTGGAGCGGGTGTTCGACCTGTTCCCCAAGCTGCGCGAGCGGCGCAAGCAGCTGGGCGGCACCCTGTCCGGCGGCGAGCAGCAGATGCTGGCCATGGCCCGCGCGCTCATGAGCCGGCCCAAGGTGCTGCTCCTGGACGAGCCGTCCATGGGGTTGGCCCCGCTGCTGGTGAAGCAGATCTTCGACATCGTGAAGATGATCAACGAGCAGGGCGTGACCGTGGTGCTGGTCGAGCAGAATGCGAATCTGGCCTTGCAGGCGGCTTCCAGGGGGTACGTGCTGGAGACCGGGAACGTGGTCATGGAGGATGACGCAAAGAAGCTGCTGGCGAATCCGGATATTCGGAAGGCTTACTTGGGTGAGTAGGCGGGTATATTTTTGAGCGCTGTAAAGGCCCCGGGAGGAAGACTTCCGGGGCTTTTTTTGTCCATGGAGAGAAGAGGAGAGGAGAGCCGTCGCTGGCGCTCCTCCAGGTTTTTTGCAGCCCTCCCGGCGGGGTTCTTTCTTCCCAGGGCGAAAGAAAGAACCAAAGAATCGCCCCGGGGGGGGCATCCCCGCCCGAGTTTGGCCGCTGAGAATCCGATCCGCTCGTGGCTGCTCCATCCGATCAAAAGTAGAGTGCCGGAGTCCACGGGAACGCACCTGTTATGGAATACCTCCGGGCCACGGGAGCGGAGCCGCCGCCCCTTCGCGGTCGGCTTCTAGGCGTCCAGAACAAGGCTCGCTCCCTGCTGCCTGACGGTACGAAGGCCGAAGGAAGAGGGCCTTTGGGCGGGACTTCGGGGTAGGAGAGCCGCTGTTTGAGGCTTTGCCTCAAAGACGTTCCAGAAGAGGGCCTTCGGACGGGTTGGCGGGGTGTGAAAGCCGCTGTTTGGGGCTGCGCCCCAAAGGTGCTCCAAGGGGGAATGTGGTTGGCGGACCCCGCCGAAGGGGGCGCTAAAGAGTTTGGGAGGGGGGTCCAGGGGGGAACCCTTTGCAAAGGGTTTCCCCCTGGCCGCCGGAGGCTTCAAAAACCGGCGGCCCGGATCGGGGGTGCGATCCGGGCCGGGGAAATGGGGGCGTTCGGGGCGGGGTCGGTTAGACGTAGTCGCCCCGGTTGAACTTGAACTGTTCGGCAGCGGTCAGGGTTTCCAGTTCTTCGACGATGGACTGGAGTCCGGGGTGGGTGGAGCCGAGGTCGGGTTGTTCCGCCTTGATGGCGGCGACCTCGCCCGCGATCTCGTCGAGGGTTCCGTAAGCGGACTTGAGTCCGGCCTGGGGGTCGGCGAGGGTGGCGGCGTAGCTGTCCCACTTGTCGAGGATGGATTCCACCTGCCCGGCAACCTGCTCACCGGTGTCGGCGGCGGGCTGGACCTGGGCAACCGCTCCGGCGGCGATCAGGGGATTCACGATCTGAGGCGGCGCTACGTACTGCGGACTCGCAGCCGATTCTCCCCGCGCCACTTCCTGATTGAGAAGATCCCCGAAGGCCTGGTCGGTCTGCTTCGCCGCGCCTTTGCGCTGCGATTGTTCCGGCTGAACGCCCTCGATCTGATCAGGACGGATCTTCATGATTCTACTCCTATCCTGTGGTTTGGTAGAGAAAATGCAAAGACCTTGCCAAAGGTCGTACATTGACAACCGTTTGTAAATGCTTATTCTTTTGTCACAAGAGGGCGGAAAATTCTGCCGCGTCCCAGGACGCGCCGCCCGGCCTGCCGTAAACTGTAATGGAGAAGAAAAGAGTTGTCTATTGGGGGCCGGCAAGGCATATGTAGTGTACGGTGAGAACCAATTCCCCGACCGTTTTTCGGGGGTTCGACAATACAGCAAGGAGGAGAATCCATGGCTGACATCAAGAAGATTCTGTGCGCGGTTGATTTTTCGGACTACAGTCCCATGGTCGCCGACTACGCCAACATGATGGCCAAGTGCTCCGCTGCCAAGGTGACGGTGCTCTACGTGGCTCCGTCGCTGAGCCAGTACGTGGGCTTCCACGTGCCGCCCAGCTCCATCGAGAGCTTCGTGGGCGAGATCGTCACCGGCGCGGAAGACACCATGAGCGCCTTTGTGAAGGAAAACTTCAACGATCTCAATGTGGATGGTAAGGTCGTCACCGGCTATCCGGCCGAGGAGATCCTGGCCATCTGCGAGGCCGAGGGTTGCGACATGATCGTCATGGGCACCCACGGCCGCAAGGGCATCGACCGTATCCTGTTCGGCTCCGTGGCCGAGAAGGTGGTCAAGAGCTCCAAGGTGCCCGTGCTGACGGTCCGTCCGAGTTAGTTTCCTTTACTGGAAAGCCCAAAGCATATAAAGGAACGGTCTCGGCCGTTCCTTTTATTTTATCGAGTGAGAGAAAGCGTATGAGAGAGATCAGCGTCCGTCCGGAGATACTGGACTTCGCCCCGTATGTGCCGGGCCTGACCATCGAGCAGATCCAGCGCCAGTATGGTTTGACCACGGTCATCAAGCTGGCCAGCAACGAGAACCCGCTGGGGGCTTCCCCTCTGGTGCAAAAGGCCATCGAGCGCAACGCGGCGCGTGCCTTCCGCTATCCGGAGAACCATTCGCCCATGCTGGTCAAGGCCATCGCCGCCAACGCGGGCGTGCCCGAGGATTGCGTGCTGGTGGGCAACGGGTCGGACGAGATCATCGACATGCTGTTTCGGATGAAGGGCATCCCCGGCAAATCCAACGTGGTCTGCTACGAGCACAGCTTCGCCATGTACCGCATGTGCGCCAAGCTGTGCGGGCTGGAGTACCGCGAAGTCCCGCGCGGGCCGGAGCTGGAGCTGCCGCTGGACGCCATGGCCGAGGCCGCGGACGAGAACACCGCCATGGTCATCGTCACCAGCCCGGACAACCCCTCGGGACTGGCCGCCGGGGTCGAGGACCTGAGCGTGCTGGCGGGCGTGCTGCCCAAGGACTGTTTGCTGGTGGTCGACGAGGCGTACATCGAGTTCGCCTGGCCGCCGGAGTCCTATTCGCCGGTGCAGGCCTTCGACAAGTTCGAGAACCTGGTCTGCCTGCGCACCTTTTCCAAGGCCTACGGGCTGGCCGGGCTGCGGCTGGGCTACGGCATCCTGCCTCCCAAGCTCGCCGCGCTGCTGAAGAACGCGCGCATCCCGTTCACGGTCAATCTGCTGGCCGAGGAGGCCGGCCTGGCCGCCCTGGAGGACGAGGTCTTCTTCAACGAGACCTTGAGCGTGGTCATGCGCGGCCGGGAGCTGTTCCTGACCGAGCTGCCCAAACTCGGCTGCAAGGTCTGGCCGAGCCAGTCCAACTTCGTCATGTTCGAGCCGCCCAAGCCCGCCCAAAGCGTGTTCAAGGCGCTGCTCGAGAAGGGCATCATCGTCCGCCCGCTGGCCAGCTTCGGTCTGGGCAGCTGCATCCGCGTCAACGTGGGCACGGACGCGGAGAACCGGATTTTCCTCGACACCCTGAGGGAGATCCTCAATGGGTAAACGGCTGATCGTGACCATCGACGGCCCGGCCGGGGTGGGCAAGTCCACCATGGCCAAGCGGCTGGCGCGGTTCCTCGCCATCCCGTACCTGGACACCGGGGCCATGTTCCGCTCCGTGGCCTGGAAGCTGGGCCAGGGGGCCTGGGAATGGCCGGAAGCGGACATCGAGAAGGCGCTCTCCGGCGTGGAGTACGCGCTTTCGGGCGTGGGCGAGGAGTCGGTCCTGGCCCTGAACGGCGTGCCCATCGGGGACGAGATCCGCACCGAGCAGGTCGGTATGTGGGCGTCCAACGTGGCCACCCTGCCCGTGGTCCGCACCTTTCTGAAGAAGGCCCAGCAGCGGCTGGGCGAGAAGTTTTCCCTGGTGGCCGAGGGCCGCGATATGGGCACCGTGATCTTTCCCGACGCGCCGCACAAGTTCTTCCTGGACGCATCGGTCGAGGAGCGCGCCCACCGGCGGTTCCTGCAGCTTGAGGCGATGGGCAAGCCCGCCGACCTCAAGGAACTGGAAGCCCAGATCGCGGCGCGCGACCACCAGGACCGCAACCGGGCCGTGGCGCCGCTCAAGCCTGCAGCGGACGCGGTCGTCATCGACACCACCGAGATGGACAGGGAGCAGGTCCTGGCCGCCTTGAAAGAAGCCGTTGCCTAGGATACACCCGGTATCGAAGCCAACGAGGAGATATCGTTACCATGCTTGATCTCAAATTGATGCAGAAGGACCCGGAGCTTGTCCGGAAAAGCCTCGAAAAACGCAATTCCAAGATAGACGTGCGGGAGTTCACCGACCTGGACGAGCGGCGCAAGGCCCTCATCGGCGAGGTTGAAGCCCTGAAGGCCGAGAAGAACGCGGTCGGCCCGGAGATCGCCAAGCGCAAGAAGGCTGGCGAGGACGCCTCGGACCTGCTCGAAAAGATGGGCAAGGTGGCCGAGCGGACCAAGGAGCTCGACAAGGAGTTGGTCGAGGTCGAGAAGGCCGAGCACGAGTGGATGATGACCGTGCCCAACATCCCCAGCGAGTCCGTGCCCTACGGCAAGGGCGAGGAGGACAACCCGGTCCTGCGCTACTGGGGCGAGAAGCCGGTGCTGGATTTCGAGCCCAAGGAGCACTGGGAGATCGGGACCGCGCTCGGCGGCCTGGACTTCGAGTGCGCGGCCAAGCTGGCGGGCGCGCGGTTTTCCATCAGCTTCGGCTGGTGCGCGCGGCTGGAACGCGCCCTGGCGCAGTTCATGCTGGACACCCAGACCGGCAGCCACGGCTATACCGAGGTCCTGCCCCCGTTCATCGTCAACCGCAAGGCCATGACCGGCACGGGCCAGCTGCCCAAGTTCGAGGAAGACCTGTTCAAGCTCACCGACGAGCGTGACTTGTTCCTCATCCCCACGGCCGAGGTGCCGCTGACCAACGTCTACGCCGACGAGGTCATCCCGGAGGAGAAGCTGCCCATCAAGTTCTGCGCCCAGACCCCGTGCTTCCGCTCCGAGGCCGGTTCCTACGGCAAGGACACCAAGGGGCTGATCCGCCAGCACCAGTTCTACAAGGTGGAGATGGTCAACTTCGCCCACCCGGACCACTCCTACGAGGCCCTGGAGGACATGACCCGCTCGGCCGAGCGCATCCTGGAGCTGCTCGGCCTGCACTACCGGACCATTGTCCTGTGCAGCGGCGACATAGGCTTCAGCGCGGCCAAGACCTACGACATCGAGGTCTGGCTGCCCGGCCAGGGCAAGTACCGCGAGATTTCCTCCTGCTCCAACTGCGAGGATTTCCAGGCTCGGCGCGCCAACATCCGGTTCCAGGCCAAGGACTCCAAGAAGAAGCCGTTCGTCCACACCCTGAACGGCTCCGGCCTGGCCGTGGGCCGCTGCCTGGTGGCCGTGCTGGAGAATTACCAGCAGGCCGACGGCTCCCTGGTCATTCCCGAGGTGTTGCGCCCCTACATGGGGGGGGTTGAGGTTGTGAAGCCCTAACGGGCGGTTTTTTGAAGACGCCAAAGGGCCGGAAGCGGATGCTTCCCGGCCCTTTTTCTTTTGGGGATGGAAGGGGGAAGAGGGAGATGCGCGGTGGTGGCTTCCGCGCGTCCGCGTCTGGGGTTTTGCCTGTCGCGGGAGACCGTTTTGCGCTTTTACAGCGCCTTACTTTTTGGCTTGCGCCCCAAAAAGTAAGCAAAAAGTGCGCTTGCGGTGCGGCGGCGCGAAAACAGTGGCCAAGAGCCTGTAAGCGCCTTTCGCTGCCCTGACGGCATGTCTGCCGAGGCAGACTCAGTCGGGCTGCGCTTCGGCGCTTGAAACAGGCTCTAGGCCCCGGTTTCCGAATGACCGCTCTCCGGGCCGGGCCCGTCCGAGCGTGGGAGGGATGGCGGAAGAGGGAGGAGCGCGTGAGGTTTGTCCGCGCATCCGCGTCTGATGTACCCCTGTCGCGATGAGTCGTTTTGCGCTTTTACAGCGCCTTACTTTTTGGCTTGCGCCCCAAAAAGTAAGCAAAAAGTGCGCTCGCGGTGCGGCGGCGCGAAAACAGTGGCCAAGAGCCTGTAAGCGCCTCCCGCTGCCCTGACGGCATGTCTGCCGGGGCAGACTCAGTCGGGCTGTGCTTCGGCGCTTGAAACAGGCTCTAGGCCCCGGTTTCCGAATGACCGCTCTTCGGGCCGGGATTGTCCGAGCGTGGGAGGGATGGCTGAAGAGGGAGGAGCGCGGTGGGTTTGGGCCGCGCGTCCGCGTCTGGGGTTTTTCCTGTTGTGGGAGACCGTTTTGCGCTTTTACAGCGCCTTACTTTTTGGCTGGCGCCCCAAAAAGTAAGCAAAAAGTGCGCTGCGGTGCGGCGGCGCGGAAACAGTGGCCAAGAGCCTGTAAGCGCCTTTCGCTGCCCTGACGGCATGTCTGCCGAGGCAGACTCAGTCGGGCTGTGCTTCGGCGCTTGAAACAGGCTCTAGGCCCCGGTTTCCGAATGACCGCTCTTCGGGCCGGGACCGTCCGAGCGTGGGAGGGATGGCGGAAGAGGGAGGAGCGCGTGAGGTTTGTCCGCGCATCCGCGTCTGATGTACCCCTGTCGCGATGAGTCGTTTTGCGCTCTTACAGCGCCTTACTTTTTGGCTTGCGCCCCAAAAAGTAAGCAAAAAGTGCGCTTGCGGTGCGGCTGCGCGGAAACAGTGGCCAAGAGCCTGTAAGCGCCTCCCGCTGCCCTGACGGCATGTCTGCCGAGGCAGACTCAGTCGGGCTGTGCTTCGGCGCTTGAAACAGGCTCTAGGCCCCGGTTTCCGAATGACCGCTCTTCGGGCCGGGATTGTCCGAGCGTGGGAGGGATGGAGGAAGAGGGAGAAGCGCGGTAATGATTTCCGCGCATGAGAGGGACGGCAAAAGAGGTCAAATGCGGAAGGGCAAATCAACTCCAAACCATGCCCTCTCGCGCCTTTGAGGCGCAGCCTCAAACAGCCGTCACCCCCAAACCTTCGCCCTTAGCACCCCTGGAGCGCCTTGGGGCGCAGCCCCAACAGCGGCTCTCATCACCCAACCCCTGCCCAACAGCCCTCCCATGGAACACCTTTGAGGCGCAGCCTCAAACAGTGGCTTTCCTACCCCGAAGTCCCGTTCGAAGGCCCCTCTTCCTTCGGCCTTCGTACCGTCAAGCAGCACGCAGTGAGCCCTGTTCTGGACGCCTAGAAGCCGACCGCGAAGGGGCGGCGGCTCCGTTCACGTGGCCCCTCGGTACTTCATAAAAGGTGCGTTTCCGTGGAGGCACGGACTTTACTTTTGATCAGATGGAGCCGCCCCGAGCGGATCGGATTCTCAGCGGCCAAACTCGGGCGGTGGGCTACCCCCCAAAGCATTTTTCTTTGGTTCTTTCTTTTTTGCTTTGGAAAAAGAAAGAACCCCGCCGGGAGGGCTCCAAAAAAACATGGAGGAGCGCCAGCGACGGCTCTTTCTTTCTCTTCTCTTCCCTCCACCTCTCCCTCTTCACCCCAAAAAAAGAAAGGCCGCCCCAAAGGGCGGCCTCACGCACACTTTTCAACCCAAAAAAATCAATCACACCAACCCCGACAAATCATACACCCCCGCCTTCTCAATCTCCACCTCCACAATACTCCCCAACTCAAGGGGCGCATCCGGCGGCGAGCCCACATACGTAACCCCATCCACCTCCGGGGCCTGGAACCACGCCCGCCCCACATACAGGCCGGGCCACTCCTCGGACTCCTTCTCGATGAGCACCGGCACGGTCTCCCCCACATACCCGGCCATGATCTCGCCGCTGATCTCGGCCTGCAACGCCATGAGCGCGTCGCGGCGGGCGATCTTGACCTCGTCCGGGACCTGGTCGTCCATGGCCGCGGCAGGGGTGCCGTCCTCGGCCCAGTAGGGGAACACGCCCAGGTGGTGGAACCGGGTGCGTTTGACAAAGTCCATGAGCGCCTGGAAGTGCGCCTCGGTCTCGCCGGGGTAGCCCACGATGAAGGTGGTGCGCAGGGCGGCCTCCGGGAAAAAGGAGCGGACCCGGTCGATGACCTTTTCCGGGTTGCGGGCAAAAGGCCGCCCCATGGACGCGAGCACGTCCGGGTGGGCGTGTTGCAGCGGGATGTCGAAATAGGGCAGGAACGGCTTGCCGGTGTCGCGCAGCAGGCCGAGCAGGGACTCGGTCAGCCCGGCTGGGTAGAGATACATGATCCGCAGCCATTCTATGGTCGGGATGGCGGCCAGCCCCTTGAGCAGGGCGGGCAGGTCGTGACCGGAGCCGAGGTCCGAGCCGTAGGCCGTGGAGTCCTGGCCGACCACGATGATCTCCGGGACCTGGGAGGAGAGCAGCCGGGCCTCGTCCAGCAGGAACGGCACGGGCCAGCTCTTGTGCGGCCCCCGGATGGACGGGATGGTGCAGAACCGGCAGTTGTGCGAGCACCCTTCCGAGACCTTGAGATAGGCGTAGGCCGGGCCGGTGGAGAGGTTGCGCGGGGTGTCGCCGGGCAGGTTCAGGGCCAGGGCGCGCGCGGCCATGGCGGGCCACAGCTCGATCTCCTCGGTGTTCAGCCACAGGTCCACCTCGGGCAGGTCGTCCTTGAGGTCCTGGCCGTAGCGGGAGACCAGGCACCCAGCCACGCAGACCAGCGGCTTGCGCCCGGTGGTTTCGAGCAGCTCGGCGGCGTCGCGCACGGCGTCCAGGATGGTGGCCACGGACTCCTCGGTGGCGGGCTGGATGAAGCCGCAGGTGTTGATCAGGATCAGGTCGGCGTCGTCGAATTCGTCCACCGGGACCATGTGCGATCCCAGCGCGCCGAGCAGCCGCTCCGTGTCCACGCGGTTCTTGGGACAGCCCAGGCTGACGGTGTATGTCCTAACGGCAGTGGCCGATAATTCCGACATGTCATTTCCTTTGATATGGTCTTTCGAATGGGGTAATCTTGAACACGTGCAAAGTCCAGCGGGCGGAGCACATGATCACAGGACGGCGAGGAGGTCAAATGATCGAAGGTTCATACATTCAGGACAAGCGGTACGTCATCGGCGTCATCGGCGACATACCGGCCCTGCTGACCTTCTGGCAGATGTTCCGGGACCAGACCAACGACGAGCTTCTGAAGGAGATCGGCGTGGTGGCCGCCGCCCTGCCGGGCGAGACCGTGCTGCCCGGCGCCGACGATTCCGGCCAGGTCATCCCCACCTATGCGGGCTACAAGAAAATGCTGGAAAACCACCCCGAGATCAACATGGTCATCGAGGCCACGGGCCGTCCTGGGCTGGTCCACGAATTGCGCAACTACCTGCCGCCGGCCATCACCCTGGTGGAGCGCGGGGCGGCCAACTTCTTCATCAACCTGCTGGCCTCCAACCAGATCTGGGTGGCCTGCAAGCTCGACCTGCTGCACACCCAGAACATGCTCAAGACCATCATCGACCAGATGGAGCAGGAGATTCTGTTCCTGGACGAAAAGGGGCGGGTCATGGGCATGAACCAGACCGTGCTGGAACGCACCGGGCTGCCCAAGAAGGCGCTCATGGGGCTGCCCTACTGCGACGTCTTCACCCACGCCCCCGAAGGGGAGTGCGAGGAATGGGACGACCCCTTCGAGAAGACCATGCGGACCCACGCCCCGGCCGAGGCGACCACCAGCCTGGTGGACCGCGACGGGCGGGTGCAGTATTTCCGGGTCTATACCAACCCGGTGGCGGACGAGGACGGCGCGATAAACCACGTGGTGGCCATCCGCCGCGACATCACCCAGCGCCGGAGCATGGAGAACCGGCTGCAACAGGCCGAGAAGCTGGCCTCCATCGGCGAGCTGTCCACCTACATGGCCCACGAGATCCGCAATCCGCTCTTCTCCATCAGCGGGTTCGCCAACTCGCTCATGCGCAGCAAGGGCGTGGACGAGAAGGCGCGCGAAAAGCTGGCCATCATCCTGGACGAGTCCCGGCGGCTGGACGAGGTCCTGCGCAGCCTGATGAACTTCACCCGGCCCACCGAGGCGCAGGTGGCCGAGGTGGACCTGAACGAGGTGGTCACGGCCACCATGGACGTCATGCGGCTGCCGTGCTCCAACCAGAAGGTCGAGGCCCACGTCACCCTGGACGAGTCCATGGCCCGGGTGCACGCCAACCCGGACCTGATCAAGCAGTGCCTCATCAACCTGATCAAGAACGGGCTGGAGGCCATGCCCGACGGCGGCAAGCTGTTCGTGACCACGGCCATGAACCACGACCTGGCCATGCTCGCGGTGGAGGACACCGGCGTGGGCATCCCCCTCGACATCCGCGACAAGATTTTCAGCCCGTTCTTCTCCACCAAGGACAAGGGCGCGGGGCTGGGGCTGGCCCAGATACACAAGATCGTGGGCGAGCTGGGCGGTCGCGTGGACCTGGTCTCCATGGAGGGGGTCGGGACCAAGGTGACCCTGTTCCTGCCGCCCATTTTGGCGGTTGAAGAATCCGGCGAGTCCGGTTAGGTTCGCCCCCTGACGCAAACCACCGCAGGGGGATTTATGGACACCATCGTTCTGGCGACCAACAACAAGGGCAAGATTCGCGAACTCTCCGTCATGCTGGAGCCCTTCGGGGTCACGGTCAAGAGCCTGGGCGAGTTCCCGGAGATAGGCGACATCCCCGAGACCGGCGAGACCTTTCTGGACAACGCCTTCATCAAGGCCCGCACCGTGGCCAAGCTGACCGGCCTGGTGGCCGTTGCCGACGACTCCGGCATCGAGGTGGACGCCCTCGACGGCCGCCCCGGCGTCTATTCCGCACGTTATGCGGGCGAGCAGCACGACGACCACGACAACAACGAAAAGATGCTCGCCGAGCTGCACGGCGTGCCCGACGAAAAACGCACGGGCCGCTACCGCTGCGTCATGGCCGCCTCCGCCCCCAACGGCGCGGAGATCAGCGCGGACGGCGCCTACGACATCGTGGTCGGCCACGGCTACAAGGGCAAGGGCGGCTTCGGCTACGACGTCATCGTCCTCGACCCCGAACTGGGCCTGCACGTCGCCGAACTGGACCCCGAAGTCAAAAACAAGCGCTCCCACCGAGGCAAGGCCATGCGGAAGCTCTTGGAGCTGTGGCCCGATTTTTGGGAGAAGGCCAACAAGTAGGAGTTTGGGGGAGGCCTCCGGCGGCTGCTCGCCGCAGAGGCGTCTCCGACGGGCAGGGCGCTGCCCTGCACCCGCCAGGGAGCAAAGCCCCCTGGACCCCCACGTCGCCTCCGGCGAGGGCAGTGCGAACGCCTCCTGCCGCCGTGCCGGTTGGCGATTTGCGCAAGAAAAACGAGTAACGCCGTACCATGAACGATTCATGGTGCGGCGTTTTCCTTGCGCAAATCGCGGGTCGTTTTTTGGGGGAGGGTGGGGGCAGGCGGAGTGGCGGCGGAGAGGAGAGGATTTGAACCTCCGGCAGAGTTTCCCCTGCACACGCTTTCCAGAATCATCCTGGTTTTCGACTCTGATTTCAGCTAGTTATGCAGATCCTGAAATGCGCCCGACAGTCTGTTATTCAGTGAGTGGCTGTAGCAACTGCTGGGCAATTATGTAGCAAGTTATGTAGCAAGTTTCAAGAGGGCAGATGCTTCACCCCTGCCCTACTCACTTCCCAGAAATAGGCTTTGAGAGTGATGAACTCTCCGCCACAAACACACTGCAAATTCGTTAATATTCTCAGCGCGGCGGGTGAGAAGGTGGGATACTCGTAATGCGAACAGCCACAACGGGTGATTCTATGGAGGAAAGTGACCGTTATTACGAGTTAATAGTGAAAATTTGGAAAACTTCCCAGAGATGTTGAACGTACCCAATCTTCCCCAGATGTGTCCCATTATGCAGAAAGTTTAGATGGTGGGGCATCTGTTTAGCTTGTTTGAATCTTCCCATATTTGTTTTCAAACGCGACAACAAGATCGTCAAGTGCTTTCATAAAAATCAAATAAGGGCTTGGTTCAGGTGATTTATTGATAATTTCATTACACACTCTCTCTGCTCTATCTAATTCCTTTCCAAAATCATCTATGTCATTTGGAAAAGCCCTTCTTATTGCTCTGATGGAGAATTCTGCATCAGGTGCATACAACTTAATATATTCTTCAAATGTTTTTTGCGAGCATCTTGTTTTGTTTGGTGATGCTGTTCTTAATATTGTATATTCCGTTTTTGAATATACTGTATTGTGATCATACAAGTTAATCTTTCCATCACGTGATCTTATACTTGCCCCTGACACCTTCTCAAACTCAAGTTTGTTTTTAATAAATGCTTCGAGATGTAGTTTTGCATATGCTATTTGCTCTTGTCGTTTTTGATTTTGAGGCATTATGATTGTTGCATAATAAAAAAAATAGGCTGCAATTATGCTCATAGTTAGCGACAAAAGAACTTCATCTAGCAATTGACCGTATGGTGGATATGAATCCACGCATGAAGCCAAAAAAAAGTGAATAACTACGTAAAAAATTGAGAATAAAAATGCTATGTTGCATGAGGTGGGTATCGTGAAGAATGATGTTTTATTGCTCATAGGGCTGACGATAACTCATGAAGGATATAAAAGCCAGACGCCTACATGATTTACCCCATCCGCTCCAACAACCTTTTCACACTCGACGGATATCATTTCCCACTAAAGGCTGTTTTGCTCTTCAGGACGTTGAGTCATTCTCGCTATCCCGGCAAAGCACAATCCATCTAGAGTATACCCTAGATAGACTCAATCCTTATCTTTTTATCCGCCCAACTAGCATGTGAAAAGGCCCTGATCGACACAATGTCAATCAGGGCCTTTCTTCTGTTCTACAACCACAGCGGGCAACGTGATTCGTGCCCGGGAAAAAACGATTCTTCCGCTATCCGAATTCGCCGCTACAAGGCCACCCCGCAAGCCTGGCCCGAGGCGAACGCCCAATGTAGATTGAAGCCGCCCAGATGGCCGGTGACGTCGAGGGTTTCTCCGATCACATACAACCCCGGTACGTCGCGGGTTTCCATGGTTTTGGAGGAGACGTGGTCCGTGTCCACGCCGCCGAGGCAGACTTCGGCCTTGTCGAGGCCCTCGGTGGAGGACGGGGTTATGGTGAAGCGGTGGATGCGCTCGCAGGCGGTTTCGATCTGTTGTTTGGAGAGCTGGCTGACCTGGGTTTCGGCCAGGTGCGGGTCCAGGAGCAGGGGGGCAGCCGCTGGGCAGGATGGGCGGCGACAGCAGGTTGCGCAGCTGGGCGTTGGACGCGCGGTTTTCGGCCAAAAAATCCTCCAACGACGTCCCGGGCAGGTAGTCGATGACCACGGGCTGGCCTTCGCGCCAGTAGTTGGACGCCTGGAGCACAGCCGGGCCGGAGATGCCCCGGTGGGTGAAGAGCAGGGGATCGGTGAAGCGCGCGCCGCCCGTCTCCACGGTGGCGGGCAGGGCGTTGCCCGCCATCTCGGCGCACATGGGCTGGCGGTTGCGGGGAAAGACCAGCGGCACGAGCCCGGGCCGCGCCGGGACGAGCTTCAGCCCGTATTGCCGGGCCAGCTGAAAGCCGAAGTCCGAAGCACCGGCCTGGGGCCAGGACGGGCCGCCCAGGGCCAGGACCAGCTTGTCCCCGGTCAGCTCGCCCCTGGTGGTCCGCACGTGGAACGGGCCTTTGCCAGACACGCCGCTGACGGACCGCCCCAGGAACAGCTCCGCGCCCGCGCGGGTGGACCGCTCCTGCAATGCGCCCGCCACGCGCCCGGCCCCTTCCAGGGTGAAGAGCTGGCCGTGGTCGCGCTCCTCATAGGTGATCCCGTTCTCGCCCAGGAACCCGACCACGTCCCAGGGGGAGAACCGCGCCAGGGCGGACTTCACGAAATGCGGATTGGCGCAGACGTAGTGGGCCGGCCCGGCGTTCAGGTTGGTGAAATTGCACCGCCCGCCGCCGGAGATGCGGACCTTGCGCGCGGTCTTGGCCCCGTGATCGACCACGGCCACCCGCAGCCCACGGCCCGCGGCGGTCATGGCGCACCACAGGCCGGATGCCCCGGCTCCCAGGATGATGACGTCGTATCGGTTCATGGGCCGGTTCTACGGCAGGACTTCGCGGACCGCAAGGGGAGAGGAATTGTCACCCAACCGTGTTGACAAAATCGCGCGCCCGGATATGATCGAAAATCATACCATTACGCCTAGGAGGATATAATGGCAGCCAAGAAAATACTGATGTTGGTCGGCGACTTCGTGGAAGACTACGAAGCCATGGTTCCCTTTCAGATGCTCGTCATGGTCGGCCATGAGGTCCACACGGTCTGCCCCGGCAAGAAGGCGGGCGAGACCGTGGCCACCGCCGTGCACGATTTCGAGGGGCACCAGACCTACTCCGAGAAACCGGGCCACAATTTCGGCATCACCACCACCTTCGAGGAGATCAAGGCCGAGGACTACGACGCCCTGGTCATTCCCGGCGGGCGCGCCCCGGAATACCTGCGCCTCAACCCGGACGTCATCAAGTGCGTGCAGCATTTCGCCAAGGCCAACAAGCCCATCGCGGCCATCTGCCACGGCCCGCAGCTGCTGACCGCCGCCGACGTTATCAAGGGCAAGACCTGCACCGCCTACCCGGCGGTCAAGCCGGACATCGACGGCGCGGGAGCCGCCTGGTGCGAAGTCAACGCCACGGCCTCCAACGCCTGCACGGACGGCAACATCGTCACCGCCCCGGCCTGGCCCGCCCATCCCGAATGGATGCGCGCCTTCCTCAAGGTGCTCGGCTCCACCATCGAGCCGTAGCCGAATCCACCGCAAGCAACCACGCGGCCCGGGGGATTTCTCCGGGCCGCCGTGCTTTTCAAGCCCGAAACTTTCTGCTAAGAGCAAAAGCAACAATCGCTTACATACGTGGAGGATGCGACTATGATGGGTTATTTCTGGTTTTTCCTCGGTCTGGCCCTGACCATCAGCGCGCTGGTGATGATCAAGATCAGCTCCCCGAACGAGCACTAATCTTCGCCGCGCATGCGGCATGAAGGGGGAATCGGCCCGCGCCGGTTCCCCCTCCCTTTTCCAGGAGGCGCGATGATCATCTACTCATGGAACGTCAACGGCTACCGCGCCGTGCTCAAGAAGGACTTCCGCGACTGGCTCGACGGCTGCGGCGGCGACGTGGTCATGCTCCAGGAGACCAAGGCCGAGCCGGACCAGCTCGACCCCGAGGACCGCGAGCCGGACTCCTTCTCCAACCACTACTGGAACTGGTCCAAGAAAAAGAAAGGCTACTCCGGCGTGGCCTGCTTCGCCAACCCCGAGCCGCTCTCGGTCTCCACCGGCCTGCCCGACGTCCGGTTCCGCGACGAGGGCCGCGTGCTGCACCTCGAATACCCGGACTTCCACCTCTTCAACATCTATTTCCCCAACGGCCAGATGTCCGACGAGCGCCTGGACTTCAAGATGGGGTTCTACGACTGCTTCCTGGACCACGCCGAAACCCTGCGCAAGACCAAGCCCATCGTGGTCGGCGGCGACTTCAACACCGCCCACCGGGAAATCGACCTCAAGAACCCCAAGGCCAATGCCGAACGGTCCGGGTTCCTGCCCGTCGAGCGTGCCTGGATCGACAAATTCATCGAACACGGCTACGTCGACACCTTCCGGCTCTTCGAAGACGGCCCCCACCACTACTCCTGGTGGTCCTACCGCTTCAACGCCCGCAAGAACAACGCGGGTTGGCGCATCGACTACTTCTTCGTGTCCGAAGAACTCAAGGACCGCGTCACCCGCGCCTGGATCGAACCCGACGTCCTCGGCTCCGACCACTGCCCCATCGGCGTGGAAATCGACGTTTAGATGAATGCCTCCGGCGGCCGGGGGAAGGGAGGGAAAAACCTTTTGAGAAAGGTTTTTCCCTCCCTTCCCCCGGACCCCCATCCCTCCCTTTTCCAAAACTTTTTTTGTGCCTTCGGCAAAGGCGTGCGTCCGCATGGGGTGTGCGCTCTTTTGGTGTTTTTAAAGTATTACTTTAAGTCCGACAGGGGCCCCCGGCGACCCGCCACCCCTCGCGAAGCGACCCAAAAAGTTTTGAAAGGGAGTGGGGATGGGGGTCTGGGGGAAGGGGAGAGGGGAAACTTTTCCAAAAGTTTCCCCTCTCCCCTTCCCCCAGCCGCCGGAGGCCCCTTCACCCAGCCAGCGCAAACTCGGCCAGGACCGTGTGGGTGGCGCCGGTGGGGGCGAGGGTGCTTTGGTAGAGGGTGAACCGGTTGACGGTGAACGGCGGCCATTGGGTTTGGGCGGCGGCGTCCAGGAGCGGTTGGTGGTTGCCGGGTCCGGGCCTGCGCACCCGGCCCAGGGTCAGGTGCGGGCGGAACCGTTTTTGTTCGCGCGGCACGCCGACGGCGGCGAGGGCGTCTTCAATGCCGGAGGCCAGCCCGGCGGCCTGGTCGGCGCCTTGGGCCAGACCGAGCCAGAGCACCTTGGGGCGTTGGGCATTGGGGAACGCGCCCGCGCCCCCGGCCTGGAGGGTGAAGCGGGGGAAATCGAGGGTTGAGAGGGCGTCCTTGATGGCAGGAATGCGCGCCTCTTCGGTCTCGCCCAGGAACTTGAGGGTCAGGTGCCAGGTGTCGGGTCTGGACCAGTTAATGCAGTTATCGGTAAGCCTGGAAAGTGAGGTTGTGAGGGGGCTGAGCGATTGACGGTAAGTCTCCGGTAAGCCAATGCCGACGAACAGGCGGGCCATGGTTATTTGCGTTCCAGGTCGCTCAGGGCCTGTCCGAACACGGTCAGGTCGCCCATGATCTCGGCCATGGCTCGTCGCAGCTCGTCGGGCAGCCCGTCGGCCTCGGCGATGGCCAGGAGCTGTTCCGGGTCGATGCCGTTCTGCTCGGCCAGGGCGCGCAGTTCGTTGAGGGTGTTCTCGTCCATGGGGTGAGCATAGAGGACAACCGGGGCGGGTGGCAACGCGAGAAAAAGGCCCCGCGCCGGAAGTCCGGGGCGGGGCCTGTCCATTCAGCGGAAGCGGGCGGCTAGATGTCGTAGCCGAAGGTGTCCACCACCAGCTTGGTGCGGGCCTTGGAGGCCTTCATGCGGGCTTCCAGGTCCTTGGCGTACTGGTCGAGGTCCAGCTGGACCTTGGCCACGCCGGTGTCCATGGCGGCCTTGGCAGGCCACGGCCGGGGCCAGCCAGGTCAGGACGCGCGGGTCCAGCGGCTTGGGGATGATGTAGTCGATGCCGTATTCCAGCTTGTCCACGCCGTAGGCGTCGCAGATGTCCTGGGCGACCGGCTCCTTGGCCAGGGCGGCCAGGGCCTCGGCGGCGGCGATCTTCATCTCCTCGTTGATGGCCGTGGCGCGGCAGTCCAGCGCGCCCCGGAAGATGAACGGGAAGCCGAGCACGTTGTTCACCTGGTTCGGGAAGTCGGAACGGCCCGTGCCCATGATGATGTCCGGGCGCACTTCCTTGACGTCCGGGTAGGGAATCTCGGGATCGGGGTTGGCGCAGGCGAAGATGATGGCGTTCTCGGCCATGGTCTTGACCATGTCCTGGCTGATGGCGTCCTTGACGGACAGCCCGAGGAACATGTCGGCCCCGACCATGCAGTCGGCCAGGGAGCCCTTGTCCTCGGCCTGGGCGTAGGCGAGCTTGAACTCGTTCAGGTCGGTGCGCCCGGCGTGGATCAGGCCGCGCGAGTCGAACATGAAGATGTTCTCGCGCTTGACGCCCATGTTCACGTACAGGTTGGAGCAGGCGATGGCCGCCGCGCCAGCGCCGGAGACCACGATGGTGATGTCCTCGATCTTCTTGCCGGAGATTTCGAGCGCGTTGATGATGCCGGCGGCGGAGATGATGGCCGTGCCGTGCTGGTCGTCGTGGAAGACCGGAATGCCCATCTCTTCCTTCAGCCGGGTCTCGATCTCGAAGCACTCGGGGGCCTTGATGTCTTCGAGGTTGATGCCGCCGAAGGTCGGTTCGAGCAGCTTGCAGAAGGCGACGACCTCGTCCGGGGTCTTGGCCGCGATGTTCAGGTCGTAGACGTCGATGTCGGAGAAAATCTTGAACAGCACGCCCTTGCCTTCCATGACCGGCTTGCCCGCTTCGGGGCCGATGTTGCCCAGGCCGAGCACGGCGGTGCCGTTGGAGACGACCGCGACAAGGTTGCCCTTGTTGGTGTACTCGTAGACCTTCTCGGTGTCCGCGTGAATGGCGCGGCACGCCTCGGCCACGCCGGGGCTGTACGCCATGGACAGGTCCTTCTGGTTTCTGCACGGCTTGATGGAGATGACTTCCAGTTTGCCCTTGCGCTTGCTGGAATGATAATTGAGAGCTTCTTCCTTGGTGAACAGTGCCATGATCAGGCCTCCCTTGGTTCAGTTATGGCCCAGTCGGCGACGAGCTGGCGAATGGGCCACGGAGCCGCGTGGCCCGTGGCGACAACCTCCCGACAGACTGGTGTGACCGCAATACTTTGCCCATTGGTACGGGTGTTTTTCAATTTCCGTCAAGCAGTATTTATCCTTGTGCGCCAACACTTTCCAGGCGATTTGCCGGGACTCCCCAGGGGCGTTGGTTGAGCGCCCAATCAAATCAGCATGTTGGGCCGTAAGACCGGTCAGGGCATGAGGATGGGCGGGATGTCCAGGTCGTGTCCGGACCAGAACCGGATCGCCCCGGGGTGGAGCGGGATGGACAGGTTGCGGATGCCGTTTTCCAGGCTCATCTCCCAGGCCGCGCGGTGGGTGCGGCGCAGGTCCGCCAGCCGGTCCTCGGAGAAGACCGCGCCAAGGCTCCGGTACACGGCGTTCCCGTCGATCCCCGCGCGGGCGCACCACAGGGCCGAGTCCTGGAAGGTGTGCACCGGGGTTTGCTGGCCCTCGTAGGTCCCTTCCGGGATGGTCGCCTGGGTGTAGAACGGGTAGAGCTGGTAGAAGCCGGAGACCGTGGCCGCGTCGTGCAGGTCCAGGATCTTGATCGGCGTGCGGGTCGAGGCCTCGATGACCGCCGCGTTGGGGTACCCGACCAGGACCCAGAAGGCGTCCACCGTGCCGTCGGCGAAGTCCCCGGCGGCCTCGGAATAGCCCAGGGGCCGGTGGTCGATGTGCTTCCAGAGGTCCAGGTGCTTGAAGAACCGTTCGGCCGACACCGCCGCGCCCGATCCGGGATTGCCCACGGCCACGACCTTGCCGCGCAGGTCAAGGACCGTGTTGATGGCCGCATCGCGTCGGACCACCAGTTGGGCGGGTGCGCCGTAGAGGAAGGCCAGGGCGCGGGCGTTGACGTACTTGGTTTCCGGGCAGTGCAGTTTGCCGATGCGGCCGAGGAAGGCGTCGCCCGCATAGACGATGGCCATGTCCGCCCGGCCCGAACACAGGGCCAGCAGGTTGTCCACCGAGCCGCCGGAGCTCTTGGTCTGGATATCCAGCCAGCCGACCTCGTCGGAGATCAGGCTCGCCATCTTGTTGGCGAAGTAGTTGAAGGTGCCGCCCTTGGGGCCGCCGTTGAAGGTCAGGGTCAGGCTCCGTTCCTCCGGCTCGCCTGCCTGCGCGGGCGGGGCTTCCCGGGGCTCCTGGGAGCACCCGCAGGCCAGCAGCAAAAGCACGAGCGGCACGATCAGGAAAGGCGGACGACGCATCGGTCCTCCAAGGGCCGAAAGATCACTCGGCCCGCCCGGAACGGACGGACCCGTACCACGGCATGATTGCACACCGTGACATTGAAGACAACGGACGTCGGGTTTTGGCCTGCAAGTTATAACGGCTCGCGCGGGTTGCGGGCCATTGGCCCGCTTGGGGAGAGGGCAAAAAAAGGGGCCGGATGACCGGCCCCTTTGGTGACGGGTTTAGGCGGGCGCTCCGGAGAGCATGCGCTTCAGCGGCTTGAACCAGATGAAGCTCATGAACCAGGCGTAGGCGTAGACGACCACCGTGATGATGGCGAACCACACGACGATCTGCTGGATGGAGGCATCCAGGGAGAAGGCCGGGATGTAGGCGAACAGGAACGGCGCCAGGTAGAGGAACTTGGCGAACTTGAACGAGGTGAACGCGGTCCGCCACATGTTGGCTCCGGCGATGGTCGCGCCCGCAAAGGCGGCGATGCAGACCGGCGGCGTGATGTTGGAGTCCTGGGACAGCCAGTACACGATCATGTGCGCCGCAACCTCGTTGACCCCCAGGTGGGTGAGGGCCGGGACGGCGACCACGGCGGTGATCAGGTAGGCCGCGGTGACCGGCACGCCCATGCCGAGGATCAGCGACGCCAGGGCGATGAGCAGGATGGTGTAGACCAGGTTGCCGTGGGCCAGCTCGATGACGATGTCGGCGAAGGTCAGCACCAGGCCGGAGTACGTCAGCACGCCGATGATGATGCCGATGACGCCGACGGTGGCGCCGATCTTGAGCGAGTTGATGGTGCCCACGCGGGAGGCGATGACGAACCCGCGCAGCTCGTTCCGCTCCCCCCGGGGATAGGCGAAGACCGCCGCCGCGATCAGCAGCCCGACCAGGAGGATGATCTCCTTGTTGAAGATCAGGTTGAACGACTTGGCGAATTCCGGGCTGATCATGGCCGGGACCTTGTGGACCAGGACCATCAGCACCGAGACGCCCAGCAGCGTGGCGATGACCACGAAGGTCTGGCCGCTGTCGTCCAGGCGGCTCTTCTTGCGGTAGAAGTAGAATCCGGCGGCCGCGATCAGGCCGTAGAGCATCAGGACGCGGCCGGACAGGAACGGCCGGATGGCCGTTGCCGCCTCCTTGCCGCCCACCAGCCCGACCAGCTTGAGCAGCCAGGGGCAGATGACCATGAAGGCCATGACGATGAGCAGGGTCGGGTCGATGCGCTGGGTGTCGTCCTTGAAGGACAGGCCGATGCAGATGGCCAGGCCGACGATGGCCGAATAGCCGGGCGAGTAGCCGGCCAGCATGAAGATGGTGATGCCCACCAGCGGCAGGGTGTACAGCCATTCGTTCTTGAAGATGGTCATGGCGTTTTCCTTGTACCGCTCGCCCACGATGTTGTCCTTCTTGGCCTCGTAATGGACCATGACGAACACGGAGAAGAAGTACATGAGCGCGGGGAAGATGGCGATGAGCATGATCTGCGAGTAGGGCAGGCCGGTCATCTCCGCCATGATGAACCCGCCCGCGCCCATGATCGGGGGCATGAACATGCCGCCGATGGAGGCCGCAGGTTCGATGCCGCCCGCCACGTGGGGCTTGAAGCCCGCCTTCTTCATCATCGGGATGGTGAAGGAGCCGGTGGACACGGTGTTGGCGATGGCCGAGCCGGAGATGGACCCGAACAGGCCGGAGGCGATGACCGAGACCTTGGCCGGGCCGCCGATCTTGTGGCCCACGGCGGCCAGCGGCCAGTCGATGAAGAACCGCTGCGCCCCGCACTGCTCCAGGAACGCGCCGAAGAGCACGAACAGGATGATGTAGGTGGCGAGCACGTTGGCCATGATGCCGAACACGCCGTCGGAGCGGTAGAAGATGGAGGTGCACAGGTCCGGGAAGCTCGCGCCCGCATGGGCGATGAGTTCCGGCATGTGCGCCCCGTACATGCCGAACAGGAGCATGGCCACGCCGATGATGACGAAGACGTTGCCCACCACGCGCCGTGCCAGCTCGATGCCGATCAGCACGCCGATCATGGCCATCCACTTGTCCAGGTCGGTCTCGATGCCGGTGCGGTAGTTGATGGCCTCGAAGTTGATGATCCAGTAGCCCACGGAGAGCACTGACGCGGCCATGAGCAGGTAGTCCACGATGCGCATGATCAGGCTTCTGGATTTGTAGATCAGGAAAATGAGGATATACGTGATGATGACGTATATGCCCCGGTGATACTGTGTCGCCGCCGGTTCGAAGATGGCCGACCAGGAGTAGAAGAGGACCATCCCCACCGACAGGAAGTCGAAGAGAAATCGTTCGAATTTCGATAATTTTTCGTACATTGCGCGCTCTTGAGCTGCCCCCGGGGCAGCGGTTGAAAACTATGCCGCCGGGCATGTCCGACCGGTACGGGACCTCCCCGGTCCGGGCCGGGAGACATGCCGTGCAAGTCCTTCCAAAAGACCCCGGCCCCGGCGGGACCGGGCCGGAGTCCGCCGGACTCGCGGAACACGGACGGGCCTTGCGGCCCGCCCGTCTTGGACTATGGTGAGAGCGTGTGGGGTGTTACTTCAGAACGCCCATTTCCTTCCAGAACCGTTCGGCGCCGGGGTGCAGCGGGGGTCGCGGCCGGGTTCACGCCCTTGAGGCCGTCGGCCACGCTCATGGCCTTGAAGGTCTTCTTTTGGTCGACCATGTGCTTCAGGCCCTCGTCGGACCAGACGGCCTTGAGCAGCGCGTAGACGTCGTCCGCGGACACGTCGGCGTTGGCGACGAGCAGGGCGGAGTCGAAGAAGGAGGGGGTGTCGTGATCCACGCCGCGATAGGTGCCTGCGGGGATGTTCAGCTTTCCGAAGTAGGGGTAGGCGGTGTAGTAGCCGGTGTCCTCGGCGTCCTTGCCCACGTTGACCAGGTCGATGTCGTTGGTCTGGGCGGCCATGATCACGGCGCCGGACGGGAAGGCGGTCAGCAGCCAGAAGGCGTCGAGCTGTTCGTTGCCGAAGGCCTGGGCGGCGTCGTTGTAGCCCATGGCGTTACGCTCGATCTTGTCCCAGATGCCCAGGTGGGTGAAGAACCGCTCGCAGTTGGCGAACGCGCCGGAACCGGCGTTGCCCACGCCGACCTTCTTGCCGACCAGGTCCTTGGCGGAGTTGATGCCGGAACCCTTGCGCACGACGAGCTGGGCCGGGGCGCCGTAGAGGTAGCCCACGACCAGGACCTTGTCGTACTTGTTCGGGTCGCCGGTCATCTTGCCGTTGCGGCCGAGGAAGACCTCGCCCGCATACACGGTGCCGAAGGCGGAGCGGCCCGCGTTGACGGTGCGCAGGTTCTCGGTGGAGCCGCCGGAGGACTGGGCCTTGATGGAGAAGTCGGGGTTGTTCTTGATGGGGCCGAAGACCTGGATGGCGTTGGCGACCACCTGGAAGGTGCCGCCGGCCGGTCCGCCGCCGAAGACGTAGCGTTTCTTGGCTTGCGCGTTGAAGGACATGCCGAAAACAAGGGCGAGAGCCAAGACCAGAGTCAGAATCCGTTTCATTTTTCCTCCTAGGGAACCACAGAAGTTATTAAGGACCGCAACTTTTTTACCTTGAAAGGTAAAACACACCCCCGAGGGAAGGCTATTCCACTCGGTAGCCCGTTGTCGCACAAAACACCAAATTATTCAATGTAATTCTCCTGATACGCCGGTCACTCCGGTACTTATTTGGAGCATTTCAATATAACTGGTTTTTTTTGAGCGGCGGGTCAGGGAGCGAGGGAACCCGGCCTTTGACAACGGCGGGCAGTGTGGTACATGCCGGGCGTCAGCGAACCCGGAGGTGCGCATGCTCGACGAACTCACGGTGGTCCTGTTCCGCCCCAAATACCCTGAAAACATCGGCTCCGCGGCCCGCGCCTGCCTGAACATGGGCGTTTCCAGGCTGGTGGTGGTGGACCCGTACAATTTCAATATGGAGAAGGCGCTGCCCCTGGCCACAGCCCACGCGCGCCACATTCTCGAGACCGCGCGCATCGTGGACACCCTGGCCGAGGCCGTGGAGGGGTGCACCGCCGTCTTCGGCACCACCGCGCGCACCGGCGGCTGGCGAAAGGGAATCATGAGCCCCGAGACCCTGGCGGGCGTGGTCGACGAGCGGCTCCGGGGCGGCGGCAGGGTGGCCATCGTGTTCGGCCCCGAGGACAAGGGGCTGACCAACGAGGAAACGTCCATCTGCTCCGGCCTGATGACCATCCCCACCAGCCGTGAGGGCACTTCCCTGAACCTGGCCCAGGCCGTGGTCGTGGTCCTGTACGAATGCTTCAAGCGGTCCCTGGCCGGGCCGTTCGTGCCGGACGGCCCCCCGGAGGAGCGCGCCGCGACCATCCCCGAGCAGGAGGCGCTGTTCGCCAATCTCCAGCAGAGCCTCCTGGCCATCGATTTTCTCAAGGACGACAACCCGGACTACTGGATGCTCCCGGTGCGCCGTTTCTTCAGCAAGGTCAACCTGAAGCGCAACGAGTTCAATCTGCTCATGGGCGTCTGCCGCCAGGTGCAGTGGTTCGTGGAGCGGTACGGGCCCAAGAAATAGTCTGGTCCCCGTCGGAGACAAAAAAACCCGCGCGGTTCACCGTGCGGGGTTTTTTGCGGGCTGTTCCCGTCTATTTGTTCTTTTCGTCGTGGCAGACCCGGTGGGCGTGGCGCATGCGCTCGCGGGTGTGGTCCGCGGTCCGTCCGGTGCGGTGCTCCAGGAGCTCCCGCGCGGAGTCGGCGGGCATGGGCTCGTGAAAGTAGAACCCCTGGACGCAGTGGCAGTCCAACGCCAGCAGGGAGCAGAGCTGGTCCGGCAGCTCCACGCCCTCGGCGATGACGTTGAGGTCCAGGGAGCGGGCCAGGGCGATGACCGCCTTGACGATCTCCATGTTCTCCGGGTCGCTCTTCATGCGCGAGATGAAGGAGCGGTCGACCTTGAGGGTGTCCACGGGCAGCTGCTGGAGCTGGGACAGGGAGGAATAGCCCGTGCCGAAGTCGTCGATGGAGAAGCGCACACCGACCTTGCGCAGTCGGTTCAGGGTCAGGATGGAGGACTCGGGATTGTCCATGATGGAGGACTCCGTGATCTCCAGCTTCAGACAGGAGGGCGGCAGGTCGTGCTTGTTCAGGGTCTTGACCACGATCTTGTCCAGGTCCGCGCGGGCGAACTGCTTGCTGGACAGGTTCACGGACATGAAGATGTTGTCCGCCCTGCCGGTCTCCCTGCGCCATTCGGCCAGGGTGGCCAGGGACTTTTCCAGGACCCACTCGCCGAGCTGGGTGATCAGCCCGGACTCCTCGGCCATGGGGATAAATTCGGCGGGCGGGATCTGACCCCGGTCCGGGTGGTCCCAGCGGGCCAGGGCCTCGAATCCGATGACGTCGGACCCGGAGAGGTCCATGATCGGCTGGTAGACCACGCGGAATTCTTTGTTGCCCAGGCCGCGCCGCATGTCGTTTTCCAGGGTCAGCTGGTCCACGGCGGTTTCGAGCATCCGCTCGGTGAAGACCTTGAACCGGTTGCGCCCGGCTTCCTTGGCGCGGTGCATGGCGATGTTGGCGTGCTGGAGCACGTCCGCGGCCTTGATGTCCTCCACGGGGCTTAAGACGATGCCGAAGCTGGCCGTGGTCTGGACCTCGTCGCCGTTGAACCGGAACGGCTCGGCGAGGCGCAGCCGGACGCGCTTGATGATTCGGATGGCCTCGCCCGGGCTGGACAGCTCGTCCAGGAGCAGGACGAACTCGTCGCCGCCGAACCGGGACACGGTGTCCAGGCCGCGCATCTCCGAGGTCAGCCGGATGGCGGTCTCGGTCAGGACCATGTCGCCGAACCGGTGGCCCAGGGAGTCGTTGATGATCTTGAACCGGTCGAGATCCAGGAAGACCACCGCGAAATAGTAGTTCTCCCGCCGCTTGGCCCGGCGCATGGCCTGGCTCAGCCGGTCCAGGCACAGGGTGCGGTTGGCCAGGTTGGTCAGCGGATCGTGCAGCGCCTGGTGGCGGAGCTGCTCCTCCATGGTCTTGCGGTCGGTGATGTCGCGGAAGCTGAGCCGCATGCCCAGAGGCTTGCCGCCGATGCCGGACACGGACCGGCCGACCACGCCGAGCCAGCGGATCTTGCCCTCGGTGTTCTTGATGCGGAAGTCCAGGGAGTCGCCCCGGTCGGAGTTGGCCTCCACCAGGTAGGCGTCCCAGGCATCCTGGTCGTCCTCGATGATGATCTCGCGGATCAGGCCGGGGTGCTCGAAGAATCGCTCCTGGGGATAGCCGGTGATCCGCTGGCAGGCCGGGGAGCAGTAATGGACGGTCTTGTCCGTGCCGATCCAGACCTCCCAGTCGTAGGCGAAGTCCGCGATGGTCCGGTACCGCTCCTCGCTTTCCTGAAGCACGCGCACCAGTCGTTCGCGCTGGCCCTGGACCAGGGCCTTCTTCTTTTCGCTCAGGCCGGACTGTCGGATAATGTACAGGGAGAGCAGGGAACTGATCAGCAGGATGCCCATGAAGATCGCGGAGATGCGGTCCCGGTAGACGGCGATCTCCTGTTGCAGGTCATCCAGATACAGGCCGGTGCCGATGACCCAGCCCCAGGGCGCGAACACGCGGACGTGGGACAGTTTGCGGCTGACGCGGTCAGGCTGGTCCTTCCACTGCCAGTAGTAGTCCACGAACTGGTCCTTCCCCTTTTCCGCGGCCAGGATGAACTCCGCGAACAGCCGCTTGCCGTTCCTGTCGCGGAAATCGGACAGGTCCTGGCCGTCCAGCTCCGGGCGGTAGGGGTGCATGATCATGCGCGGTGTCAGGTCCGTGACCCAGAAGTAGTCCATGTCGTCGTCGCCGTAGCGGATGGCCTTGAGCAGCTCCACGCCGAGCTTCCTGGCGTAGTCGTCGGTGATCTCGCCGCGTCTGGCCATGTCGTCCAGGCGGGTCAGGGTGGAGATGACCGTGTCGGTGATCTCCAACACCCCGTCCTTCTTGGACTTGAGGAGGGTGGTTTCGATGGAGGGCAGGAGGTAGAGAAAGATTGAACCGGCGAACAGCACGAGCATTATCGCCGACGGGAGCAAGACCCTGACGGGGGCGAATTTGAAGTAATGGGTCCGCTTGTCCTGAGGCATGGGTTCGGTCCGTCCTGGGCGAGAGTTTCCTATTTCTACACCTATATAGCGTATAAATGAGAAAAATGGAATCGCGATGGGGGAGGAATGTGCGGCAGGCCGCGGGGGCGGATCAGGCCTGGGTGGAGTGCGCCCGGTTGACAGCGACCCGGTCCCGGCCCGCGTTCTTGGCCGTGGCCAGCCCGGCCTGGAGGCGCTGGCGGAAGGTCTCGGGCGTGTCGTCCTCCAGGGCCTGGGCCACGCCCAGAGAGAGGGTCATCCGGACCGTGCCGCCGAACAGCTTGTGGCCCACCCGCTGGCGGAGCTTCTCGGCCATTATCGCGGCCTTGTCGATGTCCGTGTGCGGGGCGAGGATGATGAACTTGCCGCCGCGCCAGCGGAACAGGTAGTCGTTGTCGCGCAGCAGGGAGTTCAGGTGGTGGGCCAGGTTGGCCAGCAGCCGGTCCCCCGCCGCATAACCCTGCGCCTCGTTGATGGCCTTGAACCCGTCCACGTCGAGCATCACCCCGGAGAGGTCCAGGCAGTAACGCCGGACATTGCCCAGTTCGCGGTTCAGAACCTCCTCGAACTTGCCCCGGTTGTACGTCTTGGTCAGGGAGTCCATGACGACCAGTTGCTCCAGCCGTTCGGCCAGCTCTCCGGCCTCTGCGGCGTCCCTGCCGATCACGGCGATGATCCGCTTGAGCACCAGCAGGACCTGGCCCGCCAGGACCAGCAGGCCGGCCACCATGCACAGGTAGGCCAGCTGCATCAGCCGGGAGTGGTTGCCGTCCGGATGGAGGATCAGGGTGTAGATGGTCCCGAAGTTGACGCACAGCAGCGCGCCCAGGGCCACGACGCTCAGGACATAAAGGATCTTATGGCGCAGCACGGGCCTGCGGACGGCGGGTTTGGCCTGGTTCATCCGATTATTTCAGGGGGCCTTCGAAGGTGTAATAGAGGCTGCCGGTGTTTTCGTCGCCGTCGTAGTTCAGCTCGATGGAGAAGTCGGGCCACATCCAGCCGTAGCGGAACCCCAGGGCGTGGCCTTCGCCGTACTTCTGGAGCAGCATGTCCTTGATGAAGAACTGGTTGACCCGCCCGGCATAGGCGATGCCCACCCGATAGAGCTTGTCGTTGCGGAAATAGTAGGCCACGGAGACCAGCTCGGCCTTGCCGAAGGTCAGGTCCTCGTTGCGGCGGAAATAGGTATTCTCGAAGCCCGCCTTCTGCACCGGGGTCAGGTCCTTGATCTCGGACAGGGGCGTACCCCAGGCCAGGCCTCGGAACCCGTCGGGATGGGGGACCTGCGTGTAGTCGGAGGCCAGGGCGGGCGCGGCCAGGAAGGCCAGGGCGACAAACAGTGTCAGGGTGCGGAGTGTTTTCATTGCCGGTCTTTCTCTCTGGCGTAAGAGGGTGGGGGAGCCATCCTGAATGGCCGTATTGTACGGACTTGTCTGGTAAATGCAAGATGGAGGGCGGCCGGGAAGGGGGCGGCGCGCGCATTGTCAGCACCGCGCCGGGTGTGCTATCAGGCGGGGCATGAGGAAGATGGTATCCCTGACCGCGGCCCTGGCCGTCCTGCTGCTCGCCCTGTGCGGCTGCAACCCGCCCGCGCCCGAAGAGAACCGGACGAACGCGGCCCGCATCGACGCCCTGGAGGCCGAGGTGCAGGCCCTGCGCCGGGACGAAGCGGCCCGCGACAAGCGGTTCGCGGACGAGCTGGCCCGGGTGCGCGAGAGCTTGGAGAGCATTCGTGCGCTGCTCGAAATCGACCGCGCCCGCACCGGGGTCGGCGACGCGCCCGGCAAGTCGGACACCGACGAGCCCGGCCCGGGCGAGCCGCCCTCGGACGAGGAGCTCGATGCCAAGGCCAAGACCTTTGTGGGCGAAAACCTCGACCGGCTCCTGGACCTGACCCGGAAGCTCCTGGACAGGATGGAGTCCGAACTGGACGACAAGCTCAAGGAAACCGGCGAGCCGCCCGCCGAGGGCCATGAAATCTGATGGAGATTCACCGATGAAAGCATATATGAAATGGGTGCCGTGCCTGGCGCTGCTCCTGGCCGTCCTGGCCGGTTGCGCCTCCGGCAACGGCATCAAGCTGAAATACGCCCTGATCAGCACCGACTCCCCCTGCGCGGGCGAGGTCGTGGTCTTCAAGTTCGAGGACAAGCGCGCCAAGACCGTGCTCGGCAAGACCCGCGACAACCAGCAGATCACCACCCTGTCCGACGTGGCCGACTGGGTCGGCTGGGCGCTGTTCGACGAGCTGGAGAATGCCGGGTGCAAGCCCAAGTACCGCGCCACCGCGATCATGCCCGGCGACGACCCGGTCGTCACCGGCGAGATTCTGGCCCTGGAGCTGAACCAGACCGGCGTGACCACCTACAAGGGCAGGATCGAGCTCAGGCTCAAGGTCACCAGGGGTGGCGAGATCGTGCACCTGGAGAAATATTCCAGCGAGGTCGAGGACGTGGTCGTTCCCGGTTATTCCACCGAGTCGGACATCCTGGCCGAGGCCCTGCGCGGCGTGATGTTCGAAGCGATCCCGGCCATCGCCGCCGTCACCAGCGGGTCCTAGCCCGCTCCCGTCCCGTTCTCCGGGACCCCATTTTCGAGGAGCAGCCATGTTTGCCGACAAGGAAACCTGCAAGCGCTGCGGCGCCTGTTTGGACGAGTGTCCTTTCGACCTGATCGTGACCGACGCGGAGGGGTTCCCCAAGCTCCGCCCGGCCGCGAAAAAGACCTGCATCAACTGCGGCCATTGCGTGGCCGTCTGTCCGGTGGGGGCCGTGACCCTGCCGCCCATGCCCGTGACCGACGGGCTGGGCCCGGACCAGTGCGCGCCCCTGTCCCGCGACCTCCGGCTGACCCCGGAACAGGCCGACCAGTTCCTGAGCGGGCGGCGGTCCACCCGCACCTACCGCGACAAGGTGGTCCCCGAAGCGGTCCTGAACCACCTCTTCGCCGTGTCCTCGTTCGCGCCCAGCGCCAAGAACGGCCAGCCCGCGCGCTGGATCGTCACCCGCACCCCCCAGGCCACCCGGCGGCTGGCGGGCATGACCGTGGAGTACATGGCCACCAACTCCATCTTCCCCGGCGTGGTCAAGAACTGGGAGAAGGGGCTGGACAAGATCCTGCACGGCGCGCCCCACGTGGCCGTGGCTCACGCCCCGGAGGACGGCTTCAACCCGGCCGAGGACTGCGCCCTGTCCGCCGCCTATCTCGAACTCGCGGCCCACGCCCACGGCCTGGGCGCCTGCTGGGCGGGCTTCCTCATGGAGGTGGCCGAAGGGTGCTGCGCCATCCGAAGGGAACTCGGCATTCCCGAGGGCCACGGAGTCTATGCGGCGCTCATGCTGGGATACCCCAAATACCGGTACCAACGGATACCCACGCGGAGTGTCGTCGAAGTCTCTTGGCTCGATTAGCGGCTTTCGATAGCGGCGCATCTGCACATTTTTCCCGGGGGCTTCCATCCTCACGTAGACGGCTACGCTGCGGTGGAAGCCCCCGGAAGAAAATGCACAGCTGCACCACTCTCGAAAGCCTATCCCTAGTACGGGGGCCTTCGGTCGGTGAGGCGGCTGGTTGACCCGCTGTTCGGGGCTGGAGCCCCGAAGGCGTTAGCCTGGGTTGAATGGGAATATTTTTGGCCCTGTCGATGTTGTCGGCAGGGCCTTTTCATAGCGCTCACCCCGGAGCGATTCGGGCGGCGCAGCCACCCGACAGCGGCTCTCTAGCCGTGCGCGGAATAGGCTTTCGAGAGTGGGTCAGGCGTGCATTTTTCGAGGGGGGATTTGACCGCAGCGTACACCCGGTACGTGAGGATCAAATCCCCCCTCGAAAAATGTGCGAATGGCCCGCTCCCGGAAGCCGCTCCCCATAAAAAAAAGCCCCCGCACCGTTACGGTGCGGGGGCTTTTTTCGGGCGTACTCCTAGATGTCGAGGAGTGCCGCCTTGATGTTCTTGCTGCCGAACTGTCTGGCTTCGGACTCGTCCCACATGAAGATGTCGATGCGCTGGGTGAAGCGCTTGTTCATGAGGTCGTTGATCTCGAAGATGCCCAGGCCCTCGATGCGGACCTTGCGGCCGAAGACCCAGCCCTGGTCGAACAGATCGCGGGAAACCGCGATGGTGCCGGAGCGGACCTTGCGCATGGAGGCGGCGATGAGCGGATCGTCGTCGCACTGGTCGGTGGTGGGGTTGTAGGCGGTCACGGTGACCGTGCGCACAGGGGACATGTTCATGGCTTTCTGAAGGAGGCGGGCCTCCTCCACGAGGACCTTGCGCGCCTCGGCGGTCTTTTGCACCAGCTCCAGGCGGTGCGACAGGTCGTCGATCTTCTGCTGCTTGACGACCACAACCACAGCCATGATCACCAGGGCCGCACAGAGCACCGGCGTGACGGTGTAGTTGAACAATATCTTCATACGTGGATTGCTCCCTTTCGAATTTTGGTTTGTGGCATATAATGGCCGGTCAAAACCTTGTCAACGGTTATGATTCCTACTGCAAGGCTCAGGCCGCGAATCCATTACATACTGATTTTATTGAAATATTGTGAGAAGTCACAAGCCGTGTCGAAAAGAGCGGTCATAGATTCAAGGAATTTCAGCGAGTTGAGAACCCTATTTTTTTATCCGAAAAATTACTACTTGATATAGAATCACGCTTTGAATATAGTATCGACTACTCTAACGCGGTGACCTTTTTTCATCAAGGATAAGGATGGGTTCTACGGTATTCAGAGCGCTCCCGGTGCGCCGGGGCGACGCTTTCCTGCTCAGAACGGGGCGCGGCGCGTACCTGTTCGACGGCGGCTGCCTGGACAGCGCCCTGCCCGGCATGCTCCGGGAGCGGCTGGTGGGCAAATTGCGGTCCGTGGTGTGCACGTCGGCGTCTCCGGAGCGGCTCGGCGGCGTGCTGGACCTCATGGACGAGGGGTATCCGGTGGGCGAATACTGGCTGCCGGAGTCCCTGCTCGACCTGATCCTGGCGGGGCGGGGCTTCGACGGCGGGTTCCCGGACTGGCTGGTGCGCTGCTCCCTGCCGGTTCCGGCCGAGGCGGCCTTTCCCATCCCCTCGACCCTGCCGCCCGTGGCCGGGGACATGCCGTTGACCGGGGCGGCCACCCTGGCCCTGCTCTGCGCGGCCGCCTGCCTGGGCGAGCTGCCGCCCGCACCGCGTCCCATGACTCCTGCGTCCGCGTTCCTGGCTGTCATGAAGCAGCTCCTGGACGACAAGTCCGGCGAGGGCGGGGACCGGCTGGGCGGGCTGCTGCTCGCGACCCTGGACCGCAGGCGGGAGGACGCGGCGGACCTGGCCGTGCTCTGCGGGCGGATGCTTGCCGCCGAGGCGGAGAAGCTGCCGGTGGCCGGGCGGGACCCGCGCCGCGACGTGGCCCGGGGGTTGGCCCTGGCCGTGCTGGCTGAAGGACTGATGGCGCGCGACGTGACGATCCGTTTCTTTCGCCAGACCAACCGGCTGGAGAACCGCTTCATTCCCCTGCACCCGCTCATGTGCCTGAACGGGCTGCCCGCGCCCGGAGGAAAGCGCAAGGTGCTGCCCGCGTCGGCCGGGACCGTGTTCCGGGCGGCCAGGGCGCTGTCCGGTGCGGGGGCCGGTCTGGTCTTCCGGTACGGCAGCGGGCGGTGCGGCGCGCTCTTCTGTTCCGATTCGACCATGGCCTTTCTGGGCCGGGGCAACGTCCTGCCCGTGGACCGTCCAACCGTCATCTCCGCCCCGCAGCTCGGCGGCGTGGGCAACGACGAGGCCTATGCGCGCATAGCCTCCCGCGATCCGCACAGTGACGTCTGGGTGCGCTCGCACCTCTCCTTCGGGCGCAAGGTGTCCGAGGAGTTCCGCAGCCTGCCGGTCAAATACTGTCTGCGCAACTGCGCGGACCGCACCGTGCAGGAGGTACTCCTCACCTTTTCCGGCAAGGGCTGGGAAAAGCGTTCCGGGGCCGATTGCTCCTGTCCCTGACCCCTTGGGAACCACCTCCATCAGGCTATAAAGCTCTTTTCAGAAAGCCCGCCAGGTGCTAAGGGACGCTGAATTCGATGGGGGGAAATCAATGACGCGGGATTTGTTTGACGACAAGCAGTTCCTGGCCAGCATAGCCTATGACGACGAGCTGGCCGTGGAGCTGATAGACGCTTTTCTCGAAGACGCGCCCAGGCGGGTACGCGATCTGGATGCGGCCCTGGAAGCGGGCCGGGCGGAGACGGCTGCCAAGCTCTCCCATTCCCTCAAGGGTATGTGCGGCGTGGTCCGTTCCGACAGCCTGTCCCGGCTGGCCCTGGAGATGGAATACGCGGGCCGGGAAGGGCGGCTCGATGCGCTGCGCGAGAAGTTCGTCAGGTTCACCGACGCTCTGGACCAGGTTGCCGGGCTGATGACCGCGTTCAAGCGGGAACACTGAACCGTTTTCCGCAACGAGAAAAGAAAAGGCCTGTCCGCCGACGGACAGGCCTTTTTTCGTTCGATGCGGAAGGGCTACTCGGCCTTCTTGTTCTCTGCTTCCGGGGCGGCGGCTTCGGGAGCTGCTTCGGCCGGAGCGGCGGCTTCCGGGGCGGCCTCGGCGGCGGGCTCGGGCCGGGTGAAGTCCAGCTGGATGCCGTTCATGGCGTTGACGATGTCCTTGGTGATGTCCACGGTCTCGCTGGAGGAGATGACGGACTGCTTGGACAGGATCAGGGTCAGCCCCTTCTCCTTGCGGTAGTTTTCCAGCACTTCATTGAACTTGCCGTCCACCATGGCGACGATGCGCTGCTGCTCGGCGGTCATGGTGTTCTGCAGCTCGCCCATGGCCAGCTTGTAGGCGGCCACGGTCTCTTCGTTCTGGTTCTCCTGCATGGCCTTGTACGCGGCCTCGGCCTTTTCCTGGAGGGGCTTGCCCATCTCCTGGAGGTAGGCCATGGCCTCGGTGGCGACCTTGTTGTCCTTGAAGGCGGCCGCCTCGTCCACGATGCCGATCTTGACCGAAGGCTCCTGGTTGCAGGCGCTCAGGCCAAGGACCAGGACGATGATGCCGATCAGGGGAAGAATCCGTTTCATAATGATATATCTCCGTTGGTTCGTTTGAAGTCGCTATGGGTCAAAGTCGCGCAAGCCTACGCGCGGGGCCGGTGTCTTGCAAGGGAAAGATCATTCGGCGCGCCCGGTTGAGGGTCGTGCCGCCCGGCGGCGGTTTTTGCCGGGGCGGAAGCAAGTTCCCTAATTTTTCCTTTGCGACCCGTTAAAAATATTGAGTTTTATAAACGGCACACACCTTGCTTAATCTTTCTCCGAGAAGGAGTCGGGAATTATTTGCCGGGAATGGGTCTCCCGGCGGGTTCCCGCTAGTCCGGCCAGGCCGGATCGGAGGAAGTATGAGTTTTGGAAGTATGTACGTGGGGGCCACCGGCGTGATCGCCCACAGTCAAGGCATGCAGGTGCTGGCCAACAACCTGGCCAACGTCAACACCATCGGCTATCGGCGCTCGGAGTTGCTCTTCGGCGATCTGATCAGCCAGCAGATGGGGTCGGGCGGCGCCCAATACGATTCGGGCGTGTTCCGCACCAGCCAGATCGGCAAGGGCGTCGGGGTATCGACCATCCGGCCCTCCTTCAACGAGGGGTCGCTGGAGAACACCAACGCGGTCACCGACCTGGCCCTTTCCGGCGAAGGATTTTTCGGGGTCAGCGATCCCTCCATGGGGGGCACGGGCGCGACGCATTACACCCGCGCGGGGTCCTTCCGTTTCAACAACGATGCCTATCTCGTGGACGCGGCGGGCTTCCGGCTCCAGGGTTACGCCTACGACCAGGAGACCGGCCAGTGGGACACCGCCGTGTCCGACATCCGGCTGCCCTACGAAGACGTGATCGTCGACGGCGAGACGGCCCGCGTGGTCCGGTCCGAGCCGGTGGCCACCAACTCGGTGGAAGTGGTCGCCAACCTCGACCATTCGGCCACGGAGGTCTTCTCCAGCACCGACAACCCGTTTTTCTCCATGCTCGAGGCGTACAACGGCTCCCAGAGCAACGCGGCCACGCCGTTCGGCGACACGGAACCCCAGTACTCCACCGCCATGGACGTGTTCGACGCCGAGGGCAACAGCTACGAGATGACCGTCTATTACGATCCGGTCAACCCCGACACCCTGTCCAACGCCGTACCCGGCTACAGCTATTGGGAATACGTCATCGCCATGCCCGGCGACGCCGACGGCTCGGCGGCCTACGGGACTTCGGGCGCGGGGCTCGCCGGTATGGGCGTCCTGACCTTCAACTCGCGCGGCGCGCTGGTCAACCAGTCCGCCTTCAGCCTGGATCCGTCCGCCTCCGGCGACCCCAAGGATCTGGCATCATGGGTCCCGGCCACCTTTGACGAGGAGGGGCTGCCGCAGTTCAACTTCACCTTCGGCGCCGACGGACAGTCCACGGGCGAGGTGAGCACCATCGGATACGACTTCGGGGTCAACTCCCAGAGCTCGTCCTGGCGCAGCCACGGCACCGGATCGGCGGCCACCCTGGGCACCGACGCCGACCTCCTGCCCGAAATGGCCGACATGGACCGCGACGCGCGGGTGACGACCAGTTTCGCCCAGCCGTCCTTCACCGGCTACTACAACCAGGACGGCTACACCTGGGGCTATCTCAACTACCTCAGCGTGGACGAGGAGGGCATCCTCAGCGGCCATTTCTCCAACGGCCAGACCGAGGAGCTGTACCAGGTGGGCGTCTACAAGTTCAACAGCCCCTGGGGGCTGTCCCGGGACGGGCATACCAATTTCGTGGCCACCGAGGCTTCGGGCGGGGCCATCGAGGGCGTGGCCGGGGACCGTGGCCGGGGAACCATCAACCAGAATTCCCTGGAGTCGTCCAACGTGGACATGGCCGATGAATTCTCCAACATGATCGTCACCCAGCGCGGCTACCAGGCCAACACCAAGGTCATCACCACCGCCGACACGATGCTGAACACCCTCATCTCGGTGAAGCGGTAGGCCGAATCCCCAAGCGGAACGCGGGGCGCTGTCCGGATATCCGGGCAGCGCCCCTTTTTTGGCTATGGTGTCCCCATGATCCCGTGCGGGTCAAAGACCGAATGCATGTTTTCGCCCGGAATCACGGGGCAATGACTGTTAATCGCCGGGGTCGCGATTCGAGTCCGTGTCCGCGCGGGACTCCCGAACGGTCATGCGTCATGCCGCTGCGGGCGATCGGAACGGACCCTCCCGATTAATACTTTACGCAGACTAACCAGCCGGTTTAAATCCCAGTTAACCTGGAAGGAGCGTAATACGATGGCGTACACGATTACCTGGCGAGCCGCGGGCGTGGTCTGGACATTCCATGGCCTGCTCACCAACGAGGATGTCATACAGGCCAACCTCGATATCTATGGAGATCGGCGGTTTGACGACTTGAGCTATCAGATTGTCGACATAACCAGGGTCGAACGGTTCGAGGCGTCCCCGGAAGCCATGGAGGAGGCCGCGTCCATGGATGAGGCCGCTTCCCTCCACAACGCGCATCTGATGGTCGCCGTCGTTGCCGACTCGGCAGCCGCCCTTGAGGTGGCACAGCAATATGAATCGGCCATGAAAATGTCTCCATGGAGAATCGAAATATTCCGCTCCATGGAAGACGCGGAGAATTGGGTTGGCTTCCTCGCCGGGTGAGCCGTGCAGCGTTGTCGAATCGACATGCGAACATTCGCGGATTTTGCCGGGCCGTCTGTCAAGGACGGCCCTTTTCGCGCCCTTCCTTGAATTCCCGAGGCAAAACGGATAGTCAGGTCCTGTTCGACAACCAAGGAGTCCCTGTGACGGATACGAGCGAGACCCGCACCCCGGAAGAGATCCTGGCCCTGGTCCGGGAGGTGGAGCAGGAGGCCCCCGGCGGGGCCGAAACCCTGTTCATGGCCGCCATGCTGGCCGACGCCTCCCTGCCCTACGACTTTGCCCTGTCCGTTGACGGCACGCCGCACAATCCGGCCCTGATCAACCCGGCGGCCGCCTTTTTCGCGGCCACGGCTATCATGGACCCGATCATCGAGCGCGGGCTGGCCCTGGCCGACGCCGACAACCAGGTCTTCATCCTGGCCCCAGGCGTGCGCGAAACACTGCGCGGTTCCCTGACCCCGGAGCAGGCATTGGAGTGGGGCGGGCGCGCGGTCTACGCCCTGAACCTCGTGCTGCCCGACGCCGATCCGCAGCACTGGCCCATGGTCGAGTGGCTCATGCCCCACATACTGGCCTGTCGCGATCTGGCCGTTGATCCGGGCGTGGTCACCGCCGCCGCCAACCGCGTGCTGCACCAGGCCGGGTTCTCCCTCCATTTCCAGCAGCGCCACCAAGAGGGGGCCGTCCTCCTGGAGGCGGCCCTGGACGCGGACATTCGGGCCAAGGGCGAACGCCACCCGGACATCACCGCCGACCTCGAAGGGCTGGGCACGGTCTACTGGGCCGCGGGCGACCTGGCGCGCGCCGAGACCGCCTTCCGCGACTGCCTGGCCCTGCAACGCGAAATCTTCACCGAGAACAACCCGGCCTCGGCCCCGATTCTCAACTCCCTGGCCATGGTCCTGCAAGCCGCCGGGCGCAACGACGAGGCCGAGAGGACCCTGCGCGACTGCCTGGCACTGCTGCGCGGTGCCGGAGCCGAGCGCCATCCGGCCACGGCCTCCTGCCTGAACAACCTCGCCCTGGTCCTGGAGGGCGCGGGCCGAACCCGCGAGGCGTTGGGCGCGGCCCTGCAAAGCCTGGAGCTGAACGGTTCCCTGTACGGCGAGCTGCACCCGGACACCGCGTCGGGCCACAACGTGGTGGCCCTGCTCCTGGACGGGGTGGGCGACGGTGCCGGAGCCGAGGACCATTTCCGCAAGAGCCTGGCCATCCGCGAGCGGCTCTACGGCAATGACCACCCGGAGACCGCCCAGGCCGAGTGCAACCTGGCCCTGTTCCTTGCCTCGGCCCGCCGCGAAGCGGAGGCGTTCGACCATTTCGAGCGCGGTTTCTCGGCCTACGAGTATTCTCTCGGCCCGGACCATCCGTACATGGAGACCGCCCTGGCCGGGATGATCGAGTTCCTGGAACAGGCCGCGGCCGCGGACTCCCCACTGGGCGAGCGAGCGCGGGCGCGGCTCAAGGCCATCGTGCAGAGGGCGGGCTAGGCCATGCGTCCGGTACTCGCCGTGGGGCTGGGGGAGATCCTCTGGGATGTGCTGCCGAGCGGCCGCATGCTGGGCGGCGCGCCCGCCAATTTCGCCTACCACGTCAACGCCCTGGGCGGCGCGGGCGTGCCCGTGTCCCGCGTGGGCGACGACGACCTGGGACGCGAAGCCCTGTCCCTGCTGGTGCGAAAGGGGCTGAACATCGACGCCGTTTCCGTGGACCCGGACCATGCCACCGGCACGGTGGACGCCCGCGTGGACGAAAGCGGCGTGGCCACCTACGTGTTCCCGGACGACGTGGCCTGGGATTTCCTGGTCCCGGACGAGATCGGTCTGGCCCTGGCGGCCCGGGCGGACGCGGTCTGCTTCGGCACCCTGGCCCAGCGGTCCCCGGTCTCCCGCGAGACCATCCGCCATTTCCTGGCCCGAGCCCAGCATGCGCTCAAGGTCTACGACATCAACCTGCGCCAGGACTTCTACACCCCGGAGATCATCGCCGGTTCCCTGGACCTGGCCGACGTGCTCAAGATCAACGACGACGAGCTGCGCACGGTATCAAGCCTGTTCGGGCTGCCGTCGGACGAGCGCGGGGCGCTGCGCGCGCTCATGGAGCGCCACTCCCTGCGGTTGGCGGTGCTCACGCGGGGTGGAGCGGGGAGCCTGATCCTGTCCCCGGACGGGGAGTCGGACCTGCCGGGCCTCGGGACCTCCTCTCTCGGCGCTCACGCGGAGCGGGGAGCCTGATCCTGTCCCCGGACGGGGAGTCGGACCTGCCGGGCAGGAAGGTCGCGGTCGCGGACACCATCGGGGCCGGGGATTCGTTCACTGCCGCGCTGGTGGTGGGCTATCTGGCGGGGCGGTCCCTGGATGAGATCAATGGGTTCGCCGCCCGGGTGGCGGCGTATGTCTGCGCCCGGCCCGGGGGAATGCCCGATATGTTGGAGGAGTTTGTGGTGTAGGGGCTGCGCCCCGGCTTTTATTGAAGAGAGTCTTTGCGGGTGAGCGCATTTTAGGGAGGAGGGAGAGCCGTCGCTGTCGCTCCTCCATGTTTTTTTGGAGCCCTCCCGGCGGGGTTCTTTCTTTTCAGGGAGAAAGAAAGAACGAAAGAAACGCCCTGGGGGGGCACCCCCGCCCGAAGTTTCGCCGCTGAGAATCCGATCCGCTCGGTGCGGCTTCGCATAGCGGGCCATCTGCACATTTTTCAAGGGGGAATTTGATCCTCACGTAGTATTGCTACGCTGCGGTCAAATCCCCCCTCGAAAAATGCACAGCCGCCCCACTCTGCGAAGCCTTCCGGCTCCATCTGATCAAAAGTATAGGGACAGTCTCCACGGGAACGCCCCTTTTATGGAACACCTCCGGGTCACGGGAGCGGAGCCGCCGCCCCTTCGCGGTCGGCTTCTAGGCGTCCGGAACAGGGCTCACTGCGTGCTGCTTGACGGGACGAAGGGCGAAGGAAGAGGGGCCTTTGTAAGGCATGGCGGGGTATGAAAGCCGCTGTTTGGGGCTGACGCCCCAAAGGTGCTCCAGGGGGGGCGGTGGACGAAAATTGCGTTCGGTGTGCACCGGGGGTGCGCAGGCTGAGGGAGTGGGCGGTGAGAAAATTAATGAATTCAGCCATAAACCCTGTGGCACGGGGTATGCTTTGACTGGGTAAGTGAGCAAGGCCGTGCGGCCTGAGCAGTGAACGGGCCGACAGGCTGAAGGAGGATAATCCCATGACGAAGACCATCGTGAAAAGCGCAGTGAGTTTGGTGCTGATGATTTCCCTGCTGGCGGGTTGCCAGACCACCCAGGCGCAGAACGCGGCCACGCTGGGGACACTGGCGGGCGCGACCCTGGGCGCGCTGACCTTCAAGAACAAGATTTCCGGCGCGGCCATCGGCGCTGGCGCGGGCATGCTCGTGGGCTACATCGCGGGCAACGAGATGGACAAGTACGATTCCTACGACCGGGGTCGCATCTCCAACACCCTGGAGACCACGCCCTCGGGCCACGCCTCCCAGTGGGTCAATCCCGACACCCGCACCCAATACCAGGCCGTCCCCGAACCGGCGCGCAGGATGCACGACGGCCGGGTGGAGCGCGACGTGACCGTCAACGCGCGCATGGCCGACGGGTCCACCCAGACCGTCTACGCCAAGGCGTACCGCCAGCCGGACGGCAGCTGGCAGCTCGTCCAGTAGCCCGGCGAAACGCAACCGACCAAAACGACAGGGCCGCCCAATGGGCGGCCCTGTCGTTTTGGTGGTCCGTGCTCCTTCCTCATTGCCCCGAACGTCCCCGGGGGGAACATTGGGGTGGGGTGGGAGATTGTTGGGGTCAGTCCGTGGAGCGGAACAGCCGGGTCAGGGAGCGGGGGCGGAAACCGGCGTAGCGGCGTTGCAGGTGGATCAGGGCGCAGCCCGCAAGCATGGCCGCGTCGCGCAGGAAGGCGACCAGCGGGCCGGTGGGGGCGTTGTCCGTGTTCTTCGGGGTGCCGAAGCAGCCGCAGTCGGCGTCCAGGCCGAGATGCAGGGCGTAGAGCAGCACCGCCATGAACCCCAACAACTGTGCCACAACGAGCGCAAGCCCGCCCTTGACGTCCAGGGCCAGCCCCAGCCCGGCCAGGATCTCCACCGTCGGGATGACGTAAGACAGCACGCCCGACATGCGCCAGGTGGTCAGCCCGTAGATGTTGATGGTCACCGCGAACCCCTCCGGGTTGGAGAGCTTGAGCGCGCCCGCGTAGACGAACAGCAGGCCGATGATCAGCCTGAGCGCGAGATAGACGTATTTGGAAGTGAGCAGTCTTGTCATGGTGTTTCCTTCAAGTCCCGTTTCTGCGACCCGGCGACCATACGGCCATCCGCGCCGGAGCGCAAACCCCGAGCCGTTAACGGAAAGCCTCTACTAAAAGTCTAGAAAAATTCAAGAATATCAACCACAACAGTTTGCTGTTGGTTGTTGTTTCCAAAAAGCTCCATGAATTGAGCATGATGCAAACTGTTTTTCCTTGTCGGAAAAGTGAATTTAGCGTACTCCAATGAAAAACAACAAGGTCTGCAAGCAAGCGAAAGGGAGTTTGACATGACTGGCAAGAAGGTACTTTCCGTGGCCGAGATCGCCCGCGAACTGGAGCTGCCCGAGTCCACGGTGCACTACTGGAAGAACCGGTTCGCCCAGCATCTGCCCAGCGTGGGCAGGGGCCGCCAGAAACGGTTCAAGCCCGAGGCCATCGAGATTTTCTCCACCATCTCCCGGCTCCTCAAGGAGGGGCACACCGCCCGGGACGTCATGGACCAGCTCTCCCAGGAGTACCCCCTGCAGGCCGACACCATGCCCGCCGCCGTTCCGTCCGAGTCCGGCGTGGCCGTCTCCGCCGGGTCCATGGAGCCGGTCATGAAGATGGCCGCCGCCATCGGCCTGGAGATCGCCAAGTCCGTGGGCGAGGGCATCCGATCGGTGCTCGACGCGGAGAACCTCGGCTCCCCGGACGTGTCCGAGGTCCGCAAGGGGCTGGAGGACGCCGCCGCCCGCATCTCCGAGGCCATGGTGGAGACCGAAGCCCTCAAGGCCGAGAACCGCGAACTCAAGGAAAAGCTGGCGGTCATGGAAGCGGAGATGGTCCGTCTGCGCAAGGACCGGCGGGAAATGGAAAAGTACCTTCTTGACAAGATAAAATCCGTATCTACTTAGACCCTGTTCCCGGGACGCCATTCCCGAACATGCTCTCTCTGCGAACCAGTCCCGCCGGATGCGCCGACCCGCGTGTCCGGCGGGCGCGCATATCCAAGATACGGAGGTACGTTTCATGGGCAAGAAAACCACCCACAAGTTCAAGGCTGAAGTCAGCCAACTGCTCGATATCCTGGTGCATTCGCTGTACACCAACAAGGAGATTTTTCTCCGCGAGCTGATCTCCAACGCGTCCGACGCCCTGGAGAAGGCCCGTTTCAAGGGCCAGGCCGAGGGCGCGGAGGATACCGTGGCCCCGGAGATCCGCATCGCCTGCGACGCGGACGCGGGGACCCTGACCATCACCGACACCGGCGTGGGCATGACCCGCGACGAGCTGATGCGGAACATCGGCACCATCGCCCATTCCGGCACCGCCGAGCTGACCCGGCTGGCCGGGGAGGGCAAGGAGTCCCTGGATGCGCTCATCGGCCGTTTCGGCGTGGGCTTCTACTCGGTCTACATGGTGGCCGACGAGGTCGAGGTGACCACCCGGTCCATCGAGCCGGACGCCAAGCCCGTGGTCTGGACCTCGGACGGGCGCACCGACTACAAGCTTCAGGAGCTGGACGAAGACCTGCCGCGCGGTACGAAGATCGTCGTGCGCCTCAAGGAGGACCTGGCCTCCCAGTTCACCAATGCGGCGCACCTCAAGCACATCGTCAACAAGCACTCGAACTTCATCAATTTCCCGATCTATGTCGGCGACGAGCGGGTGAACACCATCCAGGCCCTGTGGCGCGAGCCAAAGTTCCAGATCACCTCGGAGCAGTACGCCGAATTCTACAAGTTCCTGACCTTTGATCCGGACGATCCCTTCGACACCCTGCACACCTCGGTGGACGCGCCCGTGCAGTTCAACGCGCTGATGTTCATTCCCAAGCACGGCGACGATCCGTTCGGCATGGGCCGCGAGAACCGCGGGCTGGACCTGTACGTGCGCCGGGTGCTCATCGAGAAGCAGAACAAGGACCTGCTTCCCGAGTACCTGGGCTTCGTCAAGGGCGTGGTGGACACCGAGGACCTGCCCCTGAACATCTCCCGCGAGACGCTCCAGGACAACATCCTGATGCGCAAGATCAGCTCCACCCTGGTCAAGCAGGTGCTCGACCACCTGGCCAAGATGGCCAAGGACGACGCGGACCGCTACGCTGATTTCTGGCGCGCCCACGGCGAGCTGTTCAAGGCGGGCTACATGGACTTCCTGAACAAGGACAAGTTCGCCGGCCTGGTCCGGTTCCACTCCTCGGGCCTGGAGGACGAGAAGGGGCTGACCTCCTTCGCGGACTACATCACCCGCGCCAAGGAGGACCAGAAGGAGATCTACTATGCCTACGGCCCCAGCCGCGAGGCCCTGAACCTCTCCCCGCACCTGGAGGTCTTCCGTCGCAAGGGCGTCGAGGTCCTGTACCTCTTCGAGCCCATCGACGAGTTCGTCATGGACGCCCTGAGCGAGTTCGACGGATGGTCCCTGGTCTCCGCCGAGCACGCGGACCCGGCCAAGCTCGACAAGTTCGAGTCCCTGGAAGCCGAGGACAAGCCCGAGCCGCTGTCCGACACCGAGAAGCCGGTGCTCGACAAGCTGCTGGCCCGCATGAAGGACGCGCTGGGCGACGCCGTGACCGAGGTCAAGGCCTCGGCCCGCCTGTCCCGCTCCCCGGTCTGCCTGGCCAACCCGGACGGCAACGTGACCTCGTCCATGGACAAGATCATGCGCGTCATGAGCAAGGATTCCTCCATCCCCAAGAAGATCCTGGAGGTCAACCCGGACCACCCGCTGGTGCGCAACATGCTGACCATCCTGGAGCGCGACGAGAACGACCCGTTCATCGAGCAGGCCGCCAACCAGCTCTACGAGTCCGCCCTGCTGCTGGAAGGCTACCTGACCGATCCCCACGCCCTGGTGGGCCGGGTCCAGGACCTGCTGACCAAGTCGAGCGGCTGGTACGTGGCGAGCGAAAAATAGCCCGTCCGCGATTAGAGGACATCACGGGGACCCGGCCATGCGCCGGGTCCCCTTTTTTCATTTCGGGAACGACCGGGGCCGCCGCAAATAATAACATCCGCACCCCGACGGGCGTGCTATGGGGAAGGAAACCGTTCAACCTCTATTCAAAGGAGCGCACACATGCCCAACATGGATTACCCGGGTCCCTGCCCCAGCTGCATGGGTATCGACGGCTGCCCGACGGACGCGGGCAAGGCGGAGGCGGTCGCCCACTACTGCAAGGGGCTGGAGATGGAACTCAACAGCTGGAAAGCGCGGCTTTACGATGTCCTGGCGTCGGACAAGAGCGGCGACGTGGCTGACGAGATCATCCTGATCAAGTCTCTGGTCAAGGAGATCGAGGCCATCGCCAAGGATATGGAGGCCGTCTGCCCGACGAGCCTCGGTGCCCAGGAAAAGCGCATCGGTACGAAGCTCGAGGACCTGCGGGTCCACTACACCAAGGCCCTCAACGTTCTTGCACCAGGTTGGTTCGGCGGCTAGTCCGCCGGTCCTGTCCACCCGGTCCGAGGGAAGGGATGGGTACGACAAGGCGGCGGCCGGTCCGGGAATCTCCCGGACCGGCCGCCCGCCGTTTGAAAACGCTAGTAGCCCAGCCCCAGGAACTTCCGGCACAGGTCCGTGGCGTAATGGTCGGTCATGCCGGAGATGTAGTCCACGATGGCCATGATGATCCGGTATTGGCAGCGGTTCTCGTCGGCGACGATGGCGTCGATGACCGAGGGGCCGATAATGGAGCGGATTTTCCGGTTGGTGGAGGAGAGCCCGGTCTTGGGCTGGCAGTACCGGTCCACGTCGGCCATGGTCTGGTCCAGGAGCCGGAAGAGTCCGTTTTGCGCGCCCAGCTCCAGGGTGGCCTTGCGCCGGGAGTGGAAGAGCCGCTCCTTGATGGTCCCGTACACGGCCCGGATGCGGCCGCAGATGCCGGTGGATTGTTCCATCAGGCTGGAGTCCAGGTCGAAGGAGCCGGTCATGATGGCCTCGTAGTGGGTCTGGAACAGTTCCGCGGCGTCCCTGGTCGCCTTGTTGATGAGTTTTGCCCGCAGATAGCTGTTGCGCTGGCGGAAATGGGCGCTCAACAGCCATTCGTGCGCCTGCCCAGGGCCGGTTTCCAGTTCCAGCGGTTCGGCAAAGCTGTCCAGCATGAACATCTCGTCCAGAATGCCCATCTCCGTCGCGTCCTCGATGTCGATGATCCGGTAGCAGATGTCGTCGGCGGCTTCGGTCAGGTAGGCCAGGGGCGGGCGGGACCACCGCCGGTCCATGGGGATGAGCCCGAGGGCGTCGGCCACCTTGTCCATGGCTTCGGCCTCGGTCTGGAAAAAACTGAATTTATCCTTGCCCTTGGGGGCGTCGTAGGAGGACCAGGGGTATTTGAGGACGGCCCCGAGCACGGCGTAGGTCGGGCTGATGCCGGTCTGGACGAACCCCGTGTTGACCAGGATGCGCACGGACATGGCGTTGCCGTCGAACCGGGTGAAGTCGGTCAAGCATTCGGCGGGCAGGAGCTTGTATTCCTCGGCGTGGGCCTTGAACCACTCCTTGATCGCCTCCTCGCCGCTGTGTCCGAAGGGCGGGTTGCCGATGTCGTGGGCCAGGCAGGCGGCCTGGACGGCCTCGCCCACGTCCTTGGGCGACAGACCGGGGGGCAGCTCCTTCCGGTCCTCCAGGAAATACCCGATGAGCTCGCCCAGGCTCTTGCCCACCGAGGCCACCTCCAGGCTGTGGGTCAGCCGGGAGTGGATGTGGTCGTTCTCGTTGAGCGGATGGACCTGGGTCTTGCGCGCCAGCCGCCGGAAGTGGTCGCTGAACAGGATGCGGTCTATGTCCCGCTGAAAGGGGCTGCGGATGTCGGTGCTCTCGCTCTCGCGCCCGTAGCGCGTGGCGTCGAGCAGCCTGGTCCAATCCATGCGCCGGTTTTCGGTTGCCATGCACGATCCTTGGGTTTCGTTGAACGGATAAAACCTCCGGGAATATGAGCCGATAACCCCCCATCGGTCAACCGCCCCGCTTCGCTCCAACCTCTTTCTGCTCCTCCCCCGACCCCAAGGGCGGCGAGCGCAGCGCATGCCGCCCGCACGAAGGCCTCCCACGTTGCCGCACGGACCGAGGCCCGCCATCCCAAGCCGACGCAAGCCCGCAAAAAAGGCGGGGGCGGGATGTCAATCCCGCCCCCGCCTTTTTTCGGGCGCCCCTACAACGTGGGGTCCATGGCCGACGTGAGCAGCCTGGCGATGTCCATGACGTCCGGCTCGTAGCGGCCGGAATCGACCTCCGCCTTGAGCCGGGCGATCTTGCGCGCCCGTTCGTCCGGCGTATCGCGGTGGCGGCGGCCCGTCTCCACGTCGTCGAAACCGTCGATCACGCAATCGGTTTCCCTGTCCGCCGCATCCAGGACGCGGCTATCGTCATAACCCTTCATTAACCCCTCCCTGGGTTATTGAAGTCAGTGGGAAGGATGTCTCACGTCCTTCCCGGAGGTCTCCCCTCATCCGCTGCGACAGCCTCCGGCCGCGTCCCTGCGACCGGGCTCTCCCGCAACCCGCGGATGGTTTCCTTGCTTCGTCCGAACGCACCGGACGACCGCGGTTGCTTCTCTTATCGGACGCCGCCCCCGAATGCTTAGGGGCGGGGAACATATTTCCAATATTAATATTGTGATGTAATTGCAGATGGATGGGATGCCACCGTTCCGCGGGGAAACGGGCCGGGAAGGGCGTATCCCAAAGGTTTCCGGGAGGTTCGCCGCATCGGGCGGAAAGGGTCGGGCCGGGGAGAAAAAGCGGGCTAGACGTTTACCTTGAACCCCAGGTCGAGGTCGCAGGCTGCTTGGCCTCCTCGAATCCCCCAGTTTTCCAGGGGCTCGTCGGACAGGACCACGAACACGTCCAGCGGGTCCACGCCGCACGCCTCCAGGTTGGCGGTCACGGCTGCGTACAGGGCGCGCTTGGCCTCAAGGGAACGCCCGGCAAAGAGCTTGATCTCCACCAGCACGCGGTCGGGCCGCTCCGGGCAGTCCCAGTTGCCCTCCGGGATCTCGTTGACGAACTGAAAACGGTCGTTCTCCGGGATGCGCAGCGCGTCCACCAGGGCAGCGTGCACCCCGTCCATGATCCGGCGCTTCTGGCCCGCGGTGCGGCCCGAGCGCATGGTCAGCTTGATGAGCGGCATGGCTCCTCCTTGTGGCCGCCAGATGTACTCCGCGCCCCGTCCGGGCGCAACCCCCGGCCCGGTTCCGACCCGGTCCCGCCCTCCCGCGACGCACTCCCGCGCCGGATCGTCACCCGTTCGACATGACCCGCACGGGGCCAGCGGATATTTTGCATCTAGACTTTTTCGTGAAAACTGGTCATGCTTCGGACAACTGGTAGAACCATAGCGGAGGCGCAAATGAAATTGATTCGCTGATTCCCGGACACGGGTACCTTGACGTGAAAAGCCCAGGAATCAACTACCAACCACCGGACGGGGGATTATGGCCCAGAAGCACTTTGTCCTCGACACCAACGTCCTCATTGAAAACCCCAAATGCATCGTCGCCCTGCGCAACGGGGTGGAAAACCAGATCTACATTCCCTATACCGTCCTCGACGAGCTGGACGGCCTGAAGAAAGACCCGCGCATCGGCCACATCGTGGCCCAGGCGGTGCGCGCCATCCTCGAAGACCCCGACGTCAACATCTTCCCGCCCGATTTCGCGGCCACCCTGACCGACACCCTGATGGACGACCGCATCCTGAAGGAGATCCTGCACGTGGGGCCGGAAGAGGCGACGCTGATCACCAACGACCGCATCCTGCAGATCAAGGCCAAGTGCTACGGCATTCCCAGCGAGGAATACCGCGACTCCGACCCGTTCCGGTCCGAGTCCCAGCGCTACACCGGGTTCGTGGAGGACGGCGACGAGCTGGTGCGCAACTGTTTCCGCTGGGAGAACGGCGTGCCCGTCTTCCACGGCCCCGAAGGGCCCAAGGAAGTGGGCTACACCCACGAGATATGGGGCGTGAAGCCGCGCAGCGTGTACCAGAACCTGGCCCTGGAGCTGATGCTCTGCGAGGGCATCGACCTGGTCTCCATCCAGTCCGAGGCGGGCTACGGCAAGACCTTCCTGTCCCTGGCCGCCGCCCTGTACCTGATGCTGGAGCGCAAGGACAATCCCTACCGCAAGATATACCTGGTCAAGCCCGTGGTGGAGATCGGGGCCAAGATGGGCTACCTGCCCGGCGACATCGAAGAGAAGATGCTGCCGTACATCAAGTACATCCAGGACCTGCTCATCAAGCTCCACGACATCCGGCCCTGCAACCGCATCTGGTTCGACCCGCAGTCCGATTCGTTCAAGTTCAACCCCAAGAAGTTCGAGGTCCAGCCCGTGGCCTTCCTGCGCGGCATGAACATCGAGAACGCGGTGGTCATCGTGGACGAGATGCAGAACCTGTCGCGCGGCGAGACCCGCGCCCTGCTCACCCGCATGGGCGAGGGGGTCAAGTGCATCTGCCTGGGCGACACCCGGCAGGTGGACAACCCGTACCTCAACGAGTCCAACAACGGGCTTAACTGGACAGTGCGCAAGCTGAAGGGGTACAAGAACTATGCGCACATGGTTCTCAAGGGGGACCGGTCGCGCGGTCCGATCACGGACATCGTCCTGAAATCCAAGCTGTAAGGCCGCCGCCCCGGCGGCCATGGGGAATACGCATGGCGCATCGGCGCACCCTCCTCCCGCTCCTGGCCGGGCTCTGGCTCTTCTGCCTCGTCCTGGCCGTTCCCGGCCCGGCCCGCGCCGAGTCGCCGGAGATGCTCGCGCCCATGCGCACCGCCGCGTTCCCGTCGCTGGAGTCCGCCATCCGCATCAAGGGGCCGCTCAACTTCTGCGGCGAATTCGTTCCCCTGCACCTGCCCGAGGTGCGCGAGCGGCTGGAAAAGGAACTCCTGCTCATGCTCTGGGACCGCGCCCAGGTCATCCTCTGGCTCAAGCGCACCGGGCGGTACTTCCCGCATATCGAGACCGTGCTCCGGGGCGCGTCCATGCCCGACGACCTCAAGTACGTGGCGGTCATCGAGTCCGCCCTCAAGCCGTTGGCCGGGTCCAGCCGGGGTGCGCGCGGCATCTGGCAGTTCATCCCGTCAACGGGCCGAAACTACGGCCTGACCGTGGACGGACTCATCGACGAGCGGCGCAACTTCTATTTTGCCACCCGCGCCGCCGCCGAGTACCTCCGCGCCCTGCACGACCAGTTCGACTCCTGGACCCTGGCCTGCGCCGCCTACAACATGGGCGAGCAGGGGCTGGCCCGGCAGGTGGAGATGCAGGAGGTGGCGGACTACTACCACCTGCACCTGCCCGACGAGACCGAGCGGTACGTGCTGCGCGCCATCGCGGCCAAGCTCATCCTGACCGACCCGGCGCGGTACGGGTTCGACCTGCACCCCGAGGACTTCTACCGGCCCGTGAAGTTCGACCGGGTCAAGCTCAGGGGCAAGTACCCCACGCCGTTGACCCTGGTGGCCAAGGCCGCCGGGACCTATTACAAGGACATCCGCGACCTGAACCCGCAGTTCCTGGGCGAGGCCGTGCCGTCCGGACAGCACACCGTGTTTCTGCCCGAAGGCGCGGCCGAGGAGTTCACCGCGAAGTACCAGCCGCTCATGGCCAAGTACCGGGAGACGCTCAAGCCGGAAACCTATGTGGTGAAGTCCGGGGATTCGCTGACCGAGATCGCGCGGCGGCACGACATGACGCTGCATCAGTTGTGTCGGTTGAACAAGTTGACCACGCGGGCGACGATTCATCCGGGGCAGAAGTTGTTGGTGCACCAGTAGGGTGCACCAAGTATTGGTGAATTAAGAGTAGAAGAGTTGAAGAGATGAGGAAGGCCGCCTTGAGGGCGGCTTTTTTGTGGGATGCGCGCTGAGGCGCGAGAGCCAGTGAGGCGGCTGCGCCGCCTCGGCTTCCATGCCCTCCCGGCGGGGTTCTTTCTTTTCAGGGCGAAAGAAAGAACCAAAGAACGCCCTGGGGGGGGACCACCGCCCGAGTTTGGACACCAAGAATCCGATCCGCTCGGGACGGCTCCATCCGATCAAAAGTATAGTTCGTGCCTCCACGGGAACGTCCCTTTTAAGGGATGCCTCCGGGCCACGGGAGCGGAGCCGCCGCCCCTTCGCGGTCGGCTTCTAGGCGTCCGGAACAGGGCTCGCTCCGTGCTGCCTGACGAAACTGCGTGCGAAGGAAGAGGGGCCTTCGTAAGGCTTGGCGGGGTATGAAAGCCGCTGTTTGGGGCTGCGCCCCAAAGACGCCCCAGAAGAGGAACGTTGGGCGGGCCTTGGGTGCGGGAGAGCCACTGTTTGAGGCTGCGCCTCAAAGGCGTTCCAGGGGAGGGCGGGCACGGAGTACGTTTTGGCCCCCATGGAGCGATTCGGATGGAGCAGCCATCCGACAGCGGCTCTCGCCCTCGCGCTGGCACGAGGCTTTGATCACCCCTTTGGGGCGTTGCGGAAAGACCGCAACGTCCAAATCCGCTGTCGAAAGCCGCTTCCCGAAAGATCACCCCACGCTAATCATGGGCCGGGCGGGATGTTCCGTAGTTCCTCGCCAGGTATTCGATGATCGCCTTGTGGTCGTTGATGAAGGTCTTGTCCTCAAAGGTCGAGACCGGGAGGCCGTCGGCCTTGGCCGGCTCGGCAACGATGAGGCAGGGGCAGTCCTGGTTGGTTTCGCCGAGCAGGGCCACTATTTCGGGGCGCGGGCGCTTGAAGTCGATGGTTCGGACGTCGAGCCTTTCGCGGAGTTCGGGATGGTAGTGGAGCAGGCCCTCGGTGATCGCGCATTCCGGGCAGTAGAGGGGGCCTTGCAGGTCGCGGGTGAAGCCCGCCGCCAGGGTGAAGAGGATGTCTTTGGCCATGTGGTCTCCTTTGTCGTTGCGTGGGGCCGAGCATAGCACGGGCCGGTCAGGACCGGGGAAAGAAAAAGGCCCCGATTTTTCGATCGGGGCCTTCGGGATCGCTTATGAAGCGGAGGCTACATCTGGGCCAGGGCTTCTTCGGGGGTCAGGGAATCGAGGTTCAGGGCGGCACCGACGGCGGGGCAGGTCAGCTTGCCGTTCCAGGTGTTCAGGCCGAGCGCCAGGCCCGCGTCGTCCTTGAGGGCGTCCACGCCCTTGGCGGCCAGGCGCAGGGCGTAGGGAGCGGTCCGGGGAGGCGGGGCGAGGCGAGGCCGGCGGCCAGGCGCAGGGCGTAGGGAGCGGTCTGGTTGACCAGGGCGAAGGTGGAGGTGCGGGGCACCGCGCCGGGCATGTTGGCCACGCCGTAGTGGACCACGCCGTCGATGACGTAGGTCGGGTTGTCGTGGGTGGTGGCCTTGATGGTCTCGACGCAGCCGCCCTGGTCCACGGCCACGTCGACGATGACGGAGCCTTCCTTCATCATCGGCAGCATGTCGCGGGTGATGAGGTTCGGGGTCTTGGCGCCGGGCAGCAGGACCGCGCCGATGACCAGGTCGGCGCGCTGCACCATCTGGCGGATGTTCGGCTCGGTGGACATCATGGTGGTGATGCGGCCCTGGAACACGTCGTCCAGGTACTGGAGGCGCTGGTGGGAAAGATCGAGGATGGTCACGCGCGCGCCCATGCCCATGGCGATGCGGGCCGCGTTGGTGCCGACCACGCCGCCGCCCAGGACCAGGACTTCGGCGGGATACACGCCGGGCACGCCGCCCAGCAGGATGCCGCGGCCGCCCTGAGTCTTCTCCAGGTAGTGCGCGCCCACCTGGGTGGCCATGCGGCCCGCGACCTCGGACATGGGGGTCAGCAGGGGCAAGGTGCCGTCCGCGGACTTGACGGTCTCGTAGGCGATGCCGGTGGTGCCGGACTCCAGCAGGGCGTGGGTCAGGTCCTCGGCGGCGGCCAGGTGCAGGTAGGTGAACAGGATCAGGTCGTTGCGCAGGTACTTGAATTCGCTCTTGAGCGGCTCCTTGACCTTGATGACCATCTCGGCGGCCCACGCGTCATCGGCGGAGACCATCTTGGCGCCGGCGGCGACGTACTCTTCGTCGGTCAGGCCGCTGCCCAGACCGGCACCGGTCTCGACCAGCACCTCGTTGCCCTTGCGAACCAGGGATTCGACCGCACCGGGGGTCATGGAAACGCGGTTTTCCAGCGTCTTGATCTCTTTGGGGATACCGATAATCATCTCATGCTCCTTTGAAATACTCTCCGCCCTCTCCGGCGGCTTAGGTTATTTGGTGAAGGTGTCCAACACGGCGTCGGGCAACAGCAGCCACTTGCGCCGGGATTTCATGACGACGAACGATTCGGAGGCGGTGATGCCGCCCAGCTTGGACAGGTCCTGGTCCAGGAACGCGTAGAGGTCGTCCATGCCTTCCTGGCAGACGATCTCCACGATGATGTCGTAGCGCCCGGTGACCACCGCGCACCAGTTCACCCTCGGCAACGCGCCGATCTGGTCCAGCTTCTCGCCGAGCTGCTCATGGCTCATCAGGCTGATGCCCACCAGGGCCACGGTCAGCCCCTTGACCCGCATGGGGTTCACCAACCCTGCCACCTTGAGCGCGCCGGCCTGCATCAGGTTCTTCAGCCGGGTGCGCACGGTGGGCGCGGTCACTCCCGTGACCGACCCGATCTTGCCCGGCGACAGCTGCCCGTCGCGGGTGAGCTCGGCCACCAGCCGCCTGTCCTGTGAATCCAATGCGTTCTTCATGCTTCTTTGTCTCGCGTTTTTCAGTTTTGAAAGCGAAGTGAATCTTTTTTATCTAAAAGCGAAAAAACTTGTCAATTAAATATTTCTAAAAAAATCGCCGAGGAAAAGGGGCGGAAAACGATCGGTGCGCCGGGCGGGACAAAGGCGCGCGTCAAGGATGCCGGAGGTTCCGGGGAGATGGCGTGGAGCCGCGGGCCTGGGCGCTGGGGACGCGGGCCGGGTCGTTCAGGGGGGTGGCGTTGGGTCGCCGGGCGGGATCAGGCGGTCAGGCTGGACACGAGCAGGGCGGTGCCGAACAGGCAGATGGCGGCCGCGCCGCAGATGGACAGCCCCGCGTAGACCACGTTGAACAACCGCCGGTTGCGGCCGGAGAGCTTCAGGGCGGCGGATCGGGCCGTGACCGCGAACCAGGCGAACAGGGTGGTGGTCAGCCCCATGCCCGCGGCCATGACGATGAGCGCCATGACCCCGGTCCAGAAGATGTTCAGGCCGATGGAAAAGGCCAGGATGACCGCCGCGCCCGGACAGGGGATCAGGCCGGTGACGAAGGACACGGCCAGGATGGACCGGAGGTCGCCCCCGTTGCCGTCCGTATGTTCGCAGCCGGGCGCGAGCATGCCGCCCTTGAGCAGATCGCGCACGGCCTTGATCACCAGGACCAGCCCCATGAGCGCGAGCAGCCCGTAGCTGGCGGGCTGGAGGGCGCGGCTGGCGGCGGCGAATCCGCCCATGCCCGAGGAGAAGATCAGGTAGGCCACGCCCACGGCGGCGGCAGCGGACCCCATGTGCACGAAGGTGATGGCGTTGCCCATGAGCGCGCCGCTGGCCAGGGAGCCGGGGTTGGCCAGGAAATAGGAGCAGACCACGGCCTTGCCGTGCCCCGGTCCCACCGCGTGGATCACGCCGTAGACGAAGGACAGCCCCAGGAACATCCACAGGGCCGGGCCGAGCGGGTTGTCGCGCAGGTCGGTGCCGAACGCGTTGAGCCGGGTGGTCAGCTCCTTCTGGGCCGAGCGCACCAGTCCCATGAGCCGGGTCAGCGGGCCGGGCGCTTCCGAGGGCGGCGCAGTCACGATCTGCGGCGCGGGACCGGCCGCGCCCGAGACCACCAGGTGCACGGCGTCAGGCACGATGTAGCGCCAGTAGGTCTGGTCCTTGGCGGGCAGCATGGAGTGGCTGACCTTGACCCCGCCCTTGACGTCGAAGCGGATGCCGTTCTCGGCGTAGATCATATCCGTGTAGTATTCGCGGTCGAACACGGCCATGCGGAATTTCTCCAGCCGCTCCGGGGGCAGGTTCAGGGGGACGTCGAAGTCGTAGACGAACCGCTCGCCGGACAGGGACGCCCGGAAGTTGTCCACGGTCACCGGCACGCGCTTGCCCCCGGCCTCGATCAGGGTGAAATAGCCGTAGTTGGCCAGGTACTGGAACGCGCCCTCGCGCACCGCCTTCTGCCCCTCCGGGGTGGCCAGGGCTTCGGGCGACAGTCCCAGGTCCGAGAGGATGGCGCGGGTGAAGATCTCGTCGAACAGCCAGTTCTGGTGTACCGAGGAGAGTCCCTTTTCGTCGAGACGGAAGGTCAGGGACACGTCCACGTAGACGTGGGGATGGGCCTGGGCCGGGCCGGAGCCGAGGATCGGGCAGGCCAGGGCCAGGACAAGGAGGGGGGCGAAAAATATGCGCATGGCGGCTGGGGTGAGCATTACGGGAGGAACCCCTGGCTGGCAAGGGTATTTCGTTTTCGGGCGGTGGCTGCGCATTGCAATCGGAACCGTTGCATTATAGGCTCAATGTGAAATACTCCCTAAACGAGATACGTGATGTTCCGATTCAAGTTTTTGTCTTTATTCGTCTTGCTCATAGCCGCGCAGCTCCTGTGGCCCCTCGCGGTCCGGGCGGAGACGTTGCGCGTGGCCATTCCAGAGCTGGTGCGTTGCGGCGACATGGAGAACGGCAAACCCGTCGGGTATTGCGTTGATATCGCCGAAGAGCTGGCCCGCGAGGCCGGTCTGGAGACGGTCACCACCGTCAGGCCGCTGCCCCGGGTGCTGGACGATTTCCAGTCCGGGGACGTGGACCTGTCCGTCCTGGTCCCGGACGGGGCGTTGGGCGGCAAGGCCCGGATTCTCGGCGAAGTGCGGGGCATCGAGTTCGCGGCCTGGGCCAGGGCGGAGACGCCGCTGCGCGATCTCCGCGACCTGGAGGGAAAGCCCGTGGCGGTGGTCCGGGGCGGCCAGTTCGAAACCAGGGCCAGGGAGCTGAAAATCGTGCCGATCCCGACGCGAAATTACGACATGAGTCTCAAGCTGCTCATGGTCAGGCGCGTGGACGCGGTCGTCGGGCCGGTCAACCCCCTTGTCCTGGCCGCCAAGGGGCTGGGCCTTGACCGCAGCGTCCTGGGCAGGATGCTGCCGTTGGACAGCCTGTCCCTGCACTTCATCGTCTCCGACTCCCTGGACCCCGACGTGGCGGACCGCCTGAAGGGGGCGTTGCAGCGCCTCCGGGACGACGGAACCCTTGATCGGATCATGGAAAAGTACAAGTTATAACCCTGATGACAGGATTTCCCGAGTGGTGTAAGGATGACTCCCTAATGGCGTGGAGTTTTGTTCAGCCCCCTTTGCCCGGATAGACGATGCGAGCAGACCAACCCAAGAGAACCAGGCCTCTCCTGACCAGCAGATCCATTTCCAGGGATTTGACGCTCAGTCTCGTCGTCATCGTCATGATCATCGCCACCGCCATGGGCGGCTACATCTATTGGCAGCAATCCCAGGACATGTGGAAGAGCGCCGAGGAGAAGGGCGAGGACACCATCACCTCCGTGGCCGAGATCCTGGCCGTGCCCATCTGGAACCTCGATTACGACAACGCCCGGCTCATCGGCTCGGTCTACACCCATGACGACATGGTCCAGGGCATCCGCATCTACGGCTCGCGCAACGAGGTCGTCTTCGCCCACGAAAAATTCTCCGGCGCGCCCGCCGATTTCAGCAAAATACGCTCCATCGTCTTCGAGGGCCGGACCATCGGCCGGGCCGAGATCGACTTCACCCTGGCCAAGGAGAAGAAGCGGCTCGACGAGCAGATGTTCGTCTCGATCATCATCATCGTCGTGGCCATCTCCGTTATCCTGGCCATCACCGGCCTGCTCCTGCGCGTCTTCCTGAACAAGCCGCTCATGGTCCTCCAGTCGGGCATCGCCCGCGTGGCCAAGGGCGACTTCTCCTACGACTTCGGCGAGGTCTACCATGCCGAGCTGCAGGAGATCGCCAAGCGGTTCCGGCGCATGTCCATCGAGATCGAGGGCCGCGAGAACAAGCTCCAGACCATGAACAAGACCCTCCAGGAAGCGGAGGAGAAATACCGCGGTATCTTCGAGAACGCCATCGAGGGCATCTTCCAGGCCACCCCGGACGGCGTGCTGCGCCGCGCCAACCCGGCCATGGCCCGCATCTTCGGCTACGACTCCCTGGACGAGTTCCTGTCCAACGTCCGTTCCCTCAACTCCCGGATTATGGTCAACCCGGAGAACATGAAGGGATTCACGGACCTGGTGCGGGAGAAGGGCGAGGTCAAGCGGTTCGAGGCCGAGTACTACCGGCGCGACGGCAAGACCATCTGGGGGTCCCTCAACGCCCGCGCCATCTACGGCGACGACGGCAACTTCGTGTTCGTCGAGGGCATCCTGGAGGACATCACCGACCGCAAGAAGGCGGAGCAGGACCTGGCCGACCTCAACCGCCACCTGGAGCAGCTGGTGCGCGAGCGCACCGAGGACCTGGTCAACAAGGCCCGCGAACTGGAAGAGGCCAACCAGCGGCTGCGCGAGCTTGACGAGATGAAGTCCGCCTTCCTCTCCTCGGTCTCCCACGAGCTGCGCACCCCGCTGACCTCCATCCTCGGCTTCGCCAAATTGCTGAACAAGGAGTTCACGCGCAACTTCCTGCCCCTGGTCAGCCCGGACAGCAGCCTGGCGCGCAAGGGCAAGCGCATCCGCGAGAACCTGGCCATCATCAGCCACGAGGGCGAACGGCTGACCCGGCTGATCAACGACGTGCTGGACCTGAACAAGATCGAGTCCGGCTCCATGGGCTGGCGCGACGAGAAGCTGGACATGAACGAGGTCATCGAGGTGGCCGCCAACTCCGTGTCCGGCATGTTCGCCCAGACCTCCCTGGAGCTGCTGACCGAGGTCGAGCCGAACCTCCCGGCCATCTTCGCGGACCGCGACCGCATGCAGCAGGTGCTCATCAACCTGCTGAACAACGCCTCCAAGTTCACCGAGTCGGGCCACGTCACCATCCGCGCCTTCCCGCGCTTCGGCCAGCTTCGCGTGGAGGTGGTGGACACCGGCACCGGCATCCACCCCGAGGACCAGTCCCAGATCTTCGAGAAATTCCACCAGACCCACACCGACGACACCATGGTCAACAAGCCCAAGGGCACCGGCCTCGGCCTGACCATCTGCCGCGAGATCATCGAGCACTACGGCGGCCGCATCTGGGTCGAGTCCGAAGTGGGCGTAGGCTCCACCTTCATTTTCACTCTTCCTGCCATGCAGTAGGCGTTCCGATAGCGGCTCTCTACCCGGCAGTCCCGCCCGAAGGCCCTCCCCTGGAACGCCTTTGAGGCGCAGCCTCAAACAGTGACTTTCATACCCTGCCAAGCCTTGCGAAGGCCCTGATTTCTTCTTTCGCCGTCCCGTCAATCCGCACTCTACTTTTGATCAGATGGAGCCGGACCGAGCTGATCGGATTCTCGGCGGCCAAACTCGGGCGGTGGGCTACCCCCCAGGGCGTTTTCTTTGGTTCTTTCTTTTGGCCCAACAAAAGTAAGAACCCCGCCGGGAGGGCTGTTCGAAACTTGGAGGAGCGCCGGCGAAGGCTCTCTCTCCTCCTCTTTTCCCATCAAAAAAGCGGCCCGGAGATTCCTCTTCGGGCCGCCCGCATTTCAAGAAGAGGCTCGCGCCTATTCGTCGTACTCGTATTCGATGTCGATGTGGATGGACTTGCCGTAGCGCTGCTCCAGGTCGGCCAGAATGCCGCGCTTGTTGTTGAGCAGGTAGATGGCCAGCTCCTCTTCGCAGTCGAACTCCACGGTGTCGGAACCGGGCTTGCGCAGGTCGCGGTGGATGTCCTTGAGCGCCTGGAGGGCCTGCCATTCCATGTTGCGGCGGATGCCGGTGCCCTTGCAGCACGGACACGGCTCGGTGGAGATGGCGATGGCCGAGGACCCCAGCCGCTGGCGGACCAGCTCCATGAGGCCGAATGACGAGATGCGCGAGACGTCGGTCCGGGCGCGGTCGTTCTTCATCTCGGCGCGCATGACCTTCTCCACCTCGCGGCAGTCCTTGGGGTTCTTCATCTCGATGAAGTCGATGACCACCTGGCCGCCGATGTCCCGCAGCCGGAGCTGCCGGGCGATCTCCACGGCGGCTTCGACGTTGGTCTTGAGCGCCATCTTCTGGAAATTCCGTTCGCCGCCGATCTTGCCGGAGTTGATGTCCACGGCGGTCAGGGCCTCGGTGGCGTCGAAGACCAGCCGCCCGCCCGAGGGCATGGACGCCTCGCGGGAGTATATCTCCTCCACCTGTTTGACCAGGTTGAACCGCTCCAGCAGCGAGAGGTCGCTGTCTTCGTGCAGCCTGACCAGGTTGTTCTTGCGCGGGAAGGCGAGCTTCACGAACTGGTGGACCTGCTCATAGGTCTCCTTGTCGTCCACCCAGACCTCGGTCACGTCGCTGGTCAGGTAGTCGCGCACGGCGCGGGCGGCCAGGCCGAGCTCCTCGTAGACGATGGCCGGGGCCTTTTCCTTCTGGGCGTTGGAGCGGATGTCGGTCCACAGCCGGTTCAGGTACTTGAAGTCGCGCTCCAGCGCGGCCTTGGACTGGCCCACGGCGGCGGTGCGGGCGATGAGCCCCACGCCCTCGGTGGTCTCGAACCCTTCGAGAATCTTCTTCAGGCGGACGCGCTCCTTCTCGTCCTCGATCTTGCGCGAGACCCCGATCTGGTTGCGGCCCACGGTGTAGACGAAGCTGCGGCCGGGCAGGGAGAGATAGGAGGTCAGGAAGGCGCCCTTCTTGCCGGTGGGTTCCTTGACCACCTGGACCAGGACCTCCTGGCCGGGCTTGAGAACCTTCTGCATCAGCGGGAACCGCTGGCCCTTCTTGGTGGCCGGGGAGCCGATGTAGTATTCCGGGTGGACCTCGTCGATCTGGAGGAACCCGTTGCGCTCGGCCCCGTAGTTGATGAACGCGGCCTGCAGCCCGTTGTCGATGTTGTGGATGTAGCCCTTGTAGATGTTGCCCTTGGTCTTGGCCTGGTGGACCATTTCAACGTAGTATTCGTTGACCTTGCCCTCTTCGGCGATGACGACCTCTACCTGTTCTCCCGGCAGTACGGAGATGAACATCTTCTGCCGTTTCTTCTTGTTGGTCATGCAACCCTCGCGACGAGAAAAGTGTGTTTGAAGTCCCGGCGCGCCCTTTCAGTCCTCTATGACGTGGCCCGTTCCGTGGTAGAATGTCTGCCCCCGGTCATCCCGGCGGGTGACGTCGCCCATCTTCTCGAGGGCTTCCACGGCCTGGCGGACCCGTTCGGGGTCCGCTCCCAGGGCCTGGGCGAGCTGTTCCGCGGTCTGGGGCCGGCGGTTCAGGGAGGCGGTCACGGCAGCGGTCATCCGCTCCAGGCTCATCTCCTTTCCCCCCGTGCCCGACCGCTCGCGGTTGCGGGTTTCCCCGCCTCCCAGCGCCAGGCGCCAGCGGCTTAGGACCGCCCCGTCCACGGGGCGGACCCCCTTGACCGTTCCGGGGCGGGTCAGGGTGACCACGTCCACCCGGTCGGGGGCAAGCCGCTTGCAAAAATCCTGTAGCAAGCCGAGGTTCTCGTCGGAATCGTTAATTCCCTCGGCAAGCAAAATTTCCAAAAATATCTGTCCCTTAAATTCCTTTTTGAATTCAAGGAGCCCTTCGGCCACGGCCTGGGGCGTGATGGTCCGGTCCGGCCGGTTCACGGCGGCGAACTCGTCGCCCACCAGGGAATCCAGGCTGGGCAGGACCACGTCGGCGGCGCACAGCTCGCGCCGCACCTGCGGGTCGGTCATCAGGCTGGCATTGGTCAGCACCGCCACCGGGGTGTCCGGGAACAGCCGCCGCGAACCGAGGATGATGGTCTCCATATCCAGGTTCAGGCACGGCTCGCCCAGTCCGCCCAGGGTGATCATGTCGGGCGGTTCCAGCCCCTCTTCCTTCCACAGGGCCAGCTCCTTGAGAATGTCGGCCGCCGGGACGTACACCCTGCGTTCGCAGGTCCGGTCCCTGGTGGCTCCCACCTCGCAGTAGACGCAGTCCATGGAGCAGATGCGGTCCCCCAGCAGGTCCAGGCCGAGGGATCGGCCGAGCCGCCCGCTCATCACGGGGCCGAAGACGTACTTGTATGCCATGCGCGTCGCTTTCCTTGTGGGTAGGAATTCCTATAACCCTAGCCAGCTTATTAAGTACTGGGGGGGTTCTGTCAAGGGCGGCGGGGTCCCGGGGACGGCGGACGGAGGGGCGCGACCAATAAATCATTTGTGTGTCGACCGCCGTCATGTATGTTCATCGGTGAATTCCGGAGGAGCCGTCGATGCTGGAAACCTTTTTCGAAATAGTCCGATTCCTGGCCCTGGCCGCGGCGTTGTGGCTGTTCATCCGGGCCGACAAGTCGGTCCGCTACTGCCGCCGGGGGTTCCTGCTCATCAAGATCGGCTTTCTGCTCATCCTGTTCGGGGTGTTCATGAGCATCATCGGCACCCTGAACATTCCGGGCTGGGGGACCGTGGGCGGCATCGGCATGCAGGTCTTCCTGGAGAAGTTGGTGGGTTATGCGGCCGGTTCGCTTCTGCTGCTCGTCGGGTTGTGGCACTGGCTGCCGTCCATCCGGACCATGGACGAGGTCCAGGAAGAGCTGGATTGCGTCCGGCGGGACCTGCAGGAGCACTTCCAGGCCAGGACCGACGAACTGGAGCGCGCGGTGGAGGCCCGGCGCAAGGCCGAGGCCGCGATGCGCATCGAGGACGAGCGGCGGCGGGCGATCTACGATGAGAGTCCGGTGGGCATCTCCCACGGTTTCGTGGGCGGGAAGCACGTGGAGCGCAACCAGGCCTTCGCCCGGATGCTGGGCTACGGCTCCCCCCGGGAGATGGTCGAGGCCCAGGCCGCGGCGGGCGATCCCTACTCCCATTTCGCGGACCGCGAGGACGCCGAGCTGCTGCACTCGCTGGCCGCGGAGGGCAAGTCCGCCAAGGGGATGAACGTCCGCATGCGCCGCAAGGACGGGGAGATCATTTGGGTCCGGCTGGACGCCACGACCATCCTGGACCACCAGGGAAAGAGCTATTATTTCTATGCCTTCGCCCTTGATATCACCGAGCAGAAGCTGAGCCGCGACGCCCTGGCGCGCAACGAGAACCGGTTGCAGGCCATCATCAATTCCCTGCCGGTGGGCATCTTCGTGGTGGACCTGGAGAGCCACACCCTGCTCGGAGCGAATCCGGCGGCCCTGCGGCTGGTCGGCTACGAGCGCCAGGAGATCGTCGGGTCGCCGTGCAGGGGGACGCTGTGCGGCGGAGAGGGCGACTGCCCGCTGGACCTGAGGGACGGGTTGACCTGCGTGAGCGAGAGCGACCTGACCCGCAAGGACGGGACCCGGGTGCCGGTGATGAAGAACATCGTCGGGGCCGAGGTGGACGGCCGCCGGTGTCTGGTGGTCGGCGTGCAGGACATGACCGAGCAGAAGCGGCTGGAAGAGCTGCGTGCCGACGTGGCCCGCATCGTGGCCCACGACCTCAAGGCGCCGATCATAGGCATGATCAACGGCTGCCGCCTCCTGCTCATGGAGGAGGGGCGGATCGACGGCGAGATCCGGGAGATGCTCGAACTCATCGAGACGCAGGGCAGCAAGGCGCTGCTGATGATCGGGCTGTCCCTGGACCTCTACAAGATCGAGGCCGGGACCTACGAATACCGCCCCGTCCGGGTGGATCTCATGGGCACGGTGCGCCAGGCGGCCCGGAACCTGGAGGGGCACTTGCGGACCAAGCGGCTGGAGCTGTCCGTCCGGCTCGGCGGCGAACCGGACAACGGGCGGGCGTCCCTGATGATCCCGGCCAACCCGCTGCTCCTGGAGGCCATGCTCTCCAATCTGCTGCTCAACGCGCTGGAGGCCGCCCCGGACGATACCGAGATCCGGCTGGAGGTGTCCGGCAACGGCGAGGCCGTCCTGACGCTGACCAACAACGGGGCCGTGCCCGAAGCCATCCGCGACACCTTTTTTGAAAAGTACACCACCCTGGGCAAGAGCGGCGGCACCGGCCTGGGGACCTATTCCGTCAGGCTGGCGGCAACGGCCATGCGGGGGACCGTGGACCTCTCCGTGTCCGACGAGGACGACTCGACCACCATCACCGTGCGGCTGCCCATGGAGGGGTGACCCCCTTTTCCTTGACTTCCGGCCATGCGGGCCGTACTCAGTGCCATCTTTTCCAGGAGGCCAACATCTATGATCGAACCGGGACAGCTCATTCTGCTCATCAGCCACAAGGGCAAGCGGTACCTGCGCAAGCTCGAGGCGGGCGGCGAGGTCCACACCCATGACGGCAAGCTGCTCATGGACGAGGTGGCCGAGGCCGGCTACGGCCAGTACGTCAAGACCCACCTCGGCAAGGCGTATCTCGTGCTCAAGCCGACCCTGCACGACCTGATCAAGGGCGTGAAGCGCCAGACCCAGATCATGTACCCCAAGGAAATCGGGTACCTGATGATGAAGCTCGGCATCGGTCCCGGCTCCACGGTCATCGAGTCCGGCACCGGTTCCGGCGGCCTGACCACGGCCCTGGCCTGGTTCGTGGGCGACACCGGCAAGGTCATCACCTACGAGCGGCGCGCCGACTTCTACAAGCTGGCGGGCAAGAACCTGGAGCGCGTGGGCCTGGCCCATCGCGTGGAGCAGGTCAACCAGAACATCGAGGAAGGGTTCCTGCACTCCGGCGCGGACGCCCTGTTCCTGGACGTGCGCACCCCCTGGGAATATCTCCATTCCATCCCCCAGGCGGTCATCCCCGGCGCCATGTGCGGCTTCCTGCTGCCCACGGTGAACCAGGTGTCCGACCTGCTGCGCGGGCTGGAGGACGGTCCCTTCGCCGACCTGGAGGTCCTGGAAATCCTGGTCCGGCGCTGGAAGCCCGTGGCCGACCGGCTGCGCCCGGACGACCGCATGGTGGCCCACACCGGGTTCCTGGTCTTCGCCCGATACATGGAGGAGCCTGCGGCCCCGGCCCGGCTCGACGACGAGGACGGAGAGGACCGGGAGGAGCTGCCCGACGCCCCGGAGGGTGCGGACGCCCCGGACGCCGACAATATGGATTAGCCCCGAAGGCCCGCCCAACGGCGGGCCTTTTTTTGTGCCTCGTTCCTTTTCGCCGATGTGGCGGCCAGGTTTTTTCTACCCTGGCGCGGCCGTTTCTGGTATGCCTTCCGGGAAGCAGTAATCCCAAGCATCCCGGACTGAGGATGAAACGTTCGAAAACCCCTCCAGCCGCCTGCGAAGAGCAGGTCCGCCAGCGCGTCAGGCAGCACGCCGCCCTCTTCCGGGAGGGCGACGATCCCGTCGCGTTCTGGGAATCCCTGTGCCTTGAGCTGGCCGACTGCGAGACCGCGGAATGCCCGCCCCCGGAGACCCGCCAGGCGCGGATGCAGACCCTGTTCATGAGCCTTCGGACCCCGGTCCTGCTGCTCAACGCCGACTTCGAGGTGGAGGTCATGAACCCGGCCGCCGTGGCCCTGGTCGAGGGCGATCGCATGGACGCCTGGGCCGAGGGGACGCACGTTCCCGTGCCGCTGGCGGAGCTGGCCCCCTGGCTGGCCGCGCCCCTGGAGGACCACCGGCAGGAGTCGTCCGAGGCCGAGGCGTGCCGCATGGGCGTGGCCGTGTCACAGAAGCACGGGGAGCGGCACTACAACGTGTCCGTGTCCCGGACTTCCGATTTTTCCGACCGTCACGACGGATTCGCCGTGGTCCTGGACGACATCACCGAGCGCGTGGAAGGCGAGCGCCAGCTGGCCGAGGAGCGCAACCGGGTGGCCCACTACCTGGACGTGGTCGGCTCCATGGTCTTCGCCCTGGACGCCGCCGGACGGGTGACCATGGTCAACCGCACCGCCTGCCGCGTGCTGGGGTACGAGGAGCGGGCGCTGCTGGACAGGGACTGGGTGGACGCCCTGGTCCCGGACGAACAGCGCGACGAAGTCCGGGATTGCCTGTACATGATCTTTTCGGGCCAGCTGGAGGACGAGGACGAGCGGTTCCACTACGTGACCACCCGGGAGGGCGAGCACCGGCTGGTGCAGTGGCAGGGCAAGCTGCTGACCAACGAGGGCGGCCTGCCCGTGGGGCTGCTCCTGTCCGGGACCGACGTCACCGAGCGGCGCGCCATCGAGGAGGCCCTGGCCGAGAAGGAGCTGTGGCTGCGCAACACCTTCGTGGCCCTGGGCGAGGCGGTCCTTATCCTCACCCCGGACATGAAGATCCTGGACGCCAACCCGGCGGCCGAGACCATGTTCGGCATGACCAACGAGGAGCTGGACGGGCTGCCCGTGGGCGACCTGCACGTCAATCCCGCCCACTACGACGATTTTCTGGCCCGTGCCCGGTCCGCCTTCGAGGCGGGCGAGCGGGCCGTGTTCGAGCTGCCCCTGAAGCGGCGTTCCGGGGTCATCTTTCCGGCCGACCACTCCGTGTCGATCATCGACGGCGACGACGGCACCACCCTGGGGGTGGTCAACGTCATCCGCGACATTTCGGACCGCAAGCACGCCGAGGCCGAGCTGCGCCGCAGCGAGGAGAAGTTCCGGCGCATCTTCGAGTCCATCGAGGAAGGGTACATGGTCACCGACCTGGAGGGGACGATCATGATGGTCAACCCGGCCACCTGCCGCATTCTGCAGTACGAGGCCGGGGAGCTGGTCGGCCGCTCCATAGACTCCCTGTACCGGATAGCGGAGGAGCGGGGCGGGTTCCGCAAGACGCTGGAGGCCGAAGGGACCATCCGCAGCCGCCAGATGAACGCCCTGCGCAAGGACGGGACCACCATCGTCATCGAGGCCAACGCCCACCTGGTCCGGAACCATCGCGGCGAGCCCGTGGCCATGGAGGGGACCTTCCGCGACATCACCAGGCGCATCGAGGCCGAGAAGGTCCTGCGCGAGCGCGAGAAGCAGTACCGGGCGTTCTTTGAAAACAACCACGCCATCATGCTCCTGACCGACCCCAAAACCGAGGGCATCATCGACGCCAACCCCGCGGCCAGCGACTTCTACGGGTATCCCGTGGAGGTCATGCGGACCATGAGCATGAGCCAGATTAACGGGCTGTCGCGGGACGAGATGTTCGAGGAGATGCGCCGGTCCATGGACGAGGGGCGGACCTATTTCGTGGTCAAGCACCTGCTGGCCGGGGGCGAGGTCCGCGACGTCGAGGTCTACTCCGGGCCGATCATGGTCCAGGGGGTCCAGCGGCTGTATTCGGTCATCCACGACGTGACCCAGCGCATCCGGCTGGAGCAGGACATGAAGCGGCTGGCCACCACCGACGCCCTGACCGGGGCCAACAACCGGCACCAGTTCTTCTCCCAGGCCGCCCACGAGGTGGCCAGGGCCAAGCGGTACGACAACCCGCTGAGCGTGATCATGCTCGACATCGACTATTTCAAGTCCATCAACGACACCTACGGCCATCACGCGGGGGACGTGGTCCTCAAGGTCTTTTCGGAGACGGCCCGGACGGCCCTGCGCGTCAACGACGTCTTCGGCAGGCTGGGGGGCGAGGAATTCGCCGCGCTCCTGCCCCAGACCGGGCTGGAGGAAGGGCTGGAGGTGGCCGAGCGGCTGCGCGCGGCGTTCGCCGCCCTGTCGGTCCGGGTGGACGAGGCGGTCATCTCCTTCACGGTCTCCCTGGGCGTGACCCAGGTCCGGGCCTCGGACCGGGACATGGAGGAGGTCCTCAACCGGGCGGACGAGGCGCTCTACAGGGCCAAGCGCATGGGCCGCAACCGGGTGGTAAAGGGCTGAAAACCGCGAATCTGATCGCGGCGGACAACCCGCCTCGAACCCCTGATAACCCTTATCATTAGGCGGTTTTTCCATGAAAAAACCTTGACGTTTTCCAAGGTGTTTGGAATATGGTTCTGAGTTTTAAGTGACGCTTTTCACAATTTATCAAAAGCCAGTCCGTGAAACGGCGAGCCTTCCCCTCTGGAAGGGGTTGGGCGAGGCCGGATTTCCGGATTGTTGCGGGTTATATAATGACTTTTGAAAACAAGCTGGCCGAGCGCCGGACGGAGCTGTCGGAGAAGTGGGCGGATCTGGTCCTCCAGACCTACCCCAAGGAAACCCAGAAGGTCTGGGCCCGGCAGAAAGACCGTTTCCAGAACCCCGTGGGGGCAGCCATTCACGAGGCTACCGGGGATCTGTTCGGCCAGTTGATCGAGTGGCGGGACGCGGACGTCATCGCCGCCTCCCTGGACCGGCTCATCCGGATCAGGGCGGTGCAGGACTTCTCGCCGTCCCAGGCCATCAGTTTCGTCTTCCTTCTGAAAAAGCTCCTGCGCGACGAGTTTTTCAAGGACATGAAGAAGGACGGGACCCTGGAGGACCTCTTGAGGTTCGAGGCCAAGGTGGACAACCTGGCCATGATGTCGTTCGACATCTACACGAAAAGTCGCGAAGAGGTATTCCGGTTCCGGGTGGAGGAGGTCAAGCGTTCGCAGCACAACCTGCTCCGCAAGGCCCGGATGATCGTGGACGTTACGGCCGACAATTCGGCCGATTAGGAACGCCCGCGGGGTTGGCACGTGGTGTGAGGTGCCGGGTTTGCTGTGATGAGGGGTGAGGTCCGCGCGAATGGTCGCGCGGGTCTGTTTCCACACATGTTCCCGTCCTGCATCGACCGATTCCCGCCGTTCCGAAAGTGGCAGGCCGCCGGCAATTCCGGCGGTCCAACCTTCAAGCGAGGTGACGGTAGATGAATGCTCTTTACTCACTTCTGTTCGTCTTTCTCCTGGTGTTGATCCCGTTGTTCGGGGTTGATGCGGCACACCTGAGGACTTTCTTCGGTGTCTGCATCCCGACAACGGCGTTCATCATCTTCGTCGTCGGCTTTGTGTACAAAGTCATCACCTGGGGCCGGAGCGCCGTGCCGTTCCGCATCCCCACAACCGGCGGACAGTTTCAATCCTTCGATCCCCAGCTTTTCAAACAGAACAAGCTGGACTGTCCCCAGACCGGGGCCCAGACCTTCTTCCGCATGGTGCTGGAAGTCTTCGCGTTCCGGTCCCTGTTCAGGAACACCGCGGTGTCCCTGTACGAAGGCAAGGACTACCCCGTAGTCGCCTACAAATCGAGCAAGTGGCTGTGGCTCTTCGCCATCACGTTCCACTACTCCTTTTTCATCATCGCCCTGCGGCACCTGCGGCTGTTCCTGGAGCCCATCCCGTTCTTCGTGAAGGGGCTGGAGTTCGTTGACGGCCTCCTGCAGATCGGCGCCCCGGTCATGTACCTGGCCGACGTCGGCCTGGTGGTCGGCGTGCTCCTGCTTCTGGGCCGCAGGCTCGTTCTCCCCAGGATCAACTACATCAGCTACGTCTCCGACTATTTCCCGCTGTTCCTGATCCTGGCCATCGCCCTGTCGGGCATCTACATGCGCTACTACGCCAAGGTGGACATCATCGCCATCAAGGAACTGACCATGGGCCTCGTGACGTTCCACTACGTCGTCCCCGAGACCATCTCCGTTTCCTTCTTCGTGCACGTCTTCCTGGTCAGCACGCTCATGGTGTACTTCCCGTTCAGCAAACTCATGCACATGCCGGGCGTCTTCCTGTCCCCGACCCGCAATCTGCCGAACGACTCGCGCGCCAAGCACCACGTGAACCCCTGGAACGATCCCAACATCAAGGCCCATGCCTACGCCGACTACGAAAAGGAATTCGGCGTGCCCATGGCCGAGGCGGGACTGCCCCTCGACAACCCCGAGAACGGCATCCCCAAAGACAAGGCCTAGGCCCAGGGTTCACCAACTGGTGATACTTTCTTTATCCGAGGAGATAAGAATATGTCCGACATCCCCAAAGCAGATGAGCTCTTCAAGAGCATAGACTACAATCCGCCGCTCACCGGGTGGATGGAAACCCCGGTGGACTTCTCGCCCGGCCATTGGTGCTACCCCGCCAAGCCCGAGAAGATCGCGTACATGGACAAGAAGCTGCCCGGCCTGTGGGGAACCCCCCGCGAATGGGTGCCGTCCGAAGAGGACTGGAAGCTTCCCGCCAACTGGAAGGAGACCGTGGTCAACGGCTTCCGCGAGCGGCTCAAGAAGTTCCGCTCCCTCCAGCTGTTCATGGACATCTGCGTGCGCTGCGGCGCCTGCGCCGACAAGTGCCACTACTTCATCGGCTCCGGCGATCCCAAGAACATGCCCGTCCTGCGCGCCGAGCTGATGCGCTCCGTGTATCGCGGCGAGTTCACCCTGGCCGGCAAGATCCTGTCCAAGCTGACCGGCTCGCGGGTCATGGAAGAGAACGTCCTGAAGGAGTGGTTCATCTACTTCTACCAGTGCACCCAGTGCCGCCGCTGTTCCCTGTTCTGCCCCTACGGCATCGACACCGCTGAAATGACCATGATGGCCAGAGAGCTGATGCACCTGGTCGGCCTGAACACCAACTGGATCATGGAGCCGGTCTCCAACTGCAACATCACCGGCAACCACCTCGGCATCCAGCCCCACGCCTTCAAGGATATCGTCGACTTCATGGTCGACGACATCGAAGAGGTCACCGGCCGCAGGGTCAAGGCCCCGCTGAACGAGAAGGGCCACGAGATCCTGTTCATCACGCCGTCCGGCGACGTGTTCGCCGATCCCGGCATCTACACCTTCATGGGCTACCTGCTCCTGTTCGATTACCTCGACCTGGACTACACCCTGTCCACCTACGCCTCCGAGGGCGGCAACTTCGGCTCGTTCACCAACAACGAGTCCATGAAGAAGCTGAACGCCAAGATGTACGCCGAGGCCGAGCGGCTGGGCTGCAAGTGGATCCTGGGCGGCGAGTGCGGCCACATGTGGCGCGTCATCCACCAGTACATGGACACCATGAACGGCGACAACCAGTGGTCCGGCATGACCACCCCGAAGTCCCCGATCACCGGCACCGTGTTCGACACCGCCGCGGCCACCAAGATGCTGCACATCACCGAGTTCACCGCCGACCTCATCAAGCACAACAAGCTGAAGCTGGATCCCAGCCGCAACGACCATCTGCGCGTCACCTTCCATGACTCCTGCAACCCCGCGCGGGGCATGGGTCTGCTGGAAGAGCCGCGTTACGTCCTGAAGCACGTGTGCAACAACTTCTTCGAGATGCCTCCGGCGACCATCCGCGAGCAGACCTTCTGCTGCGCCGGCGGTTCCGGCCTGAACACCGACGAGATCATGGAGATCCGTCTCCGCGGCGGCCTGCCCCGCGGCAACGCGCTCAGGTACGTCCAGGAGAAGCACGGGGTCAACCTCATGGCCTGCATCTGCGCCATCGACCGCGCGACCCTGATCCCGCTTGCCGACTACTGGGCCCCCGGCGTGGCCATCTCCGGCACCCACGAGCTGGTGGCGAACGCCCTTGTCCTCGAAGAGGGCGAGGTCCGGACCATGGACATGCGCCAGGAACCCCTCCCCGGGTTCGAGGACGAAGACGACGATTGGACGCCCCCGAACATGGAGGATGCGTAAATGAAAATGCAAAACGGTTTCCCGATCATTGTGGGTCTCGCCATATTCATCGGCGCGCTCTGCGCTCCGTTCGTCTGGGGCAAGACCGTCACGCACCAGTACAAAGAGCCCGAGCTCAAGATGCCGGCCAACGAGAAGGAATGCATCGAGTCGAAGGAGTTCATGCGCACCGAGCACATGCAGCTCCTGAACGACTGGCGCGACTGGGCCCTGCGCGACGGCAAGCGGATCTACACCAACCACAAGGGCAAAGAGTTCGTCATCTCCCTGCAGAACACCTGCATGAAGTGCCACACCAGCAAGGCGGACTTCTGCGACAAGTGTCATAACGACGCCGGTGTCTCCCCCTACTGCTGGGATTGCCACGTTCAGCCGGAGGGTTTGAAATAATGAAGAACAACAGAAGAGCCTTCATCAAGCTTGCCGGAATCGCTGCTGCCGGCCTGGCCGTGGCCCCCAAGGCCCTGGCCTCGAGCGGCGGCCATTCCCCGGTTTCCGTCAATCCCAAGGCCGTGCACGCCAAGCACTGGGCCATGGTCATCGACACCACCAAGCTGCACACCGCGGAAGAGATCGACAAGCTCGCCGCCGTCTGCCACCACATCCACAACGTCCCCAAGATCGAGGGCAAGAAGGAAGTGAAGTGGCTGTGGCACGACACCTACGGTCACTCCTTCCCGGAGCAGGAGAACCCGCACCTGGCCGAAGAGGTCCATCACCGCGTGTTCCCGCTCTTGTGCAACCACTGTGAAAATCCCCCGTGCGTGCGCGTCTGCCCCACCAAGGCGACCTTCCAGCGCCCGGACGGCATCGTGGCCATGGACTACCACCGCTGCATCGGCTGCCGCTACTGCATGGCCGGTTGTCCCTACGGCTCGCGGTCCTTCAACTGGGGCGAACCCCGGCTCGGGCTGGACGTGACCAAGCTGAATCCCGAGTTCCCCACCCGCATGCGCGGCGTGGTCGAAAAGTGCAACTTCTGCGTCGAGCGCCTCGCCGTGGGCCAACAGCCCGCCTGCGTCGAAGCCTCCGAAGGCGCCATGTTCTTCGGCGACCTGAAGGACCCGGATTCCGAAGTCCGCAAGGTGCTTCGCGAGAAGTTCACCATTCGTCGTAAACCCTCGGCAGGCACTGAGCCCAGTGTTTACTACATCATTTAGGAGGAATCGGAATGCTTGAATTAGCTCTGAAAGGTTCCAAGAGATACTACGGCTGGATTGCGTTCCTCCTGGTGGTCATCGGCATCGGCTCCACCGCGCTGATCGACCAGTGGATGAACGGCCTGAAGATCACGGGCATGAGCCGCGACGTGTCCTGGGGATTCTACATCTCCCAGTTCACCTACCTGGTCGGCCTGGCCGCCTCCGGCGTCATGATCGTGCTGCCCAACTACTTCCACTCCTACAAGACCAACAAGCACATGGTCATCTTCGGTGAGTTCATGGCCATCGCGGCGTGCATCATGTGCCTGCTGTTCATCGTCGTGGACATCGGGCAGCCCACCCGCATGATGAACATGATCTTCCATCCCACCCCGAACTCCATCCTGTTCTGGGATATGATCGTGCTCAACGGCTACCTGTTCCTCAACCTGCTCGTGGGCTGGACCTGCCTGCAGGCGGACCGCCAGCACCTGCCTCACCCGAAGTGGCTGAAGCCGTTCATCTACACTTCGATCATCTGGGCGTTCTCCATCCACACCGTGACCGCGTTCCTGTACCAGGGATTGCCCGGCCGCCACTACTGGCTCACCGCCATCCTGGCCGCCCGCTTCCTGGCCTCCGCGTTCTGCTCCGGACCCGCCATCCTGCTGCTCGTGATGATGCTCACCGAGAAGTTCACCACCTTCAAGATGGCCAAGAACGCCGTGAAGACCCTCGTCAAGATCATCGCTTACGCCATGTGCGTGAACATGTTCTTCTTCGCGCTCGAGATCTTCACCTCCTTCTACTCCAACATCCCGGGCCACATGCATCCGATCGTGTACCTGTTCTCGCATGCCACCCCGGGCCTGGTCACCCTGATGTGGGTCTTCATCGCCTTTGCCGCGATCGCCATCACCCTGCTGGTGACCCCGCGCTTCCGCAACAACTACAAGCTGCTGCCCTGGACCCTTGGCATCCTGATCATCGCGACCTGGATCGACAAGGGCCTCGGACTGCTCATCGGCGGTTTCAACCCCACGCCGTTCGAGACCGTGACCACCTACTGGCCCACGCTCAAGGAGCTGATGGTCTCCATGATGGTCTACGCCGTCGGCGCGCTGGTCGTGACCGTGCTCTTCAAGATTGCCACCGAAGTCAAGGAAGAGGTCGGGCATTCCCAGACCCTGCCTTGCGGCTGTTCTTCCGAGGACACCTGCGAGTGCGCTCCTGAAGCCGAATAAGCCTTGCCGAGGCGTGAAATCGGCACAGCCTGGCCACGTAACGTCACCTCGCTAGGCAGATAGGCTGAATCAGGGCCGCCCCGGAAACGGGGCGGCCCCTTTTTTGGGTCGTGCGACAACGCGGGGTTCACTTTTTCCCCGGGCCTGTGCTAGGTTGCTACCGGCGGTCAAACGGCATCAAACGGCCACAGAACAACAGGCAGGCAAGACCATGACACGCTCCCCCGGCGTCCATCTTCTCCCCGTTCATGCGCTCCTGGCGGCCGCGCTCCTGGCGGGTCTCCTCTTCGGCTGCTCTTCGAAGATCAACCTTCCGCCCGTCACCCCTGACGCGGGCGGCCTGTCCTACACCGGCAAGTTCGTCTGGTACGACCTCCATGTCCCGGACATCGACGGCGTGGCCCGGTTTTATGACGCGGTCCTGGACTGGGGGATGGAGCGCACGGACCCGGGTTCCTCCAAGGTCAAGACCATCTTCCACAAGGGGCGGCTCATCGGCAGCGTCTTCGAGCTGACCGAGGCCGGTCCGGCCGCGGGCTGGGTTGCCTGCGCCTCGGTCCCGGACGTGGACGGCGCGGCAGCGCGCGCCGTGAAACAGGGCGGGCGCGTGGTCGCCGCGCCGACGGACAAACCCTATCGTGGCCGCATGGCCACCATCCGCGACCCGCAATCCGCGCGCATGGCGTTGCTCCATTCCCCGGTGGGCGACCCGCGCGACGAGGGGCCGGGAGACGGCCTCTTCCTCGGCGCGGAGCTGTGGACCCCGGACGTGGAAGCTGGCGCAAAATTCTACGCCGGGCTGCTCGGCTATCAGCTCGCCGCCGTCAGGCTGAAGCAGGGGACCTACGTCATGCTCCTGGCCGAGGGCAAGCCGCGCGGCGGCCTCACCGCGCCCCTCGCGTCCCTGCCCGCCGCGCTGTGGATACCCCAGGTGGCCGTGTCGGACATCGAAGGCACGGTGCAACGGGTGGAGGAGAACGGCGGCACCGTGTTGCTTCGGCCCGATCCCGCGTCCCGTCCCAACCGCACCGCCGTGTTCGCCGACCCCTCGGGCGCCATACTGGGCGTGCGCGAGTTCGTCCCGCCTCGGGAATGATGCAGCCATGGCACATTGTGCCGAATCGTACATAATACCGGTTTATTGCGCTGGTGGAATGGCCGTGGCATAGTGCGTTTCCATTTTTATGGTCATAATCGGGGAAAAGACGGCATCGGTCATGCCGCCCGCGAACGCGAACAGTGAGGCAAACATGAACATCGGTCAGTACACCTTTGAAGAGTTCAAGCAGAAGGCCAAGGAATTTCACGGGTATCCCGCTCCGGGATTGCTCATCGGCGGATACATGGTGGAAGCGGCCAAGGCCCGGTTGCCCGAAGGCACCCTGTTCGAGGCCATGGTCGAGTCCGGCAAGTGTCTGCCCGACGCGGTCCAGCTCCTGACCCTCTGCTCCACGGGCAACAACTGGATGAAGGTCAAGCTGCTGGGCCGGTACGCCGTGTCCCTGTACGACAAGTTCACGGGTGTTGGCGTGCGCGTGGCCATTGATCGGAAGAAGCTCGACAAGTGGCCGGAGATCCGGGGCTGGTTCATGAAGGAGAAGCCCAAGGCGGAACAGGACACCGACAAGCTGTTCGCCGAGATCGAGGAGGCGGGGGACACCATCTGCTCCATCCGGCCCGTGACCATTTCCAAGAAATACCTGGGCCACGGCCACATGACCACCATCGACGTCTGTCCGGTCTGTGGCGAGGCGTATCCCGGCTCGGACGGCTCCATCTGCCGCGGCTGCCAGGGCGAGGACCCCTACGTGGCCATGGAGAACGTGGCCTGCGCCGACGACGCCCCCGACGGGCCGGAACTTCGGGTGGTCCCGGTGGAGCAGGCCGTGGGCAAGCAGGTCGTCCACGACATGACCGGCATCGAGCCGGGCGAATCCAAGGGCCCCATCGCCCGCGCCGGCGACGTCCTGGACGTGGGCGACGTCTGCCGGTTGCAGCGCATCGGCAAGTTCAACGTCTTTGACGGCGAGGCCCTGCCGGGCGACGAGTGGGTGCACGAGAACGACGCGGTCAAGGCGTTCGCCAAGCGCATGGCCGGGCCGGGCATCACCTACGACCCGAACCCGGAAGAGGGCAAGATCAACTTCTTCGCCGAGTATCCCGGCATGCTGTCCATCGACCTGGACGCCCTGACCCGGTTCAACCTGTCCCCGGACGTCATGCTCGCCACCCGCCACGACGGGTCCGTCATGCCCGAGGGCAAGGGCGTGGCCGGCACCCGCGCCATCCCACTGTACATCTCCCGCGACCGGTTCAGCCGCGCCCTGACCGCCCTTGGCGAAGGGCCTGTGCTGTCCGTCCTGCCCCTGCGGACGGCCAAGGTCGGCATCCTGGTCACCGGCACCGAAGTGTTCCAGGGCCTCATCGAGGACAAGTTCATCCCCATCGTCTCGTCCAAGGTCATCAACCTCGGCTCCGAGGTGCACATGACCGACATCGTGCCCGACGACCGCGAGGCCATCACCAAGGCGGCCAAGGCGATGCTCGAAGGCGGCTGCGACCTGGTGGTGACCACCGCCGGCATGTCCGTGGACCCGGACGACGTGACCCGTGCGGCCCTGGTGGACGCCGGGCTGCACGGCGACCTCTACGGCGTGCCCATGCTGCCCGGCACCATGACGCTGGTGGGCAAGCTGAAGCAGGCCGACATCATCGGGGTTCCGGCCTGTGCGTTGTTCTACAAGACCACGGCGTTCGACGTGGTGCTGCCGAGGATCCTGGCCGGACAGCAGTTGAGCCGGAAGGATCTGGCGCGGCTCGGAGAGGGCGGGTTCTGCATGAATTGCAAGACGTGTTCGTTCCCGAAGTGTCCGTTCGGAAAGTAGAATCGGTTCCCTTGTTGGAAGCGATACGGAAGGCCGCCCCTTGGGGCGGCCTTTTTTTTGCGTGATGCGGGAGAGGTGGTGCACGATGTCGCGCGGGAGTTGTTGTCCGTCATGAGAGTCGACGTTGTCGCTCCTTCATGTTTTTTGGGGAGCCCTCCCGGCGGGGTTCTTTTTTTTCCAAAGCAAAAAAGAAAGAACCAAAGAAAAGTGCTTTGGCGGGTATCCCCCCCCCCCCGAGTTTTGCCGCCAAGAATCCGCTCCGCTCCGCTCGGTACGGCTTCGCCCCAAAGTGCTCCAGGGGGAGCCTTTGGACGGGGCTTGGGTATGCCGTTTGCGGGTGGCCAAAAACCGCTCCAGAGAGCAGCCCGTCCGTTGTCCTGCTCCGCCAAAGGCGGCGACAATGAGTCTTGGAAAGGGGATGGGGGGCCAGGGGGAAACCTTTTGCAAAAGGTTTCCCCCCCTTCTCCCTGCCCGCCGGAGGCGTGTCGGTATGTGTGCTGTAAATTGCACAGACTTGTGCAAGGGTGCGGAGTGGTGCACCGGTTTGCGGCGTTGGTTTGGCGGCAAGTTGTCGGAAAGATATGAGTTCGTGTTTGGTATGGTGTCTGCATAGTAGAATGGTTTAGTAACTGTTTTCAGCGAGAGCTTGCACTATTTTCATACCACAGAAGTCTGGAATTGGGACGGAGGAAATTATGAACGGACTGAAATACGTCGGCGTGATCGTGATGTTGTTCGCCCTGGGTTTTGCTGCCGAGGGCAAGGCGTTTTGGGGTTTCGGCGGGCCTGAGAAGGTCGAGGCGGTGAACGGGAGCGTGACCCTGCCGGTGGCGGCCGTGTCGGACGGCGCGGCGCATTACTATTCCTTTGATGCCAACGGCAAGGACGTGAAATTCTTTGTGCTCAAGAGCAGCGACGGCGTGATCCGCGCGGCCTTCGACGCCTGCGACGTCTGCTATCTGGAGAAAAAGGGGTATTCCCAGGACGGCGAGTTCATGGTCTGCAACAATTGCGGCCAGAAGTTCCACTCCTCGCGCATCAATGAGGTCCGCGGCGGCTGCAATCCTTCGCCCCTGGCCCGCACCGTGAGCGGCGAGAGCGTGGTCATCCCGGCCGCCGACATCAGTGCCGGGGCCGGGTACTTCTAACATGAACATCCTGACCATTCCGCTCAGGAACATCCGCCGGAAATGGGTCAAGACCCTGCTCCTGCTGCTGGTCTTCACCCTGGGCGTGACCTCCATCGTGTCCCTGAACTACGTCTCCAGCGTGGTGGGCGACTCCCTTGAGAAGAAGCTCACCGCCTACGGCGCGAACATCCTGATCATGCCCCAAAGCGAAAAGCTGACCGTGAGCTACGGCGGCTTCGCCATGGGGGACATGGCGCTCGGCGTGCACGACCTGGACGAAACCCTGGTGGCCGAGCGGGTCGCGGGGATCGAGCTTCGGGAGCGCATCGCCGTGGTCGCGCCCAAGCTGGTGGCCATGGCCAAGGCGGGCGACACCGCCGTGGGCGTGGTCGGCGTGCGCTGGGACCGGGAGAAGATCCTCAAGGGCTACTGGGCCGTGAACGGCGCTTTCCCGGAAGCCGAAAACGGCGTGCTGGTCGGGGCCAAGGCCGCCGCCAACCTGGGGCTGGTCCCCGGCTCGGACCTGACCCTGAACGACGTACCCGTGCGCGTGGCGGGCGTGCTCATGCCCACCGGCTCGGACGACGACTCGGTGATCTTCGCGTCCATGGACTTCGCCCAGGCGCACTTCGGTTCGCCGGGCCGGGTCAGCTTCGTGGAGGTCGCGGCCCTGTGCGCGGGCTGCCCCATCGACGAGATCGTGGCCGAGCTGCAAAAGGCGCTGCCCGGCACGGACATCCAGGCGCTGCAGTCCATCGTCAAGCAGCGCATGTACTCGGTGAACTTCGTCAAGGACCTCATCCTGACCGTGTCCCTGGTCATCCTGTTCATCGCCTGCTGCATGGTCGGCGTGACCATGCTCGCCTCGGTCAACGAGCGGATCAAGGAGATCGGCCTGATGCGTTCCCTCGGTTTTGCCAGATCGGGCGTGTTCGCCATCTTCTGCTTCGAGGCCGTGGTCATCGGCCTGGTGGCGGGTGCGGCGGGGTATGCGGCGGGCTACGGCCTGAGCCTCAAGGTCCTGGCCCTGCTCGACATGGCCAAGGACGCGACGCTCGTCTTCAACCCTGGCCACATGGCCCTGACCGGGCTGCTCATCGTGGCCGTGTCCGTGCTGTCCGCGTTCTTCCCGGCCTGGAAGGCCGCGTCCGTGGAACCGTCCGAAGCCCTCATATCCCTGTAGGAGTGATCATGTTCGAAGCCAGAAACATCACCAAGACCTTCCGGTCCGAAGGGTTGGAGTCCCGCGTCCTGTGCGGGGCCGACCTGACCGTGGAGCCGGGCGAGTTCGTGTCCATCGTGGGCCGTTCCGGGTCCGGCAAGACCACCTTCCTGAACATCCTGTCCACGCTCCTGGCCCCGGACGGGGGCGAGCTGCTCTACCGTGGCGAGGACGTCACCAACTTCTCCCGCGCCCGGCTCAACGAGCTCAGGAGCCGGGACTTCGCCGTGATCTTCCAGTTCCATCACCTGCTGCCGTATCTCTCGGCGCGCGAGAACGTGCTCCTGCCCTACATGCAGGGCGTGCGGCCCGTGACCGCCGAGCAGCGCAAGCGGGCCGACGCCTGCCTGGAGCGGGTGGGGCTGTCCGGCAAGGGCGACAAGCTGCCCGGCCACCTGTCCGGCGGCGAGCAGCAGCGGGTGGCCATCGCCCGCGCCCTGGTCAAGGAGTCCGCGCTGTTGTTCGCGGACGAGCCCACCGGCAACCTGGACAAGGCGACCGGCGAGTCGATCATGGAGTTGCTGGGGGATTTGAAGGGGGATGGGTTGTCCATCGTCATGGTCACGCACGACGGGGAGTACGCCGCGAGGGCGGACAGGATGGTGACCATGGTGGAGGGGAGAGTGGCTTAGTCCTTTTTTTAGAGCCGTCGCTGGCGCTCCTCCAAGTTTCGAACAGCCCTCCCGGCGGGGTTCTTTCTTTTGTTGGGCCAAAAGAAAGAACCAAAGAAAAGGCCCTGGGGGGACATCCCCGCCCGAAGTTTGGCCGCTGAGAATCCGATTCGCTCGGGACGGCTCCATCCGATCAAAAGTAGAGTGCGTGCCTCCACGGGAACGCCCCTTCTATGGGATGCCGCCGGGCCACGGGAGCGGAGCCGCCGCCCCTTCGCGGTCGGCTTCTAGGCGGCCAGAACAGGGCTCGCTCTCTGCGGCTTGGCGGAACAACGTGCGAAGGAAGAGGGCCTTCGGGCCTGATGGCGGGGGAGGGTGCCGCTGTGAAGGGGCAAAACAAAAGGGCCGCTCCGGTTTGGGAGCGGCCCTTTGTCGTCGGCTTGGTCGGGCCGATTATTTCTTTTCTTTTTCGGGTTTGGCCTCACGGATGTAGGCCAGGCCGTCGGTCAGAGAGCGAATGTGGCACTGCATGACCAGCTCCACCTCGCGCTTCTTCTCGGCGGTGAAGGCGACGTATTCCGCGCCTTTGTTTTCGATGACCAGTTCAAACATGTCGTACCTCCGTTACGCTCCGGTGTCGTCGGAGCCGGTCTTGGCGACCTCGGGTTCCCTGGCGGCCGTCTTGGATTGGCCGCCGAAATTTGCGGACACGACCTTGGGGTTGGCGGCAACGCCCTCGCCCCTGGTCATGTTGATGGTCCCTTCGACCACGGCGCCCTTTTCCACGACAAGCACCGGGGTGTCAAGGCTTCCCTTGAGGACGCTCGTTTTTTCGAACACGGCCTTTTCCTTGACGTGGACGTCGCCGCGGATCTCGCCGCAGGAGGTCAACTGCCCCACGCGCACCACGCCTTCGATATACGCCTTGCGGCCGAGGATCAGATTGCCGTCGGTGGTGATTTCACCCTCGTACCGCCCGTCGATGCGGACCGTGCCGACAAACTCGAGCTTGCCCCGGTATTCTGTCCCGACGCCCAGGAAGGCGTTCAGCTCGGAATTTTCTTTGGTATTCTTGCTGGAAAACAGTCCCATCTCATGTTCCTCGCGCGTTCCGGGGGGTGCATAGGGACGACCCCCCGCTTCAGGTCAAAACAGCAGAGCAGGGTTCTCCTATATACCCGGTGGCAGTGGAGCGCCACTTTTTTTTGGCCCGGGAAATACGGGCCGGGGCGAAACCGGCTAGTCCAGCCGCCTGCCCATGGAGAGGCGCGGCTCCACGGTAAAGCCGTTGGCCTCGTAGAAACGGCGCACGGTCTCGTTGGACTCCAGGATCTGGAGGTTGACCTTGACGCAGCCCAGGGCCTTGAGCTCGGCCAGGGCGCGGTCCAGCAGCCGGGTTCCCAGCCTCCGGCCCCGCTGGTCCGGGTGCACGGCCAGGGAGTATATCCAGCCCCGGTGGCCGTCGTACCCGGCCATGATTGTCCCGACCACCAGGCCCGACTCCACACCGCCCGCTTCGGCCACCCAGAAGAGGCGGTCGCGGGCGACCTTGGCGTCGATGACGAACCCCGGCTCGTTGTAGTCGGCGGGGTAGCCGAACACGGCGCGCCACAGGGCGGTCACGCCGTCCCGGTGGCGGTCCTCGAAGGGCAGAATGGCGGGATGGTTATCGGTCATGGGCGCAGTCTGCCCCGGACCGGTCCCGGTGTCCAGGTTTGGTGGTGCCGGAACCGCTTGACGGGTCCTACCCGCTCACCTAGAAGGGTGGCATGAAACGCAGCGAAATCAACGCACTCATCCGCGACGCCAAGGAGTTCTTCGGTTCCTTCAAATTCGCCCTGCCGCCCTGGGCCTTCTGGGGTCCCGAACAGTGGAAGGGCAAGGGCGGGTCCGAGGTGGTGGCCAACCAGCTCGGCTGGGACCTGACCGATTACGGCGCGGGCGATTTCGAGCGGCGCGGGCTGATCCTGTTCACCATCCGCAACGGCAACCTGGCCGCCGGACATCCCAAGAAATATGCGGAAAAGATCATGATCGTCCGCGAGAACCAGATCTGCCCCATGCATTTCCACTGGTCCAAGACCGAGGACATCATCAACCGGGGCGGCGGCAACCTGGTCATCGAGCTGTACGGCTCCACCCCGTCCGAAGAGCTGGGCGCGGAACCCCTGGCCGTGTCCGTGGACGGCTTCACCCGCATCGTCCAGCCCGGCGGCAAGGTCGTCCTCACCCCGGGCGAATCCATCTTCCTGGAGCAGGGCATGTACCACCGCTTCTACGGCGAACCCGGCAAGGGCAAGGTCCTGGTGGGCGAGGTCTCGTCGGTCAACGACGACAACACCGACAACCGCTTCCACCAACCCCAGGCCCGCTTCCCCGAAATCGAAGAGGACGAGCCGCCCCTGCACCTCCTGTGCACGGACTACCCGAACTACGTGTAGCATTCCGTGCCGCGGGACGGGAAAAGGCCGCTTTCGGGCGGCTTTTTTTTGTTGTCGCGGGGTGGGTTGCCGCTGTTCGGCGAGGCGGAACCCGAAGGATTCCACAACGGCCATGGCGGGGGGACAGAAGGCGGCGCAGGGCCTCGCGGGCGGATTCCTCCCTCCAAAAAAGCGGGGCGGGCGCGGCCCGCATTCCCCCTCCCCCGCACGGTTTACTGCCGCCCCAATATATGAGAAGGTCCGCCCAAGTTCTCACGGGGGTTATCCATGGAAAAGATCATACTGGTACACGTGACCGGCGGCGACCGCCCCGGCCTGACTTCCGAACTCTCTGGCGTGCTCGCGGGCTACGACGTGGACGTCCTCGACATCGGCCAGGTGGTCATCCACAACTTCCTGACGCTCGGCATCCTCATCCGCCTTCCGGCCAACTCCCAGCCCGTGCTCAAGGACCTGCTCTTCAAGGCCCACGAGCTGGGCGTGACCATGCGGCTGCATCCCCTGGCCGAGGAGAACTACACCTCCTGGGTGGGCGAGGCGCACAAGCCCCGGTTCATCATCACGCTGCTGGCCCGTTCGGTCTCCTCGGGCCAGATCGCGGCCATCACCAAGGTCGTCTCGGACTGCGGGCTGAACATCGAGACCATCCACCGGCTGTCCGGGCGCGTGCCGCTCGACTGCAACGACTACGAGTGCTCGCGCGGCTGCGTGGAGTTCACCGTGCGCGGCACCCCCACGGACGTGGCCGAGATCCGCTCCCGCTTCCTCCAGATCTCCTCGGAGCTGATGGTCGACATCGCCTTCCAGGAGGACAACATCTTCCGCCGCAACCGCAGGCTGGTGGCCTTCGACATGGACTCCACCCTGATCCAGGCCGAGGTCATCGACGAGCTGGCCAAGGAGGCGGGCGTGGGCGACCAGGTGGCGGCCATCACCGAGGCGGCCATGCGCGGCGAGCTGGACTTCAAGCAGTCCCTGCGCAAGCGCCTCTCCCTGCTCGAAGGGCTGGACGAGTCAGTGCTCAAGAAGGTGGCCGCCCGGCTGCCCATGTCCGAGGGCGCGGAAAAGCTCATCTCCAACCTCAAGAACGTGGGCTACAAGATCGCCATCCTGTCCGGCGGGTTCACCTATTTCGGCGACATCCTGAAGCGCAAGTACGGCATCGACTACGTCTACGCCAACGAGCTGGAGATCAGGGACGGCAAGCTCACGGGCAAGGCCCTGGGCGACATCGTGGACGCCGAGAAGAAGGCCGAGCTGCTCCAGTCCATCGCGGACCAGGAGTCCATCTCGTTGCAGCAGGTCATCGCCGTGGGCGACGGGGCCAACGACCTGCCCATGCTCAACCTTGCGGGGCTGGGCATCGCCTTCCACGCCAAACCCAAGGTCAAGGAGGGCGCGCGGCAGTCCATCTCCACCCTGGGGCTGGACGCCATCCTCTTCCTGCTGGGCATGCGCGCCCGCGAAGTGCTCTAGCGCACGCTCCCCTGCGACCTTTTTGAACGCCTGCCGCTCCGGCGACAGGCGTTCCTTTTTGTGCGGCTTCACAAAAGGGGGATATGCACGTAAGGAATGGGGAACCTTGAAACCTTTGGAGGGAGCATGTTCGAGAGCGGCAAGCCGTATACCCTGGATTCCGTGGTCAGGATGGTCCTGGGAGCAGGGTTTTTCGTGGGCATGGTCTGGCTGCTGGGCTACCTGTCCGGCGTGCTCGTGCCGTTCGTGGCCGCGCTGCTGGTGGCCTACCTGCTCAACCCCCTGACCAGCCGCATCCAGCGGCTGGTGCGCAGCCGGGGCGTGGCCGTGCTCCTGACCATGCTGCTCGTGACCCTGGCCGGCGCCGGGGTAATCCTCCTGCTCGTTCCCATGATGGTCAACGAGTTCTCGCACATGGGCCAGGTCCTGTCGCGGATGGTCTCGAACACCGAGCTGGCGGACAAGGTGGCGGCGCATCTGCCGCCCGACCTCTGGAACTGGGTGCGCGAGACCGTGCAGTCGCCCGAGGTCCGCGACCTGTTCACGGCCCAGGGCGCGCTCAATGCGGTCAAGACCGTGGCGGGCAACGTGGTGCCGGGCATCCGGGGCGTGGCCGTAGGAGCCATCAACGCGGCGACCGGGGTGTTCGGCCTGTTCGTCATCCTGCTCTACGTGATCTTCCTGCTGGCCGATTTCGGGCGCATCAAGGCGGGCTGGCAGGACTACCTGCCCGACGAGTACCGCCAGGGCGTGACCGATTTCGTGGCCGAGTTCGAAAAGACCATGGGGCTGTATTTCCGGGGCCAGATCATCGTCTGCCTGCTGGTGGGGGTGCTCATGTCCTTTGGGTTCGTGCTCATCGGCCTGCCCCTCGGGCTGGTCATGGGCATGCTCATCGGCATCCTGAACATCGCCCCGTACCTGGGCGCGGTGGGCGCGGTGCCGGTTCTGCTCCTGGCCGGGCTGGACTCCCTGGAGGCGGGCGAGTCCGTGTGGGTGGGCATCGGCCTGGCCGTGGCGGTCATGGCCGTGGTCCAGGTCATCCAGGACGCGGTCCTGGTCCCCCGCATCCAGGGCGAGAGCCTGGGCCTCTCCCCGTGGCTGATCCTTCTGTCCCTGTCCGTTTGGGGCAGGCTCCTGGGGTTCCTGGGCCTGCTCATCGCCCTGCCCATGACCTGCCTGTGCCTCTCCTGGTACCGCAGGCTCCTGGCCAAGCGCGCCGAGACGCGGGAGGAACTCCCCCCGGCAAGGGAATAGCCGGGGCGGCCGCCGATCAGGCGTGTTCGTAGGGGAGCACGAGGTAGAATTCGTTGCCGTTGGCGGCGTGGGAGTAGCCGACCTTGCCTCCGTGCAGCTCCACCACCTGGCGGACGAAGTAGAGGCCGCGGCCGGTGCCGGACTCGCGGGCCACGTTGGTCGCGCGGAAGCCGGGCTTGAAGACCTCCATGGGGTCGTCGAGGTCCAGCGGGTTGCCCGATGAGGTGACCCAGATGCGGATGCCCGGCTTGCCGGGTCCGAAGTAGTCGTTCAGGATTTTCCAGCCGCAGAACACGAACCGCCCCTTTCGCCCGTCGCGGACCACCTTCTCGGTGTATTTCAGGGCGTTGGACAGCAGGTTCTCCAGCACCTGGGAGATCAGGCCCCGGTCCAGGATGACCCGGATGACCTGCTCCTCGTCGCCTTCCCCGTCCACCTCGACCTCGATCCCGCGCTCCTCGAAGCGCAGCCGGAACCGTTCCAGCGCCGGGTCGATGACCGTGGTGCGCAGATTCACGTCGCGCTTGTCCAGCACGTACCGCCCCTCCTCGAAGTGCCGCCGCCGAAGCAGGGTCTCCAGGAACATGGAGGTGGACTCGTAGTGGCTGTATATCTCCTGGTACTGGGCCTCGATGCCCCCGGCGATCTCGGCCAGCCGGTTGCCCTCGCGCACGTAATCCTCCCCCTCGCATTGGCGCAACATCTCCAGCACCCGGCCGGTGGTCAGGTGCAGCTCCTCGATCTTGCGCTTGAGCCGGTTGAAATAGAGCTTGAAGTACATGTTGGGCACGATGACGTTGTGGCCGATGTCCTGGACCATGGACTTGATGAACGCGATGTGCTCGCGGTTGCGGGCGCGGATGATCCTGTGATGGAGCTGGTAGCCCACGCGGTTGACGTATTTCTCGAGAAACAGGCGGGCGTGGCCGGGCATGTCGGCGCAGGGGCGTATGACGAAGCTGCCCAGGATGTTGTGGGGCGGCACAAAGGCAAGCATGTCCGCGTATTCCGGGTTGCCGGGGATGGGGATGTACAGCTCCTCGCCCTGGACGGTGAGCCGCTGGTTCATCTCCTCGCCCCAGGGCCGGGTCGACGCCAGGTCGCACCTGCCGGTGGAGCAGGCGGCCAGGGAGAAGGTCTCCTCGTCCTCCAGGATGTACAGGGTGGACTCCAGCCCGAACAGCGCGCGGGGAATGGCCATGCAGATGGCGTAGAACATTTCGCGCCCGCGCAGCTCCTGGGCCAGCTCAAAGAAGATGTTCAGGGCCAGGATCTGGCGTCGGGAGAAGTCGTACCCGTCGTAGTCGAGGAGCTTGGCCTCGACCCGGTGAACCGCGTAGGCGAGTCGCTCCTCGCCGGAAAGGCCGATGAGCGGGTCGGTTTCTGCGGTTCCCCCCGCGGGCTGTTCCCTGTCGAAATCGTTCATACGCCTCTCTTCCGGTTCAGTTGGAGGGGCAATTCCCGCCTGTTATACGCGGTCGTCGGGTTTCTGACAAGGAAAGGCGGCAGGAGGATGCCGAAGGGCGCAGAAAGGCGAAAGGGCCGCGGTTGCGGCCCTTTCTGGGGTTAGAGGTCTGCTTTTGAGGAGGGGTTGAGGTTAGAAACTGCTTTTCAAGGGAGGTATGGTATGTGCGCTATGGCCGGGCTACCTGCTCCGCATTTTCCGGACGGGATGGGGGGTTGTCGTCCGGGCTGGAACGGGGACCCGGGCCGTAAGGCCGAAATTCGCCCCACCTTCTTCCCGGACGCCGGGGGCGGCGTCCGGGTCGGTGAGGAGGGACCGCCGTAACAAAACGACGGCCAGGATGATGAGAGTGACAGTAACTGCATCAATCATGACTTGCTTTAAGCATAGGGCGTGCCAAACATTCATAATAAATTATTTCAGCATGATAAGGGTTTGTTGCAGGCGCAACATTTGTGCAATGTGATGTGTATTGCACAAGCAGATGTGCACATCTGCACAAAAAAACGGGTGAAGCGAAGGGGTTGTCGGGCGGGCCGAGGTACGCCTTTCATCCGGGCGCCGGGAAGGATCAGGCCGCGATCAGGGCATAGGCCGCGCCGACCAGGGCGATGGTCAGGCAGCGCAGGAGCTGGTTGTAGAGGATCAGCTTGAAGGCCATGCGCGGGCGGAAGATGCCCGCGTAGTAGGGGAACTGGTGGCGGAACGCGCGCACCGGCGAGGAGAGCACGTTGCCGAGCATGAGCGCCAGGATGACCTGGGTCTGGGTCAGGGCCGTGTCCGCTATGAGCGCGCTGGCCACGGCCAGCCCGGCGGTGAACTCGGCGGCCATGTGGAAGGCCACGATGGACAGCGCCTCGGGCGGGAGAAAGGTGAACAGGCCCGCCCCGCCGGCCATGAACGACTCCAGCCAGGCGAACAGGCCGAGCTGCTTGAGCACGAAGAACATGGTGTAGATGGGGCAGGTCAGGTACAGCACCTTGGGCAGCCGTTTCTTGAACCGCTTCCAGGTCTTCAGGAGGGCCGAGCGGGTGTCGCGCTTCTCCTCCATTTCCTTCAGGCGGCAGGGGAGGCACCCTTCGGTCAGCGGCGGGAGCAGGAACTTGCCCGCGAAGACGATGGCCATGGTCCGGATCACGGCCGCGAAGGCGGTCAGGCCGACGTAGGTCGCAGCCGCCGCGCCGATGAACGGTGCGGCGATGAAGAAGATGGTCGGCAGGTGCAGGAAATAGGTGGGCAGGGAGTTGAACAGGTTGGACAGGATCAGCTCGCGGTCCGAGATGATATCCTTCTCATGGGCCTCGGAGAGCATGGTGTTGGCCGTGATCCCGGAGAAGAAGGCCATGGTGAACGAGGCGGCGGATACGTCCTTGAGCCGCGCACGGCGGGCCAGGGGATCGGCCAGTTTGGCGGCGTAGCGGGTCCATTGCAGGGACTCGATGAGGTTGCCCACCAGGAGGCCGACGGAGATGAAGAAGGTCAGCCTGATGAGCGGCCAGAACAGGCCGTTCCACAGGACCGGCCAGGAGAGGTCCAGTTCCATACTGTCTATTTCTTTTTGGTTTTGACCTTGATCTTGCGGACCTGGGCGACCTCGCCCTCGGGCATGTAGAAGGTGTTCTTGTCGCCGGGGAAGGTGGTGCGCCTGACCTCGGCGCAGTAGGTCTCGATGGCCTCGCGGGAGGCCTCGCCCAGCTCGGCGAAGCGGCGCACGAACTTGGGGGTGAAGCGGTCGAAGAGGCCGAGCACGTCGTGGTAGACCAGGACCTGGCCGTCGGTCACGTTGCCCGCGCCGATGCCGATGGTCGGGATGGTCAGGGCGTCGGTGATCAGTGCGGCGACCTCCACCGGGATGGCCTCCAGGACCACGGCGAACGCGCCAGCGGCTTCGACGGCCTGGGCATCCTCGATGAGCGCGCGGGCGGCGTCCGCGGACTTGCCCTGGGCCTTGAACCCGCCGAATTTGGCCACGTGCTGCGGGGTCAGCCCAACGTGGGCCATGACCGGGACGCCCGCTGCCGTCAGGGCCTCGATCTGCGGGACCACGGGCAGGCCGCCCTCCAGCTTGACCGCCTTGGCCCGGCCTTCGGCCATGAGCCTGCCCCCGTTCTTCAGGGCCAGGTCCACGGTGGCGTAGGACATGAACGGCATGTCGCCCACCAGCAGGGCGCGCTTCACGCCCCGGCTGGCGGCCAGGGTATGGTGGACCATCTGGTCCATGGTCACGGACAGGGTGTCCTCCATGCCGAGCACGACCATGGCCAGGGAGTCGCCCACCAGGACGACGTCCACGCCCGCCTGGTCCGAGATCAGCGCGGACGGGTAGTCGTAGGCGGTCATGCAGCAGATCTTGTCGCCGCCCTTCATGGCCTGGATGTCGGGGGCGGTGAGGGGCTTGGCCTGTGCCGCAGCGGGGGAGGTCTTCTTGGTGCTCATGGCCGGGAGAGTAGGGCCGCTTGGGCTCCCAAGTCAAGGTTTCTCGCCCTTGGCCCCGGTCCGGCGGGGAGGGAACGGAAAAGGGCCGCCCGTTGCCGGACGGCCCTTCAAGTGACTCGTGTCTCCCCGGTCTACATGGGGGCGAGGTTCTGCAGCACCCAGATGACCCGGCCCACGGTGCGGGCGTTCATCTCCGAGGCGGGGATGGTCAGGTCGGAGTACTGGCCGTTGTCGGCCTTGAGCAGGAAGTTGTCTCCCTGGTGGAAGACCCGGCGGATGGTCAGTCCCTGGTGGGGGAAGTGGACCGCGCACAGGTCGCCGTCGGGGTGTTCGGTCTGGTCGCGGTCGATGCCCACGAAGGCGCCGCGGGTGATGACCGGGTCCATGCTCGCGGAATCGACCTTCACCACCAGCAGCCTGGGACGGCAGAAGGACTCGGGCACGGACAGCTCTTCAATGGACTTGGGCTCCCATTCCTCGGCGTCCTTGTCGGCGCCGGCCATGGTGGAGACGGGCACCACGCGGCCGCGGGAATTCATGCGGCCATAGGGGGCCGGGGTCTCGCGGAGCAGGGTATCGGCGGGCACCTTGGCCTTGTCGGCGTTGATGTACACCGGCTCGACGCCTTCGGACAGCCAGTCCGGGTCCAGTCCGTGGCTGCGGTAGAGTTTCAGAAACCAGTCAGCGGGGATCGAACAACGGCGCTTGGCGTCGGAAATACTCGACTGACGAACGTCCAGTACCTCGGCAAGTTGGACCTGGGTGCGCGCCCCGGTCGCCTTCTTGATACGCTCAAGGGCTTCTTCGAACCACTTGAGCTGCGCCTCGTCGCATCTCCGTTTCTTCTTGGGCATGTTTGCTCCTTGAAAGGGTGCAGAGGGCCTGCGCGTATGCCGCCCCTATGATCGGGATAACGGCCATACGGCATGCCTTCCATTATATTTTTTCCAATGGGGAAAAGGTTCCCCTATACCGAATACGCTCGGTTCCGCCAGGACAATTCCGCAATCGGGAAAATCTCCCGGAGACTTTGGGAGAATATCCCGATAATGTCAATAATATCGTTTAGGGAAATTTTTGGCAAAAGAAAAGGATGTGGTCTACATGTGACCACATCCTCATCCGAATAACGTATAGCGGATTACTTCAGGTGTTTCAGGAAGGGGCTCTCCGGGGTCATAATGAACCGGGAGTTTTTCTCGAAGCCGCGCTTGTATGCATCCAGGCTGCGGGTGAATTCGTAGAATTCCGGGGAACGGCTCAGGGCGTCCGCATAGACCTTCGTGGCCTGTCCGTCGCCTTCGCCGCGGATGATCTCGGCCTGCTTTTCCGCGTCGGCCAGGATGACCGCCCGGTCCTTGTCGGCCGTGGCCTTGATCTTGGCCGAGGCCTCCAGACCTTCGGAACGGTACTGCTTGGCCTGCCGCTCGCGCTCGGCCTTCATGCGGCCGTAGATGGAGCGGGCGTTCTCCGCGGGCAGGTCCGTGCGCTTGATGCGCACGTCCAGAACCTCGATGCCGTAGGGCTGGAGCAGCTCCTTGGAGCGCAGGGTGACCGCGTCCATGATCTCCTGCCGCTTGTGCGAAACGACCTCGATCAGGGTGTAGCGGCCCAGCGCCACGCGCAGCTGGGAGCGGACGATGTCGTCCAGCCGGGCGCGCGCGCCCTGGATGGTGCGGACCTTGGTGTAGAAGGTCAGGGGATCGGTGATGCGCCACTTGGTGTATGAGTCCACGTTCATGTACTTCTTGTCCGTGGTGGTGATCTCCTCGGGCTTGGCGTCGAAGTCCAGGATACGCGCGTCGAAAAAGACCACGTTCTGGACCAGGGGGAGCTTGAAGTGCAGGCCGGGACCGAGCGACTTGTCGCCCACCGGGCGGCCGAGCTGAATGACGATGGCCTGTTGGGTCTGGTCCACGGTGAATGCCGCGGAGGTCAGGACCAGGGCGCCGAGCACGATGCCGACGCCGAGAAGGATGGTGGTTTTCTTCATGTCCGGTCCTCCTTACTGCGCCGGCTTGGGTTCGGGCTGCCGGGGCAGCTTGTCCAGGGGCAGGTAGGGAACGGATTGCCTGAGGGCGTCCCTCGACATGATCAGCTTCTCCGCGTCCGGGTTGGACAGGATTTCTTCCATGGTCTCCAGGTACAGCCGCTCGCGGGTGATGTCCTTGGCCTTGTTGTACTCGGTCAGCACGGACAGGAACCGGGCCGCGTCGCCCTCGGCCTTGCGGACCTTGGTCTCCTTGTAGGCACGGGCGATGTTGATGATGTGGGCCGCCTCGCCGCGCGCCTTGGGCAGGACGTCGCGCTGGTAGGCCTCGGCCTCGTTGATGAAGCGGCTCTTGTCCTCGCGGGCGGAGGCAACGTCCTTGAACGCCTCGATGACCTCGTCCGGCGGATGCACGTTCTGCATCTGCACGGCCACCACCGAAAGGCCGGTGTTGTAGCTGTCCAGGATGCGCTGCATCAGGTCGCGGGTCTGGACCTGGATTTCCTGCTTGCCGGTGGTCAGAGCGTCGTCGATGCGGCCGTTGCCGATGACTTCGCGCATGGCCGCCTCGCCCGCATGGGCCAGGGTCTGTTCGGGGTCGTTGACGTTGAACAGGTAATTTTTTGCATCTTTTATCATGTACTGGACGATAAACTGAACGGAGACGATGTTCTCGTCGCCGGTGAGCATCAGGGATTCCTCCTTGACCTCGCGGCTGGCCCCCTGCTGGAAGGCCTGGGTCAGCGGACGGCCCACGGACCGGAAGCCGAATTCCACGCGGCGAATCTGCGTCACCTTGGGGGTGAGCACGCTTTCCACCGGATACGGGATGTGGTAGTTGGGACCCGCCGTGGTGATGCGGTTGTATTGCCCGAACTGCTTGACCACGCCGACCTCGTCGGGTTCCACGATGTAGAACCCGCTGGCAATCCAGAGGAGGACAATGATCGGAAGGACGAGTTTCCAGCCGGGCAGCTTGAATTTCTTCAGCTTGTCAAACTGCTGCTGGAAGTCGTCGAAGCTCGGCGGCTTGCCGCCGGGACGCCCCTGTTGTTGCTTTTGTAGTTTTTCCCAATCCCAGTTCATAATGACCCACAAGTAGGCACATTGCGTGAGCAGGTCAAGAAGAGCCGGAGGAAAAACCAGGATTTCAACCACGCCCGACCGGGCGCTCTCGATATGGACGTGATTCAGTTCCCCCCGCTCATAGGCCTTTTCCGCCGTTTCCGCGCCTTCGTCCTCCGCAGGGACGTGGAGGTGGTCGGCCGCTGCAACCTCTGCGGCAAATGCTGCCGCTCCATCCTGCTCAGCGACAGGGGCCGCTGGCTGCGCCGCATGTCCCGGTTCGAGCGGCTGGTGGCCGAGGCCCCGGAGCACGGCCGGTTCCGGCCCATCGGCAGGGCCGAGGACGGCCTTCTCCTCTTCGACTGCGCCATGCTCGCCGGGGACAACACCTGCTCTTGCCACGACGCCAGGCCCGCTTTATGTAGTAATTACCCGTCCAAGTCGCTATATTACAGAGGAGGACGGCTCCCGGACGACTGCGGTTACGCCTACCGGGCCGTGACCTTTCGCGACGTGCTCCTCGGGCGCAAACCGCTCAGGCCGCCGGATTTCTCCGCCCTGCTGCAACGGAAAATAGAACAAAACAAAGACGGATCGTAATGAAAAAGCTCCTCTTCATACTCATCGCCCTGCTCCTCACCGGCGGCGGGGTCTGGTACTTCACCGCGGGCCAGTCCAAGGACCGCATCAAGGTGCTCAAGACCGACACCGTCAAGCGGGGCTCCGTGGCCCGCGTGCTGGAGGCCACCGGCATCGTCAAGGCCCAGGTCGGCGCCCAGGTCAAGATCGGCGCCCAGGCCACCGGCGTGCTCGAATCCGTGCCCGTCAAGGTCGGCGACCGCGTCAAGAAGGGCGACCTCGTGGCCCGCATCGACTCCCGCGAGCTCAAGGCGCGCATCGCCGAGGCCCGCGCCAACCTCGAACTGGCCCAGGCCAAGCTCGACTACATGGAAAAGAACCTGCCGCGCAAGCGGTCCCTGGTGCAGAAGAAGCTCGAAGCCCAGGACACCCTGGACGTGGCCACCCAGGACGCACAGATCGCCCGGCACACCGTGGCCTCGGCCGAGGCCAAGCTGCGCACCCTCCAGATTCAGCTTTCCTACACCAGCATCTATTCGCCCATCGACGGCGTGGTCAGCCAGGTGGCGGCCCAGGAGGGCGAGACCGTGGTCTCCGGCCTGTCCGTGTCCAACCTGATCACCGTGCTCGAACCGGACAAGCTCGAAATGTGGATCTACGTGGACGAGACCGACGTGGGCCGGGTCAAGGCCGGGCTGCCCGTGCGCTACACCGTGGACGCCTACCGCGACAAGGTCTTCGAGGGCGAGGTGGACCGCATCTATCCCGAACCGGAAATCCGCGACAACATCGTCTACTACCGCACCCTGGTGAAGGTCACCGCCGACCAGGCCGGGTTCCTGCGCCCGGAGATGACCACCCAGTGCAAGATCGTCGTCCAGACCAAGGACGACGTCCTGATCGTGCCCAACAACGCCCTGAAGTGGGTCAAGGACCGCCAGGTCTGCTTCCGGGTCACTGACCCCAAGCTCGAACCCGAAGAGGTCGAACCGACCCTCGGCCTGATCGGGCTCGAAACCTCCGAGGTCCTGGACGGCCTCTCCGAAGGGGACGTGGTCGCCACCCAGCTCGTGCTGCCCGGCGCCAAGGTCGGCAAGAAGGGATTGTGATGAGCGACCCCGCCATCTCCCTGACCGGGATCACCAAGACCTTCTTCCAGGGCAAACAGGACGACGAGCCCGGCATCGAGGTGCTCAAGGGAATCACCCTGGACGTGGCCCAGGGCGAGTTCGTCGCCCTTCAGGGAACCTCCGGGTCGGGCAAGTCCACCCTGCTGCACATCATCGGCCTGCTCGACCGGCCCACCGACGGACAATACCGGCTCCTGGGCCAGGACGCCGCAGGCCTCGACGACGACCACCAGTCCGACCTGCGCAACCGGGCGCTCGGCTTCGTGTTCCAGTCCTTCTACCTCATCTCCTACGCCACCGCGCTGGAAAACGTCATCCTGCCCGGCCTCTACTCCGGCAAACCGCGCAGCCGGCTCGTGGCCCGCGCCGAGGAGCTCCTCGACCGCGTCGGCCTGGCCGACCGCATGCACTTCAAGCCCTCGCGGCTGTCCGGTGGACAACAACAGCGCGTGGCCATGGCCCGCGCCCTGCTCAACGATCCCCAAATCCTCCTGGCCGACGAACCCACCGGACAGCTGGATTCCAATACCTCCGCCGAGATCATGAAACTGTTCCACGACGTGCACCGCGCCGGGCAGACTATCATCCTCGTCACCCACGACGAAGACGTGGCCGCCGAAGCCGACCGCATCATCCGGCTCCACGACGGCCGCATCGCCGAAGACGTCATGAAGAATGCCTCCGGCGGCCAGGGGGGAAACTTTTGAAAAAGTTTCCCCCCTGGACCCCCCTTCAAAACTTTTTGGGTGCCTTCGGCAAGTCCGTGCGTGAGCGGGAAGGCGAGTGTTGGGGGAGAGAAGAGTGGGGGGAGGCGTGATATGACGGCGTCAAAAGGTTTGGTTGGAATTTGAACGGTTAGAACGACGATAACTCGGATACCCCCTTCGCGAAGCGACCCGAAAAGTTTGGGAAGGGAGAGGGGATGGGGGTCCGGGGGAGGCGACGACAACGATGATACGGACCGTGATGCGTGTGGTGAGCATGGGCTTGGAGGCTGTTTGGGCCTTCAAGTTGCGGTCTGTTTTCGTGGTTTTGGGCGTGGCCTTCGGGATCGCGTCGTTGACCCTGATCGTCACGGCGGTGGACGGGGCGAACCGCAAGGCCGTGGAGATGGTCGAGATGTTCGGGCCGGACGCGGCGCTGGTGTTCGGCGGCAATTTCCAGAAGCGGGCGGTGGGCATGCGCACCCTGACGCTCAGCCGCGAGGACGCGGCGCGCATCCGGGATTCCCTGCCGGGCGCGTACCAGGTGCTGCCCATGCGGTCCAAGGGCGGCCAGACCGTGAAGGCGGGCAGCCGCAACTATCAGGACGTGCAGATCGTCGGCACCACCGAGAACTATGCCCAGGCCTGGAACTGGCCGCTGGCCGAGGGCCGCGACATCACCGCCGAGGACGAGCGCATCGGGGCCAAGGTCGCCATCCTGGGCGAGACGCCAGCCCGCGAGCTGTTCGGCGACCTGTCGCCCGTGGGCAAGGTGGTCTACATCTCGGACATCCCGTTCCAGGTGGTGGGCAAGCTCGCCTACCGGGGCGTGACCTCGGGCCGGGGCGGCGACGTGGACAACCGGATCATCATCCCGCTCTCCACCCTGGTCCAGCGCTACAACATGGACCGCCAGTATTTCCGGGCGTTGCGCGTCAAGTTCGTGGAGGCCGAGCACATGGGGGCCTACACCGAAAACCTGCGCTCCCTGCTGCGCCACCTGCACCATCTGGCCCCGGAAGAGGACGACGACTTCACCATCCTGACCGCCGACGAGGTCCTCAAGTTCCTGTCCATGTTCAAGGGCGGCCTGACCCTGTTCCTGGGCGTCACTGCGGGCATAGCCGTGCTCGTGGGCGGGTTCGTGCTGGCCAACCTGTTCTCCATCTCGGTCTCGGAGCGGGCCGAGGAGATCGGCCTGAAAAAGGCCATGGGCGCGCGCAATTCGGCCATCATGCTCCAATTCCTGGTGGAGGCCTGCGCCCTGACCCTGCTCGGCGGCGTGCTCGGCCTGTTCCTCGGCCTGGGGCTGGGCCAGTTTCTCTCCCGCCTCGACATCCTGACCATCCAGTTCTCCTGGAAGGCGTTCCTCATGGCCCTGGCCGGGTCCCAGGCCGTGGGCCTGATCTTCGGCCTCAAGCCCGCGCGCCAGGCCGCCTCCCTCGATCCCATCCAGGCCCTTCGCGGCGAGGGGTAGGACGCCGATACAGGCCCGATTGCTGCGTTGCTGCAACCAGTTCAAACCCTCGCGTACTGTTCCGTACGCTTCGGTCTTGAACTGGTTTTGCGCCTTGCACTCGACCCTGTCTCGACGTCCTGCCAAGAAATCATGGCCGTTGTATCCGGGCTTGCCTCGATCCCGGCCAGAAGATAGAGAATAGCGATGCGCATCAACATCCCGCGAGTGTACGGCGAGTCGTCCAAGGAAAAGATCATCCGGTCCCTGGCCCTGATCCTGGTCTTCGCCGCCGTCATCTGGGCGTTCGTCAAGAACAACCAGCACGTGGTGGACGTCCTCAACCAGCAGAGCGCGGTCTACGACGAGACCAAACGGCTGGACAAGGAGGACAAGAAGTTCATCGTCTCCTTCACCAAATCGCTGAAGGACGAGTGGGGGCTGACCTGCCGCATCCAGATCTACGGCGGCGACTTCGTGGTCCCGGAACTGGACGACAAGACCCTGTACATGGGCCTCGCCCCGTCCATCGGCGTGGCCGAGCTGCGCTTCCCGCCGCTCATGCGCACCGCGCTGGGCCCGGACTACGCCGAGTATCTCAAGACAACCTTCCTGCTCCCCTCCTTCGAGCAGGACGACTGGCCCATGGCCATTCAGGAAGTATTGGTGGAAATATTTAAAAAACTCGAATCATTGAACAAGGGAGCCAAAGAGTGAGCGAGAGCGTGACCATGTATACGGACGGTTCCTGCCTGGGCAACCCCGGCCCCGGCGGCTACGGCGCAATCCTCATCCACGGCGAATACAAGGGCGCATCCGGCGACAACTACAAGGAACTCGCCCAGGGCTACAAGCGGACCACCAACAACCGCATGGAGCTGCTGGCCGTGATCGAAGGCCTCACCGCCCTCACCCGGCCCTGCACCGTGGACCTCTGGACCGACTCCAAATACGTCCAGCAGGCCATCACCCAGGGGTGGCTCAAGAACTGGCAGCGCAACGGCTGGAAAACCGCCGCCAAGAAACCCGTCAAGAACCAGGACCTCTGGCGCAGGCTCATGCCCCTGCTCGAAAACCACAAGGTCGATTTCCACTGGGTCAAGGGCCACGCCGGACATCTGCTCAACGAGCGCGTGGACGACCTCGCCCGAGGCGCGGCCTCCGGCGGTGGGCTGCTCGTGGACGAGGGCATGGAATAGGAAAAGACGCCTCCGGCGGCCGGGGCGCTGCCTCGAACCCCGCCAGGGAACCCTTTGAAAAGGGTTCCCTGGACCCTCCCAAACTTTTTGTGTGCCTTCGGCAGGTGCGTGCGGACGCGGGGATGCGTCGCGCGGTCCGCGTCGTGGGATGATGAAAGCGGGGGAGGGGGGCGTTTCGGGCGGTGGTTTGGCTGGGAGCGGGCAGGCGGTGTCCCGAAGTGTTCGCGCCGGACATCTGCCGCGCGCGGTCAGCTGCCCGGCGCGAACACTCCGGGACGGTTGCCCAACGCCGCGGGCACGCTTGCCGGAACGCGACAAGTCGGCTTCGCGGCGTTTTCGGACGGCGTCCTAAAGAAATCGTTTTTAACGAGTCCAGACTCTTCCAAATATAAACCCGCGATTTCGGGCGGAAAAAACTGCGTGCTTCTTTTGGTGAAGAAGCACGCAGTTTCGTCCGTTTTTTCCGCCCGAAATCGCCAACCGGCACGGCGGAAGGCGTCCCGGCCCGGCCTTTCGCCGCCGCACGAACCCGAGCGAAGCGAGCGCCAAGAAGTTTTGGAGATTCTTAAGAACCTTTTTCAAAAGGTTCTTAAGCGGGTCTAGGACAGCGCCCTGGCCGCCGGAGGCCTCCCCCCGCATGTCGTTACGCGGCCCTACTTGGTCACGCCGAGCAGCCCGTTGACGGCGGCCATGACGGTTTGGCCTTTGATCTGGTCGCGGGTTCCCTGGAAGTTGTATTGACGGGCGCGGTTGCCGCCGGGCCAGGCCCAGGCGATCCAGACGGTGCCCACGGGTTTGTCGGGCGTACCGCCGCCGGGTCCGGCGATGCCGGAGACGGCCACGGAGACGTCGGCGTCCAGGGCCTTGAGCGCGCCCTGCGCCATGGCGATGACCACGGGTTCGGAGACCGCGCCGTATTGTTCGAGGGTGGTTTCGGGTACGCCGAGGAGTTTGGTTTTGACCTGGTTGGCGTAGGCGACCACGGACCCGGCGAACCATTCGGAGCTGCCGGGGGTGTCGGTCAGGGTGCTGGCGATGAGGCCGCCGGTGCAGGATTCGGCTGTGGCCAGGAGATGGTCTTGGACGCGCAGGCATTCGCCGATTTCGGCGACGGCGCGGGCGACGAGATAGGTGTCCATGGTTAGTTCCTCCGGTGCAGGTTGTACCCAAAGCCGGAATGGGTTGCAATGACGGCGGCGCGGACGGTAGGGTCCGGACTGGAGGCATGGATGATCGTCACCCCGTCGAGTCTGTTCGAGCTGGCCGTGCGCAGGCACCGGCAGCCGTGGAACTGGAGCCTGCATTGCGCGGCCCTGGCCCTGTTCTGCTGCGCGCTGCTGTGGCGCAGTTATCTGGCGCTGTCTGCCGGCGCGGTGCTGTTCGGGGCGGGCTTTTTCGAGCTGAACCTTGGCGAGCTGCCTGCGGGCCGGTGGTCCGGGCTGGTGCGCCGGGGCGTGGAGTGGGAGAAGAACTGGTCGGCGGTCCCGTGGACCTGGCTGAAGTGGGCGCGGCTGGGGTTTTCGTTGCTGGTCGGTGCGGTGCTGGTCTGGGCGTTGTGGGAGGGCGAGTTGGCCACGCTGATGCTGTTGGCCTGTTTTGCGGTCCTGTGGCGTATTCGGCGCGAGAATCGGGAGAGCGGCATCGATCCCTGACGATTCAGGTGGACAGATCGTTCCTTGATACTTATTATCGATAGATGGAAAGAACGCAATCGGAGGAAAGCATATGAGCGACGGAGCCAACGCCTGCAAGCAGTGGTTGAACGAAGTGAACTGGGACATGATCCACGAGGACGCGGTCACCCTGTACCTGGAATGGGGCAACAACAACTATCGTGACGCCATGCGTTCGCCGGTGACCACCAGCGGCGAATATTCCGTCTATTTCGCCATCGACACCTGGGCCGAGCCCAAGGTGGTGCTGATGAAGATGGACAATTACGGGTCCACGATCCTTTGTTCGAAGAAGATTCCCGAGGCCCTGGCGGCGGAGCTGCTGGAGGACATCAAGGGGATCAAGGGCATCCTCGAGCTGACGCCGCCCATCAAGGAGTGGCTGATGAAGGAGCTTGAGGCGTAATCGCCTGGTGAGGAAAAGATAAGGGCCGTCCCGGATGGGGCGGCCCTTTTTCGTGTTCGGCTAGTCCTCTTCGATGGCCACGCCGTCGCAGACGAAGGAGATGCCCTGTCCCGAGGCGGTGCCGATCATGACCGCCTGGATGATGGGCACGGCGGTGTCGTCGATGGCCTGCCAGCGGACGATGAAGTTGCCGCCGGACCCGCCGGAGATGTCGCGTTCGGGGACGAAGACTTCCTTGGTGGCCAGGGGCGGGACGACCACGGGCTTGGCGAAGTGGTCCTTGACCAGCTTGCCGTTGCCGTCGAAGTAGCGGACCGAGGTCACGGTGATGGCCATCTTGCTGTCCACGTTGCGGATGGAGAGCAGGCAGGTCAGGTTGTACGGCTTACCCTTGGGGCCTTGATAGATATAGGAATAGATGGGGACGTAGACGGTCTGCCCGGAGGCAACGTTGAGCTTCCGGCCCGCCAGGGCGGGCAGGGACAGGACGGCGACGGCCACGGCGGCCGTCAGCAGACGAAGCAGCGTGCTGCGCATTTCGAGTCTCTCCTTGGGTGAACCGGTTTGTATCTCAATCTATGCCCGTTCACCGCACCATTTGCAAGGATTACCCGATGGAGCGGACGATCAGGCCGAGGCCGAGCAGGGCGATCATACCGAGCACGATGCGGCGGAACACCGCTTCGGGCAACCGGCTGCGGATGCGCCCGCCGATGCGGATGCCGAGGGCCACGGGAATGAGTCCGGCGGCGGAGACGAGCAGCACCTCGGTGTTCACCAGGCCGAGCTTGCCCAGGCCGAGGAGCATGATCACGGAGGCCATGGTGAAGGAGGTGTTGATGGCCTGGACCAGCTCATCCTTGGTGATGTCCAACGACATGAGGTAGGGCAGGATGGGCATGATCTGGGACCCGGTGAGGCCGTTGACCGTGCCGGTGGCCAGGCCCATGACCGCGTCCAGGGGCTTGTTCTGGCGCAGGTGGATGGTGCCGCCCCAGAGGCCCCAGGCCCCGTACAGGAACATGGCCGCGCCGAGCACCAGCCGGGGCAGGGCGGTGGACCCGCTGCCCAGCACCCAGAGCCCGAAGGCCAGGCCCGGGATCGCGCCCAGGTAGAGCATCCAGAAGCGGCGCAGGATGGGCAGGAATCCTCCGGCGTCGATCATGACCAGGGCGTTGGACAGCAGCGAGGGGATGATGACCAGGGGGATGGCCAGCCGCATGTCGAGGTAGGCCGCCATGATGCCGAGGCAGGTGGTGGCGAAGCCGAGCCCGGCGGTTCCTTTGAGGAAGGCGGCGAAGAAGAAGGTGGCGAACACGAGGATGAGGGTGAGTGGTTCCATGTGCTCGTGCATACGCCCGGCTGCCGGAAGAGGCAACCGCTTGCCTCTTTTCAGCGGCGCGACTCTGGGGTATGGCAGGGGACTGTTTGCAAAATCCATCTGGAGAACCCGATGAAAATACCCGCAGGATATCTGTTCGCCGCCACTGCGGCGTCCTTCAAGAAGCCCGGCAAGCTCGACCTGGGCGCCATCGTCAGCGATGTCCCCGCCGTTGCCGCGGGCGTGTTCACCACCAATAAATTCAAGGCCGCGCCGGTGCTCCAATGCAAGGAGATGCTGGCCGACGGTCGCAAGATGTCCGGTTTCCTGGTCAACTCGGGCCAGGCCAACGCCTGCACCGGCGACCAGGGCCGCGCCAACTGCCGCGAGACCCTGAACCTGGCGGCGAGCCATCTGGGCGTGCCCGCGGACGAGCTCCTGCCCGCCTCCACCGGGGTCATCGGCGCGCAGTTCGACATGGCCAAGTGGGAGGCGGCGATGCCCGCCCTGGCCGGGACTCTGGGCCACGCCGGTCCGGAGGACACGGCCCGCGCGATCATGACCACGGACACCGTGCACAAGCTGGCCGAAGCGTCCTTCGCGCTGAAGAACGGCGAGGTCCGGCTGCTCGGCATGTGCAAGGGTGCGGGCATGATCTCCCCGAACATGGCCACCATGCTCTCGTTCATCGTCTGCGACGCGGACATCTCCGCCGAGGCGTGGCAGGTCATGCTGACCGACTGCGTGAACCTGACCATCAACCGAGTGACCGTGGACGGCGACATGTCCACCAACGACTGCGTCATGGCCCTGGCCAACGGCATGTCGGGCGTGGCCATCGAGAGCGAGGAGGATTACATCCTGCTGCGCAAGCACCTGCTCTCGGTGCTGGAGGAGCTGGCGTACAAGATCGTCATGGACGCCGAGGGCGGCACCAAGGTGGCCTTCATCGAGGTCTCCGGGGCCAAGTCCGACGAGGACGCCGAGAAGGTGGCGCGCGCCGTGGGCAACTCCCCGCTGGTCAAGACCGCGCTGTTCGGCTCGGACCCCAACTGGGGACGGATCATCTGCGCGGCGGGCTATTCCGGCGCGGACTTCAAGCCCGAGGACCTGGTGCTCAAGATCGGCGGCGTGCTGGTCTTCCGCAACGGAACCCCGGAGCCGGGCGACATGGACGGGCTGCTCAAGCCGATCATGAAGGAGCGCGACATCGTCATCCACATCGACGTGGGCGACGGCCCCGGCTCCACCATGCTCCTGGCCAGCGACCTGACCCGTGACTACATTTCCATCAACGCGGACTACCGCAGCTAACGAATAATCTATAGACGGCCCCCCGATCTCCGCCTTCGCCGCAGGCGACCCGAAATGTTTGGGAAAAGGAGGGGATGGGGGTCCGGGGGAAGGGGAGGAAAGAACCCTTTTCAAAGGGTTTTTCCTCCCCTTCCCCCGGCCGCCGGAGGCATCCAATGGCAGACATGAAGGACCGGGGCAGGCTGACGAGAATCGTGGACTTTTTCAACGAGTGCGGCATGTTGCGCAGGACGCCGAGAACCGGGTACCAGTTCCTGGGGTCCGGCTCGGAGAATGTGGCCGAGCACTCCTACCGCACGGCGGTCATCGGCCACGTCCTGGCCAAGATGGCCGGGGCGGACGTGGCCCGGACCACGTACATGTGCCTGTTCCACGACCTGCACGAGGCGCGCACCGGCGACTTCAACTACGTGGCCCATATCTATAATAAATCCGCCCGCACCGAGGCGCTGAAGCACGCCACCGAAGGCACGGGCCTGGACGAGGACATCCTGGGCTATTGGGCCGAGCTGGAGGAGACCGAGACCCTGGAGGCGCAGCTGGCGCAGGACGCGGACCAGCTGGACTTCATCCTGAACCTCAAGGAGGAGCTGGACCAGGGCAACAAGTACGCGGGCGAGTGGCTGAAGAGCGCGGTGGAGCGGGTGCGCACCCAGTGGGGCAGGGAGCTGGCCCGGACCGTGCTGGAGACGGACCACAAGGACTGGTGGTATCTCGGGCCGGACCGGGACTGGTGGGAACGCAAGAACGGCAAGTCCCGGTAGGGCAAGGGGTTGCCGAACCGGGAGAATTTCCCGATCAGCCGCCGAAATATCTAATGCTCTTGCCGTTTATCTTCATATTCGTTAAGGACCTTGAATCGAGTGACATGTGTACAGCCGCCGCAAGGCGGCTGGTGCTGTTGGATGGAGCGGCGAATAGAGGCCGCGCAAGGGCGGGGAGCCACGGATGACGGAGAAGACACGCGGGAGCATTCTCCCTGCGCTGTTGCCCTGCGGAATATGCCGCCAGGTAGTGGACGAGATCGGGAGCATGACGCTGTTCATGCTCGATTCGTTGCGCCTGGTCTTTGCCGGCGTGGGCCAGTTCCCCAAGATCGTCCGCCAGATATATTTCATCGGCGTCCAGTCCGTGTCGGTCATCGCCCTGATCGGGCTGTTCACCGGCATGGTCATGGGCATGCAGCTTTATTTCGCGCTCTCCGTGTTCGGGGCCGACGGGTTCCTGGGCACGGGCGTGGCCCTGTCCATGGTCCGCGAACTGGGGCCGGTGCTGACCGCGATCATGCTCACCGGGCGCGCCGGTTCGGCCATGACCGCCGAGATCGGGGTCATGCGCATCTCCGAGCAGATCGACGCCCTGTCCATCATGGACATCAATCCCATGCGCTATCTGGTGGCCCCGAAGATGGCCGCCAGCCTGATCAGCTTCCCGCTGCTGACCGCGTTTTTCGACCTCATCGCCGTCTGGGGCGGCTGGCTGACCGGCGTCAAGCTGCTGGGGGCCAACGCGGGCGTGTACTGGTCGCGGGTCCAGGGATCGCTGGACTGGGACGACATCGAGGGCGGGTTCATCAAGTCCATCGTGTTCGCCGCCCTGGTCTGCACGGTCTGTTGTTTCGAGGGGTATTTCACCCACACCCGTTCGGGCCACGCCGGTCCGGAGGGCGTGAGCCAGTCCACGACCAACGCGGTGGTCAAGTCGTGCGTGATAATCCTGGCCGCTGACTATATTCTGACCTCGCTGTTGTGGTAGGGTGATCCCGTGAGCAAAGCCCCGAGCATACGATTGGAGAACCTGACTGTCGGCTACGGCGACAAGGCCGTGGTCGGGGGGCTCGACATCGAGTTCCCCGGCGGGCAGCTGTCCATGATCGTGGGCGGTTCCGGCTGCGGCAAGTCCACGGTGCTCAAACACATTCTCGGCCTGCACCCGCCCATGAGCGGGCGCATCCTGCTGGGCGACCTCGACCTGGGGGCTTTGTCCGGGCGGGAGCGGCACTGCATCCGGCAGCGCACGGGCGTGCTCTTCCAGGACGGCGCTCTCCTCGGGTCGCTCAGGCTCAAGGACAACATCGCCCTGCCCCTGCGCGAGCACACCAAGCTCAAGGAGCCGGAGATCATGCGCATCGTCCAGGACCGGCTGGAGATGGTCGGGCTGGGGCATGCGCTGGACCTGTTCCCCAACGAGCTGTCCGGCGGCATGCGCAAGCGCGCCGGGCTGGCCCGCGCCCTGGTCATGGACCCGCAAGTGCTGTTCTGCGACGAGCCGACTTCCGGGCTGGATCCGGTGCTCTCGGCCGAGCTGGACCTGCTGCTGCTGGAGATGATGTGCCATTTCGACATGACCATGGTGGTGGTCACCCACGACCTGGCCAGCATGCGCGCCCTGGCGGACTTCGTCGTCATCCTGGGCGAGCACCGCTGCCTGTACCAGGGGACCATAGAGGAGCTGGAGAAGACGGAAGATCCGTATTTGCGCCATTTCCTGGACCGCAAGGCCGAGGAGCGGGACGCCCCCAGGCTGACCATGCCGCCCATCGATCCGTCCATGATGAAGATCGACTGCACCAGGGCGCTGGGCGAAAAAATAACGATCCGGAAGGATAACCGATGTTCAAGCTAAAGAAAGAGACCGCAGTGGGAATTTTCGTGATCATGGGCCTGTTGGCCGTGGTCTACATGAGCGTCAAGCTCGGCAACGTGCAGCTCTTCTCTGACAAGTACTACATGCTCAAGGCGGACTTCACCGACATCTCCGGGCTGAAAGTCAACGCCCCGGTGCAGATGTACGGCGTGGAGATCGGTTTCGTCAGCACCATCGCCCTGAACCAGAAGAAGGGCGTGGCCTCGGTCTCGATGATGATCCTCAAGGAAGTGGAGTTGACGGACGACGCCATTGCGGCCATCAAGACCAACGGGCTGATCGGCGACAAGTACGTGAAGATCGCCCCGGGCGGCGTGGGCGACCCGGTCAAGCCGGGCGACACCCTGTTCGACACCCAGCCCGCCATCGACCTCGAGGACCTGATAAGCAAGTTCGCCTTTGGCGAGGTATAGTCATTATCTCTGGATATTCAGAAGGAAGACCATGGTGTTAAGAAGACTGATTCCGGCATTGTTTCTGACCTGTCTCCTGGCGACGGCCGGCTCCGCCGCCCTGGCGGGGCAGACCCCCACGGAGCGCGTGCGCGAGGGTGCGGACAAGCTCATCGAGATGCTCTCCGACCCGGACATGCAGGACGCCGCGAAGCACGATGCGGCCATCGACCGGCTGCGCGCCGTGGCCGACGAATACATCGACTTCGGCCTGGTCACCAAATACGCCGTGGGGCGGCCGTGGCTGGAGATGTCCGACGACCTGCGGACCAAGCTGACCGAGGCGTTCGTCAACCTCCTCGAACGGTCCTACTTGAAGCAGATTCCGACGTACGGCGGCCAGAACGTGGACTACAAAAGCGAGCTCGTCCAGGGGGACCGCGCCAAGGTCGTCACGGAAATCATTGACAATGACAAGAAAATAGTTGTTGAATTTCGTTTGAAAATCGTTCAGGAAAAGTGGATGATTTACGATATCGTCGCCGAAGGCGTCAGCCTGGTGATGAATTATCGCAGTCAATTCGCCGAAATTCTCAATCAGGGAACGGGCGAAGACCTGCTCAAGGTGATAGAGGACCGGATTCGGAAGATCGACGAGGGACAGGAGCCGGAGGGCAACAGCGAATCATGACGAGGGGAGAAGACATCGGAAGCCGACTGGCTGCCTTTGCGCTGATCGCCGCGCTCCTTCTGGGGTGTGCGGGATCTTCCTTTGCGTCCGGGCCCGAAGCGGCCCCCGCCGACCCGACCATCCAGCTGGCCCAGTTCTCCGCCGCCCCGGCCCACACCGAAGACGACTTCGACGAGATCGACGCCGGCTACAATAGCCAGGATACGGTCGCCGACCCCCTGTATTACTGGAACCTCTTCTGGTTCGACTTCAACGACCTGCTCTACCGGGGCGTGTTCAAGCCCACGGCCCAAGGGTACGCCTGGCTGGTCCCGGCGCGCCCCCGTGTCTGGGTGAACAATTTCTTCACCAACCTGCTCTTCCCGGTCAGGTTCATCAACGACATGCTGACCGGCAAGTTCGACGCCGCCTTCATGGAGACCTCCAAGTTCGTGGCCAACACCACCTTCGGCGTGCTCGGCCTGGGCGACGTCACCGAGGGCAGGCCCCGCAACTGGGAGCCCGAGCGGCCCACCGCCGACGGCTTCGACCAGACCCTGGGCAAGGCCGGAATCGGCAACGGCATCTACCTGGTCTGGCCGTTCATCGGCCCCAGCTCCATCCGCGGCACCGTGGGCTGGGTCGCGGACGCCTACTGCGATCCGCTGACCTACGGCCGGTTTACCTTCGTGGAATTTCTGGCCATCCGCGCCTACAAGAACCTGAACACCCTCTCCCTCCAGCTCGAAGGCAACGAGTACGAGGCCCTGACCGACGGCGCCGTGGACAAGTACGCCGCCATTCGGGACGCCTACATCCGGTTCAGGGCCAAGAAGGTCGAAGAATAGGCCCCTCCCCCTCCCGATGCTGATCGCCGTCATCTCGGACACCCACATGGGTACGCCGCCCTCCTGGCTCGACAACGTCTATGCCGGATGGCTCGCGCCCGCCGATTTTCTGATCCATTGCGGGGACATCACCTCGCCGTCCGCCTGGTCCTATTTCATGCAGCACCCGAATTTTCTGTGCGTGCGCGGCAACTGCGACTGGGACCCCGCCCTCGCGGACCTGAAGCCCGCGCTCACCGCCAAGGTCGGCCCGCTGACCGTGGGCGTGACTCACGGCTGGGGGCCGCGCTCCCAGGTGCCGGTCAAGGTGGCCGAGGCGTTCGGCCCGGACTACGACCTGGTCTGCTACGGACACACCCACGCCAGGGACTGGTCCGTGGTCTCCGGAGTGCGGCTGGTCAACCCCGGCTCGCTGGGCGAATCCGGCTCCCTGGCCCTGGTCACCGTGGCCGCCGACGGGAATTTGAGCTGCGAATTCGTCGACGTCTTCTGATCCTTTCCGATCCGTTTTCCATTCCAGACTCCAAGCCTGAGAAATACGCGCGACGGTTGCGCTTTCCCCCCAGGAATGGCATAAACCCAACGTGATTAAACTGAGGAGTATCCTGTCCGCCGCCTTGGCGCTCTGGCTTGCCGCCTCCGCATGCCTCGTTCCTGTTCCGGCAGGCGCGGCAGGGCGCGGAGAGCTGCTCTTCGGCATGTCCGCCGCGTTCACCGGGGCCAACGGCGAGCTGGGCATCGAGTACTACCGGGGACTGACCGCCTATCTGGAGTACCGCAACGCCCGGGTGGGCGAGAACGGCTGGACCATCAAGGTCAAGCCCGCCAACGACGGGTACAATCCCGGCCCCTGCTTCCAGAACACCGTCAGCTTCATCCTCGACGACGACGTCTTCGCCCTGGCCGCCTACGTCGGGACCCCGACCACCTCGCGCATCCTGCCGCTGCTCCAGAAGTTCAAGGACCGTCACGTGTACATGCTCTTCCCGTTCACCGGGCGCAGCCGCTGCGCGTGGAACCGTTCGGCGAGTACGTCTTCAACCTCCGCGCCTCCTATTTCGACGAGACCTCGGCCCTGGTGGACAACCTGGTGGCCGCCGGGCGCAGCCGCATCGCCGTGTTCTACCAGCTGGACGCCTACGGGCGGAACGGCTGGGACGGGGTGCGTCGCGCGCTGAACCGGTACGATCTGAGCATCGTGGCCGAGGCCGCCTACCGCCGGGGCGCGACCTTTGCCCAGGACTTTACGGTCGAGGTCCGCCATCTGATGAAAGCCGACGTCGACGCCATCGTGGTCATCGGGACCTACGCCTCCCAGGCCGCCTTCATCCGCGACGCCCGCAACCTGGGCTACGACGTGCCCATCGCCGGGGTCTCCTTCACGGACAGCGACAAGATGCTGACTCTGCTGAAGGAGGAGAGCGGGCGGACCGGCCGGGACTACACCGTGGACCTCATCCAGTCCCAGGTGGTCCCGAGCTACGAGGAGAACGACCTGCCCGGCGTGCGCTTCTACCGCGAGGTCATGGCCGGTTACGAGGGTGCGACCGTACCCTCGGACGCGGGGTACGCCCCGCGCCGTTACAGCTTCGTCAGCTTCGAGGGGTTCCTGAACGGCATCCTGCTGGGCGAGCTGGTGGACCGCATGGGCGACGCCCCGTCCCCGGCCCGCATCCCGGAGGTCATGGAGAGCATCCGCGACCTGGACCTCGGCATCGGGGTCGACGTCCGGTTCGGCCCGGGCCGCCACCAGGGGCTTGACCAGGTCTACATGACCACTGTGGAGGACGGCCACTTCCGGGCCATCGAGAACTGGGAGAGGTGGCGCCGATGAAGGCCCCCAAACTTTTCGTCAAACCGCTGCTGTTCATGGTCGTGGTCTTCGGCATGATCGCCGTGGTCACCTCCATGACCTTCTCCAGCCGGCTCCGGCGCGAGATGACCCGCGAGTACGAGTCCAAGGCCCTGGCCCTGGCGCGTTCCGTGGCCGAATCCGACATCGCCACCATCCTCAGCCAGGACGCGGGCGCGCTTCAGGCGCGCATCGACCAGTACCTGGGCATTGCGGCGGTCTCCTACGTTCTGGTGGCCGACGAGAAGGGCGACGTCCTGGCCCACACCTTCGTGCCGGTCATCCCGGACCGCATCCTGTCCCTGGTGCGGGAGACCCCCAGGGTGGAGACGCGCGAAGAGCACATCATGCGCGATATCGAGCTGGACGGGAAACGGTACCTGCACGTATCGAGCCCCATCCTGTCGGGGCTGGCGGGCGACGTGCACATCGGCATGGACTACGAGGTCATCGACAGCAACATCCACGAGGCCGTGCTGGAGCAGCAGGTGGTCATGCTCATCCTGTTCGGGGCCAGCCTGCTCCTGGTCTTCCTGTTCGTGGTCAACATCTCCAAGCCGCTCAGGCAGCTCACCGACTACGCGGGCCGGGTGGCGGTCAAGGACTTCGGCAAGGTCCCCCTCATCGAATCCGACGACGAGGTCGGCCAGCTGGCCCGGGCCATGGAGGCCATGACCGGCCAGATATCCGAGCTGGTCGGCAACCTGGAGGATCGCGTCCGCCAGAAGACCCGCGAGCTGCAGGAGGCGCGCGACGCCCTCAGGCAGAAGGTCGAGGAGCGCACCAGCGAGCTGATGCGCACCAACACCCAGCTCAAGATCGAGATCGCCGAGCGCAAGGTCATCGGCGACGCCCTGCGCAAGGCGGAGAAGAAGTACCGGGCCATCTTCGAGAACGCGGTGGAGGGCATCTACCAGTCCTCGCCGTCCGGGAGGTTCCAGGACACCAACCCGGCCCTGGCGCGCATCCTGGGGTACAAGTCCCCCGAGGACCTGATGAGCTCCATCTACGACATCGGCACCCAGATGTACGTGGACCCCAACCGGCGCAAGGAGTTCCTGCGGCTCATCGAGGAGCGGGGCGAGGTCAAGAATTTCGTGTCCAAGGTGCGCAAGCGCGACGGCCGGATCATCTGGATCGCGGAGAACGCGCGCCAGATCAAGGACAAGAACGGCAACCTGGTCTGCTTCGAGGGGTCCATCGAGGACATCACCATGCGCAAGAAGGCCGAGGACCAGCTCAAGCGCCAGGCGTTCCACGACCCGCTCACCGGGCTGCCCAACCGCGCCCTGTTCCTGGACCACCTGCGCATGGCCATGGAGCGCTCCAGGCGGCGCAAGCACATGTTCGCGGTCCTGTACATGGACCTCGACCGGTTCAAGGTGGTCAACGATTCCCTGGGCCACGACGCGGGCGACGAGCTGCTCCGGGGCGTGGCGCGCGTGCTGGAGAAGTGCGGGCGGTCCGTGGACACCATCGCCCGGTTCGGCGGCGACGAGTTCGCCATCCTCCAGGAAGAGATTTCCGCGCCCAAGGACGCCATCGCCATCGCCCGGCGCATCCTGGAGGGCGTGCGCCAGCCGTTCAGCATCGGCGGCAACGAGGTCTTCACCTCGGCCAGCCTCGGCATCGTGCTCAAGACCGACGGGTACGACCGGCCCGAGGCGCTGCTGCGCGACGCGGACACCGCCATGTACCGCGCCAAGGAGCTGGGCAAGTCCCGGTTCAAGGTCTTCAACCGCAAGATGCACGATCAGGCCCTGCAGCTCATGGAGCTGGAGACCGACCTGCGGCGCGCCGTGGACCTGCGCGAGTTCGAGGTGGTCTATCAGCCCGTGGTCCGGCTGGACACCCGCCAGGTCTGCGGGTTCGAGGCCCTAGTCCGCTGGCGGCACCCGGAACACGGCATCATCGGCCCCGGCGACTTCGTCTCCCTGGCCGAGGACACCGGGCTGATCTACGCCATCGACAACATGGTCCTGGAGGAAGCGTGCGCCCAGGTCCGGCGCTGGCAGTCCCTGTCCGTGGACTGCGACGGGCCGCTGAGCGTGAACGTCAACATCTCGGGCAAGCATTTCGGCCAGTCCATGCTGGCCGGGCAGATTTCCCGCGCCCTGGAAGATTCCGGGCTGGCCCCCGGCTCGCTGAACATCGAGATCACCGAGTCCGCCCTCATGGACAACCCCAATGTGGCCGAGGAGATCCTGCTTCAGCTCAAGGACCTCGGCGTGCACATCTGCATCGACGACTTCGGCACCGGCTATTCCTCCCTGTCCTACCTGCAGCGGTTCCCCATCGACGTGGTCAAGGTGGACCGCTCCTTCATCATCGCCGTGGACAAGGACCCGGACAGCCAGGCCATCGTGCGGACCATCTTCTCGCTGGGCGAATCCATGGGCCTCAAGATCGTGGCCGAGGGCGTGGAGACGTCCGGCCAGCTCGACTTTCTGGAGCGGGAAGGGTGCCAGTTCGTGCAGGGATACTTCTTCTACAAACCACTGACCGTGACCGAGGTGGACAACCTCCTGGAGGGCCAACGGCGGGCCTGACGCGGGTGACCGAGGAGAGACGGCATGGCCATACGAGATTTCATAACCTGCGGCGTGGAGCCCATCGAACAGGTGCTCATGCCCTTCCAGGTGTTCTTCCGTTCCAAGTCCACCAGCGGCATCCTGCTGATCATCGGCGCGCTCGCGGCCCTGGTTTGGGCCAATTCGCCCTGGGCCGGTTCCTATGAGGCCCTGTGGTCCACCGAGTTTTCGGTGGGGTTCGGTGCGGCGGCCCTGTCCAAGCCGATCATCCTGTGGGTCAACGACGGGTTGATGGCCCTGTTCTTCTTCGTGGTCGGCCTGGAGATCAAGCGCGAATTCAAGGTCGGCGAGCTGTCCACCCGCAGCCAGGCCGTGCTGCCCATCGCCGCGGCCATCGGCGGCATGGTCGTGCCCGCGTCCATCTACGCGGCCTTCAACCAGGGGCTGCCCTCCATCTCCGGCTGGGGCGTGCCCATGGCCACGGACATCGCCTTTGCCCTCGGCATCCTGGCCCTGCTCGGCGACCGCGTCCCGTACCAGATCAAGATATTCCTCACCGCCGTGGCCATCGTGGACGATATCGGCTCCATCCTGGTCATTGCTCTGTTTTACACCGCCGACATCTCCGGCTGGATGCTGCTCGGCGCGGCGATCATGCTCGGCGTGGCCTTCGTCGGAAACCGCATGGGCGTCCGCACCCCGTTGTTCTATGCCCTGGTGGGCTGCGTGGTCTGGCTCCTGGTGCTCAAGTCCGGGGTCCATTCCACGGTGGCGGGCGTGCTCATGGCCTTCACTATTCCGGCCCGCACACGCTGCGACGCCGAGGCATTCTCGGCCAACGCGGTCCGGCTGCTGGAGGACTACAACAAGGCCATCGAGCCGGGCGGCTCGGTGCTGACCAACCCGACCATGCACTCGGCCCTGGTCTCCATGCAGCAGATAGTGGTCCGCGCCCAGACCCCGCTCCAGCGGCTGGAGCACGGGCTGCATCCCCTGGTGGACTTCGTGATCATGCCCATCTTCGCCCTGGCCAACGCGGGCGTGTCCCTGTCCGGCGGCCTGGCTCCCGGAGGGGCTCCCGTAGCCCTGGGTACGGTTCTCGGGCTGGTCCTGGGCAAGCCCGTGGGCATCGTGCTCATGGTCCTGCTCATCGTCCGCTTTTCCGCAGGGTATCCCCATGGCACGACCCTGCGCCATTTCGTGGGCGCGGGACTGCTCGGCGGCATCGGGTTCACCATGTCGCTGTTCATCGCCACCCTGGCCTTTGTCGGGTCGCCGGGGCTGCTTGCCTCGGCCAAGACGGCCATCCTGGGGGCGTCCCTGCTGGCGGGGGTCGCGGGCTACCTGGTCCTGCGCACCGCCCAGCCCCCGGAGCGGCAGGCGGGCGCGTCCTCCCGGTAGGCGCTTCCTATCGGGTCCGATACCGTGTATCATCCCCGGACGGCCGCGCCATGCGCCAAACCAGCAACCATACGCGAGCACAGCACCATGATAACGAGCGATAACGGAATGATAGAAGGGGTCTTCTCCATCGAGCGGATGGCCAAGATCGGCACCGGCACCACGGCCCGCCGGGTGAAACAGACCGCACTGTATTATGCCCGCGAGGTCGAGGGCGAGAAGATCGAGTTGCAGGGGCTGAACAACAAGCACGTTCCCTCCGGCCCGGTGGAGCTGGTCACCAAGGACGAGCTGCTGGCCGACTACCTGCCCCTGCCCCAGCTCTTCAAGGAGGTCGTGGGCAACGTCCGCATGGTCCAGAAGTCCGTGGCGCGCGGCGACAAGTTCCGCAAGCGCGGCGAGAACTTCACCGCCGAGTACGAATACGCAAACGCCCTGAACCTCGACGAGCAGAACGTGCGCGCCAACTTCGGCATCGGCCTTTGCCTGCTGGCCCGCGACGAGGAGGACAAGGCCAAGAAGGTTTTCGACCGCATCATCTCCCTGGACAGCGCCTTTTCCGACGATCACAAGCACCTGTTCAACGAATACGGCATCGCTCTGCGCAAGAAGAACCTCTTCGGACAGGCCGTGGACTACTACAAGCGTGCCCTGGAGCTGGCCCCGGACGACGAGAACCTGTGGTACAACCTGGCCCGCGCCCAGTACGAGCGCCAGGACTGGCCCAAGTGCGTCGAGGCCGTGGCTCGCTGTCTGGACCTCGATCCGCTCCACCTGGAAGGGCGGAAGATGATGGAATATATCACCAAGAAGGGGCTGGTCTGATCACCGCCCGGCAGGGAGCCGCATGAGCACGGTCAAGGCATTCGTCATCGCCGGCACGCACAGCGGGTGCGGCAAGACCTCCATCTCCCTGGGGCTGATGGCCTCCCTGGCCCGGCGCGGCAACCGGGTGCGTCCCTTCAAGTGCGGCCCGGACTTCATCGATCCCGGACACCATGCCCTGGCCTGCGCCGTTGACGCCGTTCCGGTCCCCAGCCACAACCTCGACGGCTGGATGCTCGATCCCGCCACCAACCTGGACATCTTCAACCGCTACGCCGCGACCGGCGACGTGGCCGTGATCGAGGGTGTCATGGGGCTGTTCGACGGCTTCTCCGGCACCGAGGACTCCGGGTCCACGGCCCAGATGGCCAAGATCCTGGGGCTGCCCGTGATCCTGGTGGTGGACGCCCGGTCCATGGCTCGTTCCGCCGCCGCCCTGGTGGCGGGCTACGCCGACTTCGACCCGGAGGTAAACATCGCGGGCGTGATCTTCAACCGCGTGGGCAGCCCGAACCATGCCGAACTGCTGCGCGAGGCCATGACCCTGGTCCCGGACATCCCGGTGCTCGGCGTACTTCCCCGCGACGAGGCCATCGCCACCCCGTCGCGCCATCTCGGTCTGGTCACCCCGGACCAGGACGGCCCGGACCTGGACCGCTACGCCCGGCTGGCCGACTGGGTGGAGACCGGCCTGGACCCGGACCGGCTCCTGGCCTCCCTGCCCGAGACCGCGGCCGTGCCGCCCTTCGAGCCCGTGCCGCAGCTGCCGCGCGTGACCATCGGCCTGGCCAGGGACAACGCCTTCTGCTTCTACTACGAAGAGAATCTCCGGCTGTTGCGCGAGGCCGGAGCCAGGCTGGTGGAGTTCTCGCCGCTGGCCGACGTCCATCTGCCCGAACACATCGACGGCCTCTACCTTGGCGGCGGCTATCCAGAGCTCTACGCTTTCGAACTCGGTCAGAACACCCGCATCCGGAGGGCCATCAAGGAGTTCTGCGAGTCTGGCCGCCCGGTCTACGCCGAGTGCGGCGGGTTCATGCTGCTCATGAACGACATCATCACCGGCAGGGGCCGGTACGCCATGGCCGGGGTCTTTCCGGTGCGAGCGGAGATGAGCGAGAAATTCCGCGCCCTGGGTTATCGGGAGATATCCACGCGTGCCAATACCGTGCTTGGTCCCGCCGGCACCGTGGCGCGCGGGCACGAGTTTCATTATTCGGCCATGCAGGACGACCGCGAGGCCGCGCTGCTGCCCGCCGCCTATTCCCTGTCCGGCCGCAAGGGACACATCGACACCCGCGAGGGCTTCCTCGCCGGGAACACCCTCGGTTCCTATGTCCATCTTCACTTCGGTTCCAATCCCGAGGTCCCTCGGGCGTTTGTCCAGGCCTGCATCGACTGTCAGAAATAGACGGTGATTCCAAAGGTAGGCGCTCTTTTTGCCTGATCGGTGGAGGAGGGGAGCGCGGTGGTTTGTTCCGCGCGTCCGCGTCTGGGGTTTTTCCTGTTGAGGTAGACCGTTTTGCGCTTTTATAGCGCCTTACTTTTTGGCTGGCGCCCCAAAAAGTAAGCAAAAAGTGCGCTCGCGGTGCGGCGGCGCGGAAACAGTGGCCAAGAGCCTGTAAGCGCCTCCCGCTGCCCTGACGGCATTGTCTGCCGAGGCAGACTCAGTCGGGCTGGGCTTCGGCGCTTGAAACAGGCTCTAGGCCCCGGTTTCCGAATGACCGCTCTTCGGGCGAGGGATTCTCCGAGCGTGGGAGGGATGGTGGAAGAGGGGGGAGCGCGGTGGGTTTGGGCCGCGCGTTCGCGTCTGATGTTCCCCTGTCGCGATGAGCCGTTTTGCGCTTTTACAGCGCCTTACTTTTTGGCTTGCGCCCCAAAAAGTAAGCAAAAAGTGCGCTGCGGTGCGGCGGCGCGGAAACAGTGGCCAAGAGCCTGTAAGCGCCTTTTGCTGCCCTGACGGCATGTCTGCCGAGGCAGACTCAGTCGGGCTGCGCTTCGGCGCTTGAGACAGGCTCTAGGCCCCGGTTTCCGAATGACCGCTCTCCGGACGAGGACCGTCCGAGCGTGGGAGGAATGGCGGAAGAGGGAGTAGCGCGGCAATGATCTCCGCGCACGAGAGGGACGGCGAAAGAGGTGAAACACGCCCTGGCCGATTCAACTCCAAACCACCCCCTCTCGCGCTTTTGAGGCGCAGCCTCAAACAGCCGTCACCTCCAAACCTCCGCCCTTCGCACCCTGGAGCGCCTGGGGGCAAAGCCCCAACAACGGCTCTCATCACCCAACCCTCGCCCAACGGACCTCCCCTGGAGTGTCTTTGGGGCACAGCCCCAAACAGCGGCTTTCATACCCCGCCGCTCCGATCGAAGGCCCTTCCCTGGAACACCTTTGAGGCGCAGCCTCAAAAAGTGGCTCTCCTACTCCGAAGTCCCGTCAGAAGGCCCCTCTTCCTTCGCCCTTCGTACCGTCAAGCAGCAGGGAGCGAGCCCTGTTCTGGACGCCTAGAAGCCGACCGCGAAGGGGCGGCGGCTCCGCTCCCGTGGCTCCTCGGTATCCCTTAAAAGGGGCGTTCCCGTGGAGACTCGCATTCTACTTTTGATCGGATGGAGCCGCCCCGAGCGGATCGGATTCTCAGCGGCCAAACTGTGGGCGGGGATGACCCCCCAAAGCATTTTTCTTTGGTTCTTTCTTTTTTGCTTTGGAAAAAGAAAGAACCCCGCCGGGAGGGCTCCCAAAAAACCTGGAGGAGCGCCAGCGACGGCTCTTTCTCTTCTTTCCCCTGTTTTCCCTTCTTCATCTCCCTTCGCATTTCCGGGGGGGCAAGGGGCCCCCAGCCCCTTAACAAACGACCCCACCCCTAGTAGAATAAACAAATGACTCCCTGGATCCTCCACATCGACATGGACGCCTTCTTCGCCTCCGTCGAACAACTCGACAACCCCGACCTGCGGGGCAAGCCCGTGGCCGTGGGCGGCACCTCCGACCGCAGCGTGGTCTCCGCCGCCAGCTACGAGGTCCGCAAATACGGGGTCCGCTCGGCCATGTCCGTGGTCAAGGCCCGCAAGCTCTGCCCGGAGATCATCCTCGTGCCCGGGCGCATGTACCGGTACAAGGAGCTGTCGCAAAAGGTCATGGCGGTGCTCCACGAATTCTCCCCGCTGGTGGAGCAGGCCAGCGTGGACGAGGCGTACCTGGACGGCACCGGCCTGGAGCGCCTCTTCGGCCCCATCGACGAGATCGGGCGGCGGATCAAGGCGCGGGTGAAGGAGGCCACCGGGTTGACCTGCTCCGTGGGCGCGGCCCCGGTCCGCTTCCTGGCCAAGATCGCCTCGGACATGGACAAGCCCGACGGATTGTTCATCATCCGCCACGACGAGGTGCACGCGTTCCTGCGCACGCTGCCGGTGGGCAAGATCCCCGGCGTGGGGGCCAAGCTTCTGGACGTGCTGAAGAAACTGGGCGTGCGCACCTGCGGCGACATCCTGCAAAAGGACGCGGACTGGTGGGAGGCGCGGCTGGGCAAGTACGGCTCGGCCCTGTTTGACCGCGCGCGGGGTATCGACCCCACCCCGGTCAAGACCACGGAACCGGCCAAGAGCTGCAGCGCGGAAAACACCTTCGGCGAGGACACCTCGGACCGCGACCTGCTGCGCAAGTGGCTGCTGGCCCAGTCCGAGCGGGTGGGCGAGGACCTGCGCCGCCACGGGTACAAGGGGCGCACCGTGACCCTCAAGATCAAGTGGTCGGACTTCACCCAGATCACCCGCTCCAAAAGCCTCCCCGCGCGAACGGACAACACGGACGTCATCTTTTCCACGGCCGTGGAGCTGCTGGACCAGGTCCGGTTGCACCGCACGGTCCGGCTCATCGGGGTGGGGGTGTCCAATTTCGAACCGCGCTCCCGGCAGGTCGGCCTGTTCGAGGAGGAGCCGCGCGGCGTGGAGGCCACCAGCGAGCTGGACAAGGCCGTGGACGCGGTACGCCGCAAGTTCGGCGGCAAGGCCGTGACCCGCGTGGAGCTCATGGAGTTCAGGAAAAAGCCAATCAATTCGGAGGAGTGATTTCCCGGAACCGGGCGCGCCGGAAGCGGCTTGCCAAAGCTGATGAAGATTACTACATAGTTCCTGTTGAAGGGATAAACAAACAAGCCCGCCTTTTGGCGGCGCAAAAGCGGAATACAATTATTGATGAATAATAAATACAAAGCGTTGTCCTGTCCCCGGGGGCTGCTCCCCCTCTTTGCCGCGCTGCTGGCCCTGTGCCTGTTCGCGCCCGTCGCCATGGCCGAGGACGATCCCAAGGGGATCATGGAAGTGGACCTTTCCCCCAAGCCCGCCCCCCTGGACGAGACCGTGGAGAAGGGCATTTCGCACCTGTTCAAGGTCCTGGACGACAAGACGGTTCCCCTGTCCGTGGCCGAGATCGCGCCCATGCTCGACTTCGTCATCGGCGTGGACGCGGACCCCAAGGACATCGAGCCCGCCAAGCGGTTCAACGGCCGGGGCATCTGCCTGCGCCGCGACGTGAAGACCGACCTGGCCCACATCCTCAAGTATTTCTACAATCCGGACATCCCCAACTACCTGCTCTGCCCGGCGGTGCTGCGCATGTCCGGCTGGCACCAGGGCAGCGAGTTCCTGAACCGCTCGAGCGGGCTGTGGGAAGAACTGCCGAACCTCGACCGGCCCGTGATCACCCGGGGCCGCGAGTTCGAGGTCACCACCCCGGACTCCTTTGCCGAGGCGTACTACGGCTACAACCTGAACCGGCTGATGATCCTGCTCAAGCACAACGGCAAGAACGTGCTCATCTCCGTGTCCCGGCAGGAGGACAAGTCCGAGGTGGGACGCAAGGGCGCGATCCTGGACGACCGCCAGTGGGACTATTTCTATTCCGGGCTTGAGGGCCTCAACCGGGGCATGATCGGCTGGATGGACACCTTCACCTACGCCTCCGGCTCGGTCCAGGTCTTTGCCGAACAGGACGCGGATGCCCCGCGCAGCACGGTTTTTCTGTTCAAGTGGCTCCGCGCGGGCTGGGCGGGGATGAACGTGGTCCAGCGCAGCCATATTTATGACGGAACCCTGCGTTACGTGCGCAGCTTCTCCAAGGTGGTGGAGTCCAAGGACCTGACCCCCGAGTTTCTGGTCAACGGCCTCAAGACGGTGCTGAACATGCCCGAAAGCCGCATGAACACCCTGATCAACGAATACGCGCGCAATTTCGAGGCCCGGTTCAAGAACGATCCCAAGCTTCAGGATTCCGACTACGCCAAGGTCATTCGCGACGGCGGCTACGCCGAGGTCCTGGACGCCAACGCCCGCCGTTCGGTGCTGGCGCTCGAAAAGCTCAAGTCCATGCTCGGCATGGAGACCCTGGTCACCCTGGACGAGACCCCGCGCCCGCAGCCCGTGGCCGAAACCGCTTCCCCCGTGGGCGAGCAGGTGGCCGAGCGCGAAGTTCTGCCCGGCAGCTAGCCAGCGGCAGGGATACGAGGTATATTGGCGGCGCGCCGGGGTTCCGGCGCGCCGTTTCATTTTTCCCGAGGAGGAAAGCCATGCTCGTCAAAGCCTGTGATGCCCGGTTCCTGTTCTGTCCCCTGCTCATGACCCACGACGACAAGATGAAGATGTGCCAGGTGGCCCAGTGCATGATGTGGCGCTGGGTGGACCGCGAGGCCGAGACCGGCTACTGCGGCCTGGCTGGAAGCCCTGCGAAGCCCGTAAACCCGGTACAGGTGTCCGGCTAACCCCATTTCCCCGGCCCCGGTTTCGCGGCAAGGATGTTCCATGGCCAAACCGTTTCATTTCAAGCTCGACAAGGTGCTCGACTATCGCGAGCAGCTGGAAGACCAGGCCAAGGGCGTCCTGGCCCGCGCCCGGGCCGCGCGAGACGCCAAGGCCGAGGCCGTCGAGGCCCTGGAAGAACAGCTGCGCGCCCACCTGCAAACCGAAGCCGCGTCCCGCAAGTCGGCCAACGACATGTGGCTGTGGCGACAGTACAAGGAAGCGCTGGAACAGGACCTGTCCATCGGTCGGGTGGAGCTGAGCGGTTTGGAACTCAAATTGCAAAGATGCCGCCTGGAGGCGGTGGAACGCTCCAAGGAGAAAAAGCTCCTGGAGAAGCTCAAGCAAACGCAAGCCAAGAAGCACCATGATCAAGAAAACGCCCGAGAAGAAAAGGAAAACGACGAAATGGCAACGATCCGGTACGAACGTCAGGATCACTAGGGTACTCGCCAGCCTCGTCTTTCTGGCCCTGCTCAAGCTCGCCGTGTTCGGCCTCCTCAGCGTCGATTCTATGACGCTCAAGACCGTGGCTTCGGTCCTTCCGGATTCCGTGACCGGCATCGCCGCCGCCCAAGATTCCGGTGCCGCCGGTGCCAATGGTTCCGCCGCTGCGCCCCCGGCCACGCCCATCGCCGACAAGGCCGACTCCGCGGCCAACCGCGCCGCGCAACAGGAGGCCGAGCTGGATCAGGCCGCCAAGGCCCGCACCGAAGCCGACATGCCCGCGGAATGGAAGGCCCTCAAGAAAAAGGAAGAGGAGCTGGCCATCAAGGAGCGCACCCTGCGCGAGATGGAAGCGTCCATCAAGGCCGAGGCCGAAAAGGTCGCCAAGCTCCACGCCGAGATCAAGTCCATGCTCGACGAGGCCAAGCAGATCAAGGATCAGCGCGTCAAGCAGCTGGTCGACATGCTCTCCAACACCAAGGCCAAGAAAGCCGCCGAAATCCTCCAGTCCATGGACGACGTCCTGGCAGTCAAGGTGCTCTCCGGCATGCGCGGCAGACAGGCGGGCGAAATCCTCTCCTTCGTGGAATCCAAAAAAGCCGCCAAACTCTCCGAAGAACTCACCCGGTTGCAGATCCCCTTCGAATAGAAGGGGAATGCCTCCGGCGCTGGGGGAAGGGAGGGAAAAACCCTTTGAAAAGGGTTCTTTCCCTCCCTTCCCCCAGACCCCCAACCCTCCCTTTTCCCAAACTTTTCGTGTGCCTTCGGCAGGGCCGTGCGGACGCAGGTGTCCGTGCGGCTTTTTTTAACTAAAACAGGTGAAACGGCACGGCCTTTCTTCACCCTCGCCATTCGCGAAGCGACCCAAGAAGTTTTGGGAGGATGAGGGGGAGGGGGTCCGGGGGAGGGGGAGAAGGGGCCCTTTTCCAAAAGGGCCCCTTCTCCCCCTCCCCCGTGCCTTTCATTGAACAACGGCGGGGGTTGGCGTATAGGCTTTGCATGATGCGGATCAGACTGACCTTGGCCTATGAGGGCACGGATTTTTGCGGCTGGCAGTTGCAGCCTTCGGACCGCACGGTGCAGGGCGAGCTGGAGCGGGCGCTGTCCGTGATCCTGGGCGGCCCGGTGCGGGTGCACGGTTCGGGACGCACGGATTCCGGGGTTCACGCCCTGGGCCAGGTGGCCCATTTCGACTGTCCCGACGGCCGCGAGGGGTTCCCTTGGCGGCGCAGCCTGAACGCCCTGTTGCCGCCCGACGTACGGGTGGTGGACGCGGGGATGGCCGCCGACGACTTCCACGCCCGGTTCGGGGCGCGGTCCAAGACCTACGAATACCGGCTGTGGCACGAGCGGGAGTTCTGCCTGCCCCAGCGCAGGCGGTTCGTCTGGGCGTGCGGCCCGGTGGATTTCGAGCGCATGGAGGCGGCGGCCCGCGTCCTCACGGGCGAGCACGACTTCGCGGCCTTTCAGAACGTGGGCACGGACGTGGGGTCCACGGTGCGCACCGTGACCTCCATCGAGCGGCTGGCCGCTGATTCTCCCCTTGAATCCGCCTGGCGGTTCTCGGCGGACGGGTTCCTGAAACAGATGGTCCGCAACCTGATGGGCTGCATGGTGGCCTGCGGGCGCGGCAAGCTGTCGGTGGAGGAGGTGCGGACGATCCTTGCGTCGGGCGACCGGACCACGGCTCCGGCCACGGTCCCGCCCCAGGGGTTGACCCTCATCTCCGTGGTCTACGGGTCCTGATTACTTGCAGCCGATCTCGCGCCGCCGGGCGTCCCAATAGAAGACCGAGGCCTCCAGCCGCTTGTCCACGGTGCGGCGCACGGTGCCGAACCGGATGACCACGCCGGGATGGACGAGTCGGTTGACCTTGATCGTCACCCCTTCCAGCTCTTCCTGGTGCTGGAGGGCGAGTTGGTTGATCCGTTCGCTCAGCGTCTTGCGGCGGCGCACCAGGGTCTGGCGGTGCTTGAGCACCTCTGCCACGGCGGGCCGCTTGGAAGGCGGGGTGCGGGCCAGGAGCGCCTGCGGCGATTCCGTGCCGAGGGCGCCGTCGATCTTCTGGATGGCCTGGACGACTTTGGCCCGCTCCTGGCGCAGCTCCTCGTCCTGGGCGCTTTCGATGTGCACGCCGACCACGGTGGCCACGCCCAGCTCCGAACCGATCTCGTTGACCTCCACGCCCTTCCTGGTGAGGATCTCGCCCCCCTGGATGGTTCCCTTGCCGGACAGGGCGTAGAGCTTGCCCTCGGCCTGGATTACGGAATTCTGGATTTCGTTGGTGATGTGCACGTCCCCGCCGGCCCGGATGCGCGCGTTGGCCGCGTAGCTGGCGACGACGTCGCCTTCGGAGACCACCTCGCCGCCGTCGGGCATGAGGATGCCGCCCTTGACCTCCACCTGGCCGCCCGCGTGGATGGTGGCGCTCTCGATGGACCCCTCGACGATGACGTGCTTGGGAGCCGAGACCGAGAACCCGGACTGGACCGATCCCCGGATCTTGACCGAGCCGTGCTCGACCTTCACGTTGCCGGAGTTGAGGTCCACGTTGCCGTTGACCAGCAGGCAATCGGTCACGGACAGGGTGCCGCGCTCCATGACCACCACGCCGTTGGTCCGGGACTCGTAGGACACGCCGTCGGGCATGAGCAGGACGTTCTCGCCCAGGTGGACGTGCAGCTCGTGCCCTGCGCTGGCCGGGATGGTCTTGCCGTAGATGTCGATGCCGCCCTCGCCCGAGGTGGGGCGGTGCAGCCGGGCGATGATCTGGCCCGGAGCGGCCATGGGGTAGATCCCCCGGTTGCGGAAGTCCAGCCGTCCGGTGTCGTCCTCGGTACCGGCTTCCTCGCGGGTGGAGACCAGGTATTCCAGCCAGCCGTCGCGGCCCGGGATGGGGTGCTGGCCCTTGACCAGGACCTGATTCGGCAACGGCATGTCCAGCTCGGCGGCCTGGTTCAGCTTGGCTTCGAGCTTGTCCAGGTCCGGGTCGATGAGCACGCCCATGTCGCGCAGTTCCTTGTCGATGCGCGCCGGGGTGATGGGTTCGCCCTTGAAATCCTTGTGGCGAATGGTGCCGATGACCTCGACCTCGTCCTCGGTGATGCGGGCCGCCGGGTCCACGGCGACCACGCCGTCGGTGATCCGGGCCGTGCCCCAGACGCGGGAGCGGAACGCCTTGGCCGCCGGGTCCCATTCCACGTTTTCGCCGGGTTCGGCCTCCAGCTCCTTGGGCACGAACTTTCGTTCGGGCGTCAGGGGGCGGCCGTCGATGGTCACGCCGTTGGCGGCCTTGGCCGCCGGACGGAAGCGCAGGAATTGATCATTGGGAAAGACGGGATATTCCAGGTCGCCCAGGGCGGCGAGGCTCGCATCGCGCGGCTCGGTGGGGGGCACGCCCCGGACCAGGGTGATGCCCCTGAACTCGTTCCCCAGTTCCACGGCCTCCACGATGCGCCGGGCCGCCTCTTCGTCGATGGGAAGCCGGACTCCCGCCTCGGCCACCTGGCGGCGCAACAGTTCGACGCTCGGGCCTTCCCCCCCGGAGGGCGGGAAGTATCGGTTGACGCCGAGCTTCATGCCGTCCTCGGACAGGCAGAAACGGAACCGGGCGTCCTTGCTGTTGTTCTGGCCCTTGTCGTCGGGCATGGCTCACCGTGGTGTTACTCGGAGAACGCGGTCCCTTTTCCGGCCCATGCCGTGAAGGGGCGGCGACACGTGCTGTAACAATATCACAGGAGGCGGGAATCTGGCAATTGACTGATAATTCGGGAATTTCAGGAATAGTTACGATGAGGCGGGACGGGAGAGGCGCCAGTACAATTCCTCCAGGGAGCCGGCAAGATCGGCAAAGATGCCGCCCGGTTCCGGCGGCAGCCCGAACAGGGCGCGGCGCTGGTCCCGAAGGCCTTCCTTGGAGACCGCGCCGGTGTCCGAGTGAAATACGGTCATGGCCAGCCGTTCGGCCAGCAGGTAGCCGGTCAGCCCGTTCTTGAGCAAATGCATGAGCACCCGGAAGCGGTCCCGTTCGCCCTCCCAGAAGCGCAGGGTGTCCTGGTCGGGCTCGCCGGCCAGGGATTCGCAGATGAGCGAGTAGAGGGTGTTGATCCCCGCGCCGGGGATGCCGCGCCGCCAGCCGAGCAGCCACGGGTTGCGCCAGAAGAGCAGGAAGTGGTCCGCGCCGGTGCGGATGATCTCCTCCATGGCCCGGCGCGCCTCCAGCAGGACCTCGTCCTCCCAGGCGATCTCGCGGGCGGCCACGTCCCAGGCCGGGACCGGTCCCTTGGCGGCCATGGCCGCCGGGTCCTCGCCCAGGATCGTGGCCAGCAGGTGCAGCAGCCAGCGGTTGGCCTGGGGCGACGCCGGGGTCTCCAGGTGGGCGTAGCTCAGGATGACGCGCCCCCGGCCCAGCCGGTTGGCCGCCACAACGGGCTGGCCCTCCATGAACCGCGGGCTCAGGTCCACGCCGTAGAGGGCCTCCCAGTCGTTCATGGTCCCGCCGGGCAGGGTGGCCAGGTTCAGGTCCGCCACCCAGAAGTCCGGGCCGGGCGCGCCAAAGCGGGCCAGTATCTCCACGGACGGGTCGGACGGCTCGAACCGCCCGGGCCACCAGACCGGGAGCAGGACCTCGTCCATGCCGTCCGGCACCAGCTCGGACCCGGTGTCGAGTCGGGCCTCCACGTGGCCGGACATGAAATGGTGCAGCCGGTTGGTGTACGGCTTGCGCGACCAGGGGGACAACCCCAGCCCGAAGGGTCCGGTGAGCGCCAGACCGGCCCCGCCGCAGAACCCCAGATAGGTGCCGCCCGCCTCCACAAAGGAGCGCACGGCGTCCATGCCGTCCGTACCCAAGCGGTCCGCCTTGCCCTTGGCCCGGCCGCCGGGCACGATGAGCGCCTGCGGGACCTCGCCGAACTTGCCAGCAAGCGCGCCATCGGCTATTTCTGAGCCGCGCACGAGACGGTGGGGCACGGACCACGCCCTGAGCGCCCTGGCGACCAGCAGTCCCCAGAAGTGCGATTCGTCCCAATATATATGTATGCTTGACATGTGCGGCTCTCTTGACAAGGGTAGCCCGACGCTATCAAAGGCGCAGCCACTTGCGCAAGCGTAACCATACGAAATTTCAAGCCGTCGGTCACGGGATACCGGCGCACGCAGCATAAAGGAAGGAACCGCATGGCCCGGAAAGAGTTAGCCAAAGCCTACGAACCGTGGGATGTCGAGGAGAAGTGGGAGAGCCACTGGGAAGCGAGCAGGACCTTCAGCCCCGATCCCGACGGTCCGGGCGAGTCCTACTCCATCGTCATTCCCCCGCCCAACGTCACCGGCGTCCTGCACATGGGCCACGCCCTGAACCTGACCCTCCAGGACATCCTCTGCCGCTTCAACCGGCAGCAGGGCAGGAACGTCCTGTGGGTCCCCGGCACCGACCACGCGGGCATCGCCACCCAGAACGTGGTCGAGCGCCAGCTCAAGGGCGAGGGGCTGACCCGCGACGACCTGGGCCGCGAGAAGTTCATTGAGCGCGTCTGGGAATGGAAGAAGGAGAAGGGCGATCACATCCTGAGCCAGATCCGCCGCATGGGCGCGTCCGTCGACTGGACCCGCGAATGTTTCACCTTCGACGACCAGCGCGCCAAGGCCGTGCGCCAGGTCTTCGTCAAGCTCTTCGAGCAGGGGCTGATCTACAAGGGCGACTACATCATCAACTGGTGCAACCGCTGCCACACCGCCCTGGCCGACGACGAGGTCGAGCACGAGGCCAAGCCCGGCAAGCTCCACCACATCAAGTACCCCCTGGCGGACGGGACCGGCCATCTGATCGTGGCCACCACCCGGCCCGAGACCATGCTGGCCGACACGGCCATCGCCGTGAACCCGGACGACGACCGGTTCAACAAGTATATCGGCAAGACCGCCATCCTGCCCCTGGTGGGCCGCGAGCTGCCGATCATCGGCGACAGCTACGTGGACATCGAGTTCGGCACCGGCTGCCTCAAGGTCACTCCGGCCCACGACATGAACGACTGGGAGCTGGGCCGCAAGCACAACCTTGAGGTCATCTCCATCCTGGACGAGCAGGGATTCGTCAACGAGAACGCGCCCGAGAAATACCGTGGCCTGTCCGTGACCGACGCCCGCAAGATGGTGCTGGACGAACTGGAGTCCGAAGGGCTGCTCAAGGAGATCGTGGACCACGATCACTCGGTCGGCGTCTGCTACCGCTGCAAGTCGACCATCGAGCCGCACGTCTCCACCCAGTGGTTCGTGTCCATGAAGCCGCTGGCCGAGAAGGCGCGCGCCGCCGTGCCCGCCGAGACCCAGATCTTCCCCGAGCACTGGACCAAGACCTACTACCAGTGGCTGGACGAGATCCGCGACTGGTGCATCTCCCGCCAGATCTGGTGGGGCCACCGCATCCCGGCCTGGACCTGCGAGGAGTGCGGCGAGCTGATCGTTTCCATCGACGACCCGACCGTCTGCACCAAGTGCGGCTCCTCCAAGCTCGTTCAGGACGAGGACGTTTTGGACACATGGTTCTCCTCGGCCCTGTGGCCGTTCTCGACCCTGGGCTGGCCGGACGACACCCGTGAACTGGCCCGCTACTACCCGACCTCCTGCCTGGTCACCGGGTTCGACATCCTGTTCTTCTGGGTGGCGCGCATGATGATGATGGGCCTCCAGTTCATGGAGCAGGTCCCGTTCAAGCACGTCTACATCCACGCCCTGGTCCGCGACGAGCAGGGCAAGAAGATGAGCAAGTCCACGGGCAACGTCATCGACCCCCTGGACATGATCGGGAAGTACGGCGCCGACGCCCTGCGCTTCACCCTGACGAGCTTCGCGGCCATGGGGAGGGACATCAAGCTCTCCGAGCAGCGCATCGAGGGCTACAAGCACTTCATGAACAAGATCTGGAACGCCACCCGGTTCGCCATGATGAACCTGCCGGACGAGATTCCGGCGGTGGAGTTGTCCGAGGCCGACGGGCTGGCCAACCGCTGGATTCTCCATCGTCTGGAGGAGGTCAAGGCGGCCGTGGCCGAGGCCACTGTGGAATACCGGTTCAACGAGATCGCCCAGACCCTGTACAAGTTCATCTGGTCCGAGTTCTGCGACTGGTACCTGGAGATGATCAAGCCCGCCCTGTACGGCGAGGACGAAAAGGCCAAGGCGGCCACGCAGAAGGTCCTGTGGACCGTACTCTCCGAGACCATGGTCCTGCTCCACCCGGTGACCCCGTTCATCACCCAGGAGATCTGGAACGTCCTGCCCCGCCCCGCCGGCGACGACCGCAGCGAGGACATCGCCACCCTGCCGGCCCCGGAAAAGCGGCCCTCCTGCCTGGACCCCAAGGCCGTGGACGAGATGGACCTGTTCATGGGCGTGGTCTCCGGCACCCGCAACATCCGCACCGAACTGCTCATCGAACCGGCCAAGAAGCTCGACCTGCTCATCCGCACGGTCAACGACGACGACAAGGCGGTCCTCACGGCGAACCTCGGGCTGATCCAGTCCCTGGCGCGCATCGAGAACATCACCGTGGGCCCCGACGCCAAGGGCCCCAAGGCGTCCGGCGCGGCCGTGGTGCGGGGCAACGAACTGTCCGTGCCGCTTGAGGGCGTGGTGGACTTCGAGGCCGAGCTGGCCCGGCTGGACAAGAACCTGGCCAAGCTCGAAAAGACCATGAAGGGCGTGGCCGGCAAGCTCAAGAACCCCGGCTTCGTGAACAACGCCCCCGCCGAGGTCGTGGAAGGCGAAAAGACCAAGCTCGCCGAAATGGAAGAAGAAAAAACCAAACTCACCCAGCTCAAGGCGCGCCTTGAGTCCGTCATGGGGTAGAAGAAAAAACGAAGCCCCTCAAGAGAGGGGCTTCGCATTGAACCTTGAGGACATCACCGAGTCTGGCTCGGGAGGGGTTTCTCTCAAGGACGGCAAGATAGATATAAACACGGTTCGTAAAAAAAGCAAGCAACCACGATATGGCTGGCCAGGACGGACAAAGTAACCTCGAAGAGCTTGTGAAAAGCCTGTCTGTCGAGCGGCTCATGCCCTATCGGCTCCCCCGCCGCTCCAATCCCGACGAGAGCGAATTCGACTGGCTGCTGCGTTATATCTGGAACATCAGGTTGTGCGAATCTCTGTATCCGGGCCTTCAGAACCTTGAGATCGCTTTGCGAAACGCAATCCATAGCGCGCTTTCGACTTCCTATGGAACCGAGTTTTGGTTTTTCGAGGATGGATTGCTCAAGGCCGGGGAGCTGGAAAGCATCCGCAGGGCGGAGCGAACGATCCCCCGGAACAAGAGAAAACTGGCGGGTAAGTTCATAGCCGAATTGGGATTCGGTTTTTGGGTTTCCCTGCTCCACAAACGATACCATGACTCTTTGGTTCCCAAAATCATGAAATCGGCGTTTCCCGGAAAGCGGCGGTCAATTAGACGGTCATCGGTTGTTGGGGATTTGGATACTATCCGTAAGTTGCGCAACAGGGTGTTCCATCATGAGCCGATCTGGAACAACCCCAACCTTGCCTCCTTGCACAATCAGATTTTGCAGTATATCGCTTGGCTCAACTACGAGCTGTTCGTCGTTTCCCGAGGGGTGGATCGCTTTGAGACGATCCACGGGGAAGGGACGGCACCCTATAAGGAAGTAATCGCGGCACTGGGGTGACCGCGCATAATCGGAGAAACAGATGGCAAACGTATTCCTCGTCGGAGCCGGTCCGGGCGATCCGGGCATGCTGACCCTGCGCGCCAAGGAGATCATCGAGACCTGCGACATCATGATCTACGACTACCTGGCCAACGCCGACTTCCTGAAGTGGTGCAAGCCGGATTGTGAGATCCTGTACGTGGGCAAGAAGGGCGGGGACCACACCCTGCCCCAGGACAAGATCAACGACCTGATCGTGGAGAAGGCCAGGTCCGGCCTCGTCGTCTGCCGCCTCAAGGGCGGCGATCCGTACGTCTTCGGGCGCGGGGGCGAGGAGGGCGAGGAGCTGGTCGAGGCGGGCATCGACTTCGAGGTCGTGCCCGGCATCACCGCGGGCGTGGCTGCCGCCGCCTACGCGGGCATCCCGGTCACCCACCGCGATTTCACCACCTCGGTCTGCTTCATCACCGGCCACGAGGACCCGACCAAGGCCGAGTCCGGCAACAACTGGGAAGTCTACGGTCGGTCCAACTCCACCCTGGTCTTCTACATGGGCGTGGGCAACCTGCCCATGATCGCGCAAAATCTCATGGAAAACGGGCGGCCCGCCGACACCCCGGTGGCCCTCGTGCGCTGGGGCACCCGCTGCAACCAGACCTCCTTCGTGTCCGACCTGGAACACGTGGCCGAAGAGGCCCAGGCGCGCAACTGGAAGGCCCCGTCCATCATCATCGTGGGCGGCGTCTGCTCGCTGCACGACAAGCTCGGCTGGTTCGAGAAGAAACCGCTGCTCGGCCAGGGCGTGGTCGTCACCCGCGCCCGCGAACAGGCCTCCGGCCTGGTCAACGTGCTGCGCTCCCACGGCGCGTGCGTGCACGAGTTCCCGACCATCTCCGTGGAGCCGCTTGCCGACTACAACGAGGTCGAGACCGCCATCCTGCAGCTCGCCCGCTACCAGTGGGTGGTGTTCACCTCGGTCAACGGCGTGAAGTTCTTCTGGGAACAGCTGCGCGAGATCGGCCTGGACGCCCGCATCTTCGGCGGCATGCAGATCGCGGCCATCGGACCGGCCACCGCCGACGAGCTGCGCGCACGCGGCATCGAGCCGGACTTCATCCCCGAGAAATACGTGGCCGAACACGTGGTCGAAGGGCTGCTCAAGCGCGGCATCCAGGGCTCGGACGTGCTCATTCCCCGCGCCAAGGTCGCCCGCGAGGTCCTGCCCCGCGAGCTCAAGGAGGCGGGGTGCAACGTCACGGTCCTGCCGGTCTACGAGACCCGGCTGGTCCAGGCCGACGGCGACGAGATCATGACCGCCCTGGGCGCGGGCAAGATCCGGTACGTGACCTTCACTTCCTCGTCCACGGTGGAGAACTTCTTCGAGCTCGTCCCGGCGGACGTTTTCAAGAATTACCCGGACGTCAAGATCGCCTCCATCGGCCCGGTGACCTCCGAGACCGTCAAGCGGTTCGGCTTCACCCCGGCCCTGGAACCCGAGGATTACACCATCCCCGGCCTGGTGGACGCGCTGATCAAGGACGCCACCGGCGAATAACCCTCGCCGACAGACGCAAGAAAAGGCCCGGCCCGCTCTCTGCGGTCCGGGCCGTTTTTATGGCAGGATGTCGATGATGGTCGTGGTCGGGCCGTTGGCCTTGACCGATTCGATGCCCTTTTCCATGGCCTGTGCGGAGGAGTACATCTCGCTCACGCCGATGATCTGGTGGTTGGCGGCCTTGAGCACGAAATAGGGCTCCCCGGCCTTGGATTGGCGGCGCTCGTAGCGCTCGTCGAGCGGGGAGTTGGTCTGCACGCTCGCAATGCCGTTGGTGCAGGCGTCCTTGGTCGTATATCGCTCGCTGGTCAGGATGATCTGGCCGTTGGTGGCCAGAAGGTTGAACATCCACTGGCCGTCCGTGGTGGGTTTGCGTTCGTATTTTCCCGGCATGGGCGTTCTCCTTGCGTTGACCGGAAGCCGATCGCGGCCGCCGTGACAATTCATTGAGTTTGTTCGACAATGCTTACCTCTATCATGTTTCGCCGCGCAGGGCCACCGGCCGGTGCCAAATTCCCGTTACGCTGTCCTTGAAAAAACGGCCGCTTTAAGCCAAGTTCTGGGGCGGGGCGATTCCGCGTCCCGCCAATCGTTCAAGGGAGCGTCCATGCCAATGCCCATTGCCGTCCTCGTATCCGGGGGCGGGTCCAATCTGCAAGCCATCATCGACCGCATCGAAGCGGGCATGCTCGACGCCGAGATCAAGGTGGTGGTGTCCAACAAGGCCGACGCCTTGGGCCTGACCCGGGCCAAAAACCATCACATCCCGACCCGCGTGCTGCTGCACACCGAGTTCGACTCGCGCGAATCGTTCGACGAGGCCATGGTCCAAGCCATCCGGGAGTCCGGCGTGACCCCGCAGGGCGTCGTGGCCATGGCCGGATTCATGCGCATGGTCACCCCGGTGTTCCTCAACGCATTCAAGGGGCGGGTCGTGAACATCCACCCGGCCCTGCTGCCGAGCTTTCCCGGCGTGCGCGGCCAGTCCGACGCCGCGGACTACGGGGTCAAGATCGCCGGCTGCACCGTGCATTTCGTGGACGAGAAGATGGACCACGGCGCGGTCATCATCCAGGCCGCCGTGCCGTGCCAACCGGGCGAGGGCGGCGACAGGCTCGGCTCGCGCATCCTGCGGCTCGAACACCGCGTCCTGCCCCAGGCCCTGCAATGGCTGGCCGAGGATCGGCTCACCGTGGACGGCCGGTTCGTGCACCTCAAACCGTCCACCCGGAACCTCGCCATCCAACCCATGGCCGACGTGGACGTCGAAACCCAAGCCCTGGTCTGGCCGCCTCTGGAAGAAGGCTTTTAGAGATGCCTCCGGCGGCCAGAGGGGAAACTTTTGAAAAAGTTTCCCCTCTGGACTCCCCTTCAAAACTTTTTGTGTGCCTTCGGCAGGGGCGTGCGGGAGCGGGGGGGAGATCCGAAAACGATATTTTGAATTAACCCGATAAGACAGATCCATCCCCGCGACCCGACCCGCGAAGCGGCACCAAAAAGTTTGGGAAAAGGAGGGGATGGGGGTCCGGGGGAAGGGGAGGAAAGAACTCTTTTCAAAGGGTTTTTCCTCCCCTTCCCCGGCGCCGGAGGCGCTCTTCATGCCTGATGTAAATGACGTTCGGTTTGTGGCCATTGATTTCGAGACGGCGGACCCCAAGCGGGATTCGGCGTGCGCGGTGGGCATTGTGGTGGTCGAGGGCGGCGAGATCGTGGCCCGCGACTACCGCTTGATCCGCCCGCCCCGGTCGAAGTTCAACCCGTTTTGCGTGCAGGTGCACGGCATCCACTGGGCGGACGTGTGTGGCGAGCCGAGTTTCGGCGACCTGTGGCCGGAATTGCAGTTGTGGTTCCGGGACGCGGATTTCATCGTGGCCCACAACGCGGCCTTCGACAAGTCGGTGCTGCACACCTGCTGCCGCGAGTCCGGCTGGGACGCGCCGGTCCAGCCGTTTTTGTGCACGGTGCAGCTGTCCAAGAAGACCTGGGCCCTGCCTTCCAACAAGCTGCCCGCCGTGTGCGCGCACTTGGGCATAGAGCTGAACCACCACAACGCGGCCTCGGACGCCGAGGCGTGCGCCCTGATCGCGGTCAGCGGGCTGCGCGAGAATCCCGCGTTCCTGGGCAAGGTGCTGTGATGGCGCAGGTCTGTTTCATCGGCGCGGGGCCGGGCGACCCGGAGCTGCTGACCGTCAAGGGGCGGCGGCTCATCGGCGAGGCGGACCTGGTGCTCTACGCCGGGTCCCTGGTGCCCGCCGAGGTGGTGGCCGGGGCCAAGGAGGGCGCGAAGGTGGCGGACTCCGCGTCCATGAGCCTGGAGCAGACCCACGCGCTGATCATGGAGACCGTGCGCGCGGGCGGCACGGTGGCCCGGGTGCATACCGGCGACCCCGCGCTGTACGGCGCGATCCGCGAGCAGATGGCGCTGCTTGAGGCTGAGGGCGTCCCGTGCGCGGTGGTGCCGGGCGTGACCGCCGGGTTTGCGGCGGCGGCAGCGGCGGGGCGGTCGTACACCGTGCCCGAGGTCACCCAGACGTTGATCTTCACCCGGCTGGAGGGCCGTACTCCAGTGCCGGAACGCGAGGCGCTGCGGAAGCTGGCGGCCCACGGCTCGGCCATGTGCATTTATCTTTCGGCGGGCGATCCCGAGGGCGTGCAGCGCGAGCTGCTGGCCGGGGGACTGGACGCGGCCACCCTGGTGGTCATGGCCTACCGCGTGGGCTGGCCGGACGAGAAGGTGGTCGAGACCGAGCTGGGCCGCTTGGCGGTGAGCGCCCGCGAGTCCGGCTTCACCCGCCAGACCGTGTTCCTGGTCCTGCCCGGGCAGGGGCGCGCGGACGCGGGTACGGCCCGCTCCCTGCTCTACGACGAGCATTTCAGGCACATGTACCGCAAATAGGAGACAGCATGGAGATTTTGGAGATACGCACCCACGAGCGGGAAGAGCTGGCGGACATCACCGGCGCGGTGCGACGCATGATTTCGGCCAACGGCTGGTCCGACGGCGCGCTGCTGCTCTACTGCCCGCACACCACGGGCGCGGTGACCGTCAACGAGGGGGCGGACCCGGACGTGGTCCGCGACATCGTGGTCAACATGCGCAAGCTGGTCCCGCACCGGGGCGACTACCGCCACGCCGAGGGCAACTCCGACGCGCACATCAAGTCCTCCCTGTTCGGCTGCGACCAGATGGTCATCGTCGAGGGCGGCAACCTGATGCTCGGCACCTGGCAAAAGATCTACTTCTGCGAGTTCGACGGCCCGCGCACCCGCAAGCTGTGGGTCAAGTGGCTGGGGGACAAGTGATGCTGACCCCGGAGGTGACCGGCGCGTTTTTCGCGGCCAGCGTGCTGCTCGGGCTGGCGCCGGGGCCGGACAACCTGTTCGTGCTCTCGCAGTCGGCCCTGCACGGGCGTTGCGCCGGACTTTCGGTGATGCTCGGCCTGTGCACCGGGCTGCTGGTCCACACCTCCGCCGTGGCCTTCGGGGTGGCCGTGATCTTCCAGACCTCGGCCCTGGCCTTCTCGCTGCTCAAGTACGCGGGCGCGGCCTATCTCGCCTGGCTGGCGTGGGGCGCGCTGCGCGCCCCGGCCTCGACCCTGCCGCCCGGCTCGACGCCCGCCGTGAGCCGCTGGAAGCTCTACCGGCGGGGTATCCTGATGAACGTCACCAACCCCAAGGTGTCGGTCTTCTTCCTGGCCTTCCTGCCGCAGTTCGCGGACCCAGCGCGCGGCTCGGTCACGGTCCAGATGCTGCTCCTGGGCGGGCTGTTCATCGCGGCCACGGTCCTGGTCTTCGGGGCCATCGCCCTGCTGGCCGGGACCCTGGGCCAATGGCTGGCCCGGTCCGCCCGCGCCCAGGTGATCCTCAATCGGCTGGCCGGACTGGTCTTCCTCGGCCTGGCCCTGAAGCTGGCCACCGCCGAGCGGTAGGCCCCGGCCCCGACCGGCAGAAAGCCCCCGTCTCCGATCGGAGACGGGGGCTTTTTGCTGTTCCGGGAGTGAGGCTAGGCGACCATCTGCTGGATCAGGTCGTCCAGCTCGGCGGCCAACCGTTGCAGGTCGTTGACGGCGGACGCCGCGTGGTTCATGGACTTGCTGGTTTCGCTGGAGACCCGGCTGATGTCCTCGGTGGCGCGGGAGATTTCCTCGGCCGAGGCGGACTGCTGCTCCGAGGCGGCGGCAATGGACTGAACCTGCTCGGAGGAATCGTCGGAGAAGGCCACGATCTCGTCCAGGACCACCAGGGCCTTGTCCGCCAGCCGGGTGCTGGCCTCGATGGCCTTGGCCGCCGTGTCCGTGGAGGCGATGTTCACGCGGCTCGACTGCTGGATGGCGCCGACCGCGTTGTTGACCTCGGTGGTAGCGGACATGGTCTTCTCGGCCAGCTTGCGGACCTCGTCCGCGACCACGGCGAAGCCGCGCCCGGCCTCGCCCGCGCGGGCGGCCTCGATGGCCGCGTTCAGCGCCAGCAGGTTGGTCTGGTCCGCGATATCGCTGATGACCTCGATGATGGTCCCGATGGAGTGGGCCTGGTCGCCCAGGCCGGTCATGTCCGCCTTGAGCCGCTCGGCGTGGGCCTGGACCTCGCGGATGGCCTCGACCACCTGATTGACCACCCTGGCCCCTTCCTGGGCCTTGTTCATGGTCTCGCCGGTGTTTTCGGCGGCTCGGCTGGCGTTTTTGGCGACTTCCAAAACCGTGGCGTTCATTTCCTCCATGGCCGTGGCGGTCTCCTCGGTGCGGGCGTTCTGGATCTGGGTGCCCCGGTTGGCCTGTTCCACCTGCGCGCCCAGGTCGGTGGAGGCCTCGGCCAGGGTGTGGGAAATGGACGACGCCTGCTGGGCCAGCCGCTCGACCTTGCGCTGCATGCCCAGGATCTCGGTCTGGTCCACCACGATCTCCACCGCGCCGACCACCTTGCCGCGCGCGTCGAGGATGGGCTTGCCCGTGTACTTGATGTCCAGGTCCATGCCCTGGGGATGGGCGTCGGTCTCGGAGGTCTCCATCTCGCCGGAGCGCATGGATCGGGTGCAGGCGCATTGCGCGGTATGGCAATCCGAGGTCCTGAAGATGTCGTGGCAGTTGACCGCGGCGTAGTCGCCGTGGGTCGCGAACCCGCCCAGGGTCCGGCCCTGCTCGTTCAGGAACAGGACGTTCAGTTCGGTGTCCACGGTCATCACCGGCAGCGGGATGGTGTCCAGGTACTTGATCAGCGCGTCGGCGATCTCGTTGCCCCGGCCCAGGACCACGGCGAACTCGCCTTCCAGCCCCTCGGCCGAAGCCTTGGTGCGCAGCTTGCCCACGGTGATCGCCTCGGTGGTCTCGGCCAGTCTGGCCGAGAGGTCCTTGAGCACCCCGGTGATGGAGACCAGGCTGGCGCAGAGGCGGCCGATCTCGTCTCCCTGGCGCACGTCCAGGGCGGCGTCGAAATTGCCCCTGGCGATCTCGCGGGCAAAGGCCTCGGCCTTGCGCGCCGGGCGAGAAAGCCCGAGGGAGATGATCACGGCCAGCAGGATTGCGGCGGCCACGCAGCCAACGGTGACCAGGGTGGTGGTCTCGCTCAGATGTTCCAGGGTCGTCGTGAAGGACGCCTGGCGGGAGAGCAGCCGCTCGTTGACGCCTTCAAGCAGGGCGTCCGTCTGGTCCATGGCGATCTGGAACTGCTTTTCCACCCGCTGGCTCATGGAGTAGAGCCGCAACCGGCTGGCGTCGCTCTTCTGCAGCAGCGGCAGGAGTTCCTTGTCCATCATGTCCATGAGCTGTCCGTAGGCCGCGGTGAGTTCGGCCACGTTGGACTCCATGCCCAGCTCCTTGCCCAGCCCTTCGACCAGTTTCAGGTCCTCGGCGGCCCGGGCCTTGAGTTCGACCGACTTTTTTCTGGCATCGGACAGGTCCTGGCGGATCAGCGCGTGGGCGAAGAATCCGTTTATGGCTTCGAGCCTCGAATCCAGGCGAAGGAGGGAAACCACCTCTGCGGCGGCCGTTTTCTGTTGTTCCTGAAAGTCGGAAAGGCCGTCGATGGCCTGTTCCTGAAACACGGCGAACCCGGTGAAGAGCAGCGCGAGGAGAGAGAAACCGATGGCGAGTCTGGCGAAGATAGGCAACCTGTTGAACTTCATACTCTATTATCCGTTTTTGGAAGATGGTTGCAAATCCTTTGAGGGGCCATGCGCAAGCGCGACCTCATGTGAACATATGATTTACTGACCTACAAGGTGGGATAAAATCCCGAGGAAGTCCACCTTCCTGTTGTAGTTTTTCCCGCCCCCTCCGCCGGTGACGAGGCAGGGGATTCCCGGCCGGGAAGGGGCGGGCGGTCGGGCATGGTGTTCCGCCGCGAATTTTGCTATATTCGTGGCAGGGCATAGAAAGGCCGAGTTGAGAGGAAGGAGGTCGCGGTGCTCCGTTGGACAGGCGTCATACTGGCCGTTTGGTTGGCCGCAATCCCGGCGTTTTCCGCCGAGAAGCCTCCCCGTCCCAAGGCCGTGCGCTCGGATATCCAGCTGGCCGTTCAGGTGGCGGCCTCGGGCCTGGGCGGACTGGTGGCGGGCGTCGAAGGGCGGGAGGAGCGGCTGCGCCTCATTCGCGGCTATGTGGCCAAGGCCCGTTTCTTCCCCGACGGCGAGGGGTACTTCTTCGTCTACGATCTGGAGGGCATCTGCGTGGCCCACGGCGTTCAGCCCGAGTTGGTGGGCCGCTCCCTCATAAATCTGAAGGATGCGTCTGGGTTCTCCGTGATCCGAGCCCTGGTCGAAGTGGGCCGCAAGGGCGGCGGCTACATAGAATACGCCTGGCCCAAGCCGGGCAGCGAGGGCGACTTCGACAAGATCGGCTACGTGGAAGCCATCCCCGGCACCGACTACATCATCGGTTCCGGCCTCTATTTCGTGGATCTCCGCTAGGCCTCAGCCGGGCGCGTCCCCCAACGGGTTGGTCACCCCCAGCCGCTTCAATTCCGTCCTTATGGTTCCGTCCCCCGCGGCCTTGCGCCGCAACTCCCGTTCCCGCTTGGCGCAGGACACGCACGCCCACCCGTCGCTGTGGTTGAACCGGCTGCGCAGCCGGCTCAGGTAGCGGTGGTAGGTGGTGGCCCCGCAGTGCGGGCAGAATCTGGCCTGGAGTATGCTCACGTTCGGTCCCTCGGCCCCCATGGGCAGGCCCAGAGTACGCCACGGACGGCGTCCGGGGGTCACGGCCCGGTGACGAAGGCGTGAAGAGACCGGGAAGATCAGGCCGGGGCGGCTCCGGCCAGATTGACGTTGTTCATGTGGGTGGGAATGTTCCGCTCCTGGAACTCCCGGATGAGCCGGGTGGCGATGTCGCTCTTGAGGTTCCACGCCTCGGCCGGGGAGTCTGCCCAGGCGGCCACCCAGCAGGTCACGCTCTCCTTGTCCATGCGCATGACCCAGAACTGCGGCGGCTCCTGCGCGTTGTGGTGCTGGCTGGTGGCGGCCACGCGCGTGGCGATGTCGCTGACCTCGCCCAGGTCCGCCTCGTAGGAGACCGAGAATTCCAGATAGGCCCAGAGCAGGGAGTCGTTGAGCGTCAGGTTGACGAACTCCTTGTTGAGCATCCGGCTGTTGGGGATGACGTACCGCTTCCAGTCCCAGGTCTTGATCTTGGTGTGGGTGATGGAGATGTCCTCGACGGTTCCGTACTGGCCGTCCATCATCAGGGTGTCGCCCACCCGGAGCTGGCGCGAGAAGCTGATGACGATGCCGGAGATCATGTTCTCCACCAGGGGCCGGGCCGCGATGCCGACCACCGCCGTGGTCACGGCGATGATGATGGACAGCATGGTGCTCGGCAGCTTGCCGATGAAGGGAAAGGTCAGGGCCATGACCCAGACCACGAACACGCACAGGACCAGGGTCCTGCGGATGATGGTGAACCGGGACCGGACGCCCTTGATGATCTGGTTGCGTTCCTGGCGCTCCTGGCTGTCGGACAGGACCTCGGTGGGCATGGCGGCTGCGGTCTCGGGGTCCTTGAGCAGCTTGGTTATCCGTCGCACGCGGCTTTCCCGGAAGGAAGTCACCCTGGCGTGGAGCCAGAGATAGGCGGCCAGGGCCGCGAAGGTTATGCCGGCGAGGTAGGCGACGAGATTCACGTTTTCGGGCATGGGTCTCCTTTTGCTGTTTCGTTCTCAGCCCAGCCTACGGACAAACGGCCGTTTTGAAAAGGGAAGGAGCTTTTTGCGCCCCCAGGTTGCGTCGGAGGGGCACCGTGGGGTACGCTACAGGTCCCGAAATGCAAGAATGGAGGTTCCCCATGGCCACAGAAACCCGCGCCACCACCGTCAGCCGCACTGAAATCCTGAAACGGTTCCTGGTCACCCTGGTGTGCATGATCTTTTTCGAAGTCCTGAAGCTCATCGTCCAGGTGGCCGTCCTCTTCCAGTACGGCTACCTGCTGGTCTCCAGGAAGCGGAGCGAACCGCTCCGGGCATACTGCAACGTGCTTTCGCAATACGGCTACCGGCTGCTGCGCTACGCCACCCTGAACGACAACAGGCGGCCGTTCCCCTTTGCCGAGTTCCCGTCGGACGAGGATTGCGAGCCGCCGGTGAAGCAGGTACAGTTCCGCTGAGATGAAGAACAGCTACCGCTTTTTCAGCAACACGGACTGCGAGTACTTTCCCTGCCACAAGACCCGGCGGCCGGAACGGTTCAACTGCCTGTTCTGCTACTGCCCGCTCTACTTTTTCGAGGAGTGCGGCGGCAACTACCGGATTCTGGATTCCGGGGTCAAGGACTGCACCGACTGCCTGATCCCTCACACCCCGGAGGGATACGATCACATCCTGGCGCGGCTGCGGCAGCGGTTCGCCGAGGTCCGGGACGGGGTCGGAGAGGAATGAACCGTCAGCAGCCCCGCCTGGCGTTGAAGGGCGAGTGGGTCATGTAGTAGCTCAGTTCCCGCTCCAGCTGGGCGCGCTCGCGCGAGGCCTGGCGCTCCTGGGCCTCCATGTCCGTGGAGTTGTCCTGGAACCGGGACAGGGCCACGAAGCACTGCTTGACCCGGGCCAGCTCGTCGTGCTGCTTGCTGCGCCAGAAATAGTAGGCCATGATCTTGGCCGCGCTCTTGACGTCCTCCTTGGAGTGAGGCAGACGCCCCTGGTCCAGGGGGAAGCTCTCGCCGTCCTCCACCAGGGGGAGCACCGCGATCAGGACCTCCTTGGCCCGCTTGAGGGACTCGGGCGAAATCCGGTAGACCCGGACCTTCCGCGTGCTGGAGTGCCACCAGCGGACCCCGTAGAGCACCAGCGTCAGGACGATCACCCCCAGCCATATGTTCATATCCAGCATCGACGCTCTCCTGCGCTGCGGAGCCGTGGTTTCGCGGCGGGCACGGCTCAGTTCCCGCTCAGGTAGGACAAGAGGTTCTTGCGGTAGGCCGAAGGATCGGCGCAATCAACGATCTCGATGCGCGAGGGCGGTTCCTCCTGGTCCATGAGGTCCACGTCCCGCGTCTGGATCGGGTTCATTGCCTGGTCCATGACGATCCGTATCTTGGGGGTCAGCGGCTGGCTGGAGTTGGACTCGAAGACCAGGGCGTACTCCCCGGTGTTGAGCCGGACGAAGCTGCCCGCCGGGAAGATGCCCAGACACTTGATGAACAGCTGGACCTCCATGGGGTCGAAGTCCTGGTCGCGCATGCCGTACATGATGCCCAGCGCCTTGTTGGGCAGGATGGCCTGCTTGTAGCAGCGGTCCGAAGTCAGGGCGTCGTAGACGTCCGCCAGGCAGAGGATGCGCGCGAACGCGGGAATGTCCTTGCGGACCAGGCCGCCCGGATAGCCGGACCCGTTGTATTTCTCGTGGTGGTGCTTGACCGCCTCCAGCACCTGGGTCGGGATGTCGCCGTTGCGTTGCAGGATGGTCCGTCCGTAGGCCGGGTGGCGCTTGATCTCCTCGCACTCGGCCTTGCTCAGGCGGCCCGGCTTGTTGATGATCGCGGCCGGGACCGTGGTCTTGCCCAGGTCGTGCATCATGCCGGAGACGCCGAGCAGGATGAGCTCCTCGCGGGACATGCCGATGTACTCGCCGAAGACCACGGCGATGGCGGCCACGTTGATGGAGTGGGTGTAGGTGTAGTCGTCGAAGTCGGACAGCTTGGCCAGGCAGACCAGGGTGTCCGGGTTGGACACCGCGGACTCGACGATGGCGCTGGCCGTCTCCAGGGAGGTGGCGTAGTCCATCTTGCGCCCCAGCTTGGCGTCTCGGACGATGTGCATGGCGTGGGCCATGGCGTCCTCGTAGGTGACCATGGCGTCGCCCAGAGCCTGGTGGAAGGGCACGCGCGGCTTCTGCTCGCGGTCGTGGTCGCGCCCGGCGATAAGCTCGTTGAGGCGCTCCTCGTCGGTCATCCCCTCCCCGTCGTCCAGGGCCACGAAGGTCTCCTTGTAGCCCAGCTCCAGCAACCGGGCCACCTCCTCCTCGGACTCGATGATGCCGGGTTCCATGTACAGGTAGGGGAGCCGTTGCCACATGTCGTGGGCCACCTGGACCACCTCCATGCCGGGTTCCAGCTCTTCTATGGAAATTTTTTTGATCATGCTTGTCCCGCTCGCTTACCGGGTCAGTCGCTGCATTCGTTCAAGGTAGTTGCCGATGCGTTCCTCTTCTTCGGCGTTGGGGTCGAGGAACATGGACCCCAGCGTGAGCAACCCCTGCTCGCGCTGCACGTTGCGAACCATGATGGGCAGCTTGATGGCGCCCTCGGCGCCGAGGTTCAGGCTGAGGATCAGGATGGCCCCGGCCTCCACGGCGGCGATTCGGTCACGCGCCTTGGCGCGGACCGACACTCTGCAGCCCGTGCTGCTGATGTTCAAGATCAGGCAGTCGTGTTCGCCCTCGTCGGAATAGAGGGTTCCGTCGAGGTTGCAGTTGGTCCGGGAATCCCGGCGCAGCTGCACTTTTTCCATGACCGTCGGGTAGTCGAAGAAGAGGAGGGAGGTGGGAGAGCTGATGGCGTTGCGGACGAGGGTCTTGAACCCGTAGACGGTTCCCTGGTGGACGTACTTGACGATGATCTGGCCGCCCATGGCCAGCTCCTCGCGAAGGCTGGAGGGCAGACGGATGGAGGCGATGAGGTAGTCGTAGGGATCGAAGCCGACGATTTTGCCACGGTACGCGAGGTCCATTCCCGGCACCCGGACGATGACGTCCTTGCCCAGCGAGATCGAAAGCTGGACGCCGGGTATCTTCATGACCTTGGCGTCGGCTTGCACGGTCATGGCGCCGTCTGGATCTTTCCGGGTGAGGTCCTTCATGGCGAGTCCGGGTTGAGTGGCGGAGCGTGGCAGTTTCTATACAGCAACGTCAATGGTACACGAAAGTGAGAAAGCTTGTCGATAGGGGAATGCCACGGTTTCCGATCCGGGGAGGGCTCAGAAGACCACGGCCTCGAACCAGAGGATGTCGGTGTCCGGCTCCTTCCAGGCGTTGCGGGGAAGCCCCGCCTTGACGCAGGTCTGGGCCAGGAAGGTCTCGCGGTCCCAGTTCCACTCCACCGGCACCTGGGGCAGGAGCAGGCCGGACCGCCCCCCCCGGCGCATGATCAGCCCGTGGCGGCCGACCTCCACCAGGGTCGGGTCCGGGCACGGCGTGATCGGGCCGAGGACCGAAATCTCGTACTCCACGGCCCCGAACTCGCCCTCGGTCAGGGGCGGGAAGCGCGGGTCCTGGAAGGCGGCGGACCGGGCCATGTTCCAGACCGTGCGAAACAGCTCGCCCGTGCCCACGATGTTGCCGATGCACCCGCGCAGGGAGCCGCCGAGCTTGAGGGTGACGAACGCGCCCAGGTGCTCGCGCAGCTTGTCCGTGGGCGGCTCGTCCGGTCGGGCCGCGCCCTGGCCGGGGTGCAGCCCGGAGTCGATGGACGCCGCCACCAGGGAGCGCAGGTAGTTCTTTTCCTCGTCGGTGAGTTCGAAACGGAAATCGGACACGGTTCAATCCTCCTTGGGGGATGGGGGGTCGGGTACGAACAGCATGCCGGCCAGGCCGAGAACGAACAGGGCGACGACCGCCCCCATGCCGATCCGCTGGCTGCCCGAGGCCAGGGTCAGCCAGCCCACCAGGAACGGGCCGATGAACGAGGTCAGCTTGCCGGACAGGGCGAGCAGCCCGAACATCTCGGTGCGCAGCTCGGCCGGGGCCGCGGCCGCCAGGTACGACCGGCTGGAGGCCTGGACCGGCCCTACGAATATACCGATGGCCAGCCCGAAAATCCAGAACAGGGTCTTGTCCTGCACCAGCAGGATGGCCGCGCCCGGCACCACCAGCCCCACCAGGGACAGGAGGATGGTCCGGCGCGGGCCGATCCGGTCGTCCAGCCAGGCGAAGGAGGCCGCCCCCAGTCCGGCGGTGACGTTCAGGCCGATGCCGAAAAGGATGACCTCGCCCGGCTCCATGCCGAAGGTGGCCGCCGCATAGATGCCGCCGAAGGCGAACATGGTGGTCAGCCCGTCGTTGTAGAACATGCGCGCCAGCAGGAACAGGGCGATGTCGCGGTGGCCGCGCAGGTCGCGCAGGGAGTCGCGCAGCTGGACCATGGCCCGGCCCACGGCGCGGGACAGGGGGATGCCGGTGGACGGCGCGTCCGGGGTGAACAGGAAGAGCGGCAGGCAGAAGAGCAGGTACCACAGGGCTGTCAGGGGCATGACCGCGCGGATGTGCAGGGCGTGGTCGCGGGAGACCCCGAACCAGCCCGGCGGCTGGACCAGGCCGTACAGGGCCACGACCAGCAGGACCAGCCCGCCCGCGTAGCCCAGCCCCCAGCCCCAGCCGGACCAGCGGCCCACGGTGCCGGGCCTGGCCAGGTCCGGGAGCATGGCGTTGTAGAAGACCATGGCGTATTCGCTGCCGATGGTCCCCGCGCCGGCCAGGAGCAGGGCGGGCCAGACAAAGTCGGCCTCCGGCCGGATGAACCAGAGCAGCCCGGTGGCCAGGATGCACAGCGCGGTGAAGGCGGCCAGCCACGGCTTGCGGCGGCCGGAGCGGTCGGCCACGGCCCCGAGCACCGGCCCGCCCAGGCCGATGACCAGCCCGGCCACGCCCATCATGTTGCCCCACAGGGCCGTGCCCAGGGTCTCGTTTTCGGCCACGGCCCGGGTGAAGTAGGCGGCGAAGACGAAGGTCTGGACCAACGCGGCGAAGCCGGAATTGGCCCAGTCGTAGAGGGCCCAGGCGACGAGCGCCCTAACGGGCCGGGCGGAGGGGCGGGGTTCGGACATGGCGCGAGGGTAATACATGCGCCCCCCGCCCGCCAGCACAAGGTCCGGCAGGGCGCAAAAAAGATATGCCGCTCCCGCACCCTGTGATACGGAGAAGCCATGCGCGCTCATTCCTCCCTTCTCCTGCCCGTCCTTTGCCTGACCCTCCTGCTCTCGCTCTCTCCCGCCGTCCATCCGGCGCATGCCGGGGAAGAACCCCTGCTCCTGGTCTCCGGCAACTACGAGCCGTACGTCATCGCCCAGGGGACGCGGCCCGGCCTGCTGTCCGAAATCGTCACCCAGGCCTTTGCCGAGCAGGGCATCCGGGTCGAAATCCGTTTCTACCCCTGGCGGCGGTGCGCCCTGATGGTCGAGACCGGCGAGGCGTTCGCCGCCTTCCCCTACGCCCGCACGGACAAACGCGCCCGCTATGCCTGGTTCAGCGACGTCATCTGGGTCTGCCGCAACGTCTTCTTCTACATGAAGGGGCGCATGGGCGAGTTCGACTTTACCACCCTGGAGGCGCTGCGGCCGTATCTCATCGCCGGGACCTCCGGCAACTATTACGAGGAAGTGTTTCGGGAGAAGGGGCTGACCGTGGACTACGCGCCGGGCGAGGCGTCGGGCGTGCGCAAGCTGTGGGAGCTGCGGACCGCCCTGTTCGCCGAGGACGAACTGGTGGGCCGGACACTGATCGCGCGCATCTTCCCCGCCCGCCGCGACCGGTTCGGATGGACCCCCACCCCGTGGAACCTCAACCCGCAGCACCTGATGGTCTCCAAGGCGTACCCCGGGGCGCGCGAGCTGATGGACCGGTTCAACGCCGGGCTCTGGGCGATCCGCGACAGCGGCGCCTACGACCGCATCGTCGAAAGCTATCTGAAGTAGCGGGTCAGGGCTTTTCGGCCCACAGGATGAAGACCGGGTTCTGGGCCTTGAAGCGCAGGTCCCCGGCCAGGGAGTCCGTGGCCGAGGCCTGGAGCTGGGTCACGCCGAAGTGCCAGCCCATGGCCTTGAAATGGTCCTTGGCCACGTGCAGGGAGTCGAGCAGGATGCAGTGGACCACGATCCTGCCGTTGGGGCGGAGCCGTTCGCAGGCCGTGCGGAGCAGGGAACTCTCCTGGTTGGACTCGCCGCCCAGCCCGCCGCCGATGAAGATGCGGTCCGGTTCGGGCAGCCCCTTGAGCGCGTCCGGCATCTCGCCGAGCACGGTGTCCACCAGCCACGCCCCGGTGCGCCGGATGTTCTCGCGGATCATGGCCGCGCGGGTCTTGTTGCGCTCCACGGCGAAGACACGCCCCCGCCGGGCCAGGTGGGAGGCCTCGATGGACACCGAGCCGCAGCCCGCGCCGAGGTCCCAGACCGTGGAGTCCGGGGTCACGTTCAGGTGGGCCAGCCCGGCGGCGCGCACGGGCAGCTTGGTGATCAGGTTCTTCTGGTGCATGTAGAAATGGTCCGGGATGCCCAGCGCCAGGGCGATCTCCGGCGGGTACTGGCGTTCCAGGACGACCAGGTTCAGCGGCGCGAACTCCATGCCCCAGGTCTCCCACAGGGCCAGGGGCCGGACCTGCTCGTCCGGGGAGCCCAGGTTCTCCAGCACGGTCATGGAGAAGCAGTCCGCGCCGCGCTCCAGCAGGGCGCGGGCCACCTCGGCCGGGGTGTTCACCGCGTCGGTGAAGACCGCGATCAGGTCGGCGCGGACCAGGGCCGCGTACAGGGGCGAGAAGTCGTCGCGTCCGTGCAGGGAGACGAAGTCCATCTCCTGCCAGGGCAGGGCCAGCCGGGCGGCGGCCATCTGGACCGTGGACACGTTCGGCTCGACCACCAGGTTCTCGCGGCCCAGCGCCTCGCCCAGCCGCTTGCCGATGCCGAAGAAGAGCGGGTCGCCGTCCGCCAGGACGACCACGGACCGGCCCTTGCCCGCGGCCTTGCGCACCTGGTCGATGACCGGCTTGAGCGCGCCCGTGATGGCCAGCCGCTCGGCCCGTTCCGGGATCATCCCGTCGGGGCAGGCGTCGAGCAGCCGTTTGCCGCCCACCACCAGGTCCGCGGAAGCCAGGGCTTCGGCGGCGGCGGGAGTCGGGGCGAGGGTGCCGGGGGGCAGCCCGATGATGCGCACGGGTTTCCTGTCGGTCATTGCCGCAATGTAAACGAAACCCGTGACGGGGGGAAGCAAAAGCGGTCCCGGCGAAAACGTTTGCGGAAGGTTTCCACTTTATTTTGTTTATGTTATGACCTGCGCATCAATGAGCGGACCGTCCTGTTCCCCTCACCTAGGAGGACCCATGCAATTCTTTCTCGATACGGCCAATCTGGATCAGATTCGCGAAGTCGCCGACCTCGGGCTCTTGGACGGCGTGACCACCAACCCCACCATCATGTCCCGCGAGGGCGGCGACTGGCGCGAGCAGGCCGCGCGCATCTGCGAGCTGGTGGACGGCCCGGTCTCCCTGGAGGTCATCGCCACCAATCACGAGGCGATGATCAAGGAGGCCAAGGACCTGGTCTCCTTCGGCCCCAACGTGGTGGTCAAGATCCCCATGATCGCCGAGGGCCTCAAGGCGCTCCGGGAGCTGACCGAGCGCGGCATCAAGACCAACGTCACCCTGGTCTTCTCCCCGGCCCAGGCCCTGCTGGCCGCCAAGCTCGGGGCCACCTACGTCTCCCCCTTCGTGGGGCGGCTGGACGGGCTGAGCCAGTCCGGCATGGAGGCGGTGGAGCAGATGCGGACCATCTTCGACAACTACGACTTTTCCACCAAGATCCTGGTCGCCTCGGTGCGCCACCCCCTGCACGTCCTGGAGTCCGGGCTGATCGGCGCGGACGTCATCACCCTCCCGTACTCGACCATCATGCAGTTGGTGCAGCACCCGCTGACCGACAGCGGCCTGGCCGCCTTCCTGGCGGATTGGGAGGCGTTCCAGAAGAAATAGCCGCCGCTGCGCGGCCCGTTGCACGAAAAAGGGTGCCGGGATTCGTCCCGGCACCCTTTCCTTTTGACGGTTCACTTGTCGCCCGCGCCCAGTACCGTGCTCTCCACGGTCTTGAGCAGCGCCCGGACGTCGTCCGGGGAGGGGATGTGCCCGCGCGGGAAGGCCTGGGCGTGCAGCCGCCCCCGCCGGAAGTCCTCGGCCCACTGGCGGACCAGGGGGTGGAAGAAGTCCGGGTTGTTGCGCACGATGGCCGCCTTGGACGGGCCGTCGTTGGACTCGGCCTTGCGCGAGAAGTTGTCGTCGTGGAAATGGTAGTCGTAGAGGGGATCGCAGATGTGCTCGAAGTGCGCGCCCAGGGAGACGCACTGGATCCAGAAGTCCCAGTCCTCGTAGTCGGTGTTGTCCGCGTAGCGCACGCCCGCGTCCCACAGCTCGCGCCGGTAGAGCGCGGTGGTGGGCAGGATGTTCTGCATGCGCAGCAGCGCCTGGTCGAAGTCGGGCAGCTCCACCAGGAACCGCCCCTCCGGGGTGCAGCGGAAGTAGTCCGGGTAGACCCCGGCGGCGCGCGGATCTTCCTTCAGGACCTCCAGGCAGACGGCCGTGAACTCGGGGCGCAGGGCGTCGTCCGGGTCCAGGCAGAAGAGATATTCGCCGCGCGCCAGGGACAGGCCGTGGTTGCGCACCGGGCCGGGGTGCCCCTGCCGGTCCAGGGCCTCGATGATGAAATTCTCGCACTCGATCCTCTCGGCCCACTCCTCGATCCGGGCCAGGGAGTCGTCCGTGCTGGCGTCGTCCACGAAGATGATCTCCACGTCCTCCAGGCCCAGGTGCTGGGTCGCCAGGGAGTTGAAGCAGCGGCTGAAGAACCGCGAATAATTGTGGTTGGGAATGACGATGGAGATGGTCGGCATGGCTGGTTCCTCCCTGTTCCGATTCAGCCTACAGCGGGTGGCCGTCGAAGTCGAACACCGCGTACGTCGCCCGACAGCGTCCGGCGCAATGGCCGCCCGCCGCCCGCGCCGCCCTGTCCGCGAGCAGCCGGACCAGCGCGGGCCGGGCCGGGTCGTCCTTGAGCAGGTCCAGAACCTGGATCGCGGTGTTGGCCGAGCACACGGCCGGGGCCAGGGCCGGGTCCGCGCCCGCCTCCAGGCAGCGCTCGGCCAGCAGCCCGAAATCCACGGGGTGGGTCCGGGCGTGGGTGTACTCCACGCCCTGGGCCTGCTTGACCAGCTTGCCGAAAAAAACGGCCCAGGTCACGCGCTCGAAGCCGCGATCGGCAGCGGCCCGCATGGCGAAGGCGAAGAAGTCGGCGGCCTGGATGAGGGCCTGCTCGGGCATGTCCGGATGCGCTTCGAGATAGAACCGCTCGCTGCGCCGTCCGGTGGTGAAGACCGGCTCGGGCAAGCCCATGGCCCGGGCCACGTCCAGCCCCTCCTCGATGGTCGCCTTCCAGGAGGCGTGGGAGTAGGGCTTGACGATGCCCTGGGTGCCGAGGATGGAGATGCCGCCGAGGATGCCCAGCCGGGGATTCAGCGTCTTCAGGGCGATGGTTTCGCCCTCCGGGATCTCGATGACCACGTCCACGCGCCCGGCGGCCAGGCCCTCGGCGGCCAGCCGGACCGCGCGCTCGATCTGTTTGCGCGGTTCCGGGTTGATGGCCGCCTGGCCCACGGGTACGGGCAGCCCCGGCAGGGTGGCGCGGCCCACACCTTCGCCGCCGTCCAGGGTCACGGCCAGCGGGGTGTCCGCGTCCCGGTCCAGCCGGACCACGGCCCGGACCTCGCAGCCGTGGGTGGCGTCCGGGTCGTCGCCGCCGTCCTTGATGACGGTCACGCGCACCGAATCGCGGTCCCCGTTTTGGCGTCCGAAGTCCCGCTCGTACCGCTCGATGGGCACGGCCAGGGTCCCGCCCGGGGGCAGGGGCGCGTCCACGACCTCCGGGGTCTCGCCGGTCAGCAGGAAGCGGGTTCCGGCCATGGCCGCGGCCGCGGCGCAGGTGCCGGTGGTCCGCCCGGTGCGGAGTCCCCCGCCCATGGGCTAGACCACCCGCCGGGGCGGTTCGTAGAGGTGCGTCCCGGCCAGGTCGGAGATGTTCTCGATGATGTTCCGGAAGAGGATCACGTGGAAGGGGTACATGGCGTACCAGTAGAGCATGCCGGTCAGACCGCGCGGCAGGAACTTGGCGGTCATGGACAGGTCCACGGTCTTCTCCCACAGGGGGTCGAGGCGGAATTCCAGGAGCGCCTCGCCGGGCAGCCGCATCTCGGCCAAGAGGAGCAGCCGCCGCCCCTTGTCCGAGGCCAGCACGCGCCAGAAGTCCAGGGCGTCGCCCACGCGCGGCGAACCGGTCCCGTGGGGCCTGCCCCGGCGGCCCGGCCCGGCCAGCACGCGGTCGATGAGCGCGCGCAGCCGCCACAGCGGGTCGCCGTAGTACCAGCCGCGCTCGCCGCCGATGCGTTCGACCACTTCCCAGACCTTGTCCGGGTCGCCCTGGAGCCGCGCCTTGTAGCCCATCTCGAACCGGGTGCCGCCAGCGTAGTGGGGGTCGTCCGCCGAGGCCCATTCCGGCATGCAGGCCGAGCCCACGTCGAACAGGCAGGTCTCCACTGCCTGCTGTTCGGTCTTTTCCAGGGCGCGGCGGATGGCCTCGCGGCAGGAGAGCAGCTCCTGGGGGACCAGCGTGCGGATGCGCTCGTCGCGGCAGATCACCTCGTTGCGCAGCCCTTCGATCAGGGCGCGGGACAGGGCCATGGGGACCGGGGTGATCAGGGACACCCAGAAGGAGGACAGGCGCGGGGTGACGAAGGGCAGGGGCAGGAAATGGCGCCTGGGGATGCCCGCCACCTCCGAGTAGAGATGGAAAAGTTCCTCGTAGGTCAGGACGTCCGGGCCGCCGATGTCGAGGGTCAGCCCGGCGGTGGCCTCGTTCTCCAGGCAGCCCGCCAGGTAGCCGAGCACGTTGCGCACGGAGATGGGCTGGGTCCGGGTGCGGACCCAGGCCGGGGTGATCATGAACGGCAGCCGGTCGGCCAGGTAGCGGACCAGCTCGAAGGAGGAGGACCCGGAGCCGATGATCTGGGCGGCGCGCAGGGTGGTCACCCTGGCCGAACCGAGCGTCAGGATGCGGCCCACCTCGGCGCGCGAGCGCAGATGCTTGGAAAGGGGCTGGTCCGCGCGGTCCTCGCCCAGCCCGCCCAGGTAGATGATCCGCTCAAGGCCGGAATGGGTCGCGGCGCGGACCATGTTGTAGGCCGCGTCGCGCTCCTGCTCGGCGAAGTCGCGGCCGGGCTTGGCCATGGAGTGGACCAGGTAGTAGGCGGCGGAGCACCCCTCGCAGGCCCGCTTCAGGGCCTCGGAATCGTGCATGTCGGCCTGGACGGCCTCGACCTTGTCGCCCCAGGAGCGGGCGCGGATCTTGTCCACGCTGCGTCCGGCGGCGCGCACGGCGTAGCCGCGCTCCAGGAGCAGCGGCACCAGCCGCCCGCCCACGTAGCCAGTGGAACCGAGAACGAGGATGCGCCGGTCGGCCATGGGAGCCTCCCTTGCCTAGCGGGGTTTGGTCCGGAAGGTGAAGCCCTGGCCCTCGGGGTGGTAGCTCCAGCCGAGGTCGCTCATGCACATGAGGAACCGCTTGCTCTGCTTCTGTTTTTCCAGGGGGAACGCCTCGCCCGCCTGGACCTCGCAGGTCAGCGAGTCCTCCTTGAACTTCTGGTCCGCGAGACTGCCGGAGTAGTCCGGGTGGGTCCACGGCTTGGAGCAGCCGCCCAAAAGGACGGCTGCCGCGATCAGCACGGCGGGAAGGGTGGCATTGCGCATGTCGGCTCCCTGGTTATTCGTCCTTCAGGTCCCGGCTCATCAGGTCCCTGGTGGCCTGGGCCGGGTCCTTGCCCTCGTAGAGAATCTTGTGGACCTGGTCGGTGATCGGCAGTTCGACGCCGAGCTTCTTGGACAGGTCGTAGAGCGCCTGGGTGGTCTTGACGCCCTCGGCCACAGCCTTCATCTCGCCGATGATGTCGTCGAGCCTGGCGCCCTGGCCGAGCCGCAGGCCAACCTGGCGGTTGCGCGACAGGTCGCCGGTGCAGGTCAGCACCAGGTCGCCCATGCCGGACAGCCCCATGAAGGTCCGCTCCTGGCCGCCCATGGCCTCGCCCAGACGGGACAGCTCGGCCAGTCCCCGGGTGATGAGCGCGGCCCGGGCGTCGTGGCCGAAGCCCAGCCCGTCGGCGATGCCCGCGGCAATGGCGATGACGTTCTTGACCGCGCCGCCCAGCTCCACGCCCCGGTAATCAGGGGTGAAGTAGACGCGGAAATACGGGGTGGAGAAGGCCTCCTGCAGCTCGCGGCCCAGTTCGTGGTCCTCGCAGCCCAGCGACACCGAGGTGGGCATGTCCGCCGCCACTTCGGCGGCGAAGGACGGGCCGGACAGCGAGGCGTAGCGGGGCCGCTTGCCCTCCAGGGACTCGGCCACCACGCGGGACATGGGGGCCAGGGAGGACAGCTCGATGCCCTTGGACGCGCAGACGATCACCGGGCGTTCGGGCAGCAGGTCGCGGAACCCGGCCAGGGCCGGGCGGATGAACTGGCTGGGGATGACCACCAGGAAACAGCCCGCCCCCTCGAACGCGGCCTGCGGATCGGACTCCACCCGGAGTTTGTCGCTCAGGGTCACGCCCGGCAGGAACACGCGGTTCTCGCGGTGTTGGCGGATGTCGGCCACGACCTCGGGCTCACGCGCCCAGAGGGTGGTCTCGGTGCCGTTCTTGGCGAGCATGTCGGCCAGGGTGGTTCCCCAGGCGCCCGCGCCCATTACTGCTATCTTCATATGGTCGGGTCTCCTTCGTTGTCTTGTCGAGTTCAGGAGCATACGTCGCGCAGGGGCCGGTGGCAAGGGGCGCGGGCGTCCCGGTCCGGGGCTTCGGCGCGGTTTTTCCGGCTCATCCAAGTTGCATCCGGTCCCGGTGACGGGTATAGACCCACCCATGGCCATACAATTCACCACCACCGAGGAACGGATTCTCGCCCTGGCCGGCACGGACCTGCCGGACACCGAGCAGCCGTTCAAGACCATTGCCGAGGCCGTGGGCGTCAGCGAGCAGGAGGTCCTCGATCTCCTGGCCGACCTCAAGAAACGGAAGATCATCAGGCGATTCGGGGCCACCCTGCGCCACCAGAAGGCGGGCTACGGGCACAACGCCATGGTCGCCTGGCGGGTGCCGCCCGAGCGGTCCGACGAGGTGGGCGAGATCTTCGCCGCCCGGCCCGAGATCTCCCACTGCTACATCCGCCGGACCTACCCGGAGTGGACGTACAACTTCTACACCATGATCCACGGCGAGCGGCCGGGCCACACCGACGAGGTGGTGGCCGAGCTGGAGCGCGCCGTGAACATCGACGACCACTGCACCTTGAAATCCCTCAAGGAACTCAAGAAGACCTCGATGGTCTATTTCAAATAGGAAAAGCCATGGACTCCAAATCGCTCTACGCCAAGGCCCAGACCCTCATGCCCGGCGGCGTCAACTCCCCGCTGCGCGCCTGCAAGTACGTCAACTCCGAGCCGGTCTTCATCATGAATGCCAAGGGCGCGTACCTGTGGGACGTCGAGGGCCGCCGGTACATCGATTACGTCTTTTCCTGGGGTCCCATGATCCTGGGCCACCAGGACCCCGCCGTGACCGAGGCCGCCCACGTGGCCGTGGACCACGGCTCCAGCTACGGCGCGCCCTGCCTGGACGAGGTCGCCCTGGCCGAGGAGATCAACAAGCTCATCCCGTCCATGGAGATGATGCGCATGGTCTCCTCCGGCACCGAGGCCACCATGTCGGCCCTGCGGCTGGCGCGCGGCTACACCGGCCGCGACAAGTTCGTGAAGTTCATCGGCAACTACCACGGCCACGCCGACGCCTTCCTGGCCGCCGCCGGTTCGGCCGCGGGCACGGTGCCCGGCACCCCCGGCGTGCCCGAGGCGGTCATCAGCCACACCCTGCTGGCCCACTACAACGACCTGGACGCCGTGCGCGCCCACTTCGAGGCGTCCGGCGACGAGATCGCCTGCGTCATCGTGGAGCCGTGCGCGGGCAACATGGGGCTGGTCCTGCCCAAGGACGGGTTCCTCCAGGGGCTGCGCGACCTGTGCGACCAGTACGGTGCACTGCTCATCTTCGACGAGGTCATCACCGGTTTCCGCCTGGCTCTGGGCGGGGCTCAGGCGCGCTACGGCATCAAGCCGGACCTGACCACCCTGGGCAAGATCATCGGCGGCGGGTTCCCGGTGGGCTGCTACGGCGGCAAGCGCGAGATCATGGAACACATGGCCCCGGTGGGCGGCGTGTTCCAGGCGGGCACCCTGTCCGGCAACCCGGTGGCCATGGCCGCGGGCCTGGCCGCGCTCAAGCGGCTGCAGGAATGCAACTACGAGGGGCTGGAGGCCCGGACCAAGGCGCTGACCTCGGAGCTGGTCTCGATCATCGAGTCCAAGGGCAAGCCCGTGTACCTGGCCCAGGTCGGCTCCGCCTTCACCATGTATTTCTCGGACAAGCCCGTGACCGACATGGTCTCCTCCGGGCAGTGCGACTACCAGGCCTACGCCGCCTACTGGAAGCAGATGATGGCGGCGGGCGTCTACCTGGCCCCGGCGGGCTTCGAGTGCGCCTTCACCTCCTTCGCCCACTCGGACGAGGATTTCGAGCGGACCCTGGACGCGGCCCGGAACGTGAAGTTCTAGCATCAAACAGGCCGGATTCGATCCTTTGGCGGGCCGGGGGCGCGGTGCTCCCCGGCCCGTTTTTCGCGTCGTCCACGCTCCCCGCAGTGGTGAAAAAACTCCCAGTCATGTTACGTTTTCGCTTTTCGCGATTGCCGGTTACTGGTATCTCAAAATAATGCCAGCAAAGAAAATCGCCATCTACGCACTGACCTCCAGGGGACTGGCCGTCGGGACCCGCCTGGCCGCCAAGCTGCCCGGCACCCTCTATGCCTCCAAGTCGCTGGAGCCGGACGACGCCATGCCGTTCGAGTCGCTGACCCATCTCGTGTCCGCCACCTTCAACACCTTCGACGGACACGTCTTCGTGGCCGCCGCGGGCATCGTGGTGCGCTGCATCGCCCCGCATCTCCAGAGCAAGGAGACCGACCCCGCCGTGGTCTGCATGGACCAGAACGGGCGGTACGCTGTCAGCCTGCTGTCCGGCCACCTGGGCGGGGCCAACGAGCTGGCCGACCGCTGCGCGCGGATCATGGGCGGCCTGCCGGTGATCACCACGGCCACGGACACGGCGGGCGTGCTGTCCATCGACACCCTGGCCGACGCCAAGGGGCTGGTCATCGGCAACATCGAGAAGGTCAAGAACGTGAACATGGCCCTGCTGGAAGGGCACACCGTGCAGCTGTACGACCCGGAGGACTGGCTCGGCCTGGCCTGGGACACCAGTTTCGAGGTGGCCGGACCCGACGGGTGGAATCCGCACCGGCCCGGCATCTGGGTCTCCTGGCACGCGGACAGCCCCGAGGGCGCGCTGTCGCTGCATCCGCGCGTCCTGCATCTGGGCATCGGCTGCCGCCGGGACGTCACGGCCTACGAGATCCTCGATCACGTGCACGAGGTCTTCCGGCGCAACGGCTTCGCCATGGAGTCCATCGCCTCGGTGGGGTCGGTGGAGGCCAAGCGCAACGAGGCCGGGCTGCTGGAGGCCGCCGCCGAACTCGGCGCGGAACCTGTATTTTATTCAACGGCGCAGCTTGCGGCCATCGACGCTCCCACCCCGTCGGACAGGGTGCAGGAGCACATGGGCGTGCCCAGCGTGGCCGAGGCCTCGGCCCTGCTGGCGGCCCACGGAGGAGAACTCATCGTGACCAAGGAAAAGACCTCGACCGTGACCCTGGCCGTGGCCCTGACCAGCCGTGCTTAAGGCGGTCAGTCTGGGGCCGGGCGATCCGGGGCTGCTCACCCCGGCGGCGCTGCAGGCCATTGCCGACGCCGAGGTGGTGGCCGGGTACAAGGCGTACATCGAACTGATCCCCGCCGAGCTGCTCAAGGGCAAGCAGGTGGTGTCCACGGGCATGATGGGCGAGGTGGACCGGGCCAGGCAGGCCGTGGAGACCGCCCGGCAGGGCAAGGCCACGGTCATGGTCTGCTCCGGCGACGCGGGCATCTACGCCATGGCCGGGCTGCTGCTCGAGATTCTGGAGGCCGAGGGGCTGCTGGATGCGGTCCCCTTCGAGGTCATCCCCGGCGTCCCCGCCTTCAACGCGGCGGCGGCCCTGCTCGGCGCGCCGCTGATGCACGATTTCGCCTCCATCTCCCTGAGCGACCTGCTGACCCCCTGGGAGCGCATCGAGCAGCGGCTTCGGGCCGCGGCCAGCGCGGATTTCGTCATCGCCATCTACAACCCCCGCTCGCGCAAGCGCAGCGACCACCTGCGCCGCGCGCTGGACATCATCGGCGAGTTCCGCAGACCGTCCACCCCGGTGGGCGTGGTGGGCCGCGCCTACCGCCCCGGCCAGAGCGTGGAGGCCGTTCCCCTGCGCGGGGTCGATGTGGGAAAGGTGGACATGCAGACCGTGCTCATCGTGGGCAACTCCGCCACCCGGATGGTGGGCGGGAGGATGCTCACTCCCAGGGGATATCACCGCAAATACGACCTCTAACCCCGCTGGAGCAAAGTGAAAATGGTCCTTGCAAACAAGGGCCGATTTCGGGTAAAAGCAAGGGTCTACGATGGCAGCCCCCGCTTGACAGGGGGTGGATACTTATTTATCCCGCATAGTAGAGAGTGTGACTGTTTATTCTTTTATGCAACAGGAGGAACTAGGTAAATGAAGAAATCTCTCATCATCAGCCTGATGGTGGCCGCCCTGGTGTGTGTCTTCTGCCTGCCCGTGGTTATTGCTGCCAACGCGCCGGCCGATTCTTACACCATGGAAGTCCCCGCCGGGCAGAAAGCCACTAAGGCAGCCGTGACCTTCCCGCACAAGAAGCACGTTGACAACGGACTCGACTGTCTGGTCTGTCACCACAAGGCCGCGAGCAAGGACGACGTCAAGGGTTGCTCCGCCGAGGGTTGCCACACCGACGCCAGCAAGGCCGCCAAGAAGGATCCCGCCGGATTCTACTCTGCTTTCCACAGCAAGAAGTCCGACGCTTCCTGCCTCGCCTGCCACAAGAAGGAAAAGAAGGCCGGCAAGGCCGTTCCGGTTGGCTGCAAGGAATGCCACGCTGAGTAATCCGCAAGGATGAATCGTAGGGGGGCTGTCCAGAACGGCCCCCCTTTTTAAACCTGTCCTCCGGAGGTAACAATGACCCCGGCTCCCCCGCCTCCCACCGATGACAAGCTCGAAGTGAGCGAAGTCTTGAACGATCCTGCAGCAGACCACAAGGAACTGGACCCCGAGACCGTGGACGCGGACTTCGAGCAGGAGCTCGAAGACCTGTTCGCGGACGATCTCGCACCCGCTGTGGACGAGAGCGAAGGTCCCGTGCTGCTGGAGGACGAGGAGGACGAGGAGCCGCTGATCCTGGACGACATCGTGGAGGAGGTCGCGTCCGCGGCGGATTCCGCGGACGGTCTGGAAGACCTGGACGCCCTGCCCGGCCTGGACGACGATGACGACGATCTGATCATCCTCGAAGACGTGATCGAGGGACTGCCCGCCGAGAGCGGGGCGGCCGCCGCCGAGCCGGTGGAGCCGGAACCGGCTCCCGGACCGGAGGACATCGAGGCACTGGTGGACGACATCGCCGAGCCGGACGATACCGTGACGGACGAATCCGAAGAGGTCGAGCCGGTCATCGACCTGGACGACCTGGTGGAAGAGCCGGGCGAAGCGGACGATGATACCGACGACATCATGGACCTCGACGCCCTGATCGAGGAGACCGCCGGGACCGAAATGGAACCGGAATCCGAAATTTCCCCGGAACCGGAGATTTCCCTGGACCCCGAAGACATGATGGACATCGTGTCCGCCGATGAGGGGGCCGACGAGGTGCCGGTCGAAGAGGCCGTTGCCGACGAGGACATCGAGTCCCTCATGGACGAGCCGGAACTTGAGCTTGAAGCCGAATCGGAGCCCGAACTTGAACTTGAGCCCGAAGCCCAACTCGATTTTGAGCCTGAGCTCGAATCCGAACCGGAAGTCGCGGCCGAGCCTGAGCCTGTGCCTGTGCCCGAAATCGAACCCGAGATAGAGCCCGAGCCCGAAATAGAGCCTGAGGTTGAGCCCGAACCGGTCATCGAGCCGGAGCCCGCCCCCGAGCCGTTGGTCGTGGCGGGCAACGTGTTCCAGCGCGCCGCCACGCCTGTCGAGGCCGAACCCGAAGAGGAGCCGGAGCCGGAACCTGAGTTCGAGGCTTATGCCGAACCCGAAGAGGAACCGGAACCTGAGTTCGAGGCCTACGCCGAGCCCGAAACGGAGCCGGAACCGGAATTCGCGACCGACGCCGAACTGACCGGCCTGGAAGGGCTGGACGACGACGATATCGAGGACGTGGACTCCCTGCTCGACAACGTCGAGGTGGACGTTTCCGACGTCATGGACGCCGATCAGGGCGAGGACGAGGACATGGGCATGCTCGGCCTGGACGAGGAGTCCCTGGAGGACGTGCTGACCGCCGAGGCCATGCCCCCGGACGCGGGCATGGACGTGTCCGACGATGTGGACGTGGACCAGCTCCTGGCCGAGGCCCGGAGCGAGGCGGGCGAAGCCACCATCGGCGAGCTCCAGGACAAGGTCCGGTTGCTGGAGGACCGCGTGGAAGAGCTGGAACGGCGGCTGCGCGACGAGATCGCCAAGATGGTCCCGGCGGAAGCCGCCCGCATCATCCGCGAGGAGATCGCGGCCCTGGCCGCTGATTTCGAGGACTAACGCGGGGCGGCTTGCGATAGCGGGCCATCCGCACATTTTTCGGCCCCGATCCAATCCTCGCGTAGTAAGCTACGCTGCGGTTGTCTCGGGTCCGAGAAAATGCACGGCTGACCCACTCTCCCAAGCCTATTCCGGGGCGGAGAGCCGCTGTCGGGCGGCTGCGCCGCCCGAATCGCTCCAAGGGGGCGGTTGGGACTTCATCTGATGGTGGGGTCTTTTTTTATGGGTGCTGGCGCACCCGATTTCTTTTATCGCCCAGGACAAAGGGTTCCGGTTCATTGACGAACCGGAACCCTTTGTCCCGTCTCCGCCCCCGCGAAGCGGCACCAGAAAGTTTGGGAAAAGGAGGGGATGGGGGTCCGGGGGAAGGGGAGGAAAGAACCCTTTTCAAAGGGTTTTTCCTCCCCTTCCCTCGGCCGCCGGAGGCTTCCTATGTGCCGCAGAAGGTTTGGTGGACGCGCTCGTGGGGTTGGGGCGGCGCGGCGAGGTCGGCGTATTCGGTCCGGTCCTCATAGGGATTGGCCAGGGCATCGATGAGCCGGTCGGCCGGGGTGGAGTCGTTGTCTTCCACGGCGGCCCGGATGGCCTGCTCGATGCGGTGGGTGCGCGGGATGAGGGCCGGGTTGGCGGCGCGCATGGCGGGGCCGGGATCGGCGACCCCCGCGTCCCGGAGGGCTCCGTTCCAGTCGGCGAACCAGGGGGCGAGCGCTTCGGGATCGTTAAGCGCGGCGCGCAGCGGTTCGGGATCTTCGGTCGCCCGGGACAGGGCGCGGAAGGTGTTGGTGAAATCGGCGCGGGCGCGGCGCAGGAGGTCGAGGAATCCGCGCGCAAGGGTAAAATTCGTGTCGCTGTCGGGCAGCCCGATCTTGCGGCACAGTTGCTCGCGGTAGTGGCGGGTGAAGGCCGGGATGAACCCTTCGAGGACCGCTTCGCCCGCTTCGTGCGCCGTGTTTTCGTCCGGGCCGAGCAGGGGGATGAGGCAGCCGCCGAGACAGGCCAGGTTCCAGGCCGCGATGGTCGGCTGCTGGTTGAAGGCGTAGCGCCCGGTGTGGTCGATGGAGCTGAACACGGCGCCGGGGTCGTACTCGTCGATAAAGGCGCACGGCCCGTAGTCGATGGTCTCGCCGGACACGGCGGTGTTGTCCGTGTTCATGACCCCGTGCACGAAGCCGACGCACATCCACTTGGCCATGAGCCGCGCCTGGCGCTCGCAGACCGCCTGGAACAGGGCGAGGTACGGGTTGGCTGCCCCGCGCACGTCGGGATAGAGGCGGTCGATGACGTGGTCGGCCAGAAGTCTGAGTTCGTTTTCCATGCGCCGGGACGCGAAATATTCGAAGGTGCCGACGCGCACGAAGCTCGACGCCACGCGGGTCATGACCGCGCCGGGCAGCGGGGTCTCGCGGTGCACGGTCTCGCCCGTGGCGGCCATGGCCAGCCCGCGCGTGGTGGGGATGCCGAGCGCGTGCATGGCCTCGCTGACGATGTATTCGCGCAGCACCGGCCCCAGGGGGGAGCGCCCGTCGCCGCCGCGCGAGAACCGGGTGCGGCCCGATCCCTTGAGCTGGATCTCGAACCGCTCCCCCGCGTTGTTGACGACCTCGCCCAGGAGGTGCGCCCGGCCGTCGCCGAGCTGCGGCACGAAGTGGCCGAACTGGTGGCCCGCATAGGCCTGGGCAATGGGCTCGGAGCCGTTCAGCAGTCGGTTGCCGGTGAAGATCTCGGCCAGTTGCGCCGCGTCGTCGGGCAGGTCCAGGTCCAGGCGGTGGGCCAGGGCGCGGTTCAGGCGGATGAGCGACGGGGTGCTCACCGGGTCGGGGTCGATCCGTTGAAAGAAGGTCTCGGGCAGTCGGGCGTAGGTGTTCAGGAAGCGCATCATTCTCCGAGCAGTTTGTTCCAGGCGGGCAGCAGGGTGTCCAGGGAGTTGGCCAGGAGCCGCATGAACCGGGCCTCGGTGTCGATCATCTCCTGGTCCCGGCGCCGCAGCCATTCGGACATCCAGGCGAAGCGCACGGCCAGGACCAGCTCGGGCAGCAGGGCCAGGGATTTCCGGTCCAGGCAGCCCGCGTCGCGCAGGGTCAGGAGCAGGGCCGGGGCCAGTCCGCGCACCAGGGCGGGCGGGTCCTCGATGCCCACGCAGCCCAGGCAGTTGGCCGCGTCGAACAGGACGGGGCGGATGCCCGCGAACTCCCAGTCGATGACCGCGCCCACGGAGCGGCCCCGCCAGATCACGTTCAGGGGATGGAAATCGCCGTGGCAGAGTCCGCGCGGCAGGTCGTCCCAGCCTTCGAACAGGGGCAGCAGCGCGGACAGGGTGGGCAGCAGGACGTCGTGCAGGTCCGGGCGGCGCGAGGCCATGGCCGCCATCAGCTCGTCCACGTATCCCTCAAGGAGGAAGGGCGGCTCGGCGTCGAACTCGCGGACGTGGGGGAAGCGTGGCGCAGTCCGGCCAGGAACCGGCCCAGGTTCTCGCCGCGAGCCCCGTCGCGGATGAACTCCGGCCGGGGCAGGGGATCGCCGGGGACAAAGGGGGAGAGCTGGTGGCAATGGTTGTCGCGCTCCACGACGTACCGTCCGTCCGGGCCGGGAAGGTAGGGCGGCACGGGCAGCCCGGCCCCGGCCAGCGCGGCCAGGGCGCGGCCGATGCGCTCGCGGCGCGGTTCCTGGCCCGGCCGCAACCGCTCCAGGACCCAGACCTTGCCGTCGCCGTCCTCCACGGCCTGCCGCTGCAGGCAGCGGTCGGGACTGCCGGGCAGGGGGATGTCGGTCCGCAGCCTGCCCGGGGTCAGCCCCCAAAGGGGAAGCAGTTCGATCATCGGTCCGGCTATCGCTGCATGCCCAGGGCCTTGTACAGCCCGTCCATGTTGTCCAGGATGATGGCCTGCTCCGAGGCCGGGACCTGCTTGTCCACTTCGGCCTGGTAGGCCTCCATCTGGCCGGAAAGCTGCTGGCCCATCATCTGCTCCATGGCCTGGCGCTGCTCGGCGGGCATGTCCTTGAACTGCTCCTGCATCTGGCCCATGGCGCGGTGCATCTGCTCCACGTTCATCATGGTCATGGCGTGGCTGTAGATGTACATGAACCGCTCTTCGGACCAGCCGCGCGCCTTGACCGCGCCCAGGATGGCGGCGGACAAGGGCCCGTCGGAGACCTCGCCCATATCCTGCTGGCCCTGGGTCGTCAGGCCGGGAATGGCGGGCAGGTCGGCCAGGAATTTTTCAAACTCGTCGGCGGTGAAGGGGCCGCCCACGGCGGAGGCGATCTCCTTGCCCTCGTCGGACAGCTTCGGGTCGTCGGCGACCTCGTCGCCGGAGCAACCGGCAAGCAGGAACAGGGCCAGGAGCAGGAAAAATGCATAATGAAACTTTCTCATGAACGCCCCTTTAAGAGTTTTAGAGTTTTCAGGTTTAGTTTATACCATTGGCAATGGCGGTTATCCATTTAAAAATTGTTTTAATATCAGCCGTTCACCGCTGCCGATTATAAAAGAGGTTGTTGGATAGTCTGGATGTAATGTCTTACTGTGTTTGTTCTCCGGTAAAACTACATCTTTCAAGTACCAGATGGCGGGATTAAGACGGCGAAGGTCCCAGCCTAAGTGCTTTTCTAGTTTGACTATCGACGATAATTCTTCGTTGTTAAGCATCAAGCTGCTTATGGTTTTTGCGTCCTCGATTGGGTTGTTACCTAAAACCGGTGGATCAACCGAAATGTGTAGATTTATGGTTGAACTAATGTGGCTTATCCCATTTAAGGACTGAGAAATATTAATCAGGCCTAACTGTTCAAGCTCATGTAAAGCTTCATCAAGTGCCTGTTTTTCGATTGCAGGGAGTTCTTTTGTGATGTCTGAGTATCCATATATGTTGAACATTCCCTTCTTTGAATTTTGGGTAAAGTAGATAGCTAAATCCTTGGCTACCCCAATTAGTTCAATCGGGGGGGGATTTAAAATGCTGTCGTGAATCGTAAGCAGTTCATCATGTGAATTTACTTTGGAAGTGATATCTTCTTGCCATCTGAGTATCTCATTTTCCAAATCTGATGGTGATAAATATCCAAAGAATTCAGCTGCAACTGCGCTAATGGGAGTCGCTTGGGCAATAGATTTCAATAGAGCTCGTGTAAACTCTTTTCGTTTATCTCTGTTGGGCAGATCAATCATTATCCCTCCTATGTAGGTTTCAGATTTCCCGTATGTCCGCAATCTTGCCGTGGTAGGTGCGCGGATCGCCCTTGAGGAAGTCCACCAGCCCCCGCGCGGACTGCTGCGGGGTGAGGAGCAGGCCGTCCCGCTTCCATTTGGTGAAGACCGCCCGCAGCCGCTGGGCCTCGCCGCCCTCGGCCTGGCGCGCCTCGCGCTGCATGTCGGTCTCGACCACGCCGGGCCGCCAGATCACGGAGGTGATCTTCGGGGCCTCCTCGGCCAGTTGGCGGGCCAGGTGCTCCTCGGCGGCCTTGGCCGCGCAGTAGGTGCCGATGCCGGGCTGGACGCGGTCCGCCGCGCCGGAGCCGAAGAACACGGCCAGCCCCGAGCCGCGCTTCAGGAGCAGGGGAACGGCGTGGCGCATGAGCTGGTGCGCGCCGATGACCGAGGCGTCGAAGACCTCCTGGAACCGGGTCTTGTTCAGCTCCCAGACCGAGGGGCCGGGCGCGAGCACTCCGGCGGCGTGGATGAAGCCGTGGAAATCGCCCAGCTCGAAAGCCGTCTGGACCAGCTCCTGGGCCACGTTGCTGGACGACACGTCCCCGGCCAGACATTCGGCGCGGACCTTGTGCGCCCGGCACCGGTTCCGAACTTCGGTGAGTCTCGATTCGGTGCGCGCGCCCAGGACCAGGTTCACGCCCGCGCGGGCCAGCTCTTCGGCCAGGGCCGCGCCGATGCCGGCGGAAGCCCCGGTGAGCACCAGGGTTTTATTCCTAAGGGAAGTCATATATGGTGTTTCCTCGCTATCTGTTGGACATTTGCAATTGGAGAATACCCCATGTCGCTGAAAGTGAGCAAGCGCAGACCGCTCGTCGCGCAGTCCGAAATCCGGAACATGACCCTGGAATGCGCCAGGGTGTCCGGCGTGAACCTCGCCCAGGGCGTGTGCGACCTGCCCGTGCCGGAACCGGTCATCCGGGGCGCGGAGGAGGCCATGCGGGCCGGGACCAACATCTATACCCGGTTCGACGGGCTGCCGCGCCTGCGCAACGCCGTGGCCGCCAAGCAGAAGGCGTATGCGGGCATGGACGTGGACCCGGACGGCCAGGTGGTGGTCTCCGCCGGGGCCACGGGGGCGTTCTACGCCGCCTGCCTCGCCCTGCTCGACGAGGGCGACGAGGTTATCGTGTTCGAACCGTACTACGGTTACCACATCGTGACCATGGTCTCGCTGGGCATCAAGCCGGTCTCCGTCACCCTGGAGCCGCCAGACTGGGGTTTCGCGGCGGCGGACCTGGAGCGGGCGGTCAGCCCCAAGACCCGCGCCCTGATCCTGAACACCCCGTCCAATCCGGCGGGCAAGGTCTTCAGCCGCGAGGAGCTTGCGCTCATCGCCGACTTCGCCGAGGCGCACGATCTCTTCGTGTTCACCGATGAGATCTACGAGCATTTCGTGTTCGACGGTCACACGCACATCGCCCCGGCCACCCTGCCGGGCATGGCCCGCAGGACCATCACCATCTCCGGGCTGTCCAAGGTCTTCGCCATCACCGGCTGGCGGCTGGGCTACGCCATTTGCGACCCGGAGTGGGCGCTGGCCATAGGCCACTTCAGCGACCTGGTCTACGTCTGCGCCCCGGCCCCGCTCCAGATCGGCGCGGCCAAGGGGCTGGAGGAGCTCGGCCCGGATTATTACCGGGGCATCTCCGACGACCATCAGCTCAAGCGCGACCGGTTCTGCGAGACCCTGCGCGGGATCGGCCTGACCCCGCACGTCCCGGCGGGGGCGTATTACACCCTGGCGGACGTCACGTCCCTGCCGGGAAACACGGCCAAGGAGCGCGCCCTGTACCTGCTGGACAAGACCGGCGTGGCCTGCGTGCCCGGCTCGGCGTTCTATTCCGGGCCGGTGGGCGAAACCCTGGCGCGGTTCTGCTTCGCCAAGGAAATGGATATATTGGAGGATGCTATGCAGCGACTGGGGAGGCTTCGTTGACCGAGCGCCAGAAAGAGGAATTCATCAAGTTCGCGAAAGAGGAAATGACGGCGCTGAAGGCGGAGATTCCCCGCCTGGAGGAGCAGGTCAAGCCGGTGGCTCCGGACAACGCCATCGGGCGCATCTCGCGCATGGACACCATCGTCAACCAGTCCGTGGCCGAGACCCAGCTGTCCAAGGCCAGGGTGCGCCTGGCCCGGCTCCAGGAGGCGGTGAAGCGGGTGGACGACGAGGATTTCGGCCTGTGTCTGGACTGCGGGGAGCCGATCCCCATGGCCCGGCTCAAGGCCATGCCCGAGACCGGCTACTGCGTGGACTGCGCCGAGTAGGGCGCTACATGGCGCCCAGCGTGTAGAACCGCCGGAGCATCTCCTGCGGCATGGCGCTGTCCCAGTTCCCGGCGTACCCCGCCCATATCCGGGCGATCAGCAGGACCAGGATCACGCCCGCGCCCACCGAGGCCCAGGGGATTCGTTTGCGCCCGAGCACGGTGAAGGCGAGGCACCCCCTCACCGGGCAGGCCCCGATGCACTCCGCGCACCCCATGCATTCCGGGGACGTCACCGTCTCCTTCTTCTCCACCTCGATGGCGGCCGGGCAGCGGGCCGTGCACTTTCCGCAGCCTACGCAGGTGTCCGCGTCGCGGGTGACGTGCACCGGCCCGACCCAGGCGGCCAGGCCGAGCAGCGCCCCGTAGGGGCAGAGGCAGCGGCACCAGAAATTGCGGATCACCAGCGAGAGCGCGATCAGCACCCCGATGACCAGCAGGGCCGTGGCCGACGGCGACAGGAAGAAGTCGAGCATCCGGGCGTCGGACGTGACGTTGAACGGGCTGCGCAGGAAAGCGTCCAGGGAGCGCCCGTCCATGGTCAGGACCGGGAACAGGAACGCGCCGAGGAACAGGAACTTGAGGGAGCGCAGGGGCAGGTCGATGAAGCGGGGCGGGACCTTGGCCAGCCCCAGCCGACGTCCGGCCCGCTCCAGCAGGCCGGAGAGCAGCCCCACCGGGCAGACGTAGCCGCAAAATCCCTTGCGCAGAAGGAACGCCATGGCCAGGATTGCCAGGAAGATGGTCAATCCGGCCGGATGCGCCCGGTCCCACAGCCCGGTGGCCAGGAACTTGCGCAGGCCGAGCAGGGCGCTGATGGGCAGAAAGCCCTCCACCGCGCCCGGTTTGGGGGTGAACAGCTCGGTGCGGCCCGAAACCCAGTCCAGGAAGAGGACGAAGCGGTAGCCGACGTAGAGGCAGAATAGGGCGAAGCCGGCCTGGACGGCCAGCCGGAATCGGGCGGGTGTGATTTTCATGGGGACCTGTCTTGTCTGGCGGGTCCCTATACCCATCGCGTCCTGCTGGCAACCCGTTGCACAGCGGATGCACAATCCGGCGGGCTACTCCCTGTCCGAAGGTCGTTTCCCGGTCACTCCGCGGGTGATGATCCCGACCATGAGCGCGAACATGAAATAGCTGAGCAGGCTCTGGATGATGAGCAGCCCCTTGGCGTCTCCGGTCCGGGGCACGAAGTCGCCGAATCCCAGGGTGGTCATGGTCACCACCGTGAAATACAGGGCGTTGACCAGGCTGTCCCCGTTGTCGGGGAAACCGAAGGCGGGCGGCGCTCCGGCCAGGATGTGCAATCCGTCCAGGGCCGCGTTGACCAGGGTGAACCCGATGAGCGTGGTGAGGTAGATGCGCAGCAGCTCGCCCACGTCTTCCCAGGTGATGACGCTGCCGGGCCGGAGCATGATCTCCGTGCGGCGGATGAAGGCCCGCAGATTCCAGATCAGGATGGTCCAGATGATCGCGGACAGGGCCAGGACGGTCCAGCTTCCGGTGGTCAGCAGCACGTCCGCGGCCCCGCCCAGGAACCCGGCCAGGGCGGCCTTGCGGATGAAGGCCCGGGACACCGGCACGCGGCCGATCGCACTGCGGCGGGCGGTGAGGTTGCGGCGCAGGTGGAAGACCGTGATCAGCCCGGCCACGGCCAGCCCGTTGAGCGCGCCTCCGGCCAGGTCCCCAACCCCGTTTTGGGGAAGAAGGTCGGGCAACCCGGCCTGCTTGGCCGCCAGCAGAAGGATCGCCCCGACAAAGAAGCAGGGGACGAAGTGGGTCAGCACCACTTTGAGAAAGGTCGGTTCGGAAGAGGGTGTCACGGGGTTCCGCCGGTCAGGAGGTTTGGCGCAGGGCCTTGATGAACTGCTTGTAGCCCACGATGACGATGGGCCTGTTCAGCAGGGAGTCGATGAGGTGGACGTAGAGGTCTTCCCGCCGTTCCGGGGTCAGCGCGGCGAGGACGTCCGCATAGCCCCGGTCCTCGGTCTTGATGTGCGACACCCACCACTTGGCGATGGGGCGCAGCTGGTCCATGCCGTTGTCGCCGGACCGCGCCCGGAGCATGATGTCCTGGTGGAAGTGGCCCATGATGTCGTCGCGGAACACCTGGTGGCGCATCTTGTGTCCGGCCACGGTTTCCGTGGAGTAGTCGAAGTGGTCCTCAAGGATGTCCAGGACGCGCTCCTCAAGCTCCAGGTGCTGCTGGGTGAACCGGTTCAGGAAGCTGAATATCTTGGCGAGGTTTTCCTTGGTGGCGTTGAACTTGCCGGAATTGAGCTTGTTCCACCACGTGTCGATGAGCCGCAGGATGCTGCGGTGCTGGTTGTCCAGGTATTCCATGTGGACGGACAATTCGGGCGTCCAGATGAGTGCGGAATGGGTTTGGCTGTTCATGCTGCTCAGGGATCAGGTTTTAAATGTTATATCCGCATTCTTTCTTCCGTGTCCAGACGCGATCGGAATGAGTCGATGGGAAGCGGCGCTGGACGGGGGTGGCAAAAGCGGCACGGCCGGTGTATGTCGGGAGCCATGTGCGGAAGATTCGCCCTCGGCATCCCGAAGAAACGGCTGGAAGAGGTCTTCGGCCTCCCCGTACCCGAAGAATACGCGCCCCGGTACAACGCGGCTCCCGGCACGGACGTGCTCGCCGTGAGCGGACGGGGCTTCGTGTTCCGCCGCTGGGGGCTGGTTCCGTCCTGGGCCGACGACCCCAAGATCGGCTGGAAGCTGGTCAACGCCCGCGCCGAGACCGTGTTCGACAAGCCGTCCTTTCGCGAGGGCGCGCGCTCGGACCGGCTGCTGGTTCCGGCCCAGGCGTTTTACGAGTGGCGGCGCGAGGGCCGGGTGCGGACGCCCTTCGCCGTGGAGGTGCGGGACGAGGATTGCTTTGCCATGGCCGCCGTGGGCAGCGTCTGGACCGACCCGGCCACGGGCGGACTCCTCGAGACCCTGGCCGTCCTGACCTGCGCACCCAATGCGCTCGTGGCCCAGATCCACGACCGCATGCCGGTCATCCTGCCGCCCTCGGCCTGGGCGGCCTGGCTCGACCCCGGCGCGGGATCGCCTGAAGGGCTGGCGCCGCTGCTGGTCCCGTATCCGGCCGACGCCATGCGCGCCCGGCCCGTGTCCGCGCGGGTCAATTCGCCCGTTGCCGACGGGCCGGAGCTGCTCGAACCGGTTCCGCCGCCGCCTTCCCGGCAGGGCTCGCTGCTCTGAGCCGTGCCGCGCCGCCCTTGACTATCCGGGCGATCTGGCTTAACAAACGTCCTCTTTGCCCGCGATGGACGGTGGCTTTCGTGCGGCCAAAAGAAATAAATTTAGTTATTCCAGGGAGTTGATAAGTTGTTCGAGAGCCTGCAAGAAAGACTCGGCGCCGCCTTCTCCAAGTTGGGCGGCAAAAAGACCCTTGACGAGAACAATATCAAGGAGGGTCTGAGGGAGGTGCGTCTCGCGCTCCTGGAGGCCGACGTCAACTTCAAGGTGGTCAAGCAGTTCGTTGACCAGGTCAAGGAACGCGCTCTCGGCGACGAGGTTCTGAAGGGCCTGGAGCCCGGCCAGCACTTCATCAAGATCGTCAACGAGGAGCTCATCGAGCTGCTCGGGGGCGAGCAGAAGGACCTGGACCTCAAGGCAAGCGCTGCGCTGCAGGCAACTGGGCAGCGACCTCAGAGATCGCGCTCGAAGGACCTGGACCTCAAGGCCAAGCCGCTGAAGCTGATGATGGTCGGCCTGCAGGGTTCGGGCAAGACCACCTCCTCGGGCAAGATCGCGCTCTTCCTGCGCAAGCAGCACGCCAAGAAGCCGTACCTGGTCCCGGCGGACGTCTACCGCCCGGCGGCCATCGACCAGCTGAACACCCTGGCCAAACAGCTCGACGTGCCGGTCTACCCGTCCACCACGGACATGAACCCGGTGGACATCTGCAAGGACGCGCTCAAGAAGGCCGAGGAGCTGGGCTGCGACCTGGTGCTCTTCGACACCGCGGGCCGGCTGCACATCGACGAGAAGTTGATGGACGAGCTTGAGAACATCAAGCGCGAGTGTCGGCCGCAGGAAATTTTGTTCGTGGCCGACGCCATGACCGGCCAGGACGCGGTGACCGTGGCCGAGAGCTTCAACGAGAAGCTCGGCATCACCGGCGTGGTCCTGACCAAGATGGACGGCGACGCCCGAGGCGGCGCGGCCCTGTCCATCAAGACCGTCACCGGACGGTCGGTCAAGTTCGTGGGCGTGGGCGAGAAGCTGTCCGACCTGGAGCTGTTCCACCCGGACCGCATCGCGTCGCGCATCCTCGGCATGGGCGACATGATGACCCTCATCGAGAAGGCCCAGAGCCAGATCGACGAGGACGAGGCCAAGGCGCTGGCCGAGAAGATGGCCAAGGCGGAGTTCGATTTCGAGGACTTCCTGGGCCACATGAAGAAGCTCAAGAAGCTCGGCTCCATGGAGGGGCTGCTCAAGATGATTCCCGGCATGGGCAACATCATGAAGCAGCTGGGCGACAACGCCCTGCCCGAGGACGAGATGAAGCGCACCGAGGCGATCATCTCCTCCATGACCATCAAGGAGCGCCGCCAGCCCGACCTGCTCAAGAGCGCGTCCCGCAAGGACCGCATCGCCAGGGGCTCCGGCGTCAAGGTCGCCGAGGTCAACGCGCTCATCAAGAATTTCAAGCAGATGAGCAAGGTCATGCAGTCCATGATGGGCGGCGGCAAGAAGAAGGGCAAGTTCGGCCTGCCCAAGCTTCCCGGACTGGGCGGCGGCGGAATGCCCGACATGTCCGCCCTGGGCGGCGGCATGCCCGGAATGCCGGGAATGCCCGGTATGCCCGGTATGCCCGGCATGGAGGAGGACGGCGCCAAGCGGACCATCTCCAAGAAGACGCTCAAAGAGCGCAACAAGAAAAAGCTGAACAAAAAGAAGAACAAGAAAAAGAAGAAAAAGTAGGTTCAGGGCGAATAGGCCCTTCAAATGATAAAACTTGCCAATGAGTGGGCAAAAACGTATTAATCAACTATTGGGAGTATAAGAATCATGGCTATGAAAATCAGACTGTCCCGTATGGGTTCCAAGAAGCGTCCCTTTTACCGCGTGGTGGCTCTCGACAGCGCCGTGCGCCGCGACGGACGCCCGGTCGAATTCCTGGGACACTACAATCCCATGGTCGAGCCGAACGACATCCAGCTCGATATGGACAAGATCAGCAAGTGGCTTGAAAAGGGCGCTGAGCCCAGCAATACGGTTCGTTCTCTGCTGAAGAAAGCCGGCAAATAGCTTGCGCTTCTTTTGACGGCCGGGCCTTGTAGACCCGGCTTGAAGAGTCCGGACCACATTTGGCAGCTCATGTTCATGGCGCGCGGCGACGCGCCAGCACCGGAGGTGACGTCATGTTGAAAGAGATGATCGAGTACATTGCCAAGTCCCTGGTGGACAACCCGGACGAAGTGCATGTTTCTGAAGTCGAAGGCGAGCAGACCTCGGTAATAGAGCTGAAGGTGGCCAAGGAAGACCTCGGCAAGGTGATCGGCAAGCAGGGACGCACGGCGAGAGCCATGCGCACGCTGCTCGGAGCCGCCTCCACCAAGGCCCGGAAACGGTCCGTGCTGGAGATCCTCGAGTAGTTTTCCCCTTCGGGGACGGCTGAACATTGCACGTCCGCCCGCCGCTCCAGGCGGGCGGGACGCAAAGAAGACCTGGACCGGCGTACGGCGCAAGCCGTGCGGCGGCCCCGGTCTTTTGCACCAACCGCACGGAAGGCGCATGAAGAAAGAGCCCGGTTTCATCCCCGTGGGCGGGGTGGTCAAGGCGCACGGAATTCGAGGGGAGTTCGGCATACGAAGCTATGCGGACTCCCCGGCCCTTTTCGACGCGGTCCCGGCCCTGTTCCTGTCCGACGGCAAGGGGCGCCCCAGGCCCATCGAGATCGCTTCCTGGCGTCCGCACAAGGAGCTCATCCTGATGACCTCGCCCCAGGTGACCGACCGCGACCAGGCCGAGGCCCTTCGCGGCCGCGAACTGCTGGTGCGCGAACAGGACCTGCCCGAGTTGGAGGACGGCGAGCTTTACCTCCACGAACTCATCGGCTGCCGCGTGGTCCTGACCGACGGGTCTCCGGTGGGCGAGCTGACCGGGTTCTACGAGACCGGCGAACAGGATACCTGGGTCATCGTCAACGAGGCTGGGGTCGAGATCCTGCTGCCCGCCGTGCCGGAGTTCGTCCTGGACGTGGACCTGGACTCGGAGACCATCGTCATCGAGCCGCCCGAGGGGCTGCTGGACCTGTACCTCTCCCCGCCGCCGGAAAAGCCCGCAAAGCCGAAGAAACCCAGGCCGCCCCGCGCGAAAAAGCCGCAAGCCTCATGAATTTCCACCTCGTCTCCATCTTCCCGCACTACTTCGAGTCCCCGCTGTCCAGCGGGCTGATGTCCAAGGCCGTGGAGACCGGCCTGGTGACCCTCGACCCGGTGGACGTCCGCCAGTTCGCGGGCGGGGTGCACAAGTCCGTGGACGACCGCCCCTTCGGCGGCGGCCCGGGCATGCTGCTCAAGCTCGATCCCATGATCGCGGCGCTGGATTCCATCGAGTCCAAGGGGCGCATCCTGATGCTCTCCCCGCGCGGCAAGCCGTTCAACCAGGCCATGGCCCGCGAGCTCTCCGCCGAGCCGGACGTGACCCTGATCTGCGGACGGTACGAGGGCATCGACGAGCGGCTGCTGGACCTCTATCCCATCGAGCTGGTCTCGGTGGGCGACTTCGTGCTCAACGGCGGCGAGATCGGCGCGGTCTGCATGGTCGAGGCCATCGCCCGGCTGCTGCCCGGCTTCATGGGCCACGAGGATTCGGGCGAGGAGGAGTCCTTCTCCGCCGGGCTGCTCGAATACCCGCACTACACCCGGCCCGAGGAGCACGACGGCCTGGCCGTGCCCGAGGTCCTGCGCTCCGGCGACCACGGCAAGATCGCCCAGTGGCGGCGCGAGCAGTCCCTGACCGCCACCCTGCGCGACCGGCCCGACCTGCTGCCCACGGCCCGGTTGACCGTGGAGGACGTGGATTTCCTGCGCCGCCTGCCGCGCACCCGGCTGGGGCGCAACCTGTACATCGCCCTGTGCCATTACCCGTGCACAACAAGTTCGGGGAGAAGGTGGCGGTGTCCGTGACCAACCTGGACCTGCACGACATGGCCCGCGTGGCCCGCAGCTACGGGCTGGGCGGGTTCTATGCCACCACGCCCATCCAGGACCAGAAGGCGCTGGCCGAAAAGCTCCTCTCCCACTGGCGGGAAGGGGCGGGCGGCAAGGCCAACCCGGACCGCGCCGAGGCCTTCTCCAAGGTCAAGGTTTTTGACGATATCGAGAGTGCGGTCCTTGACATCGAGGCCCAAACAGGGCAATGTCCCCGCCTCGCGGCCACTTCAGCAAGACTGGATCGCCGCCGGGAAGCCCAGCCCGCGCTGACCTTCGGGGATGTCCGGAACTGGCTCGCCAACACTCCAGTATTATTGATATTTGGTACTGGACACGGTCTGGCGGAAGAAGTCCTCTCCAAGACGGACGGCATAGTGAGGCCGCTTCGGTATTTGGATGACTACAACCATCTGTCGGTGCGGAGCGCGGTGGCGATCATCGTGGACCGGCTCGTGGCGGATGAGTACTAGAGGCGGATGACAAAAGGCGGGCGCTGCCTGCAAGAACATCGTCCAGCACTCTCAAATTTAAGGAGATCACCATGGACATCATCAAGAAAATCGAATCCGAACACATTCGTTTGGACATGCCCGAATTCAAGGCCGGCGACACCGTCAAGGTGCACTACCGGATCATCGAGGGCGAAAAAGAGCGCATCCAGGTCTTCCAGGGCGCGGTCCTGCGTCGCCGCCGCGGCACCACCAACTCCACCTTCACCGTGCGCAAGATTTCCGACGGCGTGGGCGTGGAGCGCGTGTTCCCCATGAACTCCCCGTTCATCGACCGCGTGGAAATCGTCTCCGAGGGCAAGGTCCGCCGCTCGCGCATCTACTACCTGCGCAATCTGCGCGGTAAGGCCGCCCGCATCAAGTCCAAGCAGATCTGGGAGTAATTTTTCGGATAAGCGGGCGTCTGCACCGCCGCTCGGCAAATCCGGACCCTTGCGTATTAGGATACGCGGCGGCCCCGGATTCGCCTCCCGTCGGCACAGTCACCCACTTCTCCAAAAAATTACAGGAAGATCAGATAGGAATATATGCCCGGAGTGTCCATCGACACTCCGGGCTTTTGTGCTTGTGTTTTGGGGTGGGCGGGCGTCTGCACCGCCGCTCGCGGAACCCGGACCCTTGCGTATTAGGATACGCGGCGGCCCCGGATTCGCCTCCCGTCGGCACAGCCACCCACTTCTCCAAAAAATTACAGGAAGATCAGACAGGAATATATGCCCGGAGTGTCCATCGACACTCCGGGCTTTTGTGCTTGTGTTTTGGGGTGGGCGGGCGTCTGCACCGCCGCTCGCGGAACCCGGACCCTTGCCTATTGGGATGCGCTACGGCCTCGGCTTCCGCTCCCGTCGGCACATCCACCCATTTCTCCAAAATATTGCAAGAAAACCGGTGAAATTTGCGCCCGGAGTGTCTCGCGACACTCCGGGCTTTTGTGGTTTGGATTCTTGGAGGAACGGTCTGGTACCTTGGTTTCCGGGGGCGGTTCGGAGTGGCTTTTCGGAACGATTTGAGGCACAAGCAGGGGCGGAGGAAGACCGATGGCGCAGGTGTTGTTGTTTGGCGGGCGGAGTTTCGAAGCCCATGAGATCGCCGGGGTGGACGAGGCCGGGCGGGGGTGTCTGGCCGGGCCGGTGGTGGCCGGGGCGTGCATCCTGCCGGTGGAGTACGACCTGCCGTGGCTGAACGACTCCAAGCAGCTCAGCGAGGCCAGGCGGGAAACGCTGTATCCGCTCATCCGGGAGCAGGCCGTGGCCTGGGGCGTGGGCGTGGCCTGGCCGTGGGAGATCGACGCCATCAATATTTTGCAGGCCACCTTCCGGGCCATGAGCCGGGCGGTGCGGGCCATGAAGGTCGAGCCGCGCTTCCTGCGCATCGACGGCGACAAGCTCATCCCGCGCCACGCACTTCAGCTGGACATCCCCAGGAATTCGTCATCAAGGGCGACGGCTCGGTCCCGGCCATCTCCGCCGCGTCCGTCCTGGCCAAGACCTTCCGCGACCGCCTCATGGTCCGCTTGGCCCGCCGCTATCCCGGCTACGGCCTGGAATCCCACATGGGCTACGGCACCAAGGCCCACGTCGAGGCCATCCGCACCCTCGGCCCTTGCCGCCTCCATCGGCTGACCTTCAAGAAGGTCAAACCCGAGGACAAGCCGCAGGTCCAGGCCTCCCTTTTCTAGGAATGCCTCCGGCGGCCAGGGGGGAAACCTCTTGAGAGAGGTTTCCCCCCTGGACCCCCCTTCCAGAACTTTTTGTGTGCCTTCGGCAGGTCCGTGCGGACGCAAAGTTCGTGCGGGGATTGTTTTGAAAAAGAATCGTGAAGCGGTGCGGCCTCTGATTATCTCCACACCTCGCGCAGCGACCCAAAGAGTTTAGGAAGGGAGATGGGGTTGGGGGGTCCAGGGGGGAAGGGGAAGAGGGGAACCCTTTGCAAAGGGTTCCCCTCTTCCCCTTCCCCCTGGCCGCCGGAGGCGAAAAACCTACTTGTACGCGGCCAGCTGGCGCTGGGTGTCGCGGGAGATGTCGCGTTCCTTGAGGTCCTGCTTCTTGGAGTGGACGTTCTTGCCGCGCCCCAGGCCGACCTGGACCTTCACCTTGCCGCGGCTGAAGTACATCTTCATGGGCACCACGGTCAGGCCCTTCTGTTCGGTCTTGGCCTGGAGGGTCGCGATCTCCTGCTTGTGGAGCAGGAGGCGGCGGGGCCGCTCGGGGTCGTGCTGGTCGTATGCCCCGGTCTTGTCGTAGGGCGCGATGTGCACGCCGAGCAGAAAGGCGGAGCCGTCGCGGAAGCCGACGTAGCCGTCCTTGAAGGATACCTGGCCGCCGCGCAGGGACTTGACCTCGGAGCCGACCAGGGAGATGCCCGCCTCGAAGGTCTCGAGGATCTCGTAGAGGCGGCGGGCCTGCTTGTTGACCGCGATGGTGTCCGGGGAGAGGGTCTTGTTTTTCTTTTTTGCCATGATCTAGCTGGGCAGCTCGTCGTTTTCGAGGAGCGAGGAGAAGAAGGTCACTTCCTCCGGGAAATGCTTGAAGATGTTGTCCATCACCAGGTTGTTGATGCGGCTGACCGTGCGGCACTCCAGGACGCCCTTGAGGAGCTGGCGGCAGTCGTGCATGTTGGTCTGCCGGATGATCCGCTTTATGCCGGGAATGGCCTGCGGGGTCATGGAGATGGAATCGATGCCCATGCCGAGCAGGATGGGTACGCAGAACGGGTCGGACGCCACCTCACCGCAGAGCGACACTTCTATGCCCGCCTGGTGCGCGGCGTCAACCACCAATTTGATGGCCCGCAGGGTGGCCGGGTGCAGCGGCTGGTACAGGTAGGACACGTGCCGGTTGGTGCGGTCCACGCCGATGGAGTACTGGATCAGGTCGTTGGTGCCGATGGAGAAGAAGTCCACCTCGTGGGCCAGGAACTCGGCGATGAGCACGGCGGCGGGCAGCTCGATCATGGTCCCGATGGGCATGTCCGGGTCGTAGTCCACGCCCTCGCGGCGCAGCTCGGCCTTGGCCTGGGCCAGCCACGCCTTGGCCTGGCGGACCTCCTTCACGCCGGAGATCATGGGGAACATGAGCGACACGTTGCCGTAGGCCGAGGCGCGCAGGATGGCGCGCAGCTGGGTCTTGAACAGCTGGGGGTTCTTGAGGCAGAAGCGGATGGCCCGCAGCCCCATGGCCGGGTTGGTCTCGTTCAGCTCGCCGAAGGTGGAGATGAATTTGTCGCTGCCCAGGTCCAGGGTGCGGAAGACCACCTTGCGCGGGGCCATGATGGCCGCCAGGTCGATGTACTTCTCGGCCAGCTCGTCCTCGGTGGGCAGGGTGGTCCGGTTCAGATAGGCGTACTCGGTGCGGTACAGCCCCACGCCCTCGCCGCCGTTGTCGATGACCGCGGCCACCTCCTCCACCAGCTCGATGTTGGCGTAGACCATGACCCGCGACCCGTCGAAGGTCTCGGCGGGCATCTGGCAGTGGCGCTTGATCTTGCGGGTGTAGTCCTCGAACAGGGCGGCCCGCTCATTGTAGTCGGCCAGCTCGTGCTCGGTGGGGTTGACCACGATCTTGCCGGTCAGCCCGTCGATGATCACCAGGTCGCCGTCGTGGACCGAGTCCTCCAGGCGGCCCACGCCGACCAGGGCGGGGATGCCGAGCGACCGGGCCATGATGCCGGTGTGCGAGGTCTTGCCGCCGCGCACGGTGGCAAAGGCCATGATCTTGTCCACCTGGAGCTCGACGGTGTCCGCCGGGGTCAGGTCGTGGGCCATGATGATGGCCCGCCCGGAGATGGCGGACAGGTCGGTGTGTACGCCCATGAGCTTGGTCAGCACCTTGTCCGCCACCACGCGCACGTCCTGCATGCGCTCGCGGATGTACTGGTCCTTGATGGCCTCGAAGGCGGCCTCCTGGTCGGAGACGGCCTTTTCCAGCGCCCAGGCCGCATTCAGGCCGAGGGAGGTGATGTATTTTTCGGAGGCCCCGGAGAGCTTGGGGTCCTTGAGCATCATCAGGTGGGTGTCGATGAGCGAGCCGTGGCTCTTGAGTTCCTCGGGCACCTGGGCGCGGATGACGGTCAGCTCCTTTTCCACGTCCTTGAAGGCCGCGTGGAGGCGCTCGATCTCCGCAGGCATGTCCTCGGAGGCGACGATCTGCCGGGGCAGGTTCGCCATGTGGTTCCGGTTGACGAAAAAGGCCTTGCCGATGGCAATGCCGGTGGCAACCGGTATGCCCGTGAGGATCGCGTCTGCCATCTAAGCCCCTTCGAATTTGTTCAGGAACAGCGATTCGAGTCGCTCCAGGGCGGCCTCGGCGTCCGCGCCCGATGCGCGGATCTCCAGGACGTTGCCCGGTCCTGCGGCCAGGGTCAGGATGTCGAGGATGGACTTGGCGTCCACCGTCTGGCCATCCAGGGCCAGAGAGATGTCCGCCTCGAACGCCTGCGCCTCCTGGGCGAGCCGCCCCGCGGGCCGCGCGTGCAGCCCGTTGTCGGAGGCGACGACGACTTTCCGGGATAGGTATTCCTCGGCCCCGCCTGTCGTGGTGATGTCGTCCGTCATTATCTATAACCTGCTTTTCAGATCGTGTTTATGGCTGATCGAGATAAAAATCACAAGCCAAATCCGTTTCTGGCCGTTGCCTCGATCCAGGGAAACAATTCGATGAACCCGACGAATACGGCCACGGCCAGCACGCGGGAAAGCAGCCCGGTGCGCACGTAGCGCGCGAAAAACATCAGGGCGGCCACGCCGATGAGCATCTCCCACCAGCGGTAGGGGCGCGGCCAGATGAGTATCCAGAGCCAGAGCAGGAGCGCGGCGTTGGCGTACTTGACCCTGCGGCCCCAGTTGATCAGGTCCCAGCGCTTGAGCCGCTCCAGGAACTTGAACCCCTGGCGGACGCCGCAGGTGAAGGTGTAGGCGCGGAACACCTGCAATCCCAGGAGCATGGCCAGCCCGAGGGCAAAGGCTGCCGCCGGGTTGCCCGAGAGCAGCAGGCAGATGGTCAGGAGCGCCCAGAAGATCAGCAGGCTGCCCGCGAACACCGAATCGCCGATGGCGGACAGGGTGTAGCTGGTGGTGTCGCGCACCTTGGCCAGCATGGCGGGCGGGAAATGCCCGGCGGAGATGGTCGTCTCCACGTTGAGCAGGATGCCGACCATGCACGGGGTCCAGAACGGGTGGGACTGGTAGTGGCGGGCGTACCGCTTCAGCGCGGTGCGCAGCTCCCGGCGGTCCTTGTGGATGGCCCGCAGCCCGGGCAGCATGGCGTACATCAGGCCGATGTTCTGCATGCCGCGCGTGTTGAACGCCGCGCCCGTCAGATAGCAGCGCAGGAAGCTGCGCAGGAAGGCCATCGTCCGGGTGTCGGCGTGGATGCGGGAGAGTCCGTGGGCCATGGTCCGTCGGTTCCTATGCGTTGGCGGGCATCAGCCGGGCGCGCGCCAGGACGCGGCCCACGGCCACGGCCATGCCGGTCTTGACCAGTCCCCAGAGCAGGAACGGGGCCACGCCCGCGTACCATGCCCGGGACCAGGTCAGGTCTAGGGAGAATTTGAGCCAGACCAGGCCCATGGCGAACAGGGCGGCCATGCCCAGGATGCCGAAGACGAAGCCGCGCGCCCAGGTCACGCCGGACGCGGTGCGCGCCAGGCCGGAGACCAGGGCCATGACCATGAACCCGACGAGGAACCCGCCTGTGGGGCCGAGCAGATGGCCCAGGCCGGACTTGCCGCCCGCGAACACGGGCAGCCCCGCAGTCCCGGCCAGTAGATAAAGGCCCACGGCCAGCGCGCCCCGACGGGGGCCGAGCACGAACCCGGCCAGGGTGACGAAAAAGGTCTGCATGGACACGGGCACCGGGCCGATGGGCAGGTTGGCGTAGGCCCCGGCAGCGATGAGCGCGGCCATGAGCGCGGTCCAGACCAGCCGGTGTATGTCGGAGAGAGGCGAATCGTTCATAGGGGTGTTTCCTAACAGGTTTTTCGGGGAAACGCACCAGCCCGGAGAACCCCTGTTCCGGGCGGGGAGGGGCGGCGTCAGCGGGGCGCGATGGCCAGGCGGACGAGATACCGGGCGCAGGCCAGGGCCGCGACGACCTTGATGATGTCCCAGGGGATGAACGGCAGGATGCCCACGGCCGCCGCCTTGGTCCAGGTCAGGTCCAGGACGGTCTTGAGCCAGGCCGCGCCCGCGACGTAGGCCGCGCCCACGCCCGCCAGCCCGGCACCCAGGCCGCGCGTCCAGGGCAGACGCCCGTCGGCGGTGCGGGCCAGGCCGCAGAGCAGGGCCGTGGCCAGGAACCCGAACAGGTAGCCCCCCGTGGGGCCGATGAGATGGGCCAGGCCGGACTTGCCGCCGGAAAAGACCGGCAGCCCGATGGTCCCGGCCAGCAGGTACAACCCCATGGCCAGCACCGCGCGCCGGGGGCCGAGCAGGTACCCGGCCAGGAAGATGAAGAACGGCTGCATGGACACCGGAACCGGGCCGATGGGCACGATGAGATACGCTCCGGCCCCGATGAGGGCGGCCATGAGCGCGGTCCAGACCAGCCGGTGCAGGTCGGAGAGGGGGCCTGTTTCGCGAAGGTCGGCCATGGGTCACTCCTTTGCCGGGACCTGTCCGGCCCGGCGGATGTCGTCGAGATCCGAGGCGGCGTCCGTGCCGCGCGTGGTCAGGTAGTCGCCGATCATCAGCCCGCTCGCGCCCGCGCCGAGCAGCTCGGCCTTGCGCGCCGCGCCGAACACCGTGGGCCGTCCGCCGCAGACGCGCAGCTGGCGGTCCGGGAGCAGGAACCGGTACAGGGCGACGATGCGCAGGGCCTCCTCCGGGGAGAGGGGCGCGCGGTCCTCCAGCGGGGTGCCGGGAATGGGCGTCAGGAAATTGATCGGCACCGAAGGCACGCCCAGTTCGCCCAGGAGCAGGGCCAGCTCCACCCGGTCGTCCCAGGTCTCGCCGATGCCGAAGATGCCGCCCGAGCAGACGTACAGCCCGGCGTCCAGCCCGGCGCGGACCGCGTCCACGTCCTCGGCGTAGGCGTGGGTCGTGCACATCTTGGGGAAATGGGTGGCCGAGGTCTCCAGGTTGTGATGGTAGCCGCGCAGCCCCGCCGCCTTGAGGCGCGCCAGCTGGACCCGGTCGAGGATGCCGGGGGAGAGGTCCGGGATCAGCCCGGCGGCGGCCACCGCGCGCACGCCGCGCTCGAATCCGTCCAGGTCGCACCCCCCGACCAGCTTGCCGCTGGCCACGATGCCGAAGCGCGAGGCCCCGGCTTCGCCCGCGCGGGCCGCCGCCTCGGCGATGGTCCCGGCGTCCAGCAGGGGGTGGGCAGGGCTGTTCGCCCGATGGTGGCCGGACTGGGCGCAGAAGGCGCAGTCCTCGGAACAGGTGCCGGATTTGGCGTTGATGATGGCGCACAGCCCGACCGCGTTGCCGAAGCGGGCCTCGCGGATGCGGTGCGCGTGACCGAGCAGCTCCGGGAGCCGGTCCGGTTCCAGGTCGATGAGGTAGCGGATTTCGGAATCCGAGGGCGCGCGCCCGTCGAGGACCGCGCGGGAGATGGCCTTCAAGCTCATGCGCGCTTATTGGACCGCTCCCGTCCAGAAGTCAAGCCGCCCGCAAACGCCCGTTTGACGCGGACTATGTGAATTAAAGAATTTGCGAAGGGGGTTGCCACGACGAGGAAAAGGGCTACACTGGAATGTGCAAATGAATTCTGGAGGTGATTAGTATGGAATTGGATCTGTATTTTGCTGACGTGCTGTTCGTCTTTGCCCTGACGGCGTTCCTGGACGGCATCAGCTCCCATATGCGCGGTCTTCTGAAGGAGCGCTGCCCGGCCGTGTTCCGGTATGCCCGCCGCTTCGGACGGCGGTATCCGGCCCTGTTCGCCGAGTCAAACGACTTCTATTGCTTCTTTCACAAGGACGCCCTGTACGGTCGTTAAGCCGCCAGCCCGCCCACAAACCGGAAGGCCGGAAGCGCAACCCGCTTCCGGCCTTCCGGTTTTTTACGGTCCCCCCGCGAGTCCTGCGGATGCGGACAGCAACGCCGCAGATCGCCTTTTTTCAACAGCCTGCTAATCGCGCATCAGGGCGTAGACCGTCTTGGCGGTCCAGCCGGGAGCGCGGTCCGCCACGCGGCGGGCGATCTCCTTGGGCTTGCCGCCCGCTGCGGACTCCTCCTCGATGAGTTTGAGGACCGCTCCCTCGTCCGCGTCGCCCTCATCCCCGCCCGGACCGATGATCACGGTCAGCTCGCCGCGCAGCTCGAAGTCGAACCCGTCCAGCCCGGCCAACCTGCCGTGCAAAAATTCCTCGTACTCCTTGGTCAGCTCGCGGGCCACGCAGAAGTCGCGGTCGCCCAGGACGTCGCGGGCGATGGACAGCGTGCCCTTGAGCCGGTCCTTGCGCTCGAAGAAGACCAGGGTGGCCCCGGTGGCGCGGTGGGCCTCGAACAGCTTCTCGGTCTGGGACTTCTTGCGCGGGGGGAAACCCAGGAAGGTGTAGGGCAGGGGCGGCAGCCCGGAGGCGGACAGGGCCGTGACCGGCGCGCTGGGGCCGGGCACGGGCTTGACCGGGATTGCGGCCTCGCGGCAGGCGCGGACCAGGGTGAAGCCGGGGTCCGAGAGCAACGGGGTGCCTGCGTCCGAGATCAGGGCCACGTCGAGCCCCTGCTCCAGGAAGTCGAGGACCTTGGGCAGCCGCTTGTCCTCGTTGTGCTCGAAGAAGGACATCAGCCGCCCGTGGCGCTCGAGCCCCAGTCTTTTGAAGAGCAGCCCGGCCCGCCGGGTGTCCTCGGCCAGGACCACGTCCGCCTCGGTCAGGGTGTGGCGCGCCCTCGGGGAGAGGTCGTCCGCGTTGCCCAGGGGGGTGGCCACCACGAAGAGAGTGCCGGTGTCGCTCATGCCAGTTGTCCGTCCGACTGAAAAACGTTTTCGATGTGCTCCACGTCCAGTGAGGAGCCGGTGTCCGTGACCGCGGCCAGGTCGAACCGGCACGGCTCGTCCCACAGCCCGTGCTCGCTCAGGTAGTGGCTGGCCGCCTTGATCAGGCGGGTCCGTTTGGCGCGGGTCAGGGCCTCGCCGGGCGCGCCCATGGCCCCGGCTTTGCGCGTCTTGACCTCCACGAAGACCACGGTGTCGCGGTCGCGGCAGACCAGGTCCAGCTCCCATTGGCGGTGCTGCCAGTTGCGGTCGAGCACCCGGAACCCCTTGGTCTCGAGATACCGCGCCGCCGCGTCCTCGCCGAGGTCGCCGGTCCGCCGGTTGGGGTCGTCCGCGCCGCCGCGTCCTCGCCGAGGTCGCCGGTCCGCCGGTTGGGGGTGCGTCGTGTGAAGAAGCCCATGGCTTGGGCAGATAGCACAGGGCGGCCCGGCTTGTCAGGAGGCGGGAGCGGTTATTTCCGCTTCCGCCGCCGGAACACGGCCTTGGGGGCCAGGTCGTGTCGCCCGGGTGCGTTCTTTCAGGTACGGCTTTATCTTTTTCGTATGAGTTGTTACTCAGGCGTTAAAACTCAACGAGGAGAAGCGCAAGTTGAAAATCTGGAACGGAATTCTCTCCTGCCTGCTCTGTTTGGCCCTGGCCGCCACCGCCTTTGCCGGGGACGGGACCAAGGGGGCGGATGACTGCCTCACCCCCTGTCCGGACTACCGGCAGGAGGTCGCCTGGGCTTCGCGGCCCGCGCATCCGGACAAGGCCGTGGACGTGTTCTACGTCTACCCGACCATCTATCCCGAAGCGTCGCCGCGCAACATGGACGTCTTCGACAAGGGGCTGCGGGCCGACGTGCAGGGGCTGCTCAAGGCCCAGGCCGGGGTCTATTCGCCCACGGCCAACCTGTTCGCGCCCTATTACCGGCAGGTGACCTTCGCCTGCCTCGATCCGACCCAGGACATGACCCTGAATTCCTATTTCCGCATCGGGGCGGACGACGTTCACCGGGCGTTCGACCACTACCTGAACTTCCTGAACCAGGGCCGCCCGTTCATCCTGGCCGGCCACAGCCAGGGGTCGGTGGTCCTGCTCGACCTGCTGCGCAGCCGGTTCAAGGACCCGGCCCTGCAGAAGAAGCTCGTGGCCGTCTACCTGATCGGCTACTCGGTGACCGGCGAGGACCTGAAACAGTATCCGTGGATCAAGCCCGCCAAGGGCGAGGACGACACCGGCGTGGTGGTGTCCTGGAACACCCAGGCCCCCGGCGCCACCGGTTCGCCCGTGCTGATCCCCGGGGCCGCCTGCATCAATCCGCTCAACTGGAAGACCGACGCCACCCCGGCGGACAAGAGCCTGAACCTGGGCGCGGTCTTCTTCGACGATTTCACCGGTAAAATCCTGCGCGAGGTCCCGAACTACACCGGGGCGCAGGTGGACCCGGCCACGGGCGCGCTGGTCACCACGCCGCCCGAGGAATTGAAGATCGGCCACTTCCCGCCCGGCGTGCTGCACAAGTTCGACTACGCCTTCTGGTACCGCAACCTGGAGCGCAACGTGCGCACCCGCGTGGACGCCTATCTGGCCGGGAACCGCTAGCCGCCACCAGCACACGGCCCGCGCGCCCCGGTCCATTGACACCGGGGGGCGCGGGCCGTAGTTTCCGGGCATGCCAGAATACGCCCCTTCCCTGACCCCGGCGCACGAAGCGTTCCTGCGCGATCTCTTTCCCGGCGACGGGTGTGTCTTTGCGCCCGAGGCGCTGAACGCCTTTTCCACGGACGCCAGCCGCGAGCGGGCCATGCCCTGGGCCGCTGTCCGGCCCGAGACCCGCGAGCAGGTGGCCGAGCTGCTGCGCTGGGCCGACGCGGAGCGCATGCCGGTCTATCCCCGGGCGCGGGCCACCGGCCAGGTGGGCAACGCCGTGCCGGTCAAGGGCGGCGTGGCCGTGTCCCTGCTGCGCATGAACCGCATCCTGGACATCGACGGCCGCGACTTCGCCGCCGAGGTGGAGCCGGGCGTGATCACCTCCGATTTCCAGGCGGCCTGCGCGGAAAAGCGGCTGTTCTATCCCCCGGACCCGGCCAGCGTGAAGATATCCACCATGGGCGGGAACATCTCCACCTGCGCGGGCGGGCTGCGCGCCGTGAAGTACGGCGTGACCCGCGACTGGGTGCTCGGCTTGACCGCCGTCCTGCCCGGCGGGTCCACCCTGGTCATGGGCGGCCGGTCGCACAAGGACGTGGTCGGCCTGGACCTGAAGCGGCTCTTCGTGGGCGCGGGCGGCAAGCTGGGCATCATCACCGGGGTCACGGTCAAGCTCATCCCCCTGCCCGAGACCTCGGCCTCGGTCCTGGTCGGCTTCGCCAACCTGGACGACTGCATGGACGGGGTGGCCGCCGGTTTCGGGGCCGGGCTGCTGCCCTGCGCCTGCGAGTTCATGGACGCCACCACCCTGTCGGCCATCCGGCTGGGCAGCGACATCCCGCTGGACGCGGGGGCGCAGGCCGCATTGCTCTTCAAGTTCGACGGCACAGCGGAGGGCGTGGCCGCCGAGGTCCGCAGGCTGACGGACGCCCTCGGCCCCACCGGGCCGCTCTCGGTCGAGGTCGGCCAGGGCGCGGAAGAGGAGGCGATCTGGGCCGTGCGCCGAGACATCTCCCCGGCCTCCTACCGGCTCAGGCCGCACAAGATCTCCGAGGACCTGTCCGTGCCGCGCGGCAGGGTCCCGCAGCTGGTGGCGGCGGCACAGGCCGTGGGGCGCGAGTTCGGCCTGCCCGTGCTCTGCTACGGCCACCTGGGCGACGGCAACATCCACACCAACGTCATGCACGACCGCGCGGTCCCCGGCGACGAGGACAAGGCGCACCGGGTCAAGGACCGGCTCTTCAAGGCGGCCCTGGACCTGGGCGGGACCATCTCCGGGGAGCACGGCACCGGGTTGACCAAGGCCCCCTACGTGGCCGGGCAGCTCGGGCCGGAGCAGCTGCGCCTCATGGAGCAGGTCCGCCGCGCCTTCGACCCCCACGAGATCATGAACCCCGGCAAGGGATGGTAGCCCACCCCTTCGCGAAACGGTTTCGCGCCCCGGGCAGTCATAGATAAAGTCTATGTTTCCCGACCCATGTCGGCGACATCTCTATTTGTTGAAACAATTCCAGCGTGCTATGGGGTGAAATCATGACACCCCTGTCCTCCTTGCTCCGTTCCCGCAGGACCTACCTGTTCGCGCGCGTGCTCCTCGGAGGGCTGTTTCTGGTGGCGGGCGTCATCAAGTTCGCCGCCCCCGAACAGCTCGCCGTGGTCATCGACGCCTTCGGGCTGGTGCCGCCGGGGCTGGTGCGCCCCATGTCCTACCTTCTCCCGGCGGTGGAGGTGGTTGCCGGAATCGGATTGATATTCGATCTGCGCGGCAGCCTGTCCGTCGTCACCTTCCTGGTGGCGGTCTTTCTGGCCGTGTTGGCCTGGGGCATCCATATGGGGCTGGACATCGACTGCGGGTGTTACGGCCCGGGCGACCCGGAGGCCGAGGCGTTCAGCGGGTTGAGGACCGCCTTTGGGCGGGACCTCCTCATGCTGGGCGGTGCGTTGTATTGTTTCTGGTGGCGGAGGTTCGCGAGGGAAGGGGCGCGGAGTCCGTCTCAATCTGTTGTCTTCAAGGAGAATTAGGATGTTGAGAAGAGTACTGCTTTTGTGTGTTTGCGCCGTCCTGCTGGCGGCTGTTCCGGCCACGGCCGGTCTGTTCGGCGACAAGTTCGAGGACGAGGTCGTCACCGAAACCAGCGCCGTGAAGCTGGTGCGCGAGGTGCAGCAGGGCGGATACGACGTGGTCACCACCGAGGAGCTCAAGGGCTGGATCGACGGCGGCCGCAAGATGATCATCGTGGACACCATGCCCTTCGAGGCGAGCTACGCCAAGGGCCACATCCCCGGCGCGGTGCCCTTCGAGTTCCCGGTCCCGCTCATGGAGACCTGGGACACCACCAAGACCGCTGGCAAGTCCCCGGCCGACTACGAGGCCCTGCTCGGCTCGGACAAGGACATGCTGATCGTGGTCTACTGCGGTTTCGTCAAATGCACCCGCAGCCACAACGGCGCGATCTGGGCCAAGAAGCTCGGCTACACCAACGTGGTCCGTCACCCCGGCGGCATCTTCGCCTGGAAGGGCAAGGGCTACCCGGTCGAGACCGCTGAATAGCGAGAACACGCCCTTGCGCCGCATTCCGGCGCAAGGGCTTTTTTACCGCCATGGACGAGCAATCCCGAAAGCAACTGGTCGAAACCCTGTCCGGCAGGGCCGAGAACCTCTACCGCACCCGGCAGCATCTCTGCGCGGACGCCATCCTGCTCGCCTTCAACGAGGTGCTGGACGGCGGGCTGACCGAGCAGCAGGCCGTGGGGCTGACCGCCGGCATGTCCATGGGCCAGGGCGAGTCCGGCTGTTTGTGCGGGGCCGTGGCCGGCGGGACGCTGGTCCTGGGGCTGTTCCTGGCGGGCGAGGGCGGGGCGTACCGCAACTCCGCCTTGGTGCGTGCCGGGGTGCGCAGGCTCCACGAGCGGTTCAAGGCGGTCAACGGGTCCACCTGCTGCCGCGTGCTGACCAAGAAGGTCAACCACGACAGCGCCCTGCATTTCGAACAATGCGCCCAGTTCACGGGCGACGCCGCGCGCATGGCCGGTTCCATCCTCTTCGAGCTGCGCCCGGCCCTGGCCGACCGCGTTGACCGCGACCGAGCCGAGACCCGCGACTCCCTGGGACGGGGCGTGCTCCGTCGGCTCTTCAACCGCCTCTTTCGCTGATCCCCCGGCCCGCCCCTGTTGCCAAGGGGCGGCAACGCGGGTAGGACCATGACTCATGGCCGAACTCTCCCACAACTGCATCCTGTGCGGCAAATGCCTCGACGTCTGCCCGCTGCTGCGCGCCACCGGACGCGAGGAGCTCGGCCCGCGCGCCAAGTCAGACCTCTGCCGCGTGCTCCTGGAGTCTCCGGACCGGCTGAGCGAGGAGGACGCCGCCCGCCTGGCCGGACTGTGCCTGGGGTGCGGGCGGTGCCGCGAGGTCTGCTCCCAGTCCGTGGACGTGCCGTCCCTGGTGGCCGCGCTGCGCGGCGCGCATCCCGATTTCAAGTCCTGGCTGTGGAAGACCTGGCTGACCCGCGCGCGCCGTCTCTGGTCGCCGAGCTCCAAGGCGGCCGGCCTCATCCCGGACCGGTTCCGCACCGAAAGGCTCGGCCCCATGCTCAAGACGCTCGCCGGGATGTCCGGCGGACCGGGGCTCGATCCGTTCCTGACCCCGGTCGCCTTCCCCGATACCTTTCGCGGCGGGAAATTGCTCCTCTTCGCCGGGTGCACGGCCAATTACGTCCAGGGCCGCTGGCTGACCGCCGCCCTGCGCCTCCTCGACGGGCTGGGCGCGGATATCCTGCCCGGCGACTTCCAATGCTGCGGCTCGGGCCTGAAGGGCGCGGGGTTCGCGGACGAATCCCGGGCCATGGCCGAGGCCAACGTGCGCGTCTGGCGCCAGGCCGGACGCCCCCGGCTGGCCGTGTTCTGCGCCTCCTGCCTGGCCGGGCTGCGGGCCTACGACTGTTTCGACTCCGAGGCCGAGGCCCGGCAGTGGGCCGAATCCCTGCTCCCGCTCTCAAAGGCCGTGCGAGGCGTCGAATTCGAGACCGCGGGCAACGCGCCGGAGCGCATGGGCTACCACCATCCGTGCCACGCCGGGAAAAACGACCCGGACCGGGCGTTCCTTGCTGCCGTCCTCGGCGACCGGCTGGTCCGGGCCACGGACACGCAGTGCTGCGGCTTCGGCGGGGTCATGCGGTTGGCCGCGCCGGGGCTGACCGAGCCGGTCAACCGCAAGTGCTGGGACGCGCTGGCGGGCGCGGAGGTCGTGCTTTCCGGCTGTTCCGCCTGCCTGGCCCAGCTCTCGGCCACGGCCCCGCAAGGCGTGCGGGTCGGCCACTGGCTGGAGACGGTGGGATAGGCATGTCCGGCAACCCCTGGTTTCTGCGGGCCGAGGGTGCCTGGAGCCGGGATTGGCGAGAGGTCGGGGCCGCGTTTCTTGATGCCTGGAAGTTTATCCGTTCCCATCCCGGCGTCTGCTGGACGGCGGTGGGGGCCTGGCTGGTTCTTCGTCTGCCCGCGCTTTCCCTGCTGCCTAGGGAACTGTTGCTGGGACCGCAATACCGGACCCTTCTCGAAATTCTGTCCTGGGCCTACCTTCTGGCCGTGCTCCTGGCCAAAGCCGGAGTCTGCCTGTTCCTGTTCAGCCGGTATTCCGAGGCGGCGCGGGAGGGCGGTCCGGTCCTTGCGGACGGCTGGCGGCGGTTCGGACGGATGCTCCCTCCCGTTCTCTCCTTGTATGCGCTTTATTACGTGAGCGCGGCGGGCTATTATTCCTTGATCTGGATGGACGGGCCTTCCGCGCGCAGGGGCACGTGGTTGTGGCTGACCCTGGCCTCGCAGCTCGAAGGGCTGGCCGTGCGGTTGCCCGCCATCTGGGCGGTCTGCCGGTTCGGCGGGGTGTTGACTGCCGCCGCCGCAGGTGACGCTCCCTCCCCGGTTCGGTCCTGGCGGCTGACGTCGGGCCATGTCCGCCCGCTCCTCTACGGCTGCCTGTCGTGGTATGTCCTTCGACACGCGGTGCCGGGCGTCGCAACCTTCCCGCTCTATAACCTCCTGGGGGAGCGCCTTTTGGGGTTCGACTGGTTGCACTGGCTGCTCAAGCTCTACGGGGCGGGCGTCAACGTGTTTTTCCTGGCTGCGGCTGCGGCCTGGTACGAGCGGTTCCGTTCCGGTTCCGTGAGCGGCGCTCCGTCCGGCACGGCGTAGCCGGTTCCGCCGCCGCGTGCCCTTTTACGGACGCCCGCGTTTGTGCTATCCCTGACTGCGCCGGAAAAACCCGCTGTTGCGCGATTGTCGCGTTGACTTTCCGGTATCAGACTTTATCTTGCTGCTGAGCGTTCGCGGCCGCGCCAGATAGACCGCCAAAGATTCCCGGGAGAACCCATACATGCTCAAAATGCTCTTCGGTTCCAAGAACGACCGATACCTCAAGAAACTCAAGCCTCTCATCCAGCAGATCAACGCGCTGGAACCGGAGATGGAGAAGCTCTCCGACGGAGACTTCCCCGCGAAGATCGCGGCCTGGAAGGGCCAGGTGGCCGCGGGCGAGAAGACCCTGGACGACCTCCTGCCCGAGTGTTTCGCCCTGGTCCGCGAGGCGGGCAAGCGCGCCTTCGAAACCCCCATGCGCCACTTCGACGTCCAGCTCATCGGCGGCATCGTCCTGCACCAGGGCAAGATCGCGGAGATGAAGACCGGCGAGGGCAAGACCCTGGTCGCCACCCTGGCCGTGGTCCTCAACGCCCTGTCCGGCAAGGGCGTGCACGTGGTCACGGTCAACGACTACCTGGCCTCGCGCGACGCCGAGTGGATGGGCCAACTCTACAATTTTCTCGGCCTGACCGTGGGCGTCATCGTCCACGGGCTGACCGACCAGGAGCGCCAGGTCGCCTACAACGCCGACATCACCTACGGGACCAACAACGAATTCGGCTTCGACTACCTGCGCGACAACATGAAATTCTACAAGGAGCAGCTGGTCCAGCGGCCGCTCAACTTCGCCATCGTGGACGAGGTGGACTCCATCCTCATCGACGAGGCGCGGACCCCGCTGATCATCTCCGGCCCCGGCGAGAAGTCCTCGGGCCTGTACCGGCGCGTGGACGCCATCGTGCCCAAGCTGGTCAAGTCCAGCCCCACGGACCCCGAGGACAAGAACGCCGTTCCCGACGGCGACTTCGTGCTGGACGAGAAGACCAAGGCCATCACCCTGACCGACGCGGGCGTGGAGAAGATCGAGGGACTGCTCGGCGTGGACAACCTGTTCGACCCGCAGCACATCTCGCTCCAGCACCACGTGCTCCAGGCGGTCAAGGCCCACCACTGCTTCCAGCGCGACGTGGAGTACATCGTCAAGGACGACCAGGTGGTCCTGGTGGACGAGTTCACCGGCCGCCTCATGCCGGGCCGCCGCCTGTCCGACGGCCTGCACCAGGCCATCGAGGCCAAGGAGAACGTCAAGGTCGAGGCCGAAAACCAGACGCTCGCGTCCATCACCTTCCAGAACTATTTCCGGATGTACGAGAAACTGGCGGGCATGACCGGCACGGCCGACACCGAGGCCGTTGAGTTCCAGCAGATCTACGGCCTGGAAGTCATCGTCATCCCCACCCACCAGCCCATGGTGCGCAAGGACAACCCGGATTCCATCTACAAGTCCCAGCAGGAGAAGTACGAGGCCATCGCCGACGACATCGCGGACTGCTACCGGCGCGGCCAGCCCACCCTGGTGGGCACGGTCTCCATCGAGAAGTCCGAGCTGATCTCGCGCCTGCTCAAGAAGCGCAAGATCCCCCACAACGTGCTCAACGCCAAGCAGCATGAGCGCGAGGCCGAGATCGTCCTCGAAGCGGGGCAGGCCAAGAAGGTCACCATCGCCACCAACATGGCGGGACGCGGCACGGACATCAAGCTGGGCGAGGGCGTCCGCGAACTGGGCGGCCTGCACATCATCGGCACCGAGCGCCACGAATCGCGGCGCATCGACAACCAGCTGCGCGGCCGCGCGGGACGCCAGGGCGACCCCGGCTCCTCGCGCTTCTACCTGGCGCTCGACGACGACCTCATGCGGCTGTTCGGTTCGGACCGCCTCAAGGGGATCATGGAGAAGCTCGGCCTGGAAGACGGCATGGCCATCGAGAACAAGATGGTCTCGAACGCCATCGAGAAATCCCAGACCCGGGTCGAGGCCCACCACTACGAAATCCGCAAGCAGCTCCTGGAATACGACGACGTCATGAACCAGCAGCGCGAGGCCATCTACGGCCTGCGCCACGAGCTGATGAAGTCCAAGGAAGTGGAGCCCATCGCCCTGGAATATTCCGTGGACCTCCTGGAGGAGATCCTCGAACCGGCCCTGGACATGCGCGACGTGGACCCGGAGACCGTGGACTCGGTCCGCGCCCGGCTGGAAGAGGTCTTCAATTTCGAGCGGTTCGAGGGCTGGCAGGAGGGCGGGCTGCCCGACATGGAGCAGGCCCGGAAGTGGGTGGACGACATCTTCGCCTACCTGCGCGCCTCCACCGGCGAGCACTACCAGGAAATCCTGCGCTACTTCCTGCTCGACTCGCTCGACCGCAACTGGAAGGAGCACCTGTTGAACATGGACCACCTGCGCGACGGCATCGGGCTGCGCGGGTACGGCCAGAAGGACCCCAAGCAGGAGTACAAGCGCGAGGGATTCCAGCTCTTCTCCGAGCTGATCTACACCATCAAGGAGAACGTCCTGCGCGCCTTCTCCCACCTGCGCATCCAGGCCGAGGTCAAGGACGACGAGTTCAAGCACGAGGGTGCCGACAACCTGGAGTACACCGACTCCGAATCCGCCGCCGAGAAGAAACCGGCCACGGTCCGCAAGGACGCCAAGGTCAACCGCAACGCCCCCTGCCCCTGCGGCAGCGGCAAGAAATACAAGAAGTGCTGCGGGGCATAAGTCCCGGCGAGAACGCATTCCCGGCCCGGTCCGACGTCCGTCGGCCCGGGCCTTTTCTCGCGCTCCGGCCGGGCCGGGAGCTATTGCGTTCCCCGAACCGCACGTGTATCGAGTCCCGTATGATGCTGCGCCCGCTGTGTGTCTTCTCTCTGCTGCTCGCCTTGTGGGCGACCCCGGCCCTGGCCGACACCGCCCTGACCATGGGGCAGGAGCCGGGCTTCATGGTCACCGCGCCGACCAACGTGAACAAGGATCTCCAGTTCCAGGTGGACTTCGGCCACGTGGCGGACGCGGACTTCACCAACGGGCTGGGCGGGGTGTCCATCACCCGCGCGGGCGTGTCCGCCGACTACTCCATCTTCCACCTGTCCTACGAGTTGTCCTCCTTCGACTGGTCCAGCCAGGACGACGTGGCCCGTTCCTTCGGCATCAGGAAGCGCTCGGTCACGCCCTGGGACACCCTGCACGACATCACCTTTCAGGCGCGGCTGCTGAACGACGAACTCAACGAGAAGTGGCGGTATTGGGTCAACGGCGAGATCGACTCCTCCTTCGAGGAGTGCGTGCCGGGGGCTGTGGGCGTGGGGTTCGACGGCGGTGTGGCCTACGACTTCTGGGACGGCTGGATGCTCGGCATCACCGCCAGGACCGTGGCCGTGTCAGCGCTCTCCAGCGACCTGTTCGGCGACGTGGAGCTGGGGCTGGCCGTGGCGGTGTCGCAGAAGACCCTGCGCGAGGCCCTCAAGGCCGTGGGCATCCTCGACGACCCCAAACCGGGCTCGGAGAAGGTAGGCCTGAGCTTCGCCCTGTCCACATCCGACAAGACCTACCGGCTGTCGGCGGACAACCCGGTCTACAGCAACGGGTATCTCGGCCTGGTGCGCTCCAAGGTCGGCCTGTACGTGGACTACGCGCCCAACGACAGGCTGAGCTTCAGCCTCGGTCCGGAAATTCACTACGCGCGCAAATACAAGCTGTACAACAAGACGGGCAGCTACAAATCGTCCCACGATCTGGACAACGCCATGGGCGGCTATCTTCGGATGGTCTGGCGGTTCTGAGCCGCGGACGGGGTTAGTCGTCCCGGTTGTCCAGGGTCGCGTCGCCCACGGTGTCCATGCGCCAGCGGGCCGCGCCCTCCTGGTCGGCCGAGCCGTTCATCACGCGGGCCGAGAATTCCCATATCTCGTCCAGCTCCTCCGGGGTCAGGGTGTAGCCCTTGTCCCGGACGTAGGCGTCCAAGGACGGCCTGTCCTTGATGGTCATGGCGTCCCGGATCATGCCCGGATCGGCCATGGCGTCACCGATCAGTCTCGAAAGTTCTTCCCTGCTCATTGTTTCCCGCCTTTCCCCGAATACTACTGCACTTTCACGCAGGTTATGCTGTTCTTGGGCGATCCCTCGACCACCCGGTCGCTGTAGACCATGTAGACGATGACGTCGCGCTTGGCATCGTAGAAGCGGACCACCTGCATGGACTTGAACACCAGCGAGGTGCCCTTCTTGAAGACCTTTTCCCCGTCGGCCTTCCCGTTCCTGACTTTCTCCGGCACCTGTATTTCCCCGGTGCCCACGCACATGATGGAGGCGTCGGACGGGTCCTCGGCCACCCCGATCATGCCCTTGACCCCGCCCTTGCGCGCCCGGCTCAGATAGCAGGTCACGCCCGGGATGTCCGGGTCGTCAAAGGCCTCGACCACGATGTCGTCGTCGCGCGAGAACATGTGGAAGACCGTGTCCACGGTGCCGATGACCTCGGAGGCCGCGGGCAGGGGCAGGGCGAGGACCAGGATGGCGGCCATTGCGACCGTCCGCTTCCGCATGAAGGAGAGAAAATCTAGAGCTTTCATAGCGTTCCAACTAGCAGTCCCGGCAAAGTAAATCAAGCAGGACTGATTCTCATTACTTGACCTCGCGGACCGGTATATGGTCTTTTGGGATTACATGCCGATGCAGACGGGAACATTCAACAGCCTGGGCGGGGATTACGAGGAGGGGACCAAGGCCTCCCTTTTGTCCGCCATAGCCCGGAACGCCGAGGAGCTGACCTCGGGCAAGGGCTGGCCCGACGGGGTCAACGACCTGCTGGAGACCCTGGGCCGGGCCACCGGCGTCAGCCGCGTCTGGATCTTCCAGACCGTGTCCGTGACCCCCACGCACATCACCCAGAACTACACCTTCGAGTGGGCCGCCGCGCCCGAATACGCGCAGCTCGGCATGTCCATGTTCAACATGTTCACCAACGCCATCGACCAAAACGAATACCGCGAGCTGATCCGCAGCCGCCAGCGGGGGGAATGGCAGAAGACCATGACCCGCGACCTGGAGCCGGGCTACCTGCTGGACAGCCAGACCATCCAGAACATCAAGTCCATGCTGACCATCCCGATCATGGTGGACGAGGAGTGGTGGGGGACGCTGGGCTTCGACGACTGCGAGCGGGAGTACGACTGGGACGACGTGGAGATCGCGCTGCTGCGCACGGCCGCCTACCTGATCTCCAACGCCGTGCTGCGCGACCGGCTGAGCGCCAAGCGCAAGCAGTTCCAGATCCTGCGCGGCATCACGGACAGCGCGGCCTGGTCCTACGATTTCCGGACCGGCCAGGTCTGGCTGGCCGCCGAACTGATCCACACCGTGCCCATGCCGGTGGAGAACCTGAACCTATCCCTGCGCGGCGGGCTGCGCCACATCCATCCCGAGGACCGGCGTCCGCTGCTGCGTGCCGTGCGGGCCTACATGGACGGGGACAAGGAAGTCTTCCGCTACGACGTGCGGCTGTTCACCGACTGCGGCGACCAGCGCTGGGTGGAGCTCATCGGCAACCTGAGCCGGGGACGGAGCGGGCGGCCCGAACAGTTCGCGGGCATCGCCGTGGACATTCGCGCCCGCAAGCAGGAGGAGGAACGGTTGCGCGTCGAGGCGGTCACCGACCCGCTGACCGGGGTGCTCAACCGGCGGGTGTTCTGGCGCGAGCTGCAATCCAGGCTCGACCGTTCCATCGGATACCGCGAGCCCCTGGCCCTGCTCATCCTCGACATAGACCGTTTCAAGACCCTGAACGACACCCATGGCCACGTGGCGGGCGACGGCGTGCTCCGGCAGTTCGCCGCCCGGTGCATGAAGGCGGTGCGCGCGGGAGACGTGGTCGCCCGGCTCGGCGGCGACGAGTTCGTTATCCTGTTGCCCGGCGAGCGCTGCCCCTCGGCCCGCGTGGTGGCCGAGCGCATCCTGAAATCCGTGGCCGAGGAGCCGTTCACCGTGGACGGCCGGGACTTCCAGGTCACGGCCAGCATAGGGCTGTGCGTCCACGACGGCTCCCCGGTGGCCCCGGCGCGCATCCTGGACGCGGCGGACGCGGCCCTGTACCGGGCCAAGCGGGGCGGGCGCAACCGGTTGGCCGAGGCCGACGACTGCCCGGTGGGCTGATTCCCTTTCCCGGCTCCCCGCCGGGTTCCATTATGATCGGAAGATGAAATAGACCGCTCCCAGCAGGCAGAGCGCGGCCCACAGGTAGTCGAGCTTGAGGGGCTGGTTCATGTAGAAGAGGCAGAAGGGTGCGAACACCGCGAGCGCGATGACCTCCTGCATGATCTTGAGCTGCGGCAGGGACAGGGCGGTGTAGCCCAGCCGGTTGGCCGGGACCTGGATGAGATATTCGAAGAGCGCGATGCCCCAGCTGATCAGGGCCGCGATGTACCACGGGCGCTGGTTCAGCTCCTTCAGGTGGGCGTACCAGGCAAAGGTCATGAACACGTTGGAGGCCGTGAGCAGCAGCGCGGTCAGGAGCGGGATTCTCATAGTCACCTCGGGGTGGGGGCATGCCCGGCTCGCCGGGCTGCGCGACGGTAGGGCAAGGTCCGGCCCGAGTAAAGGGAAATCGCGCTCCCGCCCGGCGGGGCGCGGGGCTCCAAATCCCTCGACGAACCGGGCCGCGCATGGTACTGAACCCCGAAAAAAGAGAGGGGCTTTACGGTTTCTCCCTTTTACCCGCCCGGCATACCCTGACTACGTTGGTCAAGGCCATTTCCCACCGGGCGGTTTTTCCTTTGAAAAACGGGAGCGTTTCCATGGACAAGTACGACAAGCAGGCACTCCAGGTGGCCAAGGAAGTGGTCATCAAATTCATCGAGGTGGGGCGCATCTCCCCCTCCAATTTCGGCCAGAATTTCGACGTCATCTACAAGGACATCATGCGGACCATCACCGGCGTCACCGCCGGGGACGCGCCTGTGGGGATCGATTCGGCGGAAGAGGGCGAGTAGATGGCCCGGCCCGAATGCGAGTCCCACACCGGGGCCTCCACCCACGCCGAACATGGCCGGCGGGTGGCCGACATGTTCGGCCGCATCGCCGGTTGGTACGACTTTCTCAACCACGCCCTGTCCGGGTGCCAGGACATCTACTGGCGCTACCGGCTGGCCAAGGCGGCCCGGCCCCGCCCCGGCTCAACGGTCCTGGACCTGGCCGCGGGGACCATGGACGTGTCCGTGGAGCTGCTGCGCCAGTACCCCGACTGCACCGTGGCCGCCCTGGACTTCGCCCTGCCCATGCTGGAGACCGGCAAGGTCCGCAAGCTCAAGGACGGGCGCGAAAAACGCATCTTCCCGGTCCAGGCCGACGGGCGTGCGCTCCCCCTGCCCGACGAGTCCATGTCCGCCGCGACCATCGCCTTCGGCATCCGCAACATCCTGCCCCGCGAGGAGGCCTACGCCGAGTTCATGCGCGTGCTCGAACCGGGCGCGCGGCTGTGCATCCTGGAGTTCGGCACCGGGTCCAAGCGGGTCTGGAAGGGGCTGTACAATTTTTATCTCGACAAGCTGCTGCCGTTCATCGGCGACCGCATCTCCGGGGACCCCGGCGCGTACCGCTACCTGGCCGAGACCATCAAGAGCTTCCCGGACGAGCGGGCGCTCGGCGAGGAACTGCTCAAGGCCGGTTTCGAGCGGGTCTACAACGTGCCGATGATGTCCGGCATCGTCTACCTGCACGTGGCCGAGAAACCCGCCGCCCCCGTCGCGCAGCCTGCGCCGGAACCGGCGGCCCCCAAGGTTGTCCCGAAAGCCGAGAAGCCCGCGGCTCAGAAGGCCGAAGAGCAGAAGGCGGCACCGAAGAAGGCTGCCGCGAAGAAATCCGCGGAGAAGAAAACGGCCGCCAAAAAGACGGTCGCCAAAAAGACCGGCAAGAAGGCGGCCCCGAAAAAGCCGGCCGCGAAAAAGTCGGCCGCGAAAAAGTCGGCTGCGAAGAAGTCGGCCCCGAAAAAGAGCGGGGCGAAGCAGTAGGCTCGGGCCCGGGTTTCTGGACAGTCCGGCCCTATGAGGATAAAGAGCGGCCGAACGAGATGACCAGCAGGCCGAGGATGATGGCCGCCAGGCCGATGAAGCGCAGGAATTTGGGCGGCTGTATGGCCAGCCTGGTGAGCAGGGCGGGCATCCGCTCCGCGAACAGGAAATAGGGGATGCCCTCGAAGACCAGGGCCAACCCGACGGCGGTGATGAGGAGCGTCCAGTCGATGTTCATGGGACCCAGCCTAGCCGCTAAACACCGTCGGTGTCCACCCGAACGGGTGACGGAGCAGATACGATGAGCATGATTACCTTCGAACAGTTGCAGAATCGGGAAGACGCCGTGGCGGTGGTCGGGCTCGGTTACGTCGGGCTGCCCCTGGCCGTGGCCCTGGGCCGCCATTTCCGCGTCCTGGGCGTGGACGTGTCCGAGAAGCGCGTGGACGAGCTGAAGCGCCGCATCGACCGGACCAACGAGGTGGACTTCGCCACCGTGGGCGACGACGTGGACCTGACCTTCTCCGCCGACCTCGCGGACCTGGCCAAGGCGCGCCTGATCCTGGTGGCCGTACCCACCCCCATCGACGAATTTCGCTCCCCGGACCTGCGCCCCGTGCGCGGCGCGTCCGTGTCCGTGGGCAAACACCTGCAACCCGGCTCGGTGGTGGTCTACGAGTCCACGGTCTACCCGGGCCTGACCGAAGAGGTCTGCGTGCCCATCCTGGAGGCCGAGTCCGGGCTCAAGTGCGGGGTGGACTTCACCGTGGGCTACTCGCCCGAGCGCATCAATCCCGGCGACCAGGTCCACCGCCTGGAGACCATCACCAAGGTCGTGGCCGGGCAGGACGAGCCCACCGGCGAGCTGCTCCGGCAGGTCTACGGCACCGTGGTCAAGGCCGGGACGCACCTGGCCCCGAACATCCGCACCGCCGAGGCCGCCAAGGTCATCGAAAACACCCAGCGCGACCTGAACATCGCGCTCATGAACGAGCTGGCCGTCATCTTCGACACCATGGGCATCGACACCCTGGACGTGCTCGAGGCCGCCGGGACCAAATGGAATTTCCTGCCCTTCAGGCCCGGCCTGGTGGGCGGCCACTGCATCGGCGTGGACCCGTACTACCTGACCTTCAAGGCCCAGGCCCTGGGGCTGCACCCCCACGTCATCCTGGCGGGCCGCGAGATCAACGACACCATGGGCAAGTTCATCGCCGAATCGACCATAAAGCGGCTGATCAACTCCGACTGCAAGATCAAGGGGGCGCGCGTGGGCGTGCTCGGCCTGACCTTCAAGGAGAACGTGCCCGACCTGCGCAACACCCGCGTGGTGGACATCCTGGCCGAGCTCGCGGACTACGGCGTGGAGGTGCTGGTCACCGACGCCGAGGCCGACCCGGAGGAGGCCCGCGAGGAGCTGGGCGTGACCCTGCTGCCGCTGGGCGAGCTGCGCGACCTGGACGCCCTGATCCTGGCCGTACCCCACCGGGGGTACGCCGAGGTCCGCCCGTCCGAGCTGAAGGGCTGGTTCCGCGACCCCGAGCGCGCCCTGGTGGTGGACGTGAAGGGATTCTTCGACCGCGCGGAGCTTGAAGCCGCCGGGGTCGCCTACTGGCGGCTGTAGGCAAGGCGATGCTCCTGGTCATGACCGCAACGGCCAACGAGATGAAGGGGGCGTTCCCTTCGGCTCCGGCCGTGGCCCAGGGCGGCGTGGCCGAATACGCGGCGGGCGGCAGGAAACTGCTCCTGGCCGTGTCCGGGGTGGGGCTGGTGAACACCGCCCTGTGCGCCGGGCGGCTGCTGGCGCGGCCCGAGGTCGAGGGGGTCGTCAATCTCGGCATCGCCGGGGCGTACGACCTGGACGCGACCCCCATGGGCGCGCCCTGCTGCGCCACGGAAGAGATCTGGCCGGAGTACGGCCTGATCGGCGAGGACGGCCTGGCCGACCCCAAGGGGATCGGATTTCCCCTGGGCAGGGCGGGCGGCGAACTGGTCTGGAACCGGATCGCGCTCACCCCGGACCGGGACGCGGCGGCCATGGGGCTGCGGCTGCCCGGCGACTGGAAACGCGTCCCGTCGGTATCCGTGTCGGGCGTGGCCGGGACCCCGCAGCGGGCGGCGCTGCTCAAGGCGGCCTGCGGCGGGAACGGCACGGAAAACATGGAGGGGTTCGCTTTGGCCTATGCGGCGGCGGGGGCTGGACTCCCGTTCCTCGAAGTACGGACCGTCTCGAACCTGGCCGGCTCCCGCGAGCCGGGGGACTGGGATCTCAAGGGCGCGCTCAGGGCGCTCGAAACGGCGGCAGCAGCGCTTTTTCCGGCGTAACCGGGGCTTGCCCCGCAACCAGCAACCTGACATAGTACGACGAACATGGACGAACTCTTACGCTATTTCCAACGGGAACTTCCCGCCATCAATGACTTTCTCGACAAAGAGGCCGACCAGCTCAACGGGCTGGTCCGGGACGTTGCCAAGCACATCCTCGGGTCCGGCGGCAAGCGCATCCGGCCCATGCTCACGCTGCTGTTCGCCCGCGCCTTCGGCTATGCCAAGGACGATCATCACGCCATGGCCTGCGCCCTGGAACTGCTGCACTCCGCCACCCTGCTGCACGACGACTACCTGGACGACGCCGAGCTGAGGCGCGGCCGGGACGCCGCCCACCTGGTCTTCGGGCGCACCGAGACCATCCTGGCGGGCGACGCGCTGCTCGCCCTGGCCAACGAGATGGGCGCGCGCTACGGCAACCCCAGGCTGTCCTGGCTGCTGGCCAAGGGCATCATGGAGACCGCCGCCGGCGAGATCGAGGAAATCGAATTTTCACGCAATCCGTCGCTGGACCGCGAGACCTACATGGGCATCATCATCGGCAAGACCGCGCGGCTCATCGAGTGCGCCTGCCGGTGCGGCGCGGCCCTGGCCGGGGCCACCCCGGAGCAGGAGGACGCGGCGGGCGACTACGGCCTGAACCTGGGCATCGCCTTCCAGCTGGTGGACGACGCCCTGGACTACGCCTCCCCGACCTCCGAGACCGGCAAACCCGAAGGGGGCGACCTCAAGGAGGGCAAGGTGACCCTGCCGCTCATCCTGCTCATGGAGGAGGGCGACGAGGCCGGGGCCGAGGCGTTGCTGGAGGCCCTGAAGGACGGGTCGCTGAGCGACGGGCAGTGCGCCGACATCCTGGAGCAGGTCCGCGAGGGACGCTACTCCGAGCGGACGCGCGAAGAGGCCGCCTTCTACGTGGAGGAGGCCAAGTCCCGGCTGGACGGGCTCGGCACCGGAGAAGAGGTGACCGTGCTCCGGCAGGCCGCCGATTTCGTTTTGACCAGAACCAAGTGATTCCGAGGCCGGTCCCGAGCGGGGACCGGCCTCCCGCTTTTTCCCATCGAGAGGAGAGACCAGATATGCTTTGTCGCGTGATCGTTGGACTGAAGGAAGGCGTCCGGGACGTGCTGGGCGAGAAGATCGCCCGCAAGATCAGGAACGAGCTCGGCATGGACGTCGGCGGCGTCCGCATCGTCAACGTCTTCACCCTGGAAGGGGTGACCCGGGAGCAGGTGGACCTCGCCCTGGAGCGGGCCGCCCTGCACGACCCCGTGCTGCACGAGGCGTCGCTCTCTCCCCTGGCCCGCGACTTCGACTGGATCATCGAGGTCGGCTTCCGCCCCGGCGTGACCGACAACGAGGGCCGCACCGCCCGCGAGACCCTGGGCGTGGTCCTGGGGCTGCCCAAGTCCGAGCGCGAGGGGCTCAAGGTCTACACCTCCCGCCAGTACCTGATCCAGGCCGACCTGGACCAGGACGGCGTCCACCACATTGCCAAGGATTTGCTGGCCAACGAGCTGATCCAGCGGTTCGAGTACAAGTCCGCCGCCCAGTGGGCGGCCGATCCCGGCTTCGAGCCCAAGGCCGCCCGGGTCACGGGCAAGGCCTCGGACGAGGTCGCGGTCGTCCCGCTCTCGACCATGTCCGACGAGGAGATGATGGACTTCTCCCGGGCCAACACCCTGGCCCTGTCGCTCAAGGAGCTGCACGACATCCGCGCCTACTACGCGAACCCGGCGGTCCGGGCCGAGCGCGAGGGGCTGGGCATGTCCGCCGACCCGACGGACGCGGAGATCGAGGTCCTGGCCCAGACCTGGTCCGAGCACTGCAAGCACAAGATTTTCTCGGCCAAAATCGAGTACGAGAACACCGAGACCGGCAAGACCATCGAGCTGTCGAGCCTGTACAAGACCTTCATCCAGGGCTCCACCAAGCAGATCCGCGCCCGCAACGCGGCCACCCGCGAGGGCGGCGACTACTGCCTGTCCGTGTTCAAGGACAACGCGGGCGTGATCGCCTTTTCCGAGACCACCAACATCTGCGTCAAGATGGAGACCCACAACTCCCCGTCCGCCCTGGACCCGTACGGCGGAGCCCTGACCGGCATCGTGGGCGTGAACCGCGACCCCATGGGCACCGGCATGGGCGCCAACCTGCTGTGCAACACCGACGTCTTCTGCTTCGCCTCCCCGTTCCACGAGGGCGAGCTGCCGCCCAGGCTGCTGCACCCGCGCCGGGTGTTCGAGGGCGTGCGCGAGGGCGTGGAGCACGGCGGCAACAAGTCCGGCATCCCCACGGTCAACGGGTCCATCGTCTTTGACGAGCGGTACCTGGGCAAGCCCCTGGTCTACTGCGGGACCATCGGGACCATGCCCGTCACCGTGGCGGGCCGCCCGTCCCACGAGAAGCAGGCCATGCCCGGCGACGTCATCGTCATGTCCGGCGGCCGCATCGGCGCGGACGGCATCCACGGCGCGACCTTCTCCTCCGAGGAGCTGCACGAGGGCTCCCCGGCCACGGCGGTCCAGATCGGCGACCCCATCACCCAGCGCAAGATGTACGACTTTCTCATGCGCGCCCGGGACCTGGGGTTGTACAACGCCATCACCGACAACGGCGCGGGCGGCCTGTCCTCCTCCGTGGGCGAGATGGCCGAGGACTCCGGCGGCTTCGACATGGACCTGAAAAAGGCCCCGCTCAAGTACGACGGGCTGCGTCCCTGGGAAATCCTCATCTCCGAGGCCCAGGAGCGCATGACCATGGCCGTGCCCGCGGACAAGCTCGACGCCTTCATGCGCCTCTCCGAGGAGATGGACGTGGAGTCCACCGCGCTGGGCGTGTTCAACGACTCCGGCAAGTACCTGGTGCGCTACGGCGACAGGATGGTCACCTGCCTGGATATGGATTTCCTGCACAACGGCGTGCCGCAGATGGAGCTGAAGGCGGTCTGGAAGCGGCCCGAAGTCGCATCCGACCCGGTCCCGGTGGCCGAGGACCAGAACGGGCTGCTCAAGGACATGCTCGGCAGGCTGAACATCTGCTCCAAGGAGTACGTCGTCCGCCAGTACGACCATGAGGTCCAAGGCAAGTCCGCGGTCAAGCCCATGGTCGGCGTGGTCGGCGACGGCCCGTCCGACGCGGGCGTCATCCGCCCCGAATACGGCTCGGACCGGGGTCTGGTGGTCTCCCACGGCATCTGCCCGCAGTTCTCGGACTTCGACACCTACTGGATGATGGCCAACGCCATCGACGAGGCCATCCGCAACGCGGTGGCCGTGGGCGGCGACGTGAGCTACATGGCGGGCGTGGACAACTTCTGCTGGTGCGACCCGGTCCAGTCCGAGTCCACCCCGGACGGCCACTACAAGCTGGCCCAGCTGGTCCGCGCCAACCAGGCCCTGGCCCACTACTGCCTCGGCTTCGGCGTGCCCTGCGTGTCCGGCAAGGACTCCATGAAGAACGACTACAAGGGCGGCGGCCGCAAGATCTCCATCCCCCCGACCGTGCTCTTCTCGGTCATCGGCGTGATCCCGGACGTGAACAAGTGCCTGACCTCGGACTTCAAGCAGCCGGGCGACCTGATCTACGCGCTGGGCCTGACCCGCGCCGAACTGGGCGGCAGCGAGATCGCCGACCAGCTCGGCTTCTCAAACGGCCGCGTGCCCCAGGTGGACCTGCTGTCCGCCAAGGCGCGGTACGAGACGGTCTTCAAGGCGGCCCAGGAAGGGCTGGTCTCGGCCTGCCACGATTGCTCCGACGGCGGCCTGGGCGTGACCCTGGCCGAGATGTGCATCGGCGGCAGACTGGGTGCGGACGTTGACCTCTCCCTGGTGCCGGTTCTCGGTGAGCTGAACCTGACCGAAGTGTTGTATTCGGAGTCCGCGAGCAGGTTTGTGGTGTCGGTCCCGGCTTCCGCCCGGGAACGATTCGAGGAACTTTTCTCCGGCCAGTACTGCCAAATGGTGGGTAAAGTCGCAGATTCGTCTCAATTGACCGCCAAATTTGCCGATAAGACGGTCCTGAATGTGGAAGTCGATGCCCTCGCAGCCTCTTTCAAGGGGACTTTGGCGTGGTAACCCGCTCAGGGAAGCAAATGATATGCAGGGAGTGCTTTACCAGTTCCGAATAATTCTCTAAGGTAACGCCATCTTTGCATCCGGCCGGGTTCAAGGGTGCCCGGCCGCTGCAGCACCGTGTTGGTTAGCTATGGGGGTTGGTTCATGACTAAGACAACGGTCCTTTACAGAGGCTGTCTGGCTCTTTTGCTGGCAGCCTTTGTCGTTTCCGCCCTCCTGGCGGGAACGGGCCGGACGAGTTCGGGCCAGTATGTGGGCTCGGAACCGTGCGGCGAATGTCACGAAGAAGAGTACGGAAATTTCAAGAAATTCGCTAAGAAGGCCCACTCCGGGGAGTCCGTCAAGATCATGATGGCCGACCTGACCAAGGAAGAGCTGGTTGAATGCTACGGCTGCCACGTCACCGGGTACGGCCAGCCGGGCGGGTTCGTCAGCTTCGACCAGACCCCGTCCATGGGCGAGGCCGGGTGCGAAGTCTGTCACGGCCCCGGCTACGACCACGTTGAATCCGGAGGCGATCCGGACCTGATCAAGAAGGATCTGTCCCTGGAAGACTGTCAGGTCTGTCATAATCCCGAGCGCGTGGACGCGTTCGACTTCAAGCCGCTGCTCTACGGCGGCGCGCACTAGGAGGGCGGCATGGACAATTTCATCACCCGCTCCCTGGGCGTCAAGCTCATCCTGCTGTCCTCCCTGCTGACCATCCTGGCCTTTGCGGGGCTGTTCTTCTACACCTCCATCTCCAACAGGGACCACACCCTGTCCGAGGTGGCGGCGGCCGCCGAACGGGTGGCCGACATGCTCTACATCGCCATCGAAGACCCGATGGCCAAGGGCGACAACGACGGGACCGAGGTCAAGTTCCTGCAGATGGCCGAGCGGTACCCCGACATCAAGGTCTACCTGACCGACTACAAGGGCGAGATCACCTACTCCACGATCCACGAGGCCGAGCGGAACTCCATCTACGAGGTCCGGTCCGAGAACGGCCTGCCCGACATGATCCGCAGCGGCCTGGTGGAGAAGATGTCCAAAGGCGAGCTCATGGAGATCGACGACAAGCTCCATTTCGCCGAGGTCAAGTCCATCGAGAACAACCCGTTCTGCTACCACTGTCACGGCCGGTCCCGGAAGATCCTGGGCGCCATGGTCGTGGCCGTGGACGTCAGCCGCCAGTTCGACGCGCTCAAGGAGAACCAGATCAAGTCCGCGGGCATCTCCGTCCTGGGCGTGCTGGCCCTGCTGGCCGCGCTGATCATCTTCATGCGCCGGGCCATCGTCAACCGCATCACCTCCATCGCCACCACGGCCGAGGACGTGGCCCACGGCAACCTGGACGCGCAGTTCACGGTTTCCGGCACCGACGAGCTCGGGTCCCTGTCCCGCTATCTCGGCGCCATGGTGGACCAGATCAAGGACCAGCTGGAATACAACCAGTCCGTGCTCAGCGGCATCGTGGTCCCCTTGTTCGTGACCGACGCCCACCAGAAGATGAAGTTCGTCAACCCGCCGCTTCAGGCCATTCTCGGCCAGACCGAGGACGAGTTGGAGGGCCGCAACGTGGCCGATATCTTCGACTGCGAGTCCTCGGACGGCTCTTCCTGCAACGCGGGCGAAGTCATCGGACTGGGCGAACCCATCACCGGGCGATTCATTTACAGCCGCGCCGACGGCACGGTCTTCCCCCTGCTCTTCGAGGCCTCTCCGCTCAAGGACGCGGAAGGGGACACCGTGGGCGTCATCTGCGTGCTCATCGACCTGACGCGCGAGGAAGAGGACAAGAAGAACATCGAGCTCCAGCGCCAGAACCTGCTGGAGGTCGCCAACGAGGTCACCGAGGTGGCCAACAAGCTGAACGAGGCGTCCAACCTCCTGTCCGCGCAGATGGACCAGCTGGCCAACGGCGTGGACACCACCGCCAACCAGACCAGCCAGGTGGCCACGGCCATGGAGGAGATGAACGCCACGGTGCTCGAGGTAGCCAAGAACGCCTCCGAGACCGCCGACGCATCGGACAAGGCCAACAAGGTGGCCGCCTCCGGCGGCGAGGTGGTGAACAAGACCGTGGAGGAGATCAACTCCGTGGCCGCCATCACCGAGAACCTGGCCGAGGCCCTGGCCTCCCTGTCCAGCCGCGCCGAGAACATCGGCAAGGTCATGGCCGTGATCAACGACATCGCGGACCAGACCAACCTGCTGGCGCTCAACGCGGCCATCGAGGCGGCGCGCGCGGGCGAGGCCGGCCGAGGGTTCGCCGTGGTCGCGGACGAGGTCCGCAAGCTGGCCGAGAAGACCATGGACGCCACCAAGGAGGTCGAGGGAGCCATATCCCTGATCCAGCAGTCCACCACCAACGTGGTCCGCGAGATGGATACCGCCAAGGAGCGCGTCCTGAATACCTCCGGCATGGCCAAGGAAGCGGGCGGCGTTCTCGACCAGATCGTGGAGCACTCCAACTCCATCGCGGACATGGTCAACGGCATCGCCACGGCGGCGGAGCAGCAGTCCTCCACCTCGGACGAGATCAACAACCGCGTCACCCAGATCAACGACCTCTCCCAGGAAGTCCTGTCGGGCATCCGGGAGTCCAACCGCGGCATTCAGGAAGTCTCGGAGATGGCCGAGGAGCTGGCGGGGTTGGTTGCCAAGTTCCGCAACTAAGATCATCGAAACTCAAAGGACCCGGCTTGGCCGGGTCCTTTTTTTGCCGGTTGACCGGGGTGTAGTTTAATATTTATCCTTGTATTTGAATTGGATAACATGGCTGTTGGCGTGTTTGCAGTAATTTTGATTCTGGGATAATGAGCCTTAATTCCGCTTCAACGGATTCCTCTTGACATTTGCAGGGTGGGGGAATAGTAATTGTTATCAAATATGGAGGATGTCCATGGCACATGAAATGGGTTTCAGGCTTTCCAAACAGCGGAAAGTGATCCTGGAAGAACTACAGAAGGTCAAGACCCATCCCACGGCGGACGAGGTCTACGACATGGTGCGCAAGATCATTCCCAGGATCAGCCTGGGCACGGTCTATCGCAACCTCGAATTTCTTTCGTCCAAGGGGTTGGTCCTCAAGCTCGGTGCTCCCGGTGAACAGAAGCGGTTCGACGGCACCCCTGAACCGCACCCGCATATCCGGTGCGAGGTCTGTACCGCCGTGGCCGACGTGGAATGCGAAATCGAGATCCCCATCATCCCGGAATCCTGCACCAGCGGCTACAGGGTGCTTTCCACCAACGTGGAGTTCGTGGGCATCTGCCCCAAATGCCAGGCTGCGCAGCAGTAGAAAAAAAGACCATTAGTCTGGTAAAGCCGGTTGCCTCTTTGGGCAACCGGCTTTATTTATGGAAAATGATCGGTGAAATTCCTTGACAGGGATGCTGTGATAAAATAGGAATCATTATCAAGGTGACTGCAAGTCATCAGCATGGCGAAATAAAATTTACGTCGTCTGAATTAACCGCAACTTTACACATAATAATACGACAAGCTCGGGATTTTTGTGTAAGGTGAAAGGTGAGTCGAAAAAACAGGAAACAGAGACAGGAGGATACAGATGTCGCTGAAAGGAACGCAGACCGAAAAGAACATTCTTACCGCCTTCATCGGCGAGTCGCAGGCTCGCAATAAATACACCTACTTTGCCAGCGTAGCCAAGAAAGAAGGTTACGTGCAGATTTCCAAGATTTTCGAAGAGACCGCCAACCACGAGAAAGAACATGCCAAGCGGCTGTTCAAGTTCCTCGAGGGCGGCGACGTCGAGATCACCGCCGCCTTCCCGGCGGGCGTCATCGGCAACACCCTGGACAACCTGCGCGCCGCCGCCGCAGGCGAGCACGAGGAGTACTCCGAGATGTACCCCGACTTCGCCAAGGTCGCCCGCGCCGAGGGTTTCGCGGAGATCGCCGCGGTCATGGAAAACATCGCCGTGGCCGAGCGCTACCACGAGGAGCGCTACAAGTCGCTCATCGCCAACATCGAGAACGATCGCGTCTTCGTCAAAGACGAGGAGATCACCTGGCGCTGCCAGAACTGCGGTTACAACCACAAGGGTTCCACCGCTCCGGTCAAATGCCCGGCCTGCGACCACCCCCAGGCCCATTTCGAAATCAAGGACACCAACTGGTAACATCCATCATCCAAGGAGGATTCGACATGGCTATCAAACTGGGCGAAGTGTACAAATGTAATACCTGCGGCAATATCGTCATGGCCATTCACGAAGGCGGCGGCGACCTGGTCTGCTGCGGAGAGGACATGGTTCTGATGACCGAGAACACCGTTGACGCGGCCAAGGAAAAGCACGTCCCCGTCATCGTCCGCGACGGCGACAAGGTCACCGTCAAGGTCGGCGAAGTCGCGCACCCCATGGAAGAGAAACATTACATCGAGTGGATCGAGCTCCAGGTGGGCGACGTGGTCCTGACCAAGATGCTCAAGCCCGGCGAAAAACCCGAGGCCGAGTTCTGCATCTGCGGTCTCTCCGGCCCGCTCAAGGCCCGCGAGTACTGCAACATCCACGGCCTGTGGGCCGCCACCGCGTAAGCGCCGACCGGCGCTGCGCCAACGGCGCGATCCAGCAAGCACCATCGGGGCGGACCTAGGTCCGCCCCTTTATACTCCACCGGAGCGAACATGGCCGAGCCCCATGAAATATACCAGTGCCAGACCGTCAACTGCGGCTACATCTACAATCCGGACAAGGGCGACCGCAAAGGGAAAATCCCCAAGGGTACCCGGTTCGAGGAGCTGCCGGACGACTGGCGCTGTCCCATCTGCGGCGGCACCAAGAAGTGCTTCCGCCCCATGGTCGGCCCCGGCTCCACTCGTTCGGACTGTGAACTTCCGGTGGAAACCGATCCCGGTAAGTTGACAGCGGCTGCCGCTGCTGCAAATATGACCCAGCAAAAGGAGACTGACCCCATGCAGAAATACGTGTGTGAAATTTGCGGCTATGTGTACGACCCGGCACAGGGTGATTCCGATTCCGACATCCCGGCCGGCACCAAGTTCGAAGACCTGCCCGATGACTGGACCTGTCCGGTTTGCGGCGCGCCCAAGGACAACTTCGTACCCGAAGATTAATCTTTCGCCCCACCGAGGGCAGGGAGCGCGGACTTCGGGACGCGCTCCTTTTACTTTGGCGGCATGAAGCCGCCCAATGTGGAGAAGAGAATGAGACCTGTTGAAATCAAAGAAGGAATTTTCTGGATCGGTGCGGTGGACTGGAACCGCCGCAACTTCCACGGCTATTCCAAGTCGCATATGGGCACCACCTACAACAACTACCTCATCATGGACGAGAAGGTGACCCTGGTCGACACCGTGGCCGAGGAATTCTGGGGAACCCTCCAGTGCAACCTCGCCCAGGTGCTCGGCGACCGCAAGATCGACTACTTCGTTGTCAACCACCTGGAGCCGGACCACGCGGGCTGCCTGGCCCTGGCCGTGGAGAAATACCGCCCCGAGAAGATCTACACCTCGCCCATGGGACAGAAGGCCATGAAGGCCCACTTCCAGTACCAGGAATGGCCCGTCGAGGTCGTGCCCACCGGCACCAATATTTCCATCGGCAAGCGGACCCTGTCCTTCATCGAGACCCGCATGCTCCACTGGCCCGACTCCATGCTGACCTACTGCCCGGAGGAGAAGCTGGCCTTCACCAACGACGCCTTCGGCCAGAACTGGGCCACCTCCGAACGCTGGGCCGACCAGGTTGATCGCGCCAAGCTCGAAGAGCTGATGAAGACCTACTACGCCAACATCGTCCTGCCGTATTCCCCGGTGGTGCTCAAAACCCTGGCCGGTATCCGCGACATGGGTCTCGAGCTCGCCACCATCTGCCCGGACCACGGCCTCATGTTCCGCGGCGAGGACTGCGCCTGGGCCATGGACAAGTACCAGGAGTACGCCGAGCAGAAGCCGAAGAACAAGGCGGTCATCGTGTATGACACCATGTGGCACTCCACCGAGAAGATGGCCGAAGCCGTGGCCTCGGGCCTGGCCGACGAGGGCGTGTCCGTGCGCCTCATGTCCATGAAGAGCAACCACCACTCCGACGTGATGACCGAGGTCTTCGACGCCGCCGCCGTCATCGTCGGTTCGCCGACCCACAACAACGGAATCCTGCCGCTGATGGCGGATATGCTGACCTACATGAAGGGGCTGCGGCCGCAGCACAAGATCGGCTCCGCCGTGGGTTCGTTCGGCTGGTCCGGCGAGTGCGTGAAGGTGCTGACCCAGTGGCTGGAGGATATGAACATGGAAGTGATCGAGCCGATCAAGACCCAGTTCATTCCGACCCACGATGTGTTGGGTAAGTGCTATGAGCAGGGGAAGCAGATCGCGGCGGCCATCAAGGCCAAGCTGTAGGCTTTCTACCTTATTGATTGCATGGCGAGGCCCGGTCGGAGACGACCGGGCCTCTTTTCTTTTGAGGGGAGGAGAAGAAGAGAAGAAGAGAAGGAGAGAGGAAGAGAGGAAAGAAAAGAGAGAGCCGTCGCTGGCGCTCCTCCAGGTTTTTTGGAGCCCTCCCGGCGGGGTTCTTTCTTTTTCCAAAGCAAAAAAGAAAGAACGAAAGAAAAATGCTTTGGGGGGACATCACCGCCCACAGTTTGGCCGCCAAGAATCCGATCCGCTCGGTCCGGCTCCATCCGATTAAAAGTATTGTCCGTGCCTCCACGAAAACGCCCCTTTTAAGGGATACCGAGGGGCTACGGGAGCGGAGCCGCCGCCCCTTCGCGGTCGGCTTCCAGGCGTCCAGAACAGGGCTCGCTGCGTGCGGCTTGACGGGACGAAGGGCGAAGGAAGAGGGGCCTTCGTAAGGGTTGGCGGGGTAGGAGAGCCGCTGTTTGAGGCTGCGCCTCAAAGGCGCTCCAAGGAAGATGGTCCGTGGCATTGCCTCGCGAAGCGGCGACAAGAAGTTTTGAAAGGGAGCCCGGAAGCATTCTTCTCCGGTCAGGCGTGTTTGGTGAGGTAGCGGTCGAGCTGGTTGGTGAAGGCTTGTTTGTCTTTGGGGCCGAGCGGCGGGGGGCCGCCTTGGGCCAGGCCGCCGGAGCGGAGTTCTTCCATGAGGTTGCGCATGCGCAGCAGCCCTTTGACGTTGTCTTCGGTGTAGAGTTCGCCGCGCGGGTTGAGGCCGGTGGCGCCTTTGGTGACGATGGCGTCGGCCAGGGGGATGTCGGCGGTGATGACCAGGTCGCCGGGGGCCACGCGGGCGGCGATTTCGTTGTCGGCCTCGTTGAAGCCCGCGTCCACGCGGATGGCGGTGATGAGCGGTGAGGGCGGTACCTGGAGGGTGGTGTTGGCCACCAGGATCATCTCCACGGACCGGCGCTGTGCGGCGCGGAAGAGGATATCCTTGATGGCGTTGGGGCAGGCGTCTGCGTCGACCCAGATGCGCATCAACCCTCGCTCTGGCCGAGGACGGCCTTGACCCTGCCCACCTGGCCGTCGGTCAACCGGACCTTGATGCCGTGGGGGTGGGTGGGGGATTTGGTCAGCAGGTTGGCCACGGTGCCGCGGGTCAGCGCGCCGGTGCGCTGGTCCTTCTTGAGCACGATGTCCACGAGCATGCCGGGTTTGATGTCGGCGCGTTTTCGTCCGTCCATGGTCTGTGTCCTGGGTTGCGGTTCGCGGGCATCATGCTCGGCGCGCGGCCCGATGTCCAGCCCTCGCCGTTGACCGGGGGCGTGCGAAAAGAGCGGCGAGACCGCGCGGTTCGGATCGGGGGCCGGGGTTACTGCCAGGTCCCTTTCTTGTAGCTGAAGATCTGGCGGTTGGGGATCGCGGACACCGGCTTGAAATGGGCGGTGCGGCAGAGCTCCGGCGAGTTGCCCACGGCCTCCATGACCATTTCCTGGAAGCGCATGACGCCCACGAAGGGGATGGTCTTGGACTTGGAGCGGCTGACCTTGGTGGAGATGGAGTCGAGGTCGATGGCGTGGTAGCGGGCGAGGTAGGAGCCGTCGGGCTGCTTGACGATCTGCATGCGCTGGCGGGACAACCGGTGGTTCCGGTTCAGGGCCTGGGCCCGCGTCTTGGCGAATTTTTCAAAGTCCGCGTGCTTGGTGGCCAGTCCCTCGTCGAGATAGAGGGGCATGTTGGCCGCGGTCACGGGCTGGGATGCGTTGCCGGGCGCAACGGAAGCCACTTCCTGTGCGGAAGCGGGAACGCCGGACGCAAAAAAGGCTCCGGTGGAGAGCAGGGCCAGAATGGCCAAAATGGCAAACTTATGCATGGTTTAGTCCTTCTAACCAGAGCAGGTGGCTGGGCGGCAGCGCCGCCCAGCCATTCTTACCATACTGCTACTTGGTCTGGATTTCAACCCTGCGGTTGAGCTTGCGGCCTTCCTTGGTGGTGTTGTCGTACTTCGGGCTCAGCTCGCCGTACCCCTTGGCTTCCAGGCGGTCGGCGGAGATGCCGTTGGCAACCAGCCATTCCATGACGGAATTGGCGCGGCGCTCGGACAGTCCCTGGTTGTACTCCTCGGTACCGGTGGAGTCGGTGTGGCCGGAGATCTCGTAGGTGGCGGAAGCGTCTTCCTCGAGGATCATCTTGGCCTGCTCGAGCACGGGGATCATCTCGTCGGTGATCTGGTACTTGTCGAAGCCGAAGTTCAGGTTGAAGGTAACCACTTCCTTGGTCGGGGCCGGGGCGACGACAACCGGGGCCGGAGCCGGGGCCGGGTCGGCGACTTCGTCGTAGAAGACGTCGCGGGCGTACTTGCTCAGGGCGTTGGCGTCGGCGAAGGTGGCGCCGTCGGCGGCCACGGAGCAGGAGAAGGCGGAGCGGATGCCGTCAACAACGGCCTGTCCCTTGGCGGAGTCGGCGTAGCTGACAACGTGCACGCACAGGTTGCTGCCGTACTTGGAGGCCATGTCCTGGGCCACGGCAACCGGGTCGGTGCCGATGTTGGACTCGCCGTCGGTGAAAATGATCAGCGCGGTCTTGCCGGACAGCTGGCCCAGGGTCGGGTTGATGTCGGCCAGGCCGTTGCCCATGGGGGTCTGGCGGTTGAAGATGCCGAACTCGGTGTCCACGGCGGAGACCGCTGCGGCCACGGTGGCCTCGGAATAGGGCTTGGGCGAGCACTGCACCTCGAACGGCGCGAACAGGATTACCGCGGAATTGTAGTCCAGGGCGGGGATGGCCTGGTTCAGCGCGAGCATGTCGCTCTTGGCCTTTTCAATCTTTTTCATGCCGTCGGCATTCTTCATGGCCATGGAGCCGGACTGGTCGAGGAACAAGATGAAGTTATCGACTTTCTTGACCATCTTGGCGTTGGCGGTGGCGGCAAACGCGAAGGAGAAAGTCAACATCGCGGCCAGCATGAACAAAATCAGTTTTCTAGAATGTGTCATGATCTCACTCCTTTAGAGATTGTTTTCTTTGTCGCTGCTCCCATTCGGGAATCATTAAAAGCATATACGCAAAATAGTAGTCGGTCGCAACAACGATTAAGGCACATAGTACCAGAATATGCGCGGTTGTCTAGGAAAACGCGCGGGTTCTTGCGGTTGCGTCCTGGCCATGAACACAGTATGTAAAGACGTTTACGCCGCAAGGGCGTCATCGAGAAAGCAAGGGGAAGCCATGTACATAGTCACCGGCGGCGCGGGATTCATCGGCAGCGCCATGGTCTGGAAGCTCAACACCATGGGCATCGACGACATTCTGGTGGTGGACAATTTGTCCACCAGCGAGAAGTGGAACAACCTGGTGGGCCTGAAATATCAGGATTACCTGCACCGCGATCAGTTCCTCAAGTTCATCCTCGAAGGGGACGACCCGTTCGAGACCGACGCCGTGGTCCACATGGGCGCGTGCTCCTCCACCACCGAATTGAACGCGGACTTCCTGATGGAGAACAACTACCGCTTCACCCAGTACGTCTGCCGGTTCTGCATGGAGCACGGGGCGCGGTTCGTGAACGCATCGTCCGCCGCCACCTACGGCAACGGCGAGTGCGGCTTCGACGACAACCATGACGGCATCGACCGGTTGCGCCCCCTGAACATGTACGGCTACTCCAAGCAGCTCTTCGACCTCTGGGCCAAGGACGCGGGCATCCTCGACCAGATCGTTTCGCTCAAGTTCTTCAATGTCTTCGGCCCCAACGAGTACCACAAGGACGACATGCGCTCGGTCATCTGCAAGGCGCACAGCCAGATTCTGGAGACCGGCAAGCTCAAGCTGTTCAAGTCCTACCGCCCGGAGTATCCGGACGGCGGCCAGAAGCGGGACTTCGTGTACATCAAGGACTGCGTGGACATCATGGCCTGGTTTTTGGAGAACCGGGACAAGGGCGGCATCTTCAACATCGGTACGGGAACTGCAAGAACATGGAATGATTTGGCGAATGCGGTTTTTGCCGCCATGGACCGCGAGCCGGTCATCGAGTACATCCCGATGCCGGAGACGATCCGGGACAAATACCAGTATTTCACCCAGGCGAACATGGACAAGCTCAAGGCGGCAGGCTGCCCGGTGGAGATGACTTCCCTGGAGGATGGGGCCGCGGATTACGTCCGGAATTACCTGGACAAAGACGACAGATACCTCAGGTCCAGATAGCCGAGAGGTCTTTTTGCGACGCAAGTTCACCCGCATATCCCTGGCCGCCCTGGCGGTCCTGGTCCTGACGCTCTGCCTGCCGTGGACGCTCATCGGCAAGCAGCCCGAGCTGAACAGGGTCAGGAAATACGTGCCGGACACGCCGGTCCAGGCCCCGGACCAGGACGAGTGGACCTTTTCCGCGGACCGGGTGGTGGGCGACCACACCAGCGAGTACGTGGAGGCGTTCGGCAACGTCTCCCTGAGCCTGGGCGAGGACCAGCTGCGGGCGGACTTCGCCCGCTACTACCGGAACACGGGCTGGGTCTTTCTCAAGGGCGACATCCGGGCCCACTGGGGCGGTGATTTTCTCCAGGCCGACGAAGGCGAGTTCGACCTGAACAACATGACCGGCTGGCTCAAGAACGGGAAGCTGTTCATGGCCAAGCCGCACATCTACGTCGAGGCCGAGCGCGTGGGCAAGGCCGTGGGCGACTCCTACACCTTCAAGAACGCCAAGGTGACCTCCTGCTCCGGCGACCGGCCCGCCTGGTCCGTGACCTCGGAGGAGGGCGACGTCAACCTGGACGGTCGCATCCAGCTCTACCGCTCCGCATTCCGCGTCAAGAACGTGCCGGTCTTCTTCTGGCCCTACATGGCCCTGCCGGGGCGCCGCGAGCGGCAGAGCGGCTTCCTCATGCCCTACGTGTCCTCGTCCGAGAAGCTCGGCTTCCAGCTGAACATGCCCTACTACTGGGTCATCGACGACGAGATGGACGCCACCTTCTACCAGAACTACATGTCCAGGCGCGGCTACATGCAGGGCGTGCAGTTCCGCCACACCGAGGACGCCTCGACCAAGGGGCTGTGGCAGGTGGACATCATGAACGACCAGCGGCGGGCCACTTCGGAATACGACGAGTGGAAGGGGTACCAGGGCGACGGCCTGACCAGGCCCAACAGCGACCGCTGGTGGGTGCGCAGCAAGTACGACGGCTGGCTCGGCAGCCCCCGGTGGCAGGTCAAGCTCGACCTGGACGTGGTCTCGGACCAGAACTACCTGCGTGACTTCCAGCACGGCCCCACCGGGTTCGAGCGCTCCCGCGAGGAGTTCCTGGACGAGTTCGGCCGCGACATCGAGAACAAGGACTCCCTGCACCGGCTGAGCAAGGCGTACGTCAGCCGCAGCTGGGACCGCTTCGGCGTGGTGGGCTTCGCCCAGTACGACGAGAACCTGGCGTTCATGAACGGCAACGGCAGGGACGGCGAGAACGACACGGTCCAGACCCTGCCCGAGCTGAACGCCTTCGCCTTCCAGCAGTCCCTGCCCGGCGGGCTGGAAGGGGCGTTCGACGCCAAATACGATTATTTCTACCGCGAGTACGGCAACTCCGGCCATCGCTTCGAGGCCAAGCCGGAACTGAAGCTGCCGCTCAAGAGCGACTACCTGACGGTCATCCCGTCCCTGGCCCTGGACCACACCTCCTACAGCCTGACCTCGCACGAGGATACCGGCAACATGTCCGTGTCCGCCCCCGGCGGCAAGACCGCGGTCATCGACACCTCCAAGATCGAGGACGGCTACCAGAACCGGACCACCTGGACCGGCGGGTTCTCGGCCTTCTCCGAGATGACCCGGACCTTCTCCCTGGCCGACCTTCCCAAGGCGGACCCCGGCCTGGCCGGGACCTCCAGCTGGACGCGGCTCAAGCACTCGATCCAGCCCCGGGTGGACTACACCTACACCCCGAACCTGACCGGCCAGGAGAAGCTGCCCTATTTCGACACCGACGACCGGCTGGCCGGGAGCAACAAGGTCACCTATTCGCTGACCAACGTCCTGGACCGCCGCCGCGACAGCGTGATCCTGTCCCCCGGCTCCGACGACGAGCCCGTGGCCCTGGTCGCCCGCGACTACCTCGACTTCCTGATGTTCCGCCTGGAGCAGTCCTACGACTACAACGAGGCCAACCGGATGGACGAGCTGAACCTGTACAAGCGCAGGCCGTTCTCGGACGTCATGGCCGAGCTGAAGGTCAAGCCCGCCACCTTCGTGGACCTGCTGACCCGCAACTGGTTCTCGCCCTACCGGGGCGACATGACCCAGAGCGAGACCTCCATCCGGTTCTTCAAGGACGGGCTGGGCGAGATCACCCTGGGCTACGACTTCGTGAAGAGCCTCGACGAGTATCTGCGCACCCAGGACGACGACATGTCCATCATCCGCGTGGGCGGCAAGTGGCACATCAACGACACCTTCACCCTGAGCGCCATGTACCGCCACGACTTCATGGACGAGCAGGACCTGGAGCGCACCCTGCGCCTGGACTGGGCCGCCGAGTGCTACACCCTGTACTTCTCCTACAGCCAGAAGCCGGGCGACAACCGGTTCGAGGTCGGCTTCGACCTGCTGAACTTCTAGCCGCCGCGCCGGAACCGGGTTGCCCCGTCCGGCAGGGGGATTATCTATTATGGATATGAGCGCACCGTCCGAAATCCGCATCCTGCCCCCGGGGCTGAAGAACCAGATCGCCGCGGGCGAGGTGGTGGAAAGGCCCGCCAGCGTGGTCAAGGAGCTGGTGGAGAACGCCCTGGACGCCGGGGCCACCCGCGTGGACGTCGCCCTGGAGCAGGGCGGGCGTTCGCTCATGGTGGTCCAGGACAACGGCTCGGGCATCCCCGCCGCGCAGCTCAACCTGGCCGTGACCCGGCACGCCACCAGCAAGATCCGCGACCTGCGCGACCTCTCGGACATCGGCTCCTTCGGGTTCCGGGGCGAGGCGCTGCCGTCCATCGCCTCGGTCTCGCGCTTCGTCATGACCTCCCGTGCGACAGGCGCGGACGAGGCCGCCTTCATCGAGGTGCGCGGCGGCGAGGTGGCGGCGGAGGGGCCTGCGGCCCTGGCCTCCGGCACCCGCGTGGAGGTTCGGGACCTGTTCGCCAACATCCCGGCCCGGCTCAAGTTCCTGAAGACCGAGGCGACCGAGAACCGGCGCTGCCAGGACGCCCTGATGCGCGTCTCCCTGGCCCATCTTTCCACCGGCTTTTCCCTGACGCTCGGCGGGCGCGAAGCGTTTCGCCTGCCCCCGGACCAGACCCTGGCCGACCGGCTGGCCGCGTTCTGGCCTCCGGCCGTGACCTCGGCCCTGGCCCCCTTCGACTTCGAGCGCGACGGCTACCGGGCGCGCGGCGTGGCCGGTTCGCCCGCCACGGCCCAGGGGCGCGGCGACCGCATCCTGCTCTACGTCAACGGCCGCCCGGTCCAGGACAAGGTCATGCTCTCCGCCGTGCGCCAGGCGTACCGGGGCATGCTCCTGTCCCGCGAATACCCGCAGATCGTGCTCTTCCTGGACCTGCCCAGGGACCAGGTGGACGTCAACGTGCACCCGGCCAAGCTGGAGGTCCGGTTCATCGACGAGAGCCGCGTGTTCTCGGTCATCCGCAGCGGGGTCATGCAGGCGCTGTCCGGCACGGACGCCGAACTGGCGGGCGGCGCGCTTTCCGGGGGCGTGCACCCGGCGACCGGTTCCGGCGGCGCGGAGCCGTCCCGCGCACCGCACCGTCCCGCCCCCGTGGGCGACGGACCGAAATTTTCCACCTACCGCGCCTTCGAGGCGGACCGGGCCAGGTCCCTGGACCTGCCCCTGCCGCCCCCGCGCCCGTACTCCCCGTCCGGCGGAGAGGCGTCCCGTCGCGAAGACGGCCCGTTCCCCGGCGGAGCGCCCATGGTCCGCGAGCCGGGGCCGGACTCCCTGCGCCCGGCGAGTCTCAAGGGGCGGGGCATGACCTATCTCGGCCAGGTGGCGGACACCTATCTGGTCATCCGCCAGGGCGACGACCTGCTGCTGGTGGACCAGCACGCGGCCCACGAGCGGGTCATCCTGGCGGCCATGCGCGACCAGCGCAAGCGGGGCGACACCCAGCCCCTGGCCCTGGCCCTGGAGATATCCCTGCACCCGGCCGAGGCCGAGGTCCTGGCCGGGCTGCGCGAGGACCTGCGCTCCATGGGGTTCGTCATCGAGATGGACGGCCCGGCCAAGGCGCTGGTCCGGGGCATTCCCCCGACACTTGAAACCGGGAAGGCCAGGGAGTATCTGAAGGACGCCCTGGCGGAAAAGGCCGGGGGGCTGGACGACCTGTGGACCATGATGGCCTGCAAGACCGCCATCAAGGCCAACCAGCCGCTGGCAGTGGACGAGGCCCTGGCCCTGCTCGAAACATGGCTCGACACCCCGGAGCGCGAGTTCTGCCCCCACGGCAGGCCCGTGGTCCTGCGCTGGAGCCCCAACGATCTCGAAAAATTGTTCAAGAGAAAATAATGATCGACTACAACAAGCTGCGCGTTCGCATCCACCTCGACAACCTGCGCCACAACTACCGTCTCTTCACCGACCTCCACGACCGGGTCATCCCGGTCATCAAGTCCGACGCCTACGGCCACGGCCTGGTGGAGGTCGGCCGCGCCCTGGAGGCGGAGGGCGCGGACACCTTTGCCGTGGGGTTCGTCCACGAGGCGGCCAAGCTGCGCCGGTCAGGCTGCGCCAAGCGGATCATGGCCCTGCTCGGCCCGGTGGACGACGCGGACGTCCAGGCCCTCTGGGACCACGACATCCTGACCCCCATTTCCCATCGCGCCCAGCTTGAGCGCGTGGCCGAGGCCGCCGAGAAGAACGGTCCCCTGGCCATCGGCTTGAAGTTCGACACCGGCATGCGGCGGCTCGGTTTCCTGCCCGAGGAGGTGGACGAGGTCGCGGCCCTGCTGAAGGGGACCCGGCTGACCCCGGTCATGGCCACCTCCCACCTGGCCTCGGCGGACGTGCCGGGCAGGGAAGGGGAGGTCGCGTTGCAGGCCAAACGGTTCCAGGCCTGCCTGGACGGGCTGGCCCGCGCCGGGTTCGAGGTCGAGGCCAACCTGGCCAACTCCGCCGGGGGCATGGCCTTCGAGCACTGCCGGTTGGACTCCATGCGGCTCGGCATCGCGCTCTACGGCTGCGATCCCCTGGAGGGCAACGGCCCGGGCCTTGGCAAATTGCTCAAGCCCGCCATGGAGGTCTCCACCCCGGTCATGCAGGTCCATCCGCTGAAGAAGGGCGAGTCCATCAGCTACGGCTGGACCTTCACCGCCGAGCGCGAGTCCATGGTGGCCATCGTGGGCGTGGGCTACGCCGACAACTACAGCCGCTCCCTGTCCAACGCGGGCGAGATGGTCATCCACGGCCGCCGCGCGCCGATCCGGGGGAGGGTGTGCATGCAGATGACCGCGGTTGACGTAACCGACATCATAGGCGAAGGGATTGAGGTCCGGCCGGGCGACGAAGCCTGGCTCCTGGGCGGTCCGGGCGCGAACCCGATCACCCCCGAGGACCTGGCCGGGTGGTGGGGGACCATCACCTACGAGGCGTTCTGCCTGCTGGGGCAGAACCCGCGCGAATTTTTGTGATCTTGAACCGAACCTGAACGAACAACGCGAGGCCGCCCGAAGGCGGCCGGGGAGCATGGAAATGCCTGCAGTACAAGACGACGAATGGGTCGTGGCCGAGAGCTACCCCGTCAAGGAAATGGAAACCAACGGCGTGACCCCGGACTGGGTCGCGGGCAAGTGGTACGACGTGGCCGAGGACATGGCCCTGATCCCGGAGAACAACGTGCGGCTCATCATCGAGAACGGCGTCTGCCGGGTGGAGGTCTCCACCTACCTCATGGAGTGCGTTCGCGGCTTCTAGCCGTCAGCGCGTCCGGGAGCGAAGGCCCGGTCCCCGATGCGGGGGCCGGGCTTTTCTGTGGGAAGTGGGGCGCGAGCGACAAATTCGTGGTTTTTTCGGGCGGTCCTGGCCCGGCCCGAACGGGGCTCGCACCCCCCTGTTTTTCTAACCTGCCGCCAGGCCGGAACTTCTTTTCCGAACGCCTGAATTTCCGTCTTTTTGTTGCCCCGTTTGTCACATAACTGTAACAAATGGAAACATTACAATTCAGTTACGATTGTGTTACACAGCGCACGCGTTCGGCGAAAGAGGTACTTGATCAGGTTGATCAACAATGTAACCGCTGAACGCGCCATCAAGGACGAGGCAATGAAACTGCGCTCTTTTCAGATGCGGATCCTGTTGTGGACCTGGGGGTTGCTCCTCATGGCCATGGCCGTGATCTTCTTCTACTCCACGAGCATCGTGGGCGACGAATTGGTCACCGAAGCCGAGATCAGGACCAGGCACCAGATCGAGGCCATCGAATGGCTCATCCGGGATCACCCGCTGTTCGAGTCCGAAAAGGACTTCGCGGAGTGGCTGGACGCCCTTGCCTTCAAGCTCAATTCACGGATCACCTACATCGTCGACGGCCGCGTGGTGGCCGATTCCGAAGTGCCCTTCGCCGATCTCGGCACTTTGGACGACCACAGCCATCGGCCCGAGGTCGTGGCCGCTCTCAAGGACGGATGGGGGGTCAACTCCCGCCATTCCGACACTCTGGAGAAGGAGATGCTCTACGTGGCCCGGCAGTTCCCGGGGGTGCCCGCCGTGGATGAGGGCGTGCTGCGCATGGCCGTGCCGTTCTCCCACGTCAGCGCGCGGCTCAACCTGCTGCGGTCCAACCTGATCTGGATTTTCCTCTCGACCTTCGGCGCGGCGGTGCTCCTGAGCATGTTCATGTCGCGCAACATGGGCCGCGAGATCCGGGCGTTCTCCGAGCTGGCCCGGTCCATCGGCGAGGGCGACTACTCGAAGAGGCTGCGCGTCCTGCCCGGCGGCGAGTTCAAGCCCCTGGCCCACGCGGTCAACGCCATGGCTCAGTCCATCGAGCGCAACATCGAGCTGATCAAGGACCAGAAGGGACAGCTCCAGGCCGTGTTCGGCGGCATGCGCGAGGGCGTCCTGACCCTGGATTCCAACGGGCGCATCGAGTCCTTCAACACCGCTCTCGACGACATGTTCAACATCCCGGAGACGGCCGTGGGGCGTTCGCCCATCGAGGTCATCCGGCGGTACGAGATACAGGACCTGGTGGACCGGGTCCTTGCCGACCCCTCGGAGCAGGCGCGTTCCATCCAGATCGACATCATGGACACGCGCACCGTGGAGGTCTCGGCGGAGCGGTTCCTGGACCAGAACGGCGTGCGCAAGATCATCCTGGTCTTCTACGACATCACCGAAATGAAGCGCAGCGAGAAGAGCCTCAAGGACTTCGTGGCCAACGCCTCGCACCAGTTGCGCACCCCCCTGACCTCCATCAAGGGATACACCGAGACCCTGCTCGACATGCCCCCGGCGGACCCCGCCGACGGGCGGCGGTTCCTGGAGACCGTGCTCAAGAACGCGGACCACATGGACAAGGTCATCTCGTCCATGCTGGCCCTGGCCAAGTCCGAGCAGGCGGGCAAGCGGCTCCGGCTCGGCCCGCTGTCCGGGCGCGAGCATCTGTCGCGGGCCATCGACGACCTGGCCGTGTGGGCCGGGGAGCGGTCCGTGACCTTCCGCACCCGGACCCCGGAAGACGAAATGTACGTCATGGGCGAGACCGACGGGCTGCTGCACGTCTTCCACAATCTGCTGAACAACGCCGTGAAATACTCGCCCCACGGCGGGGTGATCACGGTCAGCGCAGAGGACGACGGCGAGTCCATCGTCTTTTGCGTGGAAGACCAGGGGCCGGGCATATCAAGGGAACATTCCACCAAGGTGTTCGAACGGTTCTACCGGGTGGACGAGAATACTATAGACGGCTCCGGCAGCGCCGGGCTCGGCCTGGCCATCTGCCGCCGCATCGTCAAGAACTTCGGCGGCGAGATTTGGCACGACGGGTACGGCGAGGATGTTCGGGGGGCGCGGTTCTGCTTCCGCCTGAACAAGCCTGCGGAGAAGACGCCGTAGGCAATCTCTAACCAATTCCCTCGGAAGAGGGGCGTTACGATGGATATCTACGATCTGTTCCTATACATGTCCGTGGGGGCCGGGTTCCTCATGGCGTTCAACCTGGGAGCCAACGACGTGGCCAACTCCATGGCCTCGGCCGTGGGCGCCCGGGCCATCACCGTGAAGCAGGCCGTGTTCATTGCGGGCATCCTGAACTTCATCGGCGCGGTCTTTCTCGGCTCTCACGTGACCGCGACCATCAGCAAGGGGATCATCAACCCCGACGTGATCACCGATCCCAAGCTGATCATGATAGGCATGTTCGCCGCGCTCCTGGCGGCCGGGCTGTGGGTCCTGGTGGCCACGTTGACGTCGTTGCCGGTCTCCTCCACGCACTCCATCGTCGGGGCCATCATGGGCTTCGGCCTGGTGGCGGGCGGGCCGGACGTGGTCAACTGGCTCAAGATGGGCGGCATCGTCCTGTCCTGGATCATCTCCCCGTTCTTCGCCGCCGCCATCGCCTACTTCATCTTCACCCACATTCGAAAATACATCCTCTTCAAACGAAACTTCATTCACCAGGCCAAGGTATGGGCGCCCATCTGGGTGGCCATCACGCTGTCCATGATCTCCCTCTCGTTCCTGTACAAGACCCCGGCCGGCAAGTCCCTGGGGCTGCACTGGCTGAGCTCCCTCGGCATCGCCGCCGCCCTGTCCTTCCTGGCCTGGCTCGGCGCCCGCATCTTCGTGGCGCGGTTCGTCATGGACGAGGAGGAGGGGGCCGAGGGCGTGGAGCGGGTCTTCCGCAAGATGCAGGTGGGCACGTCCTGTTACGTGGCCCTGTCCCAGGGCGCCAACGACGTGGCCAACGCCATCGGCCCGGTGGCGGCCATCTACCTGATCGCCAAGGAGCACAAGCTGCTGGCCACCGCCGCCGTGCCCTGGCCCATGCTCGTGCTGGGCGGCCTGGGCATCGCCGTGGGCATCGCCGTCCTGGGCCACAAGGTCATGTCCACCGTGGGCGAAAAAATCACCACCCTGACCAATACGCGCGGATTCGCCGTTGACTTCGGCGCCGCCTCCACCGTATTGGTCGCCTCCAACCTTGGACTGCCGGTCTCCACGACCCATGCCGCCGTGGGCGGCGTGGTCGGCGTGGGTCTGGCGCGCGGCTTTTCGGCGGTCGACTTTCGCGTGCTCCTGCGCATCGTCGCCTACTGGATCGCCACCGTCCCCATCGCCGCCCTGACCAGCATTGTTATCTTTGTGCTGCTCAAATGGTTGTGTTACGGCTAGGTTACGAAACTGCAAAAACCCCTTTCAACGAGGTCGCATGATATGTCTTTGAGAATTCCCTTCTTCGGTTTGCTCGGCAACCGTTCCCCCATGGAAGGCCTTGTCGAGCACTACGACAAGATCGCCGAGTGCATCGCAGCCATCGACGACTCCCTGGAGTGCTACGTCTCCGGCGGCATGTGCCGCGAGTTCGAGGAGTTGACCAAGGCCGTGGACGAGATCGAGAACCACGCCGACTCGATCAAGCGGAACATCCGCAACCACCTGCCCAAGGGGCTCTTCATGGCCGTGGAGAAGCACCTGTTCCTGTCCTACACCAAGAGCCAGGACAATATCCTGGACGCGGCCCAGGACGCCTTGCACTGGCTGGCCATGCGCCCGGTGCTCATTCCCGAGGAAATCCAGAAGGGGATGATCTACCTCCTGGATTCCGTGGCCAAATGCACCGTGCTGCTCGGACCGGCGCTCAAGTCCACCATCGCCCTGACCAACGGCGAGTCCCTGGACCGCGAGGGCACCAAGGAGTGCTACCGCAAGGTCCGGCGCGAGCGCGACGAGGTCCGCCGCCAGAAGAACGATCTGCAGAAGAAAATCTACCAGATGGACATTGATTTCAAGGACATCTACCAGCTCATCCACTTCGTGGACTGCCTCGACAACATGGGCCACAACACGGAGAATTGCGCGGAGCTGCTGCGCTCCATGATCGCGCGGTAGACGGGGCGCCGAGCGCGTTCCCCAAACATTTCACGGCACGGCCAAAGGCCCGGCGTTTTCTCGCGCCGGGCCTTTTTTATCGGGTCTTCTTGGAGGGAGGGACGACCTGAATCTCCACCGGTTCGTCCTCTGGCTGGGCAAAGGGATCGATGCGCGCGCTCCCGGCAAAGAGCACCTGGCCGTTCAGCTCGATGCGCGCGGCCAGGGCGTAGCGCAGCCGCTGGTGGATCTTGGCCGGGTCGTAGCGCAGCACCGCCGGAAAGGGCGGGGCGGCCTGGACCGGGATAAAGGTGGAGGCCACGGTGCGGTCCGTCGGGTCCAGCCGGGAGAGGTCCTCCAGGGACAGGAACAGGGTGCAGCGCGGGGGCAGCAGCATCCGCGCGCGGTAGGTCACCGAGGCCCGCAGCTGGGCCGTGGCCGCCGGGTCGACGGCGGGGCCTTCGGTCCGCTTTTCGGCGCATCCGGCACCCAGAAGAAGGGCCGGAAGCAGGGCCAGGAGCGTGGCGGTCCACAGGACCGGTCCGGGGATCGTTCGTTTCATCGCACCTCCATCGTTGCGGCATCCTACATCTTTTCATTCTCCCTTTCCAGTGGCGGGGGACGCCCTCGGGACCCTTGAATTTCCGTGCGGAAAAGTCTTGATATTGAAAATCAGTTTCAATACACTGCGCCCATGCCGAATGTCCCAGTCCGACCTCGATCCGTTGTCCGAGTGTTCCTTCCCGCCGTGCGCCGTCCCGCCGTTTCGGGTCCGCTTTCCGCCGGGCGATGTACCCGCCGGTCCGCCAGGGGCGAGGCCGGTGTCCATCAACCCAACCCGAAGGAGTACTGCCATGAGCTCGCTGAAGAAACTCGGACTGCTGAACCGCCAGGGAATGCTCGCCTGCAACGAAGGCCGTTGCCAGGACGCCCTGTTCCAATTGACCCAGGCCGACCGGCTGGCCCGGTCCATGGAATCTCCGCTGCACGAAGCCAAGGTGCGCAACAACATGGGCGTGGTCTACCAGATGAACGGCAAGTTCGAGGAGGCGCGCGTCTGCTTCCGCATCGCCGCCGACCGCGCCGTGGCCGGAGCCGGGGACGGCAATTGCCTGCACCGGACCATCAACCGCAACCTGGACAACCTGCTCACCCGGTCCAAGGGCGCGGAGGCCTAGGCATGTCCGCATTTCAGTCGGCCTCGGCAGCGGTCCATTCGCTGTCGAGGCCGGAACGCGACTGGGCGTCCTCCAACCATTGCATCACCACCGCCCTGCACCAGTTCGCGGAGTCGCTGGGCAATGCCATCGACGCCAAGGACCCGCACACGTCCATGCACTCCGACGAGGTGGCCGAGGTGTCCCGCGTCCTTGCCCTGGCCATGGGGCTGCCCCGGCGCGCCGCGGACATCATCCACGTGGCGGGCCACCTGCACGACATCGGCAAGATCGGCGTGCCGGATTCGGTGTTGCGGAAAAAAGGCCCCCTGGACACCACGGAGTGGCGCGCCATCCGCAACCACCCGGAGGCCGGGGCCGCCATCCTCCAGCCCGTGGCCGCCCTGCGCGACCTCGGCGTGGTGGACATGGTCCTGCACCATCACGAGCGATGGGACGGCAAGGGGTATCCGCACGGCCTCAAGGGCACCATGATCCCGCTCGGCGCGCGGATCATCAGCGTGGCCGACACCCTGTCCGCCATGCTCCAGGACCGGCCCTACCGCAATGCATTGTCAATGGACCGCGCGTGCGGAGAAATCTCAGGCTGCGCCGGAACCCAGTTCGACCCCACCGTGGTCGTGGCCTTCCGTTCCGCATTCGACGACATTCGGCGCCTGGTCACGCCGCCCGGCGAGGGATGACGCGGAGCTGCCGGCGACCTGGATGCCGTCGAGGGAAGCCTCCGGCGGCTGGGGCGCTGCCCCAGACCCCGCCAGGGAACCCTTTGAAAAGGGTTCCCTGGACCCTCCCAAACTTTTTGTCGCTCGCTTCGCTCGGGTCCGTGCGGGCGCGGAGGGTCGAGTTTTGGGGGAGGTGGAAGGGGGAGGTGTGCGGTTTGGCGGGAGTGTCGGCGGGTGGCGGGGATGCGGTGTCCCTGATGGTTCGCGCCGGACGTCTGCGGCGCGCGGTCAGCCGCCCGGCGCGAACCATCCGGGACGGTTGCCCACGCCGCCGGACCGGACGGGGGCCAAGGGAAAGTGTCAGGGCGGCGTGTTAAAACTCTGGAAAGGAAGAGGCCTTATCTTGAACCTCGAACCTCGCGAAGCGACCCAAAAAGTTTGGGAAAAGGAGGGGATGGGGGTCCGGGGGAAGGGGAGGAAACAACCCTTTTCAAAGGGTTTTTCCTCCCCTTCCCCCGGCCGCCGGAGGCGCAAAAAAAAAGGGCGGACGCGCGCAGCGCGTCCGCCCTTTTTGATGGCTGATGGCCCGGCTACGCCTTGGGCGGGTCGGGGAGGGAGAGGATGGGCTGGATGATTTGTTCCATGGCTTGTCCGGTGGCGGTATCGCGGTGGACCTTCATGAAGGGGAACCCTTCGTCGCCGGAGTCGGCCACGGCGGGGTCGAGGGGGATGCGTCCCAGGAACCGGACGCCCGCTTCCTTGGCCAGTTCCTCGCCGCCGCCGGACTTGAAGATGTTGTGCACCTTGCCGCAGTCGGGGCAGGCGAAGCCGGACATGTTTTCAACGATGCCGAGCACGCGGTTGCCCACTTCGCCCACAAAGGACACGGACCGGCGCACGTCGTCCACGGCCACGCCCTGGGGGGTGGTGACGATGACGGCCATGGCGGTGGGGCCGAGGGTCTGGAGGGCGGACAGCGGTTCGTCGCCGGTGCCGGGGGGACAGTCGACCACGAGGAAGTCGAGGTCGCCCCACATGACGTCCTCCACGAACTGCTTGATCAGGCCGATCTTGACCGGTCCGCGCCAGATGACGGCCTGTCGGTCGTCGGGCAGCATGAAGCCCAGGGACATGACGGACAGGTTCCTGGACCAGGGCACCGGCTCCATGATCTGGTCGCCGATGTGCGGCTGCTGGCCCTTGAGGGAGAGAAGCCGGGGCACGCTCGGGCCGTGCACGTCCACGTCCAGCAGGCCGACCTTCTTGCCGGCCAGGGACAGGGCCACGGCGATGTTGGCGGCCACGGTGGATTTGCCCACGCCGCCCTTGCCGGACATGACCACGATCTTGTGCTTGATGCGGCTCAGGGTTTTTTGCAGTTTCTGCTCTTCGGGGTTGTCGCAGCCGTTGGCGCTGGAACAGCTCCCGTCAGGTGCGGCAGACGCACATCCTTCACAACCACTCATAGGATTCTCCTGAAATAGGGCGGCTCAGGGCCGCCTTTGAAAGTACGCGCAGATCCCGGACCAGCGGACGGTCGCGTCCGGGTCCGAGAGAGATAACCATCGGCGGGAAAATGTCAAACTGATGCGCCGGGCATGGCCAGCTCGGCCAGCGACCCGTGCAGATAGCCGTCGACTACCTGGCCGAGGGAGCCGGTGAGCCACGGGATGACTTGGATTCCGGCTTCTTCGAGGGCTTCGCGGGTGCGGTTGCGGATGGCGCCGCACAGAAAAATGGTTACCCCGCAGGCCAATATGGCGGATGTCCTGTCCATAGGGTCCTTTGAGGGAAGGGATAGGAGGCCTGCGGGGTAAGATTTATGATCGCGTATTTCAAATAACTTGTAGCCGTCCGCGTTCTCGCACACGGAGGCCAACCGGTCCTGGTAGCACGCCAGGCAGATGAGCTTGGCGGAATCCACTTTCATCATCACTCTCCAAAAAACTCTCCGGCAGGACCCTGACCGATTGATGGCAATAGAGCATAGATCGTGCCAACAGAAATATTGATTTATTACAGTGTGTTAGGTTTAAGCGATATGGGCATTTGGGCGAATAATTCGCCATTACCGCAAGGAAGGTGGACGAAAAATTCGCCTATTTGTCGGAGAGGAGCCGTCGCAGGGTGTCCTTGGTGATGCCCAGCTCGCGGCAGGCGGCCATTTTTTTCCCGTTGTTGCGTTTGACGGCCTGGCGCGCGGCGCGGCGCTTGATGGCCTCCATGGTGCCGGACAGGCCCGCCGACCGGGGCGAGCCCTTGGCCGGGTGCAGGTATTCCGGGAGGTGTTCCACCTGGATGAACCCGTCCGCGCAGAGGATGAAGGCGTATTCGAGGATGTTTTCCAGCTCGCGGACGTTGCCGGGGAAGTCGTGGCGCAGGAGCACGGCCATGGCGTCTTCGCTCACGCCCTGGATGGATTTGTTGCGCAGCCCGTTGAATTCCTGGAGGAAGTGGTCCACGAGCAGGGGCAGGTCCTCCTGCCGCTGGGTCAGGGGCGGCAGGGTCAGGGTGACCACGTTGAGGCGGTAGAAGAGGTCCTGTCGGAAGGTCCCCTCGGCCACGGCGTCCTCCAGGTTGCGGTTGGTGGCGGCCACCACGCGCACGTCCGCGCGCACCTGGGAGACCCCGCCGAGCGGCTCGAAGGTCTTGTCCTGGAGGAAGCGGAGCAACTTGACCTGGAGGTTCTGGGGCATGTCGCCGATCTCGTCCAGAAAGACCGTGCCGCCGTCGGCCAGTTCGAACCGGCCCGGCTTGTCCGTGCGCGCCCCGGTGAACGCGCCCGCCTTGTAGCCGAACAGCTCGGATTCCAGCAGGGTGTCGGGCAGCGCGCCGCAGTTCACGGCCACGAACGGCCCTTCCTTGCGCGGGCTCAGGGAGTGGATCGCCTTGGCGAACAGCTCCTTGCCGGTGCCGCTCTGGCCGAGCAGCAGGGTGGTGGCCTCGGATTCGCTGATCTGCGGCAGGATGCGGAAGATCTTGTCCAGGGCCTGGCTGCGGCCCACGATGTTCTCGAACCGGTAGATGTCCTTGGCCTGCTGGCGGGAGACGTGGATCTCGGTCAGGTCGCGGAAGGTCTCCACCCCGCCGACCACGTTGCCGTCCCGGTCCTTGAGGGGCGAGGCCGAGATGGACACGGGCAGGGTGGTGCCGTCCGAGCGGACGATGAAGATGGACTTGTTGACGATGCGCCCGCCGTGCTCGATGCACGCGCCCAGCGCGCACTGGCCGTCGCACAGGGAGGAGCGGAACACGTCCCAGCACTTGCGCCCCAGGGCGTCGTCCCCGGTTATCCCGGTGATCCGCTGGGCCGCCCCGTTGAAATAGGTCACGTTCCAGTCCGCGTCCACGGTGAACAGCCCGTCGGCGATGGAGTCGAGCACGTCCTCGAGCGGCAGGTTCTTCGGAAAGGACATGGTGCCACCCTACATCCCCCGGAATCCCTTGCCAAGAAAAACCGGGCGAAAAATTCGCCCACACATTTGTGGATGATCAAAAAAAGAAACCCGTCCGAAGACGGCCCGCGATGGCGGCAGAGGCTTTCGAGAGTTGGGTGGCCGGGCATGAAAAAAGCCGCCCGGAGGCGGCTTTGAAAACAAACAATCGGCGTTGTCGGACTTAGAGCTTCTCGGCCCGCTTTTTGCGGAGCCAGTCATACCACTGGTCCATGTTCTCGCCGGTGCGGGCGGAGATGGGCATGACCTCGATGTCCTTGTTCAGCTTCTTGGCGTGGTTGGTGGCCTTGTCCAGGTCGAAGTCCACGTAGGGCAGCAGGTCGGTCTTGTTCAGGAGCATGACCGCGGAGATGTGGAACATGAAGGGATATTTCTCGGGCTTGTCGTCGCCCTCGGCCACGGACAGCAGGGTGACCTTGTAGTCTTCGCCCACGTTGAACTCGGCGGGGCAGACCAGGTTGCCCACGTTCTCCACGAACAGGATGTCCAGCCCGTCGGTGTCGATGGCCTTGAGCGCGTCCATGACCATGCCGGAATCGAGGTGGCAGCCGCCCTCGGTGTTGATCTGCACGGCCTGGGCGCCGGTGGCGGCCACGCGCTGGGCGTCGTTGTCGGTCTGCAGGTCGCCCTCGATGACCGCCATCTTGAATTCGTCCTTGAGCTCGGTCAGGGTGCGCTCGAGCAGGGTGGTCTTGCCCGCGCCGGGCGAGCTCATGAGGTTCAGGCAGAGGATCTTCTTGACCCGGAACTTGTTCTGCAGTTCTTCGGCCAGCCGGTCGTTGGCCTCCAGCACGTTGCGGACTATGGTCACTTCCTTGGACATGTCAACTCCTTGAATTTACTGCTGGTCGTCCACTTCGATGGAGGCTATGAGCAGTTCCTTGCCTTCCAGGACCTGGTGCCCCAGGAGGGCGTCGCATTTGGGACAGGGCATGCACCGGTTGTGCTCGGGGCTGAACACCTCGCCGCACTCGCCACACGCCACCTTCACCGGCACTTCGATCACTTCCAGCTCCGCGCCGTCGAACTCCCCGCCGGGAATGAGCGCTTCCCAGGCGAATTGCAGGGCTTCGGTGACCACCCCGGCCAGACGGCCGTTTTTCAGGGTCACCTTCTTGAGCTTGTGGCCTTCATGCTTGACCATCTCTTCGCGCAGGATGCCGAGGATGGACTCTACGATAGACATTTCATGCATGGCGAGAGCAGTACACCGATTTCCAGACAGGGGCAAGGGGGGTGGGCGGCGGCTTCCGATAGCTGGCCATTCGCACATTTTTTCCGGGGGCTTTCATCCTCACGTAGGTCGACTACGCTGCGGTGAAAGCCCCCCGGAAGAAAATGCACGCCTGACCAACTCTCAAAAGCCTCGGTACGGCACGGGCTCTCGTTGGGTAAGTCGTGCGGCAACCCGCTGTCGGATGTCGGTGACATCCGAGTCGCTCAGAGAGTCGGGAGGCCCAACTCGTTTTCTGCCCATACTTGGAGCGCCTCGGTTGGCCACGCCAACCGACAGCGGCTCTCAAACGGAGGGAGGCTGGGAAGAGTGGGTCGGATGTGGATTTCCCGAGGGGGTGTTTGACCGCAGCGTACACCCGGTACGTGAGGATCAACCACCCCCTCGAAAATTCGCAGACGGCCCGCTATCCCCAGCCGGCGCACCAAAAAGAGTTGACGACCGAAGACGTTACATTTACGTTCGCACCACTTGTTCTCAGGGCGGGGTGGAAGTCCCCACCGGCGGTGATCTGGTTCGCCAGAGAGCCCGCGAGCGCCCCTCCGGGTGGAGGGGGTCAAGCAGACCCGGTGCGATTCCGGGGCCGACGGTAACAGTCCGGATGAAAGAGAATAAGGCAGTCCCGCATCCGTCGCCGGGCGTACTTCGCCTCGGCCGACGCCTGCCGCGACGGCGCTCTTGCGTCCGTCTGCCTGTCTACGCGCCCTGATTCATTCATACTCTTCTAAAGGAGATTCATGATGGATCAGCCTATCCTCAAACAGTTCGGTGGCCCTATCTCGCGGGTCGAGAAAGCGCTCAAGTCCCTTCGCAAAGGGGGCGGCGTCCTGGTCACGGACAACGCCGACCGCGAAAACGAAGGCGACCTGATCTTTGCCGCCGAAACGCTGACCAAAGACCAAATGGCCATGCTCATCCGGGAATGCAGCGGCATCGTCTGCCTCTGCATGACCGAGGAAAAAGCCCGCCAGCTCGACCTGCCCATGATGGTCGAGGACAATTCCAGCCGGTACGGTACCGCGTTCACCGTCTCCATCGAGGCGGCCGAGGGCGTGACCACCGGCGTGTCCGCCGCCGACCGCGTGACCACGATCAAGGCGGCTGCGGCTCCTGGAGCCAAGCCGACCGACCTGCACAAGCCCGGCCACGTGTTTCCGCTTTGCGCCCGCCCCGGCGGCGTGCTGGAGCGCGGCGGCCACACCGAGGCCACCGTGGACCTCACCCGGCTGGCCGGACTGGCCCCCTGCGGCGTGCTCTGCGAACTGACCAACCCGGACGGCACCATGGCCAAGCTCCACGAGATCGTGGCCTTCGCCATCAAGCACCAGATGGCCATGTGCACCGTCCAGGACATCATCGCCTACCGCGAACACATCGGCGATACCAACGCCGAAATGGTCGTGCCGGAAAACTCGTCCGCACTGAGCAAGGCCACCCGGACCTTCCCCCGCAGCACCTTCGCCGCGGGCCGGTAGACGTCCGCACGACACCCTCAACCCTCTCCTCCTAAAACCCAAGCCCCCGCCGTTTCGCCCGGCGGGGGCTTTTTTTGGGAATGCCTCCGGCGGCCAGAGGGGGAAACTTTCGAGAAAGTTTCCCCCTCTGGACTCCCCCTTCAAAGCTTTTTGTCGCTCGCTTCGCTCGGGTGCGTGCGGGGGCGGGTGGTGACAGGGGAGGGATGACCGGATAAAAGAGGTTGAATCGGTTATACGTATTGCGTTTGAAATTCGATAACAGGAGATTCGCCATGGGCCACGATCTGAACCAGCTGCACCACCTCGTTGAACTCAGTATGAGGAGCACTCATACCGCCACACTCGTCATTGCCGGGCTGTTTTATGTACTCAACGACAAAGGGGTGCTGAGCAAGGAAGAGTTCGAGTCCGTCATCGACATCGCCGCGAATAGCGCTGGCGAAAATCCCTCGGACGGCGCACTCAAGCAGGAGATAAGGGGGTTCGGTCGAGATGTTGGGGGCCTCCTGAAATAGTTCGGCCCTATACATGCCTTCCGCCGAAGGCGGCGATAAAAAGTTTTGGAAGGGAGAGGGGATGGGGGTCCGGGGGAAGGGGAGAGGGAAACCTTTTCCAAAAGGTTTCCCTCTCCCCTTCCCCCGGCCGCCGGAGGCATCTTCCTCAAAAAAGTTGACAGCCCGGCCTGATCGGTAGTGAACTGTGCATCCGATTTTTCTTTAACCGAGAGGTATCCTGATGCGTAGCAAGAAGATGACTGGTGGATTGGAGAAGGCCCCGCACCGTTCGCTGTTGTATGCGAGCGGGTTGTCCAAGGAGGAGATGGACAGGCCGCTGATCGGCGTATGCAACGCCCAGAACGAGATTATCCCCGGTCATGTTCACCTGGACACCATTGCCGAGGCCGTGAAGGCGGGCATCCGCATGGCGGGGGGCACTCCGCTGGAGTTTCCGGCCATCGGCGTGTGCGACGGGCTGGCCATGAACCACGAGGGCATGAAGATGTCCCTGCCCAGCCGCGAGATCATCGCCGATTCCGTGGAGATCATGGCCACGGCGCATCCCTTCGACGCCCTGGTCTGCATTCCCAACTGCGACAAGATCGTGCCCGGCATGCTCATGGCCATGCTGCGGCTGAACATTCCGGCGGTGATCGTCTCCGGCGGCCCCATGCTGGCCGGGCACAAGCGGACCTCGGACCTGATCACCGTGTTCGAGGGCGTGGGCAAGGTCCGCGCGGGCAAGATGACCGAGGAGGAGCTGGAGGAATACACGGCGGGCGCCTGTCCCACCTGCGGTTCGTGCTCGGGCATGTTCACGGCCAACTCCATGAACTGTCTTTCCGAATCCATCGGCCTGGCCCTGCCCGGCAACGGCACCATCCCGGCGGTCATGTCCGCCCGCATCCGGCTGGCCAAGAAGGCGGGCATGCAGGTCATGGAGATGCTGGAGCGGAACATCCGCCCGCGCGACATCGTCACCGAGAAGTCGGTGCACAACGCGGTGACCATGGACATGGCGCTCGGCTGCTCCACCAATACCACCCTGCACCTGCCCGCGCTGTTCGCCGAGGCCGGTCTGGATCTTTCGCTGCACATGTTCAACGAGGTCAGCATGAAGACCCCGAACCTCTGCAAGCTCGCCCCGGCCGGGCCGCACTACATGGAGGAGCTGGAGGAGGCCGGAGGCATCCCCGGCGTCATGTCCGAGCTGGCCAAGCGCGACCTGCTCAACCTGGACGTCATGACCGTGACCGGCAAGACGCTGGGCGAGAACCTGAAGGAAATGAACGCCCGCGTGACCAATCACGAGATTGTTCGGCCCATCGACAACCCGTACTCCGAGGAAGGCGGCATCGCCATCCTGTACGGCAACATCGCGCCGGAAGGATGTTGCGTGAAGCAGTCCGCAGTGGCCCCGGAGATGATGCGGAACACCGGCACGGCGCGGGTGTTCAACAGCGAGGAGGAGGGCGTGGCCGCCATTCTGGGCAACGAGATCAAGCCCGGCGACGTGGTGGTCATCCTGTACGAAGGTCCCAAGGGCGGCCCCGGCATGCGCGAGATGCTGACCCCGACCTCGGCCATTTCCGGCATGGGGCTGGGCGAGTCCGTGGCGCTGATCACCGACGGCCGGTTCTCCGGCGGCACGCGCGGCGCGGCCATCGGCCATGTCTCGCCCGAGGCCGCTGCGGGCGGCCCGGTGGGGTTGATCCGCGAGGGCGACCGCATCGAGATCGACATCCCGGCCCGCAAGATCAACCTGCTGGTGGACGACGCCGAGCTCGAGGCCCGCAAGAAGGACCACAAGCCCCTGGTCAAGGAGGTCTCGTCGCCCTTCCTGCGGCGCTACGCCAAGCTGGTCACCTCGGCCTCGCGCGGTGCGGTGTACGAAAAATAGTTCGCGACGGCGCGGCAAGAGAAAGGCCGGTCCCGGATTTCCGGGGCCGGCCTTTTTGCGTCTATCGGTTGTTGCCGAGCCAGGGACAGCGCGTGTCCGTGGGCGGCTTCAGGCCGGGGAACCAGCGCTGGATGATCCGCTTGAACGTCCCGTCCGCCCTCATCCCCTCGAACGCCTTCTGCCAGGCGGTCACGGTCTCGGGCGCGGTGGCGTGCGACAGGGCGATGTAGAGGTCCACCTCCTTGAGCGGGAAGACCTCCACGAAATTCTCCGGGTCCACCCCGGCCGTCTCGGCAATGCCCGCCAATCCGGTGTTGCTGCCCACGATGAGGTCCAGCCTCCCGTACTCCAGCTTGCGGTAGATGCTGTCTTCGCTGGCGGACCGTTCCAGGTTGGTGAAGCCGTGGTCCTCCAGGAACCGGTCGCGGGCGTCGTTGATATAGGTGCCTATGGCCCGGACCTGGCGCGCGTCGTCCAGGCTGCGGATGACGATGCCCGATCCCTTGCGGGCCATGAAACTCCACTGCACGCGGAAGATCGGCCCCACCCAGTGGAACAGGGCGTCGCGCTCCTTGGTCCGGGTGGTGGGGAACAGGGCCACGTCGGGCCTCGCCAGGGCGACAGAGTAGCCCCGCGCCCACGGCGTGGGTTCGATCTCCGCGTGGATGCCGGACCGGTCCATGATCTCCTGCACGATTTCCACGGCCCAGCCTGTGAGGTTGCCGTTTTCGATGCGTGCGGAGCGCGCGGTCAGCTCGGCCAGAACCCGCAATTCCTTGGCCCGCGCCTGGCCGGGCAGGAGCAGGAGGAAGCCCAAAGCCGCCCACAGCGCGGTCTGAGACAGTGTGTGAAACCGGGAGGTGCGCATGTGGGCTTTCCTACCAGAGATAGTCGGAATAGGCACCCTCCCGGGAGGGGGTCCCTCCGATTTTTTGCAAGGGCGCAGAAACGAGAAAGGCCCCCAAGAGGGGGCCGTATTTTCTCGGTGCAAAAAGAAGGAAGATACTTTCAATTAAGCAGAAGTCGTGCCAAAGTATGTTACGGTCGTGTTAAATAGGTTTTATCAATTCATTACAACCTGTTGACGGTTTTTGAAGAGATGTGGGCCGAAGGACGCCGAAGGAAGAGGGGTTCAATAATTTTGACTCGCGCGGAAAAAACCGGCGGATGGTCCAAATATTTGGTCCTCGTGAGCGAACACAGGGAGGCCGGGAATCCGTTTGTTTTATATACTCGGCATAAATGTAAATTTGCAATGGCATAAAATGATGATTCAGCTATATGAATGTCTTATAAACCCGCAATCAAGGAGCGGATCATGCAGCTTAAGAATATCGGTATAGGTCAACGGCTGGTGGCGGTACTCGCCTTTTTCATGGTGGCTCTGGTGATCTTTTTTCTTGTATCCGTGTCCATCGGCACCAAGGCCCTGACCCTGTCCACGGTGGGCGACACCCTGGGGCAGAACGCCCGGACCGTGACGGCCACCCTGGACGGCTGGGTCGATGACCAGAAGACCTTTCTCGGCTTGGCGGCCACTTCCCAAGCCGTGATTGATGCCGCCAACGGTGGCGACTGGGAAACCGCCACCGCCTGGCTCAAGCGTGCCAAGGCCCAGGACCCCATGCTGGAATCGCTCTTTGTCCACGACGCCAAGGGCATCAGCGTGGTCACCACCAACGAGGGCGGACGGGGCCAGGACTACAGCTCCCGCCCCTACTATACGGCCATCATGAAGGACGGGAAGGAATCGTACATCTCCGAGATCACCCTCTCCCCGGCCACCAACAAGCCGCGTATCGCCTTTGTCCGGGCGGTGAAGAGCGAAGGCAGGACCGTCGGTTACGTGGGCATGTCCATTCAGGGCGAGGCCTTCAGCGATTTCCTCGCACCCATCAAGGTCGGTGCCAACGGCTACTGTTTCATGTTCGACCATTCCGGCAAGATCCTGGCCCACCCTGACCAGAAGCTTATTTTTCAGGACCTGAGCAAGTACCATTTCATCCAGACAGGCATTAAGGATAAGAACGGCTTCATCGAGTATGACTGGAACGGCGAGGTCAAGTACATGGCCTTCAGCCAGGTCAGGTCCACCGGCTGGATAGTGGCCCTGACCGCCGAACGGTCCGACTACCTGACCGAGGCGACCCGGCTCCAGAACCAGCTGATCATCGTGGGTACCCTTGCCCTGCTCGTCATCCTCGGCCTGGTCTACTACATCATCCGCAAGCTGGTCTCCAAGCCGCTCGGCATCATCGTGGAGAAGTCCGAGAAGGTCAGCAGGGGCGATCTGTCCGTTGACTTTTCCGGCAGTTTCAGCGGCGAACTGGCGCGGCTACGCGACTCCTTCGAGACCATGGTCGAGAGCCTTCACGAGGTGGTCGAGAACATCCAGTCCGGCAGCGAGAACGTGGCCTCCGGCGCCGAGGAACTTTCGGCCACGGCCCAGGCCCTGGCCCAGGGCGCGACCCAGCAGGCCTCGGGCGTCGAGCGGCTGTCCAGCGCCATCGAGCAGATGACCTCCTCCATCGACGCCACCGCCTCCAATGCCCGTGAAACCGAGGCCCTGGCCTCCCAGGCCGCCGAGGACGCCCAGGAAGGCGGCGAGGCCGTGGCCGAGGCCGTGTCCGCCATGGGCGACATCGCCGAGAAGATCTCCATCATCGAGGAGATCGCCCGCCAGACCAACCTCCTGGCCCTGAATGCCGCCATCGAAGCGGCCCGCGCCGGCGAGCACGGCAAGGGGTTCGCCGTGGTCGCCGCCGAAGTGCGCAAGCTGGCCGAACGATCCGGCATAGCCGCCAGCGAGATCAGCACCCTGTCCTCCTCTTCCATGGCCGTGGCCGACAAGGCCGGGAAGATGCTCGAAAAGCTCGTGCCAGACATCCAGCGGACCGCCGACCTGATCCGTGAGATCACCGCTTCCACCCAGGAGCAGAACACCGGAGCCAGCGACATCAACACCGCCACCATGGAACTCGACCGCGTCATCCAGCAGAACGCGGCAGCGTCCGAGGAAACCTCCTCCACCTCCGAGGAGCTGTCCGGACAGGCCGTCCAGCTGCAGCAGATGATCGGCTACTTCAAGCTGCGCCAGGGACAAGGCGACGTGCGCATCAGCAAGACCGTGGTCCGGCGACAGCCCCCGGCTCTCGAAGCCGCGGACGACGAGTTCGAAAAGTTCTAGCGGCACGCGCGCCCCACCAATAAAAAAAGGGCCGCCTCATGGCGGCCCTTTTTTATTGGTCTGTGCGGGGGCTAGTATTTCCCGGCGGCCACGGCGAAGCCGGGCTTGGAGCGGGTGATGACGACATCGGGCACGCTGAAGCTGAGCCGGAAGAAGCCGGGGAAGCCGAAGCCGGTGCCGGGCACGGCCAGGATCTTCTCTTCCTGGAGGGTGGCGCAGAATTCCACGTCGTCGCCGCCCGGGGCCTTGGGGAAGAAGTAGAACGCGCCCTTGGGCATGGTGTATTCCAGCCCCGCGTTGTCCAGGACTTCGGCCATGGCCTTGCGGCGGCGGTCGTAGATGGACACGTCCACGCCGCTGCCCAGGGCGCGGGCGAGCAGTTTCTGGGCCAGGGCCGGCGCGTTGACGAAGCCGAGGATGCGGTTGGCCAGGATGATGCCGCCCACCAGGGCGGCCATGCCCTCCATGGCCGGGTTGACCAGGGCGTAGCCGATGCGCTCGCCGGCCATGGACAGGTTTTTGGAGAAGGACGAGCAGACCACGGAGTATTTGTAGATGGACAGCAGGCTCGGCACTTCCACGCCGTCGTAGGCGAGGAACCGGTACGGCTCGTCGGCCAGGATGAAGATGGGCCGTTCGCGTCCCTTGTTGTGCTTTTCGAGGATGGCGGCCAGCCCTTCGAGCGATGCCTTGTCGTAGACCGCGCCGGACGGGTTGTTGGGCGAGTTGATGAGGATAACCCGGGTCTTGTCGGTGATCGCCTTGTCCATGGCCTCCAGGTCGAGCTGGAAGGTCAGGGGCTTGGCCGGGACCAGGGTCAGCTTGGCGCCGTGGTTCTCGCAGTAGAAGGTGTATTCCACGAAGAACGGGGCCGGGCTGATGACCTCGTCGCCGGGCTGGAGCACGGCGCGGAAGAAGGAGTTCAGCGCGCCCGCCGCGCCGCAGGTGATGACCAGCGATTCGGGCGGCACGGCCACGCCCTGCTCCTTGGAGACCTCGGCGGCCAGCTTGGCGCGCACGTCGGGATAGCCGAAGTTGGGCATGTAGCCCATGAAGAACGGTTTGTCCGCCTCCTCGGCCAGGGCCAGCAGGCCCTCCTTGATGGCCGCGGGCGGCGGCAGGTCGGGGTTGCCCAGGCTGAAGTCGCAGACCGCGTCCTCGCCGAATTGCTTCTTGAGGGCGATTCCCTCCTCGAACATCTTGCGAATCCAGGAAGACCGCTCCATGTACCCGGCGATCTGATCGGAAATAAGCTGCATGTGAATAACTCCTTGAGGTCGAGTGAAGCCCGTACCCTACGACAAAGCCTAGGCACCTGCAATACGCGGTCAGGGCTCCTGTTCGCTGGATGTTTGGCCGTGTGTCGGCCTTTTGCTGTGAAGAGGGAAGAGGGAAGAGGGAGGAGCGCGGTAATGGCGTCCGCGCGTCCGCGTCTGGTGTACCCCTGTCGCGATAAGTCGTTTTGCGCTTTTACAGCGCCTTACTTTTTGGCTTGCGCCCCAAAAAGTAAGCAAAAAGTGCGCTTGCGGTGCGGCGGCGCGGAAACAGTGGCCAAGAGCCTGTAAGCGCCTTTCGCTGCCCTGACGGCATGTCTGCCGAGGCAGACTCAGTCGGGCTTCGCTTCGGCGCTTGAGACAGGCTCTAGGCCCCGGTTTCCGAATGACCGCTCTTCGGGCCGGGACTGTCCGAGCGTGGGAGGGCGTGTGGAAGAGGCGGGTTGCGGGGAGGTTGGGGATTTGGCGGGAGGGTGTACGGATTTCTTTTTATGGATGAGAGGAAGAGGGAGGAGCGCGGGAGGTTTTTCCGCGCGTCCGCGTCTGGGGTTTTACCTGTTGCGGGAGACCGTTTTGCGCTTTTACAGCGCCTTACTTTTTGGCTTGCGCCCCAAAAAGTAAGCAAAAAGTGCGCTTGCGGTGCGGCGGCGCGGAAACAGTGGCCAAGAGCCTGTAAGCGCCTTTCGCTGCCCTGACGGCATGTCTGCCGGGGCAGACTCAGTCGGGCTTCGCTTCGGCGCTTGAAACAGGCTCTAGGCCCCGGTTTCCGAATGACCGCTCTCCGGGCGAGGGATTGTCCGAGCGTGGGAGGGCGTGAGGAAGAGGAAGGTTGCGGAGAGGTTTGGGATTTGACGGGAGAGTGTACGGATTTCTTTTTATGGATGAGAGGAAGAGGGAGGAGCGCGGTAATGCTCTTCGCGCATGAGAGGGACGGCGAAAGAGGTGGAACACGCCCTGGCCGATTCAACTCCAGACCATCCTCTCTCGCACCTTTGAGGTGCAGCCTCAAAAAGCCGTCACCCCCAAACCTCCGCCCTTAGCGCCCCTGGAGCGCCTTGGGGCGCAGCCCCAACAGCGGCTCTCATCACCCAACCCCGCCCAACAGCCCTCCCCTGGAACGTCTTTGAGGCGCAGCCTCAAACAGTGCCTCTCCTACCCCGAAGTCCCGTTCAAAGGCCCTCTTCCTTCGCACAGCGTTCCGTCAGGACGCAGAGAGCGAGCCCTGTTCTGGACGCCTAGAAGCCGACCGCGAAGGGGCGGCGGCTCCGCTCCCGTGGCCCCTCGGTATTCCTTAAAAGGGGTGTTCCCGTGGAGACTCGCACTTTACTTTTGATCAGATGGAGCCGCCCCGAGCGGATCGGATTCTCAGCGGCCAAACTGTGGGCGGGGATGCCCCCCCAAAGCATTTTTCTTTGGTTCTTTCTTTTTTGCTTTGGAAAAAGAAAGAACCCCGCCGGGAGGGCTCCAAAAAAACTTGGAGGAGCGCCAGCGACGGCTCTCCTCCCCTCTTCTTCCTCTTTCTCTTCTCTTCTCTTCACTCCTCTCCTCTTTTCATCACACAAACAAAAAAGAAGGGTGCGCCCCTCACCGGACCGCACCCTTCGCCACACACAAACAAAACCAATCTACCGCGTGACCCCCCTCACCCAAACATAACAAAACCCCGCACTCGGCGGCATCACATACCTCGCATCAACCCCGAGCAGCGTGGGCCGGAACGGCTCCGCCGAATCCAACGTGTTGTACGGGTTGTCGTCCGGATACAAATCCCGCCGATACGTCACGACCTTGGCGTCTTCCTCCAGCCCGGCAAGCTCCCGCGCCTTGGCAAAGGCGTCCTGAACATACCCGATCTGGTCGATGAGTCCGATCGCCTTGGCCTGGTTGGCGGTAAACACCCGCGCGGTCTTGACCGTGGCCATGTTCTCCTCGGTGAGCTTGCGGTTCGCCATGACCAACTCGTGGAACCGGGCGGCCAGGTCGTCGATGATCCCCTGGAAGAGCGCCTCCTCCTCCGGGGTGGTGGGCCGGAACGGGGACCCCATGTCCTTGTCCTTGCCCGACTTGGAGACCTCCACGTCCACGCCGACCTTGTCCATGAGCCCGCTCAGCTTGGGGCGCATGAAGACCACGCCCACGGACCCGGTGATGGTTGTCGGGTGAGCCAGTATCCAGTCCGCGGGCAGGGCCGCGTAGTACCCGCCGGACGCGGCCACGTCGAACATGGCGGCCACGACCTTCTTGCCCGAGCGCGTCTTGAAGTCGAGCAACTCGTGGTAGAGCACGTCCGAGGCGGTGGCGGTGCCGCCGGGTGAGTCGATGGCCACGACCACGCCGCCCACCTCGTCGTCGGCTTCGGCCAGCTTCAGGGCGTTGACCAGCTCCTGCACCGGGCTGGGCTGGGAGCGAAGCATGCCCTGGTTGGGCTGGGTGGTCAGGAAACCGCGCAGGTGGATCAGCGCGATCTTGCCCTCGCCCTTGCCGTCCACCACGTATTCCTTGAGCGGTTCCGTGGCCTGGGAGGCGAATATCTTGATCTTGGGCGCGCAGCCGGGAAGCAGCAGGAGCAGGGCCACAAGGGGGGGCAGGATACGTTTGAGCGGCATGGAGTCCTCCGGGGATTTCGGTTTGAGGCTTCAATCCTACCGGCTCGGAGGAGGGATGCCAAGGCCGGACACGCATCTCTCTCGTCCATGAGGGAGATGCTGCCGGTGAAAGGGGCTGGCTAGACCGCTGACTGGGCCAGATAGGCCTCGTTGGCAAGGCGCTGGACCAGGGAGGTGTTGCCTCCGCCCAGGCCGTCGAACAGGGACTGCAAGCTGGTGTCGCCCTGCTGGTAGGCCTGGAGCAACTCGTCCATGCTGACCACGCCGTCCTTGTTGAGGTCGAGTTCGTCGTACTCCTCTTCGGAGGAGGACTCTTCGCCCGAGCCGGAGGACGACTGAGTCTCGCCGGAGTCGCCCATGGCCATGCCTTCCATGCCCTGCATGGGCGGCGGCCCCTCGGCCATGCGCGCTTCGGCGTCGGCGCTCAGCTCGTCGGTGGAGATGAGGCCGTCGCTGTCGGCGTCGATCTTGTTGAACCGATCCTCATCCAGCCGCGTTTCGGCCAGGCTGAGGAACCCGTCGCCGTCCTGGTCGTCCTTCTCGACGATGGACGAGGCAAACTCGCCGGGATCGGACGTGCTGTTGCGGCGGGACTGCATCATTTCCGCCAGCCCGAATGAATCCGAGCCGGAAATAGCAGAGATGCTCATGCTGCTCTCCTAGGTTGGGGTTTGATGAACCGGCAATAATTGCCGTGGGCCTCTCAAACCCGGGGCGCAGCAAGGGATGGGCCAGGTATCGGCCATTGAATATTAAGAAATGTTAAGATTTATTCGGCGTGGTGCGCCGGGAATCAGGAGGCCAGGACGAACCCCAAACCCCCGGCCAGTTCGCCGAGGATCACGGCGCAGCCCAGGAAGTCGCCGTTGGCCGCGCCGACCTTTTCGGCCAGCCGGTACAGGCCGAGCAGCGCGGCGGTGGCGATGGCGGTTCCGGCCGCGGTGGGCAGGAACCCGGCCATGAACAGCCCGGCACCGAAGGTGAACACGGCGGCGGCCAGGGCCACGCCCAGGGTGGCCCCGTCGATGTAGAGCTTGCCCAGGCCGGGGCGGACTAGGTGCCGGACGTGGTAGCCGAGCCAGACCGCTCCGGCGCGGCCCAGGACAAAGGTCCAGGCTATGGCCGGGAATGCGCCGCGCGCGGCCATCTCGTGGAACAGGATGACCTCGCCCATGAGGGCCAGGGCCAGGCCGATGACCCCGAAGGGGCCGGACCGGCTGTCCTTGATGACCTGCCAGAACCGCTCGGGGTCGGTGTGGGTGGTGACCGCGTCGGCCACGTCGGCCAGCCCGTCCAGGTGCAGGCCGCGCGTCAGGAACACGGAGAGCGCGACCATGAGCCACGCCTGGACCCACGGCGCGGAGCGGAACAGGCCGAGGGCGAAGGGCAGGACCACCACCGCGCCGAGGACCAGCCCGGCGGGCGGCATCCATCGCATGCAGCGGTTCATGGCGGCTTCCGGGATCACGCGGGCCGGGGCCAGCCGGGTCAGGAAGCCGAGGGTGTCGAGAAATTCGCGCATGGCGGGCTACGCCTCCCAGGCCAGTTCCACGGCATCGCCCATGGACAGGCCGAACCGCTTGGCCGCGGACCGCTGGTTCACGGCGATCTCCAGGAACCCCTGGCTCCCTTCGAGCAGGCCGGGTTCGCCCTCGGGCATGTCGGCGTAGCGCACGGCGTAGGCAAGGGGGCCGCCCGCCGGGGATTCCATGGTCAGCCCCTGCGGGGTGCCGAGGCTGCCCGGCTCCAGGTTGAGCACGCAGTTGCCGAACCGGTCGATGTGCAGGACGTGGCAGCGCGCCCGGCGGTCGGTGATCTCCGGCGCGGACCAGGTGCACGAGACCAGACCGGCGGGGTCGATCTCCGCGCCCAGGGATTCGGGCCTGCCGCCCAGGGCGAGCCAGGCGGCCAGCGGGGCGAACACGTCGCGGCCGTGGAAGGTGTGGGAGACCTTCTTGGGCGCGTCCACGGCCCGGGAAAGGTCAAAGGCGCGCACGTCGGACCAGCAGCGGTTCAGGGCCAGGGTGAGCAGCCCGTTGTCCGGGGCGATGAGCAGCCGGTTCTCGATCTCCAGGCAGGCGATGCGGCGGTCGGTGCCCACGCCGGGGTCCACCACGGAGAGGATGACCGCGTCCTCCGGGAAGTGCTCGAAGCTGGCGGCCAGGAAAAACCCGGCCTGGGCCACGTTGAACGGCTCCACCTCGTGGGAGATGTCCACCACCGGGCAGTGCGGGGCCTTGCGCGCGAGCACCGCCTTGACCTGGCCCACGTAGGGGTCGGTCAGGCCGAAATCCGTGATCAGCCCGATGGTGCGCGGCGGGACCGTTTCCTTCTTGGGGGTGAAGATCATCAGTACACCTTCCTTGACGAGAAGCCCTGGCCCTGGACGTGAAAGCCCGAGCCCATGATGAAGAACGCGTCCGGGTCGATGGTGTAGACCAGCTCCTCCAGCTCCTTGAGCTGCATGGACGAGATCATGGTCATGATCACCTTGCGCGGCTCGCCGGTGTAGCCGCCGGTGCCGTCCATGATGGTCACGCCCCGGTCGAGGTCGGTCAGGATGGCCGCGTTGATGGCCGCGTGGTGGTCGGAGACGATCATGACCATTATGCGTTCCGAGAACATGCCGAGCACGTACTCGATGCCGAAGGCGATGACGAAGGTCATGGCGATGGAATAGAAGACGATGTGCATGTCCAGGTAGACGAAGCCGCCGATGAAGCCGAGCATGTTGAACCAGAACTCGAAGGCGCCCATGGACATGTTGAATTTTTCCTTGCAGATCACGGCCAGGATGTCGGACCCGCCCGTGGAGCCCAGCGAGCGGAGCGCGATGCCCACGCCCGCGCCCATGATCCCGCCGCCGGTGATGACCGCCAGCCAGATGTCGTCCATGTGCAGGGAGTAGGGGATGACGTCGATGAAGATGGACGAGATGACCATGCCGTAGAGCGAGTAGAAGAAGAACCGCTTGCTGACGAAGACCCAGCCGAGGATGAACACGGGCAGGTTCAGCACGAAGTACCATTGGCCGGTGCTCAAGCCCCCGAAGGCGTAATAGCAGAGCAGGGATATGCCGGACATGCCGCCGGTCAGAAGCCCGTGCGGCACGGCGATGGCCTTCACCGAGAAGGCGATGAGAAAGGAGCCCAGGGTGAGCAGGGCGAGATTCCAGGGCACGCCGAAGGTCATGGCGCGCAGCTTGTCTTTGATGGTGTCGGTCATGGTGTGTCTCCGCCCCACCTTCTAGCCGGTTTTCCGGAAGGTGGGAACCAAAAAACGGAACCGGTCCGTGCCTTGCGCCCCAGGGAAAATCCGAGTAAACGGGTGGGGCTTTTAGAGGCAACCCACGCTATTCACAGGGAAGAATCGACATGACGCTCAAGGATATGATTGCGGAAGAGGAACTGGCCCGGCTCCAGCAGGACCTGCACGACACCTTCGGCCTGAACGCCGACATTATGGACGCCGAGGGCCGCCGGCTGCTCGGCAACACCTGGGGCAACCAGCTGTGCCGCGCCATCCGCGACGACGCCAAGGGGTTCGGGGCCATCTGCGCCCCGGCCGGGCAGATGTTCACCCAACTGATGAAAAAGGGCGAGCCGTTCGCCGAATACTGCGACGGCGGCATGCTCCGGGTCAGCGTCCCGGTGGTGGTCAAGGGCGAGGTCGTGGGCGCCGTGGGCGGCTGCGGCGTGGTCCCGGACGACGAAGAGGTGGACGAGTTCACCATCGGCATGATGTCCGACCTCGACGAGGAGGCCATCGCCGAAAAGGCCAAGACCGTGACCGCCGTGTCCGAGGCCAAGGTCGCCGAGATCCAGCAATACATCACCGACCGCCTGGAATCGCTGCTCAAGTAATTTCGTTTACCGTCGGATAGAGCCGCTCCCCCGGGGGCGGCTTTTTTTTGTGCCGGGTACTTGTCTCACCTCAAAGAATGGTGTATATATTCACCATCAAGCTATTTCGTGTGCATTTAATGCCCCAAATGAGAGGAGGCGTCCTTTGGCCAAGCGTTCCGTATTGACCTATTCCCAATACGCCCAGGAGGCGGTGAGGCTGCTCGGCGGCCTGATCCGCGAGGGGCGCAAGGAGCGCGGCTGGACCGTGCAGGAGCTGGCTGACCGGGTGGGGGTGTCCCGCTGGACCATGCAGCGCATCGAGACCGGCGACCCGCGCTGCCAGGTGGGGGCGGTCTTCGAGGCGGCGACCCTGGTGGGCGTGCAGCTCTTCGAGCCGGACCGGGCCGGGCTGGCCAAGCACCTGCGCCACGTGGAGGACAAGCTGCGGCTGCTGCCCAAGGCCGTCCGCGTGAAGCGGGGCGAGGTGGACGATGACTTCTAGGGGCGGAGAGACCGGCGCGTACGTCTGGATCTGGCTGCCGGGCCGGGTGGAGCCGGTGGTCGCCGGAAAGCTCGAACGGGACGGCGTGCTGGTCCGTTTCAACTACGGGCGTTCCTATCTGGACATGGCCGACCGCGACGAGGGGGCCATCCCGCTCTACGAGCCGGAGCTGCCCCTGCGGCGCGGGGCCCTGCCCCTGCCCCGAGGGCTGAACATGCCGGGGTGCATCCGCGACGCCGCGCCCGACGCCTGGGGGCGGCGGGTCATCCTGAACCGGCTGCTCGGCGCCAGGGGCGCGGGCGCGGACACCGGCGACCTGGATGAGCTGACCTATCTCCTGGAGTCCGGCTCGGACCGCGTCGGTGCGCTCGATTTCCAGCGCTCGCCCACGGAGTACGTACCGCGCGGCGGCCAGTCCGCCACTCTGGAGGAGCTGCTGGAGTCGGCCCGGCGGGTGGAGCGGGGCGTGCCCCTGTCGCCCGCCCTGGACCAGGCGCTGTTCCACGGCAGCTCCATCGGCGGGGCCCGGCCCAAGGCGCTCATCGAGGACGGGGCCGAAAAGTTCGTGGCCAAGTTTTCGTCGAGCACGGACGTGTACAACGTGGTCAAGGCGGAGTTCGTGGCCATGCGGCTGGCCGCGCTGGCCGGGATCGACGCCGCCGAGGTCCGTCTGGAGCGCGCCGCCGGGCGCGACGTGCTGCTGGTCCGGCGGTTCGACCGGGAGCGGGCCGAAGGCGGCTGGCTGCGGAAATCCATGGTCTCGGCCCTGACCCTGCTCGGCCTGGACGAGACCGTGGCGCGCTACGCCAGCTACGAACGGCTGGCCGAGGTGGTCCGCCACCGGTTCGCCTCCCCCTGCGAGACCCTGCGCGAGCTGTTCACCCGGCTGGTCTTCAACGTCCTGTGCGGCAACACGGACGACCATGCCCGCAACCACGCGGCCTTCTGGGACGGGCAGGCCCCGGTCCTGACCCCGGCCTACGACGTCTGCCCCCAGGGGCGCACGGGCAATGAGGCGTCCCAGGGCATGCGCATCAAGGGCGAGGACAACCTGAGCCGGTTGTCCACCTGCCTTGCGGCGGCCCCGGACTACCTCCTGCCCCCGGACGAGGCCCGGCGGATCATGGAGGCCACGGAAGCCGCCATCCGCGACAACTGGGACGCGGTCTGCGACCAGGCCGGGCTGTCCCCCGTGGACCGCGCCGCGCTCTGGGGCCGCCAGTTCCTGAACCCGTTCTCCGTGGACATCTGATTTCCCCGGCCCATATATATTGGACAGACGGGGGTAAATGCCTTACAAGACCATTCCGATGCCCGGAGGACGGGGTCTTGTGCCCTGCCCGGCGGAAAATTCATCTTAGAATGGAAATCATGAGCAAGATCGATAAAATACGCAATTTCAGCATCATCGCCCACATCGACCACGGCAAGTCCACGTTGGCGGACCGCATTCTCGAACTCACCGGCATGGTCGGCGACCGCGAGAAGAAGGACCAATACCTGGACAAGATGGAGCTGGAGCGCGAGCGCGGCATCACCATCAAGGCCCAGACCGTGCGCATTCCGTACACCGACCACGACGGGAAGAAATACATCCTGAACCTCATCGACACGCCCGGCCACGTGGACTTCTCCTACGAGGTCTCGCGGTCCCTGGCCGCCTGCGAGGGCGCGCTGCTGGTGGTGGATTCCACCCAGGGCGTGGAGGCCCAGACCCTGGCCAACGTGTACCTGGCGCTGGACAACAACCTTGAGGTCATCCCGGTGCTGAACAAGATCGATCTGCCCAGCGCCGAGCCCGAGCGCATCAGCCGCGAGATCGAGGACGTCATCGGCCTGGACTGCTCGCACCCGATCATGGTCTCGGCCAAGACCGGGCTGAACGTCCAGGAGGTCCTGGACGCGGTCATCAACCTGCTGCCCGCGCCCCAGGGCGACCCGGACGCCCCGCTCAAGGCGTTGATCTTCGACTCCTGGTACGACTCGTACCAGGGCGTGGTGGTCCTGTTCCGGATCATCGATGGCACCCTGAAGAAGGGCCAGCGGATCATGATCTATTCGAGCGGCAAGAAGTTCGAGGTCACCCGGCTCGGCGCGTTCATGCCCGAGGCCGTGGACATCAAGGAGATGGGCCCCGGCGAGGTCGGCTTCCTGTGCGCCTCCATGAAGGAACTGGGCGACGCGCCCGTGGGCGACACCATCACCCTGGCGGACCGCCCGGTGAACAAGCCGTACCCCGGCTTCAAGCCGGTTAAGCCCATGGTCTTCTCCGGGCTCTACCCGGTGGAGCCGAGCGAGTACGAGACCCTCAAGCAGGCGCTCGAAAAGCTCCAGCTCAACGACGCGGCCTTCACCTACGAGCCCGAGACCTCCCAGGCGCTCGGCTTCGGCTTCCGCTGCGGCTTCCTCGGGTTGCTGCACATCGAGATCATCCAGGAGCGGCTCGAACGCGAGTTCGAGGCGCGGCTGATCACCACGGCCCCGTCGGTCATCTACAAGGTCCTGACCGTGACCGACGAGGACCTGATCATCGACAACCCGTCCAAGCTCCCGGACCCGACCCGCATCAAGGCCATCCGCGAGCCGTTCGTCCGGCTGGAGGTCCACGTGCCCAACGAGTACGTGGGCGCTGTCCTCGCCCTGTGCGAGGAGAAGCGGGGCATCCAGAAGAACATCGCCTACATCACTTCCACCCGCGTGGTCATCACCTACGAGATGCCCTTCGCCGAGGTCATGTACGACTTCTTCGACAAACTGAAGTCCTCCACCAAGGGCTATGCCTCGCTGGACTACGAGGTCATCGACTACCGCGAGGCGGACCTTGTGCGGCTGGACATCCTGATCAACGGCGACCCCGTGGACGCCTTCTCGTGCATCGTCCATCGCGAGAACTCCGCCCGCATCGGCCGCTCGCTCGCGCTGAAACTCAAGCGCAGCATACCGCGCCAGATGTTCGAGGTGGTCATCCAGGCCGCCATCGGCAACAAGATCGTTGCCAAGGAACGTAACGCCCCCTTCCGCAAGGACGTCACCGCCAAGTGTTACGGCGGCGACATCTCCCGGAAACGCAAGCTGCTGGAAAAGCAGAAAGAGGGAAAGAAGCGCATGCGCCGCATGGGCAACGTGGAGATTCCCCAGGAGGCGTTCCTGTCAGTATTGAAAGCCGACGAGGATTAGTCGGCCATCCCATAAGGAATCCCATGACTCAAAGCTCTCTGAAATCGTTTCGCGACACCCTCGAAGCCGTGGTGGTGGCCCTTCTCCTGGCCTTCGTCATCCGCGCCTTCGTGGTCCAGGCATTCAAGATCCCGTCCGGCTCCATGCTCGACACCCTCCAGATCGGCGACCACCTGCTGGTCTCCAAGTTCGCCTACGACGTCCGGCTGCCGTCCACCCTCTGGCTGGACACCACCGACGGCAAGGTGCTGATGAAGACCGGCGACCCCAAGCGGGGCGACATCATCGTCTTCAAGTTCCCGGAGGACGAGACCAAGGACTTCATCAAGCGGGTCATCGGCCTGCCCGGCGACACCCTGGAGGTGCGCAACAAGGTGGTCTACATCAACGGCCAGCCCCTGGACGAGCCGTACGTCCTGCACACCAAGTCGGACACCCTGCCGGTGCGCGACAACTTCGGCCCCGTGGTCGTCCCCGAAGGCCAGTACTTCGTCATGGGCGACAACCGCGAGGGGTCCTACGACTCCCGCTGGTGGGGACCGGTCAAGCGCCAGAAGATCGTGGGCAAGGCCCTGGTCATCTACTGGTCCTGGGGCTCGCTCACCGATATCCGGTTCAACCGCATCGGGACCATGTTCCACTAGAGCCGGATTACCGGACAAAAAAAGCCGCTCTCCGGAGCGGCTTTTTTTTGTCCGGCGTCCGGCCCGACCGGTGTTCGGTGCGCCCGGGCCCGGTTTCGGCAGGGGGGCAAGCCGGCCCGAAAGCGGGGAGGCGGTCACCTTGCCCGTCCTTGCCAAGCCCGGCCGGATGCCTTAACAGGGCAGAGCCTGCTGATAGGAATTATTATGAACGGGACCATACGCACCATACTCGTGGACGACGAACCGCCCGCCCTGGACGAGCTGAACTACCTGCTCTCCGCCCACCCCGACGTGGACGTGGTCGGCACGGCGGCCAGTGCCGCCGAGGCCGCGCGGACCATCGCGGCCAAACGCCCGGACCTGGTCTTTCTGGACATCCAGATGCCGGGCCGCGACGGCTTTTCCGTGCTCGGGGAGATCATGGAGCTGGAGCCCCAGCCCCTGGTCGTGTTCGTCACCGCCTTCGACGAATACGCCATCCGCGCCTTCGAGGAGAACGCGGTGGACTACATCCTCAAACCCGTGGACCCCAGGCGGCTGGCCGCCAGCCTGGACCGCGTGCGCAAGCGGGCCGGCGCGGACGACGGGAACGATGCGGGCGAGATGCTGCGCAGGCTCTTGGCCGGGGCCGGGCTCAAGCCGGGGGTGACGCGCATCAGCGTGGAGCACGGCGGGCGCAACATCCTCCTCAACCCCCGCGAGATCGCCTATTTCAACTACGAGAACCGGCGGGTCCACGCGGTCACGCGCGGCCAGGTCTATCCCTGCTCGTGCGACCTGACCCTGGACCGCCTGGAGGAGCGGCTGGAGGGATTCCCCTTCTTCCGGGCCAACCGCTCGCAGCTGGTCAACCTGGCCCTGGTCCGGACCTACGCGCCGTGGTTCAACGGCAAGTACGTGCTGACCATGAACGACGGGGCCGAAACCGAGGTCGCGGTCAGCAAGGGGCGCGTCCGGGCCTTCCGCGACGCCATGGAACTCTAGGGGGCGCGCGGTGAATACCTATCAAATCATCCTGACCCTGGCCGAGCGGTTCGGCCTCATGGTCGGCCTGGTCTTCCTGTTCATGACCATCATGCCCGTGCAGCGCATGCACTTCACCACCGGGGATTCGCGCCTGCGCACCGGCCTGGTCACGGTGCTCTTCGGCGTGCTCGGCATCCTCGGCACCTACACCGGCAACGCGGTCTTCGACTCCGTGGCCAACCTGCGGGCCATGGTGGTCATCACCGGTGGGCTGTTCGGCGGCCCGGTGGTCGGCATCGGCGCGGGCTTCATCGCCGGGGCGCACCGCATCCTCATGGACCTCAACGGGTTCAGCGCCTATCCCTGCGGCATCGCCACGGCCATCGAGGGGCTGGTTGCCGGGCTGGTGGCCCTGCGCATGGGCGACCGGGCCATGAACTGGCGCACCGGTTCGCTCCTGGCCCTGGCGGGCGAGTCCATGCACATGGGGCTGGTCCTGCTGATGTCCCGGCCCTTTGCGGACGCCATGGCCCTGGTGGAGATCATCGCCCCGCCCATGATCCTGGTGAACGCCTTCGGCGCGGCCCTGTTCGTGGAGGTCATCAACCTCTTCTCCCGCGACCGCGACCGGCGCGACTCCCTGCACGCCCAGATCATCCTGGACATCGCCAACATGGCGGTCAGCTACCTGCGCATGGGGCTCTCCCTGGAGACCGCCGCGGCCACCGCCGAGATCATCCACTCCCGCGTGGGCGTGGCCGCCGTGGCCATCACCGACACCCGGGACGTGCTGGCGCACGTGGGCGCGGGGTCGGACCACCACCTGCCCGGCCGGGCCATCCGCACCAGCGCCACCCGCGAGGTCATCGAGACCGGCGAGCCGACCTTCCTGCACAGCTCAGAGGCCATCGGCTGCAACCAGGCGGATTGCCCCATGACCTCGGCCATCATCGTGCCGCTGAAGAAGAACGACGAGATCGTGGGCACCCTCAAGTTCTACGGCAGCCGCAAGCTCCCGCTGAGCGCCACGCTCTTCGAGGTGGCCAACGGGCTGGCCAACCTCTTCTCCACCCAGGTGGAGCTGGAGGACATCCAGATCAAGGAGCAGATGCTGGCCCACGCCGAGATCCGCCGGTTGCACGCCCAGATCAACCCGCATTTCCTGTTCAACTCCCTGAACACCATCACCTCGTTCTGCCGGACCAATTCCGAGCGCGCCCGCGAACTGCTCATGGACCTTTCCCTGTACATGCGCCGCAACCTCGACCTCAGCCGGGGGTTCATCCCCCTGAGCGAGGAGCTGGAGCAGGTGCGCTCCTACCTGGCCATCGAGCAGGCGCGGTTCGGCGAGCGGATTCGGGTGGACTCGGACATCGAGGACGGGTGCGAGACCTGGCCCATCCCGCCGCTGATCATTCAGCCGCTGGTGGAGAACGCCATCCGCCACGGCGTGCTCGGCCGGGAGCGGGGCGGCACGGTCAGCCTGCGCGCCCGCCGGGAGGACGGCTGCCTGGAGATCAGCGTGGCCGACGACGGCGTGGGCATGGACCGGGAGACCCTGGACCGGGTCCTGTCCGGCGAATGCGCGGACTCGGTTACGGGCGGCATCGGCATGCGCAACTGCCTGAGCCGCCTGGAGCACATCTACGGCCGCCAGTTCAGCCCGTCGGTCTGCAGCACGCCGGGAGAAGGGACGACCATCCGCTTCCGGGTCCCCAAACGGGCCTGACCCCTCCGGGCCGCGGATCGGTCCGTTCAGTCGTCCGATAGGTCGTTTCAGCCGGAAACCGTCGCGCCGAATCCCCGGAACCTCCTACAAGAAGCCAACCGCAATGTGCGGGAACTTTTTTGGAGGTATCGACAACATGCTCTTCTTCTTCGGTTGCATCGCCCTGCTCATCGCCGGGTACTTCGTCTACGGAACGTTCGTGGACCGCGTCTTCGGTTCCGACGAGAACCGCGTCACCCCGGCCGTGGCCATGGCCGACGGCATCGACTACATGGTCATGCCCAAGTGGAAACTGATCTTCATCCAGGTGCTCGACATCGCGGGCATCGGCCCCATCTTCGGCCCCATCCTGGGCGCGCTCTACGGCCCGGTGGCCATGATCTGGATCGTCATCGGCTGCATCTTCGGCGGCGCGGTGCACGACTACTTCTCCGGCATGCTCTCGGTGCGCAACAAGGGCGCGTCCATCCCGGAAGTGGTCGGTGAATACCTGGGCATGCCCGCCCGCCAGGTCATGCGCCTGTTCTCCTTCATCCTGCTGATGCTCGTGGGCGTAGTGTTCGTCCTGTCTCCGGCCAAGCTGCTCACCGGGTTGACCGGCATCAGCACCGGCCTGTTCGTGGCCGCCATCTTCGGTTACTACTTCCTGGCCACCATCCTGCCCATCGACAAGATCATCGGCCGCATCTACCCGGCGCTCGGTTTCCTGCTCCTGGCCATGACCACCGCCCTGTTCGTGGCGCTCATGTTCTCCGGCCACCAGGTCCTGCCGAACCTCTCCTTCGCCAACATGCACCCGGCGGACAAGCCCATCTGGCCCCTGCTGTTCATCACCATATCCTGCAGCGCCATCTCCGGCTTCCACTCCACCCAATCCCCGCTCATGGCCCGCTGCGTCGAGAACGAGCGTCAGGGCCGCGCCGTGTTCTACGGCTCCATGATCATCGAGGGCATCATCGGGCTCATCTGGTGCGCGCTGGGCATCTCCTTCTACGACAATCCCGAGGCCCTGTCCGCGGTCATCAACGCGGGCTCCCCGTCCGCCGTGGTCGCCGAGATCTCCCACTCCCTGCTGGGCACCATCGGCGGCGGCCTGGCCATCCTGGCGGTCATCATCCTGCCCATCACCAGCGGCGACACCGCCTTCCGGTCCACCCGCCTGATCGTGGCCGAGACCTTCAAGGTGAAGCAGAACGCGGTGTCCAAGCGGCTGATGATCTCCATCCCGCTGTTCGTCATCGGCTACGTCATCTCCACCCAGAACTTCTCGACCATCTGGCGCTACTTCGGCTTCTCCAACCAGTGCCTGAGCGCCCTGGTCCTGTGGGCCTCCGCCGCCTACCTGGCCCAGCGCGGCAAGCTGCACTGGATCGCCACCATCCCGGCCACCTTCATGACCGCGGTCTGCGTGACCTTCATCAGCAACGCGACCATCGGCTTCGGGCTGTCCTACGACACCTCGGTGGTCATCGGCCTCATCGGCGCGGCCGTGGTCTTCGCGGCCTTCATGGTCAAGTACGTGTTCTCCGGCAAGACCGCCGTCGAGACCTCCGCCTAGCCGCCGCGGGCGGCCAACGGCGTCACTGCATAACAGAAAGGCCCGCCCCCTGACGGGGGCGGGCCTTTCTGCGTCCGGCGCGAGGGCGGATCAGCGTTCGATGTCCAGCTCGCGCTTCTTGGTGTAGATGAAGCGGACCATCTCGTACTCGAAGGGCGAGCCCGTGGAGTGGTAGCGGAATTGGTTGTTGGCGCGCAGGTTCAGGCCGCGCAGGACCAGGTCGGCCAGGTCCAGGGGGCGGCTGTCGTCCATGCCCACGGCCTGGTAGATCATCTCGACCTCCAGGTAGAGGATCACGATGTCGCCGCCGAAGCCCACGGTGTCGCGCACGTTGGACGGGCCGAGCAGGGGCATGACGAAGTACGGACCGGGCTCGACCCCCCAGTAGCCCAGGGTCTGGCCCACGTCCTCGCTCTGGCGCGGCAGTTTTTCATTGTCCGAGGCCAGATCCATGAGCCCCAGAACGCCGAAGGAGGAGTTGATCAAGAACCGCGAGAAGGAGATGAACGCCTTTTCCAGTCGCCCCTGGAGTATGGAATTCAGGGCCGTCGGCATCTCGTTGAGGTTGCCGTAGACGTTGGAAATACCCTTGCGCACCGGCTGGGGCAGCACGGTGGTGTAGACGTTGGTCGCCGGGAGCATGACGTACTTGTCCAGGGTCGCGTTGACCTCGTACAGGTTGCGGTTGACCCCTTCCCACGGGTCGTCGATGACCAGGAAGCGCAGGGCCTCGGAGTCGGGGTCGGGCCAGTGGTGCGCCTTGGCCTTGAACCCGGTGGGTTGGAGATCGGCCTGGGGATCGACCACGTCCACGACCTTGGGGCCGCAGGCCGAAAGGGCCAGGAGCAGGAACAGGAGCAGGAGCGGGGCGGCGCGGCTCAAGGCTTTACCCCCGCGATCATGGCCCGGACAAAGGGCGGGTACATGAGGTTGCCGCAATGGCCGCCGTGCTCGAAGAGGTGCGCGCGGTCGCCGAAAACCTCGTCGAGGAAACGCAGGTCGTCGGGCCGGAGGATGACGTCGTCCCGGTTGCCCACCACGGAGACCTTGTCCGAGGACGCGAGGAAGGGCCGGATGCATTCCAGGCTGGAGTTGCGGAGCAGGGTGGCCCGGTCCATGGACGGTTCACGGTACTGCACGAAGGGCAGCAGGTATTCGTCCAGGTAGTCCTCGAAGCTGATGCCGAAGGCCTGCTGGGCGTATGGCAGGAGCGGGGTGGACGTCTTGAGCGGATAGTCCTGGGGCGGGACCAGGTACTCGGCCTGCAGCAGCACGTCCGAGGTGAAGATCATGGACGAGGAGGAGACCCGGAAGGCCGCGCCGATGAGCGTCTTGAGGTCCTGGTCCTGAAAGTCCACGTTGATGATCATGTCGTACATGAAGTCGTCGTCCAGGTCGGTGACGTCCGCCTTGAGGTAGTATTCGGAGAGGCGGTCGATGAACTCCTCGATCTTCTGGTGGACCGTTGACTTGCCCAGGTTTTCGGCGGTCAGCCAGGAGTCCAGCTTGGTCACGGAGCTGTACAGGGAGACGGGCGGATTGATCATCAGCACCCGGTCGAAATCGAAATCGTGCTTGCGGGTGTCCCATTCGGCCAGGAAGGCGGCGTGCAGCGCGCCCAAGCTGTATCCGGCCACGGAGTAGCCGGTGATCTTGTGGTTTCCGGCCAGCTCCCTGCGCACCCAGCGCATGGCCCGGTCGAGGTCCTCCACGTCGTAGGGCACGTAGCCCGGCACGCCGTGGGCCGAGGCGCTGACCACGAAGTTCATGTGCGTGGGCGAGGACAGGGCGGCCACGTGGAAGCCTGCCTCGTGAAATACCTGGGTCAGGAAGGCCATCTTGGCGGAGTTGTGCTCCGCGCCGGTGCCAGCGATGAGGAACAGCAGCGGGGCCGGGCCGGACTGCATGGCCGTGGTGAAGAACATGTCCCGGCTGTATTCGAACAGCTCCGGCACGTTGCGGTCCTGGATGCGGACGGCCAGGGTGTCGGGCCGCACCGGGGATTTGAAGTGGTAGCGCAGCTCGGGCGGGGTGCCGAGGACCGTGGCCTTGTAAGGGTCGTCAAAGGGAAAAGGCGGGTCCTCCGCCGCCGGGCAGGCCAGGGGCAGGAGCAGGATCAGGAGGATGAGCGCCGGTATGGTTCGCATGATCTCTATGGTTCAGGGACGCCCGGCAGTGCGGACAATACGCCTACATACCCTCAAGCGTCCGGGAAGGCAACGCGAACCGTCCGTTCCGGCAACCGAGGCTAGGCCGGTTCGACCTCGACCCGGTTGCAGTGGAAGGCGCAGGTGTCGCCCATGTCCGTGATGCGCTGGCTGGTCAGCTGGTTCGAGCCGGTGCCGGGGCGTTCGCCCGGCCAGTGCAGCCCCTCGATGACCAGCAGGTCCTCGCGGGTGTCCTCCGTGACCTCGGCCCGGACCACGGTTTCGCCGCGCCCGTTGAAGACCCGGATGCGCGCGTCCTGGACGATCCCCCGCGCCGAGGCCGTCCTGGGGTGAATCAGCGCCCTGGGGCCGCCGATCCGCTCCCGGATGGCCTCCACCTCGTTGAAGGCGGAGTTGAGCAGCAGGGGGTGGGGCGGGGTCAGGCACTCCAGGGGAAACGCGTCGCCGCCTTCGGGGTCGCGCCACGGCTCGCCGTCGGGCAGCGGGTCCAGCCCCTGGTCGGCCATGGACTGCGAGAAGAACTCGACCTTGCCGGACGGGGTCCTGAATCCGTCGGCGTAGGGATTGGCCGGGACGGACAGGCGCACGGGATCGCCCGCCCGGAGCGCATCGAGGTCCACGCCCGCCATGTATTCGGACTCGGACTCGGCCAGGGTGCGCTCGATGCACTGGGCCTCGGTCAGGGTGAAGACCTCCTCGGTGAAGCCGAGCCGCGCGGCCAGGTCCTGGAAGATGCGCAGGGTGGGGCGGCTCTGGCCCACCGGATCGATGACCGGGCGCGCCACCTGGACGTAGTTGTGGCCGTAGGAGCCGTACACGTCGCCCACCTCAAGGAAGCTCGCGCCGGGCAGGATGACGTCCGCGAACTTGGCGGTGTCGGTCATGTACATCTCCTGGACCACGGTGAACAGGTCTTCGCGGGCCAGGCCGCGCATGACCACGGCCGACTGCGGGGCCACGGCCGCCGGGTTGGAGAGATAGTTGTAGAGCAGCTTGACCGGCGGGTCCGTGAGTTCGGTCAGGGCGTGGCCCAGCCGGACCATGTTGACCGTGCGCGTCCCCTCGGGCCTAAGGTCCGTGCGCAGCAGGCTGGCGGCCTTGCCCGGCCCGCCGCCCAGGGACCGGGTGATGCCCCCGCCGGGGGGGCCGAAGGCGTTGACCAGGGCCGGGAGCAGGGAGATGGCGCGCATGGCCATGCCGCCCCGGAGCTGCCGCGCCGGTCCCCAGCCCGTGCGGATGTAGGGCGCCCGCGCCCGGCCGTAGCCGCGCGCAAAGGCCAGGACGGCCGCTTCGTCGAGTCCGCAGACCTCGGCCGCGCGGGAGACCGGCCACTGCGCGACCCGCTCCTTGAGGGCGTCGAAGCCGATGGTTCGCTCGGCGATGAATTCGCGGTCCAGCAGATCCTCGTCCATGAGCACGCGCATCACGCCCAGGGCCAGGGCCGCGTCCGTGCCGGGGCGGAGCATCAGGTGCAGGTCCGCCTCGGCCGCCGTGGGGTTGCGGTAGGGGTCGATGACCACGATCCGCGCGCCGTTCTTGCGGGCCGCCGTGAAGTGGGGCCAGGCGTGGACGTTGGTCACCAGGGTGTTGTTGCCCCAGATGACGATGTAGTCGGACTGTGCCGACTCCTGGATTTCGGTGCTCGGGCCGGACCCCAGGCTGGCCTTGAACCCGGCCGTGGCCGCCGGACCGCAGATGGTGTAGCCGAGGGCGCTTGCGCCGAGCTTGTTGAAGAAGGCGTGGCCCGCGTGGCGGTGGACCAGCCCCATGTGGCCCGCGTAGGAGTAGGGCAGGATCGCCTCCGGCCCGTATTCGTCCGCCACCCGCCGGATGTTGGCCGCGACCTCGTCCAGGGCCTCGTCCCAGGTCACGGGCGCGAACTCGCCGCTCCCCTTGGGCCCGGTGCGCCTGAGCGGGGTGGTGAGCCGCGCCTCACCGTGCACATGTTCCGGGAACCGCGCCCCCTTTCGGCAGATGAATCCCTGCGTGTAGGGATGGTCGGGATCGCCCTTGACCTTGACGATCCGCCCGTCCTCCACCTTGACCAGCAGGCCGCAGGTGTCCGGGCAGTCCTTGGTGCATACCGCGCGCTTCCACATGATGAGTCTCCGTATGATCGTGATGTTTCGCCTGGCGGCAGGGTCGCACAAACGGACGGAATTTTCCAGCCGGAAGCCGCGGTCCGGCCGGGAATGGTTGTCGGCGCGAGTTGTGATCCCGGAGGGGGAGACTGATCCATGGACTGATCCATGGACACGATACAATGTGTGCTGTATTGTGGGTTCTATGGGTGCGATGTCTAAGTGTGCGGAGGTGCTGAAGTGGACTTCGATTACAAGACGGACCCTTGTCCGGAATGCGGTGAGTGCGGGTTCATGTCTCCCCTCGTGGGGGCGGTGGATTCCGACCGGACCGGCTTTCTGAGAAGGCGAAGCCCGCACCGCATCGGCGGTGACCGCGCGGGCATCGATGAAGCCGGCCCCGAGCCGTTTGAGGCCGAGGAGGACTGGGAAGAGTCCTATTACTGTTCCTATTGCAAGAGCATGATTTATCTCTAGCGTCCCGGGCGTGCGATGAGCGAAAAAAGGAAACCGCGCAAGGCGACCCCGGCCATAGAGGCCAAGGTTCGCGAGAGCCTGCGGGTGGCCGCCAATGACCGGGCGACGCGGCAGACGCATCTACAGGCCTTTGCCGCGGTGTTGACCGCCGCGGCGCTGGCCATCGTCGGTCTCGTGGGCGGTCTGTTCAAGCCCGCCCCGCAGACCGCCGCCTATGTCCGCTGGGCCTGTTACGCGTCGTTGTTCCTGCTGCTCAGTTCCGTGATGGTCAGCCTGGTGGTCCTGCGTCCCCGGTACGGGCTGACCTCGCTGAAACAAAGCACCGACAACCCCTACGAGCGGCACATTCGGGAGGAGGCGATCTTTTTCAAGCGCCAGCGGCTGCTGACATACGCCTACCGGCTCTTGTGCTGCGGAATACTCCTGGGGGTGCTGGCTCTGGTTCTTCAATAGTTCCCTTCGCTATTTTCCCCTCACTCCCGTTTTGCCCGCCCTTGAAGTGGACACCCGAACGCTTTGCGCGTATTCAAATGAAAAGTCTCGAATTTCTCTACAGTTGGCGCGAAAGCGGCGGGTTTTCATGACAAAGCAGAATCTTTTCGCGGGGATACCCGATGTGTTGGACGAGCGCAAGTTCGCCCATGGGGGGAACGTGCGGCGCATGGCCGAGCAGGCCGGGTGCGCGCCCGAAGACATCCTCGATTTCTCGGCCAACGTGAACCCGCTGGGGCCACCGCCGTGGCTGGGGCAGGTGGTGGGCCAGGCGCTCCAGGACGTGGACGCCTACCCGGACCCGGACTGCACCGCGCTGGTCATGGCCGCCTCGGAGCGGTACAAGGTCTGGCCCTCCCAGGTGGTGGCGGGCAACGGCGCGTCCGAGCTGCTCTTCGCCATCGCCGCGCTCAAGGGGTTCCGCCAGGCGGTCATCCCCGCGCCGACCTACGTGGACTACGCCAGGGCGTGCCGGGTGCACCGGCTGTCCGTGGTGGAGCCGCCCATGACCGACGACTTCCGGGTGGACTTCCCGTCCATGGGCACGCTCATGGCCACCCCGTCCCTGGTCTTCCTGTGCTCCCCCAACAACCCCACCGGCACGCTGGTCCCGCCCAACGACCTGCGCGAGGTGGCGGCCATGTTTCCGCAGTCCCTGTTCGTGGTGGACGAGTCTTTTGCCGAATTTCTCCCGGAGGACGCCGACCGGCTGGTGCGCGACCGGCCCGCCAACGTGGTCACCGTCCTTTCCCTGACCAAGTTCTACGCCATTCCCGGCCTGCGGCTGGGGCTGGCCTTTGCGGACCCGGACGTGGTCCTGCGCATCCGCCGGAACATGCCCGCCTGGTCCGTGAACACCCTGGCCCAGAAGGTCGGGGTGCGCTGCCTCAAGGACGACCGCTACGCCGCTGCCACCCGCGAGCAGACCCGGCTGCTGCGCGACGCCCTGGCCGCCGGGCTGCGGCAGGTGCCGGGCATCAAGGTCCACCCCGGCACGGCCAACTATCTCTTCTGCCGCATGGACCGCGTGGGCCAGGACGCCGGATGGCTGCGCGACCGGCTGCTCATGGAGCACCGCATCGGCATCCGGCTGTGCGGCAACTACACCGGGCTGGACGACAACTGGTTCCGGGTGGCCGTGCGCGACAAGGACGCCAACGAGCGGCTCATCCGGGCCATGGAGGCGGTCTCGGGCACGGCGCGCGGGCCGGTGGTCCGGCGGGCGCGCAAGACCCCGGCCCTGATGATCCAGGGGACCAGCTCCAACGCGGGCAAGTCCGTGCTGGCCGCCGCCTTCTGCCGCATCCTGCTCCAGGACGGGTACGACGTGGCCCCGTTCAAGGCCCAGAACATGTCGCTCAACTCCTACGTCACCGACCAGGGCGGGGAGATGGGGCGCGCCCAGGTGACCCAGGCCATGGCCTGCCGCCTGAACCCGGACGTGCGCATGAACCCGGTGCTGCTCAAGCCCGGCTCGGACGTCGGGTCCCAGGTCATCGTTATGGGCCGCCCGGTGGGCAACATGTCCGTGCGCCAGTACGTGGACTTCAAGCCCCGCGCCTGGGAGGCGGTCAAGGCCGCCTACGACTCCCTGGCCAACGAGCACGACGTCATCGTCCTGGAGGGTGCCGGCTCCCCCGCCGAGGTCAACCTCAAGCACCACGACATCGTGAACATGGCCATGGCCCGCTACGCGGAAGCCCGCGTGCTGCTGACCGGCGACATCGACCGGGGCGGGGTGTTCGCCTCCATCGTCGGGACCATGAGCCTGCTCACCCCGGCGGAGCGGTCCCTGGTGGAGGGGTACGTCATCAACCGCTTCCGTGGCGACGCCTCGCTGCTCGACCCGGCCTTCGGCCAGATGTTCGAGCGCACGGGCAAGCCGGTGCTCGGCACGGTGCCGTACATCCATTCCCTGGGGCTGCCCGAGGAGGACTCGGTCTCGTTCAAGGACGGGTTCCGGCCCGAGGGCGACAAGTTCCCGGAGGACCGGTGCGTGGAGATCGTGGTCCTGGACCTGCCGCGCATCTCGAATTTCAACGACATCGACCCGCTCCACGCCGAGCCGGACGTGCGCATCCGCGTGGTGGCCGACGCCCGCGACGTGGGCACGCCCGACGCGGTGATCATCCCCGGCTCCAAGTCCACGGTGCCGGACATGCGCGCGCTCAAGGGCACGGGCATGGCCGCCGTGCTGCGCGACCTGGCCGAGAAACGGACCCGCATCGTGGGCATCTGCGGCGGGTTCCAGATGCTCGGCCGGACCGTGGACGACCCCTACGGGCTGGAGTCCGAGACCACCCGGGTGGAGGGATTCGGGCTGTTGCCCGTGCAGACCACCCTGGCCGCGGAGAAGACCCTGACCCGGACCCTCGGGGTGCACTCGGCCTCCGGGCTGCCGGTCCACGGCTACGAGATCCACCACGGCCACACCGAGCCGCTGTCCGACGAGCTGCGCGTGGCCCTGCGCGACAACGCGGGCAACCCCCTGGGCTACATGCGCCCGGACGGGCGGGTGCTCGGCACCTACCTGCACGGGGTGTTCGACGCGGACGGGTTCCGCCGCTGGTTCATCGACCAGCTGCGCATGGACAAGGGATTGTCGCCGCTGGAGTCGATCCAGACCGCCTTCGACATGGAGGACGCGTTGGATCACCTGGCGTCGGTGGTTCGGGAGGCAGTGGACATGGGCCGCGTGTACAGGGCGCTCGGCCTATCGGGCTGCTGCGCCCAGGCCAGCCTGTTCCACCGGCTTTCCGGCCAGGGTTGAGCCGGGATCAGGCCGAAACAGCCTCGGCCACGGTGCAGGTTCCCCTGCCCTTGGACTTGGATCGGTACATGGCCTTGTCCGCGCCCCGGACCAGGGTGTCGGCCTGGGACGCGTGGTCCGGGAACACGGCCACGCCCACGCTGGCCCCGACCTTGGCCGTGGCCGTGCGCAGCTCGAAGGGACGGCACAGCTCGTCCACGATCTTCTCGCCCACCTTGACCGCTTCCTCGACGCTCCCGACCTCCGAGAGGATGATCGCGAACTCGTCGCCGCCCAGCCTGGCCACGGTGTCGGACTTGCGCACCGTCCGGCGCAGGGCCTTGCCCACCTGGACCAGCAGCTCGTCGCCGGTCTGGTGGCCCATGGTGTCGTTGACCTGCTTGAATCCGTCCAGGTCCACGTAGAGCAGGGCGAGCCTGCGTCCGTAGCGCCGGGCGCTTTCGATGCCTCCCCCCAGCCGGTCGAAGAACAGCTTGCGGTTGGGCAGGCCGGTCAGGGCGTCGTACATGGCCATGGCGAAGAGCTGCGCCTGGTAGAGGCGGCGGCGGGACACGGCCAGGGCCAGGTTCCACGCGCCGAGGGCCACGGCCATGAACAACGCGCCCCCGCCCAGGAAGAGCTTGATCAGCAGGGCGCGGGTGAAGTCGTTGAGGACCTCGGGCCCGATGCGGGAGAGCAGCACCCAGTGGTAGGGGCCTTTGCCGTCTTTGCCGGGCGCGGGACATTGGGCATTGAGGCTCTTGCCGAATCGCGCCAGTTTCTTGTGGGGGTGGATGGTCCTGAAGGTGAACAGCCCGTTGCCGGTGCGAAACTGGCCCTGTTCGGCGTCGCGCATCCTCAGCCATTCGTCCGGGAAGTCGCGGGCAAAGGTCGCGTCCCCCTTGTCGAGGTACATGAACCCCCATTCCTTGGTCTCGTCAGGACCCAGGAGCCAGTATCCGTCCTCGTTGAGGAGCATGGATGTCCCGTCGGCGACGATGCCCGCCCGGAGGATGTGCTCAAGCATATCGGCGGCGGCGTAGTTGATCAGGACGATGCCCCGCTTGTTGCCCGCGGAGTCGAAGACCGGGGTGCCGATGCGCATCATGGGCCGGGGCGGCTGCTCCACCTGGCCGTTCTCCACGTTGAGATCCAGGGGAGAGAGATAGATGGCCCGCTCGTCCAGGGCGAAGCAGTCGCGGAAATAATAGCGGTTGCCCTTGTCCTGCAACTCGGCTTCGGGCACGGGCCGGAGGATGCCGTCCCGGTTGTTGACCCGGACCCGCTCCATGCCGGTCGCGTCGAGGAAGCGGATCTGGTCGTAGGCAGGCCGGTTCTTGGCCAGACGCTCGTACTCCCGCCGCATGTCGCGGACCAGTGCCGGGTCGCCGGAATCGAGGTGCAGGATCAGCTCGTTCTCCTCGGCCAGGAAGAGGACGTCCCCGACCACCGAAGTCAGCGCGTTGTCGATGGCCGCCACCTGGAGGTCCAGGGAGTGGACCTCCAGGGACATCAGCTCCTGGACGTAGGAGCGCATGTCCATGCGGTACAGGACGGCCGCGCCTCCGCCCAGCAGGAAGATGACGACCAGGAAGAGCAGCATGAACAGGTTCATGGCCTTCCGGATGACCTTCTGGTTTTCCCTCTGGACGTTGGCCGAGGGGAACGCTGCTTCCATTTCTTGCGCGGTCATGGGCTTGCTCGCTCGTCGGAGTCGGCTATGGCGCAGGGCGCTCGATTTGTTATCTGTATTGCAAATCATCCAAACGAACACAAATGTCAATGCTTCCATGGGTGAACAGTTGCGGTGTGCGTTTCGGGTTATTTAGGCAAAACAGTTGTTTGACTATTGACTTGTGTTTCAAAAACAGGTTTTTAGGTCTACCGTAGGCCGGGTGCGCCGTTCACGGTTGGAATTGCGCCGTTCAATGAAAACGTGTATCCATCCGGGACGAATCTATGCCATTCACGGCCAACATGGAGCCTGCGGTGCTCCGCCAAGGAGGGATATCATGTACGTCGGACTGAAAATGCTTCGTGACTTCGTCACCGTCACCCCCCAGACCCTGGTCAAGGATGCTCAGAAGCAGCTTGACGACAGCAAGCTGTGGATGTTGCTGGTGGTGGACGACACGGGCAAATTGGTCGGCTATGTCCGCAAGGAGGACATCATGGCCGCCCTGCCGAGCATCATGACTTCCCTGGAAAAGCACGAGATCAACTACCTCATGAGCAAACTCACGGTGGAGAAAATCTACCGCACCGACATCAAGACCGTGGCCCCGGAGACCGAGATCGAGGGCGCCGCGGACATGATGTTCGAGATGAACCTGGCCGGACTGGCCGTGGTCGGCGCCGAGGGCGAGCTCATCGGGTACATCAACCGCAGCGTCATGCTCGACGTGCTTGCCGAGGAGATGGGCTACCGCGAGGGCGGCAGCCGCCTGACCCTGGAGGTCGAGGACCGTTCCGGCGTTCTCTACGAGGTCGCGGGGGTCATCGCCAACATGAAGATATCCATCATCTCCACCGGCACCTTCTTCTTTAACGGACGCAGGATAGTGGTCGTCCGCATAGATACCGAAGACCCGTCCACGGTCGCCACGGCGCTCAAGGACAGGGGTTACAAACTGGTCGCCCCCGAAGATTTCGAAGGGGAGTGGACCTAAGAGTCCGTCCGGCCATCCGGCAGCATATGGACCCGGCGGTGTTTCGACATTCACCGACGGGCCGTGCAAACGTCGTCTGAGACGGCGGGCTTCAAGACCATAATGGAACGATTATGGCCTATCTTGACGTCAGCGACGTAACGCTCACTTTCAAGGGCATCGCCGCTCTCCTGGGCGTGTCCTTCTCCGTGGAGCAGGGGACCATCGCGTCCCTCATCGGTCCCAACGGGGCCGGCAAGACCTCCATGCTCAACTGCATCAGCGGCCGCTACATGCCCGACGGTGGCGCGCGCGGACCGTGTTCCATCTCGCTGGACGGTGAAAACCTGCTCTCCCTGCCCGCGCACAAGCGCACGGAGCTGGGGCTTTCGCGCACCTTCCAGAACATCGCCCTGTTCAAGGGCCTCTCCGTACTCGACAACCTGATGGTCGGGCGGCACAGCCAGATCAACTACGGGTTGCTCTCCTCCATCCTCTATTTCGGCCGGACCCTGCGCACCGAGCGCAAACACCGCCGCCGGGTGGAGGACGTGATCGACTTCCTGAACCTCTCGCCCTACCGGCACCAGCACGCCGGGCGACTACCCTACGGGGTGCAGAAACGGGTGGAGCTGGGCCGCGCCCTGGCGGCGGAGCCCAAGCTCATCCTGCTGGACGAGCCCATGGCCGGCATGAACCTCGAGGAAACCGAGGACATGGCCCGATATATCCTGGACATAGCCGAGGAATGGGGCGTCACCGTCCTGTTGGTCGAGCACGACATGGGGGTCGTCATGGACATCTCCGACAAGGTCGTGGTCATCGATTTCGGGTCCAAGATCGCCGAGGGCACGCCCGAAGAGGTGCAGGCGGACAAGGACGTCATCGCCGCCTACCTGGGCACCGAGGACGCCGCGTTCATGGGGAGATAGGTCCCGCCGCGCCGGCCCGAAAGGGGGCGCGGCGCGAACAGGAGGCAGGCCCGGGCCTGCCCCGGGACCCGATACACGGATGCACCGGCCCCGCGCCGGACAAGGAGAAGGAACGTTCATGGCCAAACCATATATGACCACGCTGCCCAGGCTGCTGGCGCGGCAGGCCGAGGAGAGACCCCGCAAGACCGCCCTGCGCGAAAAGGAGTGGGGCGTCTGGCAGCCCGTATCCTGGCAGGAATCCCTGCGCATCACCGCCGAATTCGCCTGCGGCCTGGAAGCTCTCGGCCTGGGGCGCGGGGACATCGTCATCCTCATCGGCAACAACCGCCCGGAATGGATCTGGGCCGAGCTGGCCATCCAGGGGCTGGGCGGCATGGCCCTGGGCCTGTACCAGGACTCTCCGGCCGAGGAGATCGAGTACGTCTTCGCCCTGTCCGAGTGCCGGTTGGTGGTGGCCGAGGACCAGGAGCAGGTGGACAAGATGCTCTCCTTCCGGGGCAACCTGCCGAACCTCGCGCACATCGTCTACCACGACCCCAAGGGGCTGAAGGCCTACGAGGGCTCGGTCCGCGGGCTGTGCAGCTTCAACTCGGTGCGCCGCCTGGGCCGCGAGAAGTGCAAGGACTGCGTGGACCGGTTCCGCGAACTGTCGCGCAAGGTCAAGCCGGACGACCCGTGCCTCATCGCCACCACCTCCGGGACCACGGGCCGCCCCAAGCTGGCCGTGCTGTCCCACCGGAACCTGCTGTCCATGGCCCACAACCTGGGCAAGTACGACCCCAAGTCGGCGGGCGACGAGTTCGTCTCCTTCCTGCCGCTGGCCTGGATGGGCGAGCAGATGATGGCCGTGGCCTCGGCCCTGCTCTTCGGGTTCTGCGTCAACTTCCCGGAGGAGCCGGACACGGCCACCGCCGACTCCCGCGAGATCGGCCCGCACTTCATCTTCTCCCCGCCGCGCGTGTACGAGTCCATCGCCGCCAAGGTGGCGGGGGACATCATGGAGACCACCCCGTTCAAGCGGTTTCTGTACAACCTCTGCCTGCCCGTTGGGTACGAGTACGTGGACACCGTGTTCGCGGGCCGGACCCCGTCCGCCTGGCTGAAGCTCAAGTATTTCCTGGCCGACCAGGGGCTGTTCCGCGCCCTGCGCGACCGGCTGGGGTTCTCGCGCATGCGCAGCGCCACCACCGGCGGCGCGGCGCTCGGCCCGGACATCTTCCGGTTCTTCCACGCCATCGGGGTGCGCCTGAAGCAGATCTACGGCCAGACCGAGATCGCGGGCATCTCCTGCATCCACAAGGAGGGCGAGGTGGACTTCACCTCCGTGGGCGCGCCCATCCCGGAGACCGAGGTCAGGATCACCGAGGAGGGCGAGATCGTCTCCCGGTCGCCCGCCGTGTTCCTGGGCTACTACCGCAACGAGGAGGCCACCCGCGAGACCCTGACCGAAGACGGCTGGCTGCTCTCGGGCGACGCGGGCTACTTCGACGAGAACGGGCGGCTGGTGGTCATCGACCGCCTCAAGGACGTCATGCACCTCAAGGACGGCACCCGGTTCTCGCCCCAGTTTCTGGAGAACAAGGTCAAGTTCTCGCCGTTTCTGCGCGAGTCCGTGGTCCTGGGCGACGGGCGCGATTATACGGCGGCCATCCTGTGCATCGACATGGCCATTGTGGGCCACTGGGCCGAGTCGCGGATGATCACCTACACGACCTACCAGGACCTGGCCGCCAAGGACGAGGTCTACGCGCTCGTCCGCGAGGAGGTGGCCAAGACCAATGCGAGCCTGCCCGAGGAGACGCGCATCAAGCGGTTCTGCCTGCTCTACAAGGAGCTGGACCCGGACGACGGCGAGCTGACCCGCACGCGCAAGGTCCGGCGCAAGACCATCAACGAACGCTACGGCGCGCTCATCGAGGCGCTCTACACGGACGCCTGCGCGCTGAATCTTCAGACCGAGATAACCTATCAGGACGGCCGGGTGCGGCAGATGTGCGGCGATATTCGCATCGAGGACATGGAGGGCTAATGGAATACTACCTGCAACTCATCGTCAACGGCCTGGTGGTCGGCTCCATCTATTCCCTGGTGGCGCTCGGCTTCGTGGTCATCTACAAGGCCACCAAGGTGGTCAACTTCGCCCAGGGCGAGCTGGTCATGGTCGGGGCGTACGTCTGCTTCGCCCTGACGGTCCAGTTCAACATCCCGTTCATCTGGGCGTTCCTGCTCACCCTGGCCTTCTCGGTGCTGCTCGGGCTGGCCATCGAGCGCATGGTGCTCCGGCCGCTCATCGGCGAGGAGCACATCTCGGTGATCATGGTCACCGTGGGCATGAGCTCGGTGCTCAAATCCCTGGTGCAGCTCTTCTGGGGCACGCAGATCAAGGTCTATCCGCAGGTCCTGCCCACCGAGCCGGTGGTCATCGCCGGGCTGCCCGTGGCCCCGGTGTACATCGCGGCCTTCATCCTCTCGGCGGTGCTCTTCGCCATCTTCTCGGTCTTCTTCAAGTATTCGCGCACCGGCATCGCCATGCGGGCCACGGCCTTCGACCAGCAGGCCGCGCAGTCCATGGGCATCGGCATCAAGAACATCTTCGCCATGAGCTGGTGCATCGCCTGCATCGTGTCCGCCGTGGGCGGCGTGATCCTGGGCAACATCAACGGCATCAACTCGCACATCGGGCATCTGGGGCTGAAGGTCTTTCCGGCGGTCATCCTCGGCGGGCTGGATTCCCTGCTCGGCGCGGCGCTGGGCGGGCTGATCATCGGCGTGCTGGAGAACGTCTGCGACGGCGCGGCCCGCCAGTTCCTGGGGCTCGGCGGCTTCCGCGAGGTGGCGGCGTTCATCGTCCTGGTGGTCATCCTGATGATCAAGCCATACGGTCTGTTCGGGACCAAAGAGATCGAGAGGGTCTAGCCATGCAGGGCAAATGCGGTCTCTTCTTCACCACCTACGAGGGCGAAGCTCAGGTCTTCCAGTCCGGGTTCCAGAAGCTCGTGATCGGGCTGTTCCTGGTCCTGCTCTGCGTCGCGCCCCTGATCCTGAACACGCACCAGACCTCGATCATGAACCTGATCTTCATCTCGGTCATCGGCGCGGTCTCCCTGAACCTCCTGACCGGCGTGTGCGGCCAGATATCCCTCGGCCACGGCGCGTTCATCGGCGTGGGGGCCTATGCCGCCGGCCAGTGCTCCCTCCACGGCGTGCCGTTTCCCCTGGCCATCCTCACCGGCGGGCTGATCACGGCCATGGTGGGCATGGTCTTCGGCGTGCCGTCGCTTCGGCTCAAGGGCATCTACCTGGCCATCGCCACCCTGGCCGCCCAGCTGGTGCTGGAATACGTGTTCCTGCACGGCGGGGCGCTCACCGGCGGCTCCAACGGCCTGCTCCTCGACCCGCCCTCGCTGCTCGGTTTCTCCTTTGATTCCGAGGGGCGCATGTACTTCCTGCTGCTGTTCTTCGCGGCGGCCTCCCTGCTGATGGTCACCAACATCATGCGGTCCAAGTACGGGCGGGCCTTCGTGTCCATCCGCGACTTCTACCTGTCCGCCGAGATCGTGGGCGTGAACCTGTTCTGGTACAAGCTCATCGCGTTCGGCGTCAGCTCGTTCCTGGCGGGCGTGGCGGGCGGCCTGTGGGGCCACTACACCGGCTACATCTCGGCAGAGCAGTTCAACATCGGGCTGTCCATCTCCTACCTTGCCATGATCATCATCGGCGGGCTGGGCTCGGTGCTCGGCTCGGTCTTCGGCGCGGTGTTCATCGTCCTCCTGCCCGAGGTGCTCAACGCGCTGGCCAACACCCTGTCCGCGTTCCTGCCGGACATCTCCCAGTACATCGTGGCCCTGCGCGAGGGCGTGTTCGGCCTGGTGCTGATCCTGTTCCTGATCTTCGAGCCGGAAGGGCTGGCCCACCGCTGGCGGCTGGTCAAGGCGTACTGGAAACTCTATCCCTTCGCCCACTAGGGCGGGGCTGCGGCGGCAATCCCGCGAACGCGCGGGTGAACATATCAAACGACGCCTCGAAGGTATGGGGGCGCGTCAACCTCAAACCCTTAGGAGTTCGAAATGAGGGTTGGTACAATCATAACCGCGACCTGCGTCCTGCTTCTTGCCGGGCTGATGCTTTTCGGTTGCGGAGGCGAGGACCAGAAACCGGCTGCAACCACCAAGAAGGAAGCGACCCCCATCCGGGTCGGCGGGCTCATCGACCTCTCCGGTCCGACCTCGTCCGTGGGCGTGCCCTACGCCGAGGGCCTCAAGGGCGGAGCCAAGTACATCAACGAGCAGGGCGGCATAGACGGCCGCATGGTCGAATTCGACCTCCAGGATACGGCCTACAACGTGCAGCAGGGCCTCTCGCTGTACAAGAAGATGGTCAACACCGACCACGTGGTCTGCATCCAGGGGTTCGGCTCGGCCGTGACCGAGGCCCTGGTCCGCACCCTGGCCAAGGACATGATCCCCAACCTGTCCGCGTCCTATTCGGCGCACCTGACCGACCCCAAGGTGGCCCCCTACAACTTCTTCATCGCCGCGGACTACACCACCCAGATGCGCGCCGCGCTCAAGTACTTCCGCGACAACTGGAAGGAAGAGCGCGCCCCCAGGCTGGCCCTGGTCTACCCCGACCATCCCTACGGCCTGGCGCCCATCGCGGGCGGCAAGGAATACGCCGCCGAAATCGGCTTCGAGATCGTGGGCGAGGCCAACGTGGCCCTGAACGCCATCGACGCCACCACCGAGCTGCTGCCCCTCAAGGAAAAGAACCCCGACTTCTGCTGGGTCGGCGGCACCACCCCGTCCACGTCCGTCATCCTCAAGTCGGCCAAGAACATCGGCATGGACACCGTGTTCTTCACCAACATCTGGGGCACGGACGAGACCCTGCCCAAGCTGGCGGGCAGCGACGCGGACGGCTCCTACTCCAACCAGGCCGCCGCGGTCTACGGCCAGGACGTGCCCGGCATGAAGGTCATCATGGAGCTCACCGGCAACGAGCCGCAGATGACCCACTACACGCGCGGCTTCGTGTCCATGCTCGTCATGGCCGAAGGCATGAAGCGGGCGCTGGCCAACGGCGAACTGACCGGCGAGTCCCTCAAGACTTCCCTGGAGACCCTGCGCGACTTCGATCCCATGGGGCTGGCCCCGCTCATCTCCTACTTCCCGGATGACCACCGCCCGAACATGGCCGTGTTCCTCTACACCATCCGGGACGGCAAACTGACCTTCGTCAAGGAACAGATCCTCGAACGCCGCGCCGAATGGCTGGGGCACTAAAGTTGAAAGCGAACCGGGGGAAACCTCTTGGAAGAGGTTTCCCCCGGACCCCCTTCCAGAACTTTTTGGCGCCACGCCGCCAGGGAAGGGGCGGGTTGAGAGAATGAGAGAGGGCGGCGTGGAGGTGCGGGCGCGAGGTTATGGTTTTCAGTTCAAAACCTGCCTTTCGCCGCCTACGTCAACGACGATTCCGCACGGCGTCGCTGCGGCGCGACATGAAGTTTTGGAGGGTCCAGGGAACCTTTTTCAAAAGGTTCCCTGGCCGCCGGAGGCAAGCGTGAACGAGATATTGCGAGTCGAGAATCTGGAAGTGGTCTACAACGACGTGGTGCTGGTCCTGAAGGGGTTGTCCCTGGCCTGCCCGGAGGGTCGGATCACGGCGTTGCTGGGGGCCAACGGGGCGGGCAAGTCCACGACGTTGAAGGCCATTTCCGGCCTGTTGCAGTGCGAGGACGGCGAGGTCACGGACGGCGCGGTGGTCTATCGCGGCGAGCCGATCCAGGGGTTGGTGCCGGAGAGGATCGTGCGCAAGGGCATCTTCCAGGTCATGGAGGGCCGCCGCATCTTCGAGGATCTGACCGTGGAGGAGAACCTGCGCTGCGGCGCGTTCACCCGTCCGCGCGGCGAGATGGCCGACTCCCTGGCCCTGGTCTACGAGTATTTTCCGCGCCTCAAGGAACGGCGCAAGCAGCTGGCGGGCTACATGTCCGGCGGCGAGCAGCAGATGTGCGCCATCGGCAGGGCGGTCATGGCCAAGCCGAGGCTGCTCCTGCTCGACGAACCGTCCCTGGGGCTGGCTCCGCTGCTGGTGGAGGAGATCTTCGACATCATCAAGCGGTTCAACCAGAAGGAGGGCGTGACCATCCTGCTGGTGGAGCAGAACGCCCGCGCAGCCCTGTCCGTGGCCGAGACCGCCTACATCATGGAGAACGGCCGCGTGGTCATGGACGGCTCGGCCAGGGAGCTGCTCGACAACCCCGACGTCCAGGAGTTCTACCTGGGCATGGGCAATGCGGGCGACAAAAAAAGCTATAGGGATGTTAAGCATTATCGGCGCAGGAAACGCTGGCTTGGGTAAATAGCGGCGGCTTCCGATAGCGGGCCGCCTGCACATTTTTCGCCGGGGGCTTTCATCCTCACGTAGACGGCTACGCTGCGGTGAAAGCCCCCGGCGAGAAAATGCACATTCGACCCACTCTCGAAAACCTCTGTGCGGTTACGGTGCTGGGCGCGGGGCCGCTTTGCTGCCGCGCCTATAGGGGGCGTGCGTGGGCGAAGATATTTGGGGGCATGGTGGTGGCGAGAAACGGGTTTCTGTCGTACCGTGGCATGGCATATTTTTACTGGAGGCCCTCCGCCGGAGGCGGAGCGATATAAAGTTTAGGAAGGGGGTTCCAAGGGGGAGAACCCTTTTCAAAGGGTTTCCCCCTTGGCCGCCGGAGGCATCCCTGGAGGCATCATCCATGTACTACACCGAGTATGAGACCGAGCCGCGCGAGAAGCGGATGAAGCGCAAGTGGAAGGGCGTGAAGGACGTGCTCTTGGCGGCGGAGCGGGCGTCGGGCGAGTTTCGGGCGCGGCTGGACGGGATGGGCGCGTGCGCCAAGGATTTCAAGGACTGGGACGACTACGGGAAGATTCCGCCGCTGCGCAAGCGGGACATCATCGAGTGGCAGCGGGAGCACGGCATCGGCTGGTTCCTGGACTGCAAGCCCGGCGAGCTGAAACGCATTTATCAGTCGCCCGGCCCGATCTTTGATCCCGAGGGGCGCGAGCCGGACTACTGGGCGTGGTCCGAGGGGTTTTTCGCCGCCGGGTTCCGGCCCGGCGACCTGGCGCAGATGACCTTTTCCTACCACATGACCCCGGCCGGGCTGATGCTGGAGGAGCCGCTTCGGAACATCGGCTGCGCGGTGATCCCGGCGGGTCCGGGCAACACCGAGAAGCAGATCGAGTTTTTGACCGGGCTTCCGGTCACGGCGTTCGTGGGCATGACCAGCTATTTGAAGGTCATCGGCGAGAAGGCCATTGCGTTGGGGCTGGACCCGCGCGCGGATTTTCATCTGGAGAAGGCGTACGTGGCGGCGGAACCGCTGCCGGAGTCCCTGCGCGCCGAGGTGGAGGAGCTGTTCGGCATCACCGTGCGCCAGGGGTACGGCACGGCGGACGTGGGCTGCATCGCCTACGAGTGCCGGGAGCTGGGCGGCATGCACCTGTCCAATTACCGGCACGTGGAGATATGCGACCCGGCCACCGGGCTGCCGCTGCCCGACGGCGAGGTGGGCGAGGTGGTGGTCACCCCGTTTTTCACCGACTATCCGCTGGTGCGGCTGGCCACGGGCGACCTGTCGTCCATCGATATCTCGGTCTGCGGCTGCGGCCGCACGGCCAGAAAGCTTACCGGATGGAAAGGGCGGGCCGACGACACGGCCAAGGTCAAGGGGCAGTTCATCTATCCGGGCCAGGCGGGCGCGGTTTTCGCCAAATACGGGTGCATTTCCGGCTGGCAGATTCTCGTAAAGCATGTTAAGGGCAGGGACGTTCTCGTGGTTTTGGCCGAAACGGCGGAACCTTTCGATACGGAAACCTTCATTGCCGACTTCCAGGCAGTGATGAAATTGAAACCAGTCGTCGAGACCTGCGCACCCGGCACCCTGCCGTGCGATGCGCCCCGGCTCGTCGATAGCAGGACTTTCGATTAACCCGGCTGTCAGGGCCGGGATTGCGGTCCTAATCGAAGTGGGCGGTGCCATGCGAGCACCGCCCTTTTTGGTTTCCGGCAATGTCGGGTGCGGCTTGCGATAGCGGCGCATCAGCACCACTCTCCCAAGCCTGATGTCGGCGGGCGTCGGTCATCCGGCCACGTCGCCGGTCCGTTGCACCTGCCTCTGGGCGACAAGAACCGCTGTTTGGGGCTTCGCCCCAAAGGCGCTCCATGGGATTTGCATTTGGAAAGGGACCGGAGAAATCCGAGTCCATTTTTTATTTTGAAAGTCCTCGATCTCGCTGCCCCGCTTGCCTTTAAAAGGCAGCAGCCCGCAGGGCGACCCTGCCCATTATGTGGACGGGAGATGGGCTAGCTGGGGAGACGGCGTCAGCCGCAAGGCGCAAAAAAGGCCCGGGACCGAAGCGTATCTCAATACGCGAGGGTCCGGGCCTTTTGCAGCAACGCCGCGGATGGCGTCGTATCCCCAGCTAGCAGCCGCAGCCGCCGGAGCCGGCGGAACCGCAGGAACCGGAAGAGGAGCAGCCGCAGCCGCCGCCACCGACCTGGTTCTCGGAATCGACGGTGAAGCCGTAGGCGGTCATGTCGATGGCGACCGCACCGGTGGCCTCGGCCAGCTCGGCGTCGATCAGGAAGGTGAAGTCGCCCTGCTGGACGGATTTATCGTTATCGCGGACTTCGTCCAGGGCCAGGGCCAGGCGGGGACCGGCGCAACCGCCGTCCGCCAGATGCACCCGGATGGGCTGTACGTCCTTGTCCGCAAAATATTTGGTCAGTTCATTCTGGGCCGATTCGGTGACTGTGATCATATTCATACTCCTGAATGGTTTCGTGTCCCAAGACAATAAGTTTCATCTATCCGATGTAAAGAGAAAAATGATCGATAGCCCCGAGAGTTGCCCCTAACCAGCCGACATAACGAGCTTAAAAAATGCGATCGGTTCCCGTTTGCCCGGCTGGCCAGGCTCCCCCATTACCTTACAATAGGGCGGAGCCGCGCCGGGGGAAGGTGTCGGCTGCACGGAGAAGCCTCAAGTCAGCGCAGAGGGGCGGGTGGGAGGTCGGCGGGTGGGAAGGGGGGTACAAGGCGCAAAAAAGGCCCGGGACCGAAGCGTATCTTCATACGCAAGGGTCCGGGCCTTTTTGCAATGCAGCGTGTCGGTCGCTAGCAGCCGCAGCCGCCGGAACCGGCGGAACCGCAGGAACCAGCCGAGGAGCAGCTGCAGCTTTCGCCGCCGCTCACCGGGTTCTCGGATTCCACCACGAAACCGTAGTAGGTCATATCGACTTTGACGTTGCCGACCTGTGCGGCCAGCTCCTTGTCGATCAGGAAAGTGAAACCGGCGGTCTCGAACACTTCATCCTTATCGTTAGGCTCATCCAGAGCCAGGGTCAGGCGCGGGCCTGCTCAGCCGCCCGCCGCGAGATACACGCGGATGGGGGACGCTTCCTTGTCCTGGAAATACCCTTCAAGCTGCTTCTGGGCAGCCTCGGTGACTTCGAACATGTATAATGCCTCCTAATTGTGGTCGGGAATTGAAGAGGTAAGATCAATAGTACCCTTTGTCAAATCGAAAGTTGCGACGGCCTGCGGGCGGAAGTTGACCCCCCTTGGGGGATGGGCTAATTTCCAAAGTTCCTTCAACCGTTAACGCCACGAGCGAGGCTTGGGATGATGAAAGACTGCGGCACCATTTTGTCCGACAAGGAGATGAGCCGAACCCTGGAGCGGCTGGCCGTCGAGGTCTACGAACGGCGGGGCGACGACGCCTCACTCGCCATCCTGGGCATCCAGCGGCGCGGCGCGGACCTGGCCGAGCGGCTGAAGAAGCTCCTGGACGAGCGGATGGGGCGCAAGATTCCCCTCGGGAAGCTCGACATCAATCTGTACCGCGACGACTGGACCACCAACCTGGAGCTGGCCCCGACCATCAACTGTTCGGAGATCGGTTTCGACGTGGACGGGGCGTCCATCGTGCTGGTGGACGACGTGCTCTACTCGGGCCGGACCGTGCGCGCGGCCCTGGAGGCGATCCTGGACTACGGGCGGCCCCGGCGCGTGGAGCTGCTGGTCCTGGTGGACCGGGGCCATCGCGAGCTGCCCATCCAGGCGGACTACGTGGGCAAGCGGCTCGACACCATGGGCGACGAGCACGTCAACGTGCTGGTCACCGAGCGCGACGGCGAGGATCGCGTCTGCCTGGTCCGGGGCGAGTAGGCATGGTCTTCAACCGCATCGAGCGCGACAAGGTTTTGCAGCCGTGCATCACCCTGGTGGGCATGGCGGGCGCGGGCAAGTCCACCCTGGGCGGGCTGCTGGCCGCGCGGCTGGACTGGGGCCAACTGGACACCGACCGGTACATGGAATCCTACTACGGCCTGACCCTGCAAGGGATCATGGACAGCTACGGACTGGACGACTTTCTGCGCATCGAGGAGGAGCTGGTTTCCGGCCTGAACCTGACCCGCACGGTGATTTCCACCGGCGGCTCGGTCATCTACGGCGAACGCGCCGTGGCCCGGCTCAAGGAGCTCGGCCCTGTCGTGCTGCTCGACATCGACGAACCCACCTTCCTTGAGCGGGTGGGCAGCGGCGAGAACCGGGGGTTGGCCATCGGCCCCGGCAAGACCATGGTCGACCTTTACAACGAGCGGCTCCCGTTGTACCGCAAGGCGGCCGACCTCACGGTCCGCACCGACCGGCTGACCCCGGAAGCGTGCGTGGAGCGCATCCTCAACCACATCGACATTCAATGAACAAGCTGACCCCCAAGGCCGCCTTCCGCAAGCTGGCCGCCATATACGACAAGATGGTCGCCCGCTACGACGAGGTGGCCCAGCCCATCGGCATGAGCTGCGAAGGGTGCACGGACAACTGCTGCCTGTCCTTTTTCCAGCACCACACCTACGTGGAGTGGGCGTACATGTGGGAGGGGCTGAACAAGCTCCCCGCCGACCGCCTCGAAACGATCCGGGAAAAGGCGCGCGAGTACGTGGACCAGGCCCAGGCGGCCCTGGCGCGCGGCGAGCGCCCGCACCTCATGTGCCCGCTGAACATCGACGAGAAGCAGGGCGTCTGCGGCCTGTACGAGCATCGGCTGATGATCTGCCGCATGCACGGCGTGCCCAACATGCTCATCCGCAACACGGGCCAGGAGATTCGCTTCCCCGGTTGCTACCGTTGCCAGGAGCTGACCGAGGGAATGGACCCGGTGCCCACCGTGGACCGCACCCCGCTCTATCGCGACCTGGTCATGCTGGAGATGCAGTTCGTGGGCAAGAACCTGCGCATGCTGCCCAAGGTGGACCACACCATCGCCGAGATGATCGTGCTCGGACCGCCGAGATTGAAATAGCGGTCTTCAGGCACGAAAAAGGGCGCCGGGAATACTCCCGGCGCCCTTTTTCGCGGGCTGTGGATTTTTTGCCTGTGGGGGCGTATGGGGGAGCCATGAGAAAATCGATTGTCTGCTGCCTGCTCCTGCTGTCGCTGGCCGTCGGGGCGGCGGCCGGGGAGCGGATTGTCTCAACGCCCGCGCCGCTGACCGTGGCCCAGGCGGAGTATCACGGCAACCGCAATTCACACATATTCCACCAGGCGGGGTGCAGGCACTACAACTGCAAGAACTGCACGGTGGTTTTCGCGACCCGTCAGGCCGCGCTCAAGGCCGGGTTCCGGCCCTGCAAGATCTGCAAGCCGTAGGCTAGACCGACAGCGGGAAGCCCGCCTTGGCAAAGGTGAACTGGCCCGCCTGGAGCAGGGCGATCTCGTTTTGGCGGGCGGATATCTGGAGGTACTTCTCCTCGTCGGGCAGGGCGGAGTTCCAGATGTGGGCGATCTCGGCGCGGACCGTGTTGATGCGCTGCTCCAGCCGGTCCAGGGTGAAGGTCCCGTTCTTGATCGGCTCGATGGCCGCCTCGCGGAAGGCCTTGATCGCCTCCTTGGAAATCTCCACCAGGTCGCCCGCCGGGCCGACGATGGATTCGTGCGCCGGGTCCTCCGGGAGCAGCTCGTAGACGCCGCTCCCCTGTATCTGGGTGGTGTCCAGTTCGATGTACATGACCTTCCTCCGTGCTGGTCGCGTACCCCTCTTATCGGCCCTTCTTTAGAAAACTTGATGTTCCTCCGTTGACCCGGCGCACGCCCTGCGCTATCCGGTCTCCATGCGCTCCTGACCTTGCCATACGGCTCTCGGCCCGCTGCCGGAAACGGCGGCCCCTTGTCCCTTTCAACGGAGCGAATCATGAACAATAGAATAGTCGATATGCCGGGCGTGGCCCCGGAACCCGCCGCCCTGTGGGACGGCGTGCACAAGATCCCCTGGAACGATCCCGCGTTCAGCGCGCGCATCCTCAATGAACACCTCAGCCAGGAGCACGACCTGGCCAGCCGGTCCCTGCCCTTTGTCCGGGCCCAGGCGGACTGGATCGCCCGCCGCTTCCCCTGCCCGGCCCCCGCCGTGCTCGACCTCGGCTGCGGGCCCGGTCTCTACGCCCGGCAGCTGGCGGCCCGCTGCCGCCGCTACGTCGGGCTGGACTTCGGCCCCGCATCCATCGACTACGCCCGGCGCGAGGTCGGCCTGCCCGGCTGCGAGTTCAGGCTGGCGGACGTGACCGAGGCCGATTTCGGCCAAGGATTCGACCTGGCCATGATGGTCTATGGCGAATTCAACGTCTTTTCGCCGCACCAGGCGCGGGGGCTGCTCGCCAAGTGTTTCCATGCGTTGAACCCCGGCGGGGTGCTGTTGCTGGAGTTGCAACGCCCCGAGGCGGTCCGGGCCGTCGGGCAGGGGGGTGCCACCCAGACCCGCGCTGAAGAGGGCGGGCTGTTTGCGGACGAGGGGTATGTCTGTCTGACCGAGAACTTCTGGTATGAGGAGGAGGGGGTCGCGTTGCAGCGGTTCCATGTCCGGCTGGAAAGGGGGGGGACGGTGGTGTACCGGTCCACCACCAAGGCGTGGGAGGAGGCGGAGGTCAAGCGGCTTTTGGCCGAGGCCGGATTTGAAGCCCCCGAGTGGTGCGGGGATTGGCCCCAGCCGGGGGATTCGATGTGGTTGGTTGCGGTTGTGAAAGGTTGAGATGGAAGGCCCCCGGGGATGGGGGCCTTCTTTTTTTGTGAAGAGTACGAGTAAGAGGAAGAGGAGAGCCGTCGCTGGCGCTCCTCCCTGTTTTTTTGGAGCCCTCCCGGCGGGGTTCTTTCTTTTTCCAAAGCAAAAAAGAAAGAACCAAAGAAAAGTGCTTTGGGGGGGCATCCCCGCCCACAGTTTGGTCGCTGAGAATCCGATCCGCTCGGGGCGGCTCCATCTGATGAAAAGTAAAGTGCGAGTCTCCACGGAAACGCCCCTTTTATGGAATACCGAGGGACCTCGTGAGCGGAGCCGCCGCCCCTTCGCGGTCGGCTTCTAGGCGTCCAGAACAGGGCTCGCTCCCTGCCGCTTGACGGTACGAAGGGCGAAGGAAGAGGGTCCTTCGGACGAGACTTCGGGGTAGGAGAGCCACTGTTTGAGGCTGCGCCTCAAAGGTGTTCCATGGGAGGGCCTTCGTAAGACATGCGGAGTATGAAAGCCGCTGTTGGGGCTGCGCCCCAAGGCGCTCCAGGGTGCGATGGGCGGAGGTTTGGAGATGACGGCTGTTTGAGGCTGCGCCTCAAAGGCGCGAGAGGGAATGGTTTGGAGTTGAATCGACCAGGGTGCGTTCCACCTCTTTTGCCGTCCCTCTCAAGCGCGGACGTCTTTACCGCGCTCCTCCCTCTTCCGCCATCCCTCCCACGCTCGGGCAATCCCGGCCCGGAGAGCGGTCATTCGGAAACCGGGGCCTAGAGCCTGTTTCAAGCGCCGAAGCGCAGCCCGACTGAGTCTGCCTCGGCAGACATGCCGTCAGGGCAGCGGGAGGCGCTTACAGGCTCTTGGCCACTGTTTTCGCGCAGCCGCACCGCAAGCGCACTTTTTGCTTACTTTTTGGGGCGCCAGCCAAAAAGTAAGGCGCTGTAAAAGCGCAAAACGGTCTATCTCAACAGGAAAAACCCCAGACGCGGACGCGCGGACGTCTTTACCGCGCTCCCCCCTCCCCAATACCGATCGCAACCGCCCTCATCCGCAAGGCTCAAGCCTCCTCCCTGGCTGGAGGCCCGGAGGCTGCTTTTCCTCTAGCTGCTTTCCGAGACGCCTGCGGAGGCGAAAGTGGCCATGTTGTTATAGATATTGGCGGCGGCTCGGACGAGGAAGAGGGCGCAGGCGGAGCCGGTGCCTTCGCCGAGGCGGAAGCCGAGGTGCAGGTACGGGTTGAGGCCCATGGCCTTGACCGCCTGGGCGTGGCCGGGTTCGGCGGAGCCGTGGGAGATGACGCAGTAGTCCTTGACCGCCGGGGCGATCTTCCAGGCGCTGAGGTAGGCGGCGGTGGAGATGAAACCGTCCACGCAGACGAGCTGGCGGTTCTTGGCCCCGCCGAGGATCAACCCCGCCAGGGCGGCTATTTCCAGGCCGCCGAGGGCTGCGAGGATGGACACGGGGTCGCCGGAGTCGATGGCCGGCTTGTTCGCTTCCAGGCCGCGCCGGATAACGGCGGTCTTGGCCGGGAGGCTGGCCGCGGGCAGTCCCGCGCCGGGGCCGGTCAGGGCCGCCGGGTCCAGGCCGAGGAACGCGGAGTAGAGCGCCGTGGACGGGGTGGTGTTGGAGATGCCCATGTCGCCCGTGGCCAGCACGCGCACGCCGTCCGCATGGGCTCGGTCGGCCAGGGACACGCCGAGAAGCAGCGCCTCGATGCACTGCTCGCGGGTCATGGCCGGGCCGTTGGCCAGGTTGGCCGTGCCGGGCGCGACCTTGGCCCGGATAAGGGCGGGATGCTCGTCAAAGGGACCGCCGCAGCAACCCGCGTCCACCACGAACAGTTGAGCGCTCACGGTCTGTGCCAGGACGTTGATGCCCGCCCCGCCGTTCAGGAAGTTCAGGACCATCTGGCGCGTGACCTCCTGGGGGTAGGGGCTGACGCCCTCCTCGTTCACCCCGTGGTCGCCCGCGATTGTGTAGATGCGCATGGGATCGGGCTGGGGCGCGCCGCCCTGCACCAGGAACAGTTGCAGGGCCAGCTCCTCCAGCCTGCCGAGGCTGCCGATGGGCTTGGTCAGATTGTCGAGATGGGCCTGGCCCTCGGCCTCGGGGGTGCGGTCAACAGGCGATATGGAGGCGAGAACCTCTTCGAGTCGTGTTTCCATGTCGGATTCCTTGGTGATTGTTTGGTCCGGGTGAAATACCCCTTCGGGACACGCCTGTAAACCGGCAAGAATGGTTGCCGGGTTGGACTTTCCGTGCTATCCATCTGGAAAATCAACCAATTCGCAGGACCGGAATGATCATGGAAAGGGAACTTTGCATCGTCCACGCCAATTGCCAGGGCGAGCCGCTCATCGACCGGCTGAACCTGTGCCCGGATTTCGCCGCGCGCTTTGAATGCCGGTTGTTCACCAACTACGTGCGCGAGCCGATCCCGGACGCGGATCTGGCCCGCTGTTCCCTGTTCCTGTACCAGTACCTCGGCCCGCAATGGAACGAACTGGCGTCCGAATCGCTGCTCGGCAAGTTGCCGCAAACCGCCCGTTCCCTGTGCATCCCGAACATGTTCTTCAAGGGGTATTGGCCCACTTGGTCGGGCAAGGCCGGGTTCGACTACCGGTGCGAACTGCTCGACGGGTACATAGACCGGGGATTGTCCGAGGACGAGGCGATTCTGCTCTACCTGCGCACCGACCTCGCGGCAAAGTACGACCTGGACGCCCTGCTTCGCGAGACCCTGCGGTTGGAGCGCGAACGCGAAGCCCGCACCCCGATCAAGTACATGGATTTCATGGAGGAGCGGCTCGGCACCGAGCGGTTGTTCAACACCGTCAACCATCCCGGCCCGCGCCTCATAAACCACGCGGCCAGTGCCATCTTGCGCGAGCTCGGCCTGCCCGAACCCGATGCCGCCGCTCTCGCCGTCCTGGGCGACCCGTTCCCGGAGTTCGAACAGCCCATCCACCCATCGGTGGCCGCCCACTTCGGCTGGGCCTTTGCCGGGCCGCAGACCGAATACCAAATCTACGGCCGCAAACTGACCTTCGCCCGCTACGCCGCCAACTACGTCCTTGCCCGCAAAGCGGGCGTCACCGACTTCATCGGTTTTCTCCAAGGCGCGGACATCAAGATTTAAGGGGGCTTCCGGGACTCCGGGCCTCCAGCCGTAGGGGGGAGCTTGAGCCTTGCGGATGAGGAGGGAGAAGCGCGGCAATGTCGTCCGCGCGTCCGCGTCTGGGGTTTTGCCTGTTGAGATAGACCGTTTTGCGCTTTTACAGCGCCTTACTTTTTGGCTTGCGCCCCAAAAAGTAAGCAAAAAGTGCGCTTGCGGTGCGGCGGCGCGGAAACAGTGGCCAAGAGCCTGTAAGCGCCTTTCGCTGCCCTGACGGCATGTCTGCCGAGGCAGACTCAGTCGGGCTGCGCTTCGGCGCTTGAAACAGGCTCTAGGCCCCGGTTTCCGAATGACCGCTCTTCGGACGAGGACCGTCCGAGCGTGGGAGGAATGGCGGAAGAGGAGGGTTGCGGGGAGGTTGGGGATTTGGCGGGAGTGTGTACGGATTTCTTTTTATGGATGAGGGGAAGAGGAAAAAGCGCGGTGGGTTTGGGCCGCGCGTCCGCGACTGGGGTTTTGCCTGTTGCGGGAGACCGTTTTGCGCTTTTACAGCGCCTTACTTTTTGGCTTGCGCCCCAAAAAGTAAGCAAAAAGTGCGCTTGCGGTGCGGCTGCGCGGAAACAGTGGCCAAGAGCCTGTAAGCGCCTTTCGCTGCCCTGACGGCATGTCTGCCGGGGCAGACTCAGTCGGGCTGCGCTTCGGCGCTTGAAACAGGCTCTAGGCCCCGGTTTCCGAATGACCGCTCTCCGGGCCGGGATTGTCCGAGCGTGGGTGGGATGGAGGAAGAGGTGGTTTGCGGGGAGGGTGAGGATTTGGCGGGAGAGTGTACGGATTTCTTTTTATGGATGAGAGGAGGAGCGCGGTGGGTTTGGGCCGCGCGTCCGCGACTGGGGTTTTGCCTGTTGCGGGAGACCGTTTTGCGCTTTTACAGCGCCTTACTTTTTGGCTTGCGCCCCAAAAAGTAAGCAAAAAGTGCGCTGCGGTGCGGCGGCGCGGAAACAGTGGCCAAGAGCCTGTAAGCGCCTTTCGCTGCCCTGACGGCATTGTCTGCCGAGGCAGACTCAGTCGGGCTCCGCTTCGGCGCTTGAAACAGGCTCTAGGCCCCGGTTTCCGAATGACCGCTCTCCGGGCCGGGATTGTCCGAGCGTGGGCAGGTGTGGGGAAGAGGAGGGTTGCGGGGAGGTTGGGGATTTGGCGGAAGAAGGAGGAGCGCGGTAAAGACGTCCGCGCATGAGAGGGACGGCAAAAGAGGTGGAACGCACCCTGGCCGATTCAACTCCAAACCATTCCCTCTCGCGCCTTTGAGGCGCAGCCTCAAACAGCCGTCACCCCATCGCCTTGTCCATCGCACCCCGGAGCGCCTTGTGGCAAAGCCCCAACAGCGGCTCTCCATCAACCACGCCCCGTCCAACGGACCTCCCCTGGAGCGCCTTGGGGCGCAGCCCCAACAGCGGCTTTCATACCCCGCCGCTCCGACCGAAGGCCCTCCCATGGAACGTCTTTGAGGCGCAGCCTCAAACAGTGGCTCTCCTACCCCGAAGTCCCGTTCAAAGGCCCTCTTCCTTCGCACGGCGTTCCGTCAGGACGCAGAGAGCGAGCCCTGTTCTGGACGCCTAGAAGCCGACCGCGAAGGGGCGGCGGCTCCGCTCACGAGGTCCCTCGGTATTCCATAAATGGGGCGTTCCCGTGGAGGCTCGCACTTTACTTTTCATCAGATGGAGCCGTCCCGAGCGGATCGGATTCTCAGCGGCCAAACTGTGGGCGAGGATGACCCCCCAAAGCATTTTTCTTTGGTTCTTTCTTTTTTGCTTTGGAAAAAGAAAGAACCCCGCCGGGAGGGCTCCAAAAAAACAGGGAGGAGCGCCAGCGACGGCTCTCCTCCCCTCTTCTTCCTCTTCTCTTCCTCTTCTCTCTCTCTCTCTCTCTCTCTTTTTTCTTTCTTCACAGCCCCCAAAAAAAGAGTAGGCCGGTCAGCTTCACGCTGACCGGCCTACTCTTCTTGCGGGGGCCGCACTACGCGTCACCCAAGTCCGTGGACACAGCCTGAACCACATCGCCCCTGGCGTTGTACGTCCCGGTAGCTTCCACCTTGACCAGTTCACGGGCCATTTCAGGATTTTCCAGCACCTCGCGCTGGAGGCGGACCTTTCGGATCGACTTGATCTGATCGGCTAAATTCGAGCCTTGTGCTTCAAAACCAGCAACTTCCATGATTCGTACCTCCTTGCATGGAGTGGCAAACACGTTTCTTGCTGACTTTATCGGCAAATATTTGGAAACCTTTAGGCCGGGTACCCCGGCGCGCGGGTAACGGTCACCCATCAGTCTGATTTTGCTGATTTTTTTCATATAAAGTTTTCTCTAGAAATGCGCAAAGACGATGGTGCTACCGGGCTTCGCGGGCATAGACCTCGTCGAGGATCGCCTTGCCGCCCGCTTCCAGAACCTTGCCAGCCAGAACCATGCCCACGTCCCAGGCGTTGTCCACGTGGCCTTCGGCCATCATGCGGATGGGACGGGAGCCGTCCACATCGGCCACAAACCCGGTCAGCCGGACCATGTCGCCCTCGATCACGGACCAGGCCGCGATGGGTACCTGGCAGCCGCCGTCCAGGCCGGTCAGGAAGCCGCGTTCGGCCAGGACCTGGTGCTTGGTGGCGGGGTGGTCCAGAAACGCGATCATCTCGCGCAGCTCGGTGTCGTCGATGCGGTATTCGATGCCGAGCGCGCCCTGGGCCACGGCGGGCAGGAAGTCGGGCGGGCAGAGGATCTCCTGTTTGGGCGCGGACAGGCCGAGGCGCTTGAGCCCGGCGGTGGCCAGGATGATGGCGTCGAACTCGCCGTCGAGCAATTTCTGCACGCGGGTGCCGACGTTGCCGCGCAGGGATTCGATCTTCAGGTCCGGCCGCAGGGCCATGATCTGGGACTGGCGGCGCAGGCTGGAGGTGCCGACCACCGCACCCCGGGGCAGGTCCTTGAGACCGTCGTACTTGACCGAGCACAGGGTGTCGGTGTGCGCTTCGCGCTCCGGGATGATGCCCACTTCCAGCCCCTCGGGCAGCTCGGTGGGCACGTCCTTCATGGAGTGGACCGCCAGCTGGGCGCGGCCGTCCAGCAGCGCCTCCTCGATCTCCTTGACGAAGAGCCCCTTGCCGCCGACCTTGGCCAGCGGAACGTCCAGGATCTTGTCGCCCTTGGTCTTGATCTTGAGCAGGTCCACGGAAAGGCCGGGGTGCTCGGCTTCGAGCCGGTCCTTGATGTGGTTGGCCTGCCACAGGGCCAGGGCCGAGCCTCGGGTGGCGATGGTGAGCTTTTTCATATCGGTTCGTACCTTGGTCTTTCGGGGAATATTAGTGGCAGCTGGAGCAGTTGCCGCCGGAGCAGCCCGCACAGCCGGAAGAAGGCGCGCTGGGCGCGGCCGGGCCGGAATCGCCCCCGGCGTCGGGGGAGAACCCGCCGACCTTGGAGCGCACGGCGCTCATCAGCTTGCCGGTCTTGGCGGACTGGCATTTGGGGCAGGGAGGACATTCGTCGCGGTCAAAGACCAGTTCCTCGAATTCGTGGCCGCAGTCGTCGCATTTGTATTCGAATATGGGCATCGTATCGCTCCAGAACGGTTGATCCGTGCCGGGTCGCCCCGGCAGAGGGTTTGCATAGCTGAAAAGGGCTGGGCTGGCAATGGCGCGGCCCGGCATCAAGGTAATGCCTGGGCCGCGCATGTCCACCCCTTGCCGCCGGAAAACAATCCTTTACACTCCGCCGAACGGATGGGAAAGTATGCAGGCCGGGCTCCTGCCCGGAAAACCCAAGGACGGATCTCAATGGGCGACGACTTCTTTGCGCTGCATCTCGACACCCCGGACGCCGGGGCGCGGACCCCCCGGCCGTCGGGCTGGGCCTACATGGCGGACGGCGTGGTCCGCTGCGCCTTTTCCTCCAACCGGTCGGTGAAGATGGGCATGGGCGTCAACACGCGCACCCACGACAGCCGGGCCTTCTGGTTCCTGGAGCAGACCGGCATGGAGTCGTTCTCCGCCCGGCTGCTGGGCGACCGCCACCTGCCCAAGGGCGACGCCCGCCCGGTCTCCGTGGCCGAGCTGACCGTGGAGTTCACCCCGGAGCTGGCCTATTACGAGGAGATGGTCATCCCGGCCATGCAGGCCAAGGGCGGCCGCGACACTGCGGCGGTCCTGGACCTGAACGCGATAACCGGCCTGTTCGGGCTGGGGCTGGTCTACGTCAGCCGCAACGAGACCGATCGCGCCGGGAAGCTGTTTGCGGAGATGGCCGGGGTCCGGACCGATTTCGAGGGGCGCAACCAGTTCCTGTTCAACGACTTCGGCATCGCCCTGCGCAAAAGCGGCCAGTTCGAGGCGTCCATCGCCTTCTTCACCCGCGCCCTGGACTTCGCCCGGGACGACGAGAACCTCTTCTACAACCTGGCCCGCGCCCACTACGAGAATGACGACTGGACCCGGTGCATGGACTACCTGGTCCGGTCCAACGCCTGCAACCCGGACCTCAAGGTCGCCGGGGACCTGCTTCGGCTGATGATCGGGCTGGACGAGGACGACCGGCTGCTTCGGCGGTTCGGCAAGCCGCCCGTGCCGCCTGCCGTGGCCATGCGTGCCAGGGAGCTCTTGGCCGCGGGGTCCGGCCGGGTGGAGCTGGACGAAAGCCCCATCGGGACGTCCGTGGAAGCGGGCCGCGCCCGCTCCGGCGGCGTGCGCCGCGACCGCATTGGGCGCGTGGACCTCAAGCCCCACGGCCGCAGGGACTAGTCTCCTAAAATCCGCCTTATCCGCTTTCCCCCGCTAAAGGGTTCCGCGCTCCGGTCCGATAAGAATCGGGACAACGGGGTGGAATGGTCGCCCGGAAACGGGTTTCATCCATTGCATTGCGCCAGGCGAGAGCGGGATTCGCCGGCACGGCGCAGGGACAATCGGTCCGGTCCGTTCGCACACGTTCCGGTCCGCGTCGGGGAAAGGCGCGGTCGGGACGGACGGACCGGGACGCGAGGTTCCTGCCGAGGTGACCCATGAGCATCGATCCGCACGTTTCCCTGGACGGCCGCCTGAACAGCCGCCCCGAACGCGGGTGCAGCGGCCCCCTGTGCTGCATCTTCTCCACCGCCAAATCCAGGAACCCCGGCCGGGGGACCACCCTGCGCGGCCACGGTCGCGTGCACTTCTGGCTCGTCCGCCAGCTGGGCGAGGACCGCTACGCCGTGCGCGGCGTGGACGGCGACTACCTGCCCTTCGGCGACGAGAGCCACATCTCCGCCGAGGAGTTGCTGCGCCATTACACCCCGGAGGTGGCGGTCTTCGAGGAGCGGCTGCTGCCGTCGGCCAAGCGGCGCAATTACCGGCTGGTGGCCGCCCACCGGGAGTCGGGCGTCAAGCGCCAGCTCCTGGCCATGGACGAAACGAACATGCGCGGCCTGTTCGAGCTGGGCATGGAGTACATCCTGGCCGGGCGGTCGGCCAAGGGGCGGAATCTGATCAGCGAGCTGCTCCGGGTGCGCGCCCCGTTTCCGGGCAAGAACCAGTTCCTGTTCAACGAGTTCGGCATCAACCTGCGCAAGATCGGCTACCCCGAGGGGGCGGTGATCTGCTACCGCAGGGCGCTCAAGTACACGGACCTGGACGACCATCTGCACTACAACCTGGCCCGCGCCTTCTACGACCAGGGGCAGTGGTGGGATTGCATGAACCACCTGGCCCGCTGCTTCGAGTTGAACCCGGCGCTGCCGCTGGCGCGCGATCTGGTGGTGCTGGTCGCGGCGTTGGCCGGGAATCCGGCCCTGCGCCGGAAGTACGGGAAACCGCCGGTCCCCGACGGGGTGGCCGGACGGGCCGACGCCCTGTGCGAGTCGGTGTTTACCGTGGATGAAGGGCGGCGGAAGCGGGTTGAGGAGAGGAATCTCTTGGCGGAGGAGCGGGAGGCCGGGCAGCCAAAGCCCGGCGATACCGGGCTTTGGCTGCCGGGGAGGGATGCGGTGGGGTTGTGATTGGTGGTCTTTTTAAGGGGGGAGACGAAAAAAAAGGCCGCAGCGGAGTTCCGTTGCGGCCTTTGGGTGTTTGTTTCGGGACTATTTGAGTCGGGCCAGGGGCCAGATTTCGTCCACTTTTTCGACTGTTTTGATGGTGATGCGCTTGCGCAGTTCGTCCGGGATTTCGGCCAGGTCCTTTTTGTTCTGGGCCGGGATGAGGACTTTTTTCATGCCCCGGGACACGGCGGCGAGGATTTTTTCCTTGATGCCGCCCACGGGCAGGACGCGGCCGCGCAGGGATATTTCGCCGGTCATGGCCAGGTCCGGGGAGACCGGGGTATCGGTCAGGGCGGAGATGAGCGCGGTGACCAGGGTGACGCCTGCGGACGGGCCGTCCTTGGGGGTCGCGCCCGCCGGGACGTGGACGTGGATGTCCAGGTTGTCCGCGAAGTTCGGGTCGATGCCGTAGACGTCGGCCCGGGCGCGGGCGATGGACAGGGCGGCCTGGGCCGATTCCTTCATCACGTCGCCGAGCTTGCCGGTCAGGGTCAGCTTGCCCTTGCCGGGCATGGTGGTCACCTCGATGTGCAGTATCTCGCCGCCCACCGGGGTCCAGGCCAGGCCCACGGCCACGCCCGGAGGCAGGATGGGTTCCTTTTCATCGTCCAGGAAGCGCGGCGGTCCGAGGAGCTTGTACAGGTTGTTGGCCGTGATCTTGAACGGCCCCTTTTCGCCCTCGGCCTTTTTGCGGGCCATCTTGCGGCACAGGGTGCCGATCTCGCGCTCCACGTTGCGCAGCCCGGCCTCGCGGGTGTACTCGCGGACCACCTTGGAGACCAGCTTGTCGGTGATGACCAGCTCCTCCGGCTCCAGGCCGTTTTCCTTGGTCTGGCGCGGGATGATGTACCGCCGGGTGATGACGGTCTTTTCCTGCTCGGTGTAGCCGGGAATGCGGATGACCTCCATGCGGTCCATGAGCGGGCCGGGGATGGAGTCGAGCATGTTGGCCGTGCAGATGAACATGACCTTGGACAGGTCAAAGGGCACGTTCAGGTAATGATCGGTGAACGAGTAGTTCTGTTCCGGGTCCAGGACCTCGAGCAGGGCCGAGGACGGGTCGCCCCGGAAGTCGGAGCCGAGCTTGTCGATCTCGTCGAGCATGATCACCGGGTTGCGGGTGCCGCACTGCTTGATGGCCTGGATGATGCGGCCCGGCATGGCTCCGATGTAGGTCCTGCGGTGGCCGCGAATCTCGGCCTCGTCGCGCATGCCGCCCAGCGACATGCGGTGGAACTTGCGGCCCAGCGACCGGGCGATGGACCGGCCCAGCGAGGTCTTGCCCACGCCCGGAGGCCCCACGAAGCACAGGATCGGGCCTTTCATGCGCGGGTTCAGCTTGCGCACGCTCAGGTATTCGAGGATGCGCTCCTTGACCTTTTCCAGGTCGTAGTGATCGTCGTTTAAAATTTCCTCGGCCTTCTTGATGTCCAGCCTGTCGCGGGAGAGCTTCTTCCACGGCAGGTCGATCATCCAGTCGAGATAGGTGCGGATGACCGTGGCCTCCGAGGACTCGGCGTGCATGGATTCGAGCCGCTTGAGCTGCTTGAAGGCCTCTTTCATGACCTCCTTGGGCATGCCGGAGGCGGCCAAGCCCTTGCGCAGCCCTTCCATCTCCTCGGACTCGTCGCCGTCGTCGCCCAGCTCGCGCTTGATGGCCTTCATCTGCTCGCGCAGGTAGAAGTCGCGCTGGGCCTTGTCCATGCCTTCCTTGGCCATGGCCTGGATCTTGTTCTGCATGGAGGCCACCTCGACCTCCTTGAGCAGCTGCTCGTTGACCAGCTCCAGGCGGCGCAGCGGCTCCACGCACTCCAGGATGTTCTGGGCGGCCTCGACCTTCATACGCAGGTTGGAGGCGATGAGGTCGGCCAGCCTGCCCGGCTCGGACACGTTGTTCAGCACGGACATGATGTCGGCGCTGGATATGCCGCGCAGGGAGAGGATTCGCTCGGACTGCTCGCGGGAGGAGCGGACCAGGGCCTCCTGTTCCGGGGTCAGCGGATCGGCCTCGGGCTCCATGATCGGGGTCAGCTCGGCGATGTGGTACGGGTCGTTGGAGGTGAACCGCCGGACCTTGGCGCGCGCCAGGCCCTGGACCAGGACCTTGAGGCGGCCGTCGGGCATCTTCAGCATGCGCATGATCATGCCCACGGTGCCGGTGCGGTACAGGTCGTCCGGGGTCGGGTCCTCCACCGCCTCGTCCTTCTGGGTCAGGATGAGGATGTAGCGGTCGCCGGCCAGGGCCGCGTCCACGGCCTGGACGGATTTCTCGCGGCCCACGAAGAGCGGCAGGATCATGTAGTTGAAGACCACGATGTCGCGCACGGCGAGCACCGGCAGGGTCTCGGGAATGTCCGCCGGGTTGCGGACGGGCATGTCGTCGCCCTCGCCGAACAGCGAAGCGCCCGCCGGGCCGGTCAGGGCCTCGATGATGTCGGGCAGGTCCTCGCCCTGGTGTGCCTCGCCGGGGGTCTCGCGGTCGCGGGGTGTATCGTTCTCGCCATCCGAGGGCTTGCGCCGGATGCTGGTGGGACGGATGGGGGATTTCTTCTTTTTCTGACTCAAATGAATATCCTCTGATTTGTGTGCAAACAGATGGTGTTACCCAAGATATGTCGTTAATCCGCGTTGGCAAGTATATTATTAATGTAAAATCGAGAATCTTCGCGAGGCGCGAACGGGAGCGCGAAAGGATCGTGAAATGAATGCGCCGGGCGCAGGAGGACGACGGGGGCGGGGGAGCGTCAGCGGCGGACGTCGAAGGACGGGAAGGGACCGTCCACGGGTTCGCGGCGGGACTCCACCGCGTTGACCCTGGCCAGGGGCGGGCCGTCCCAGAGGCGCTGCTCGAACCGGTCGAGCTGCTCTTCGGTGCCGCGCGCCAGGGCTTCCACGGACCCGTCGGGCAGGTTGCGCACCCAGCCGGAGACGCCGATCTCGCGGGCCGTCTCGCGGGTCCAGGAGCGGAACCAGACCCCCTGGACCTTTCCCCGGACGATGGCCGTCAGTTCGAACATCAGAGCCTCCCGAATTCGCGGAAGCTGTAGAAGTCGTGGTCCGTGACGATCAGGTGGTCGCGGACCTCGATGTCCAGCGCGCCGCAGGCGTCCGCGACCTTGTCCGTGAGCCGGATGTCCGCCTCGGACGGGTCGCTGCCGCCGCCGGGATGGTTGTGGACCAGGATGACGTAGGTGGCGTCGAGGCGCAGGGCCGCGGCCGCGATTTCGCGCGGGAAGATGGCGGTGGCGTTGGTCGTGCCCCGGCTCATCTGCTCCCAGGCGATGATCCGGTTCTTGGTGTCCAGGAATACGGCCCAGAATTCCTCGATGTCCTTGTGCCCCAGCCGGGCCATGGCCGCGCGGGCCACGTCCTGGGGGCCGGTGACGGCCTGGCCGCGCCGCGCCGGGGCCTCGCCCAGCCGGGCGTGGAGCTCCTGCAGGAGCGCCCACTGCGCCTTGGTCGCCTCGCCCAGCCCCTTGATCCCGTCCAGCTGGGCGGGCTGCGCCAGGACCGCTTCCTTGAGGGAGCCGAACCGCTCGATCAACGCCTTGGCCAGCGGCTTGGTGTCGCGCCGGGGCAGGGTCAGGGCCAGGAGCAGCTCCAGAATTTCATAGTCCGCCAGCCCACGCGCGTTCTCCATGAGCCGCGCCTTGAGCCGCTGGCGGTGTCCGGCGTAGTGGGGCGTTTCCTTGGGCTTGTCGGGCATGGGCTACCGCCGGGGCTGCGGTTTGGCCTGGAACAGGTCGATCAGCCCGGCCATGAGCATGTCCAGGGCCTCCTCGTACTTGCGCTCGCCGGTCTTGAGGGAGAGCTCGGCCTCCATGGCCAGGTCGATCATCCGGGCCACGCCCGGCGCGCCCAGCCGTTTGGCCAGCGGGGCCTTCTTCTGGAGCATGTACGGGTTGCCCGCCGGATTCTCGCCGTGGGCCAGCATCCAGTACATGCGCGCCTGGCTGGCCAGGAAGCCGATCAGGTTGAAGAGCATCTGGTCCTTGGCGGACTTGGAGTGGTCGTCGATGACCCGTTTCCAGACCGAGGCCTCGGCGCCCGGCTTGCCCAGGGCGTCCATGAGGTCGAAGAACGGCATTTCGCCGGTCCGGGCCACCAGGGAGACGTGCTCCTTTCTGACCACGCGCTCGTCGCCCGCGGCCAGCTCGATCTTGTCCAGCTCCAGCCGCGCGGCCACGGCGTCGGTAGGCAGGGCCATGGTCAGGGCCTGGCCCGCGCCCGGCTCGAAGGTCAGTCCGGCCTTGGCCGCCCAGCCCTTGACGAAGTCGGTCAGCGACCGTTGGTCCAGGCCGGGCGATTCCCATATCCACCCTTCCTTCTTGGCCTTCTTGAACAGGGAGCGGCGGGACAGGGCCGGAGGGATCGGGGCCTTCTTGCCCTTCCATTCGCCCTCCAGGCAGAAGATCGGGTAGATGTCGCCGCCCAACCCCTTGACCGAGGCGTCGAGCTTGTCCCAGTGGTCCGCCTTCAGGGAGTGGGCGCGGCGCACCACCAGCGCCTTGGGCTGGGGGAACAGCGACTTGATGGTCAGGTCGGTCCAGAACCCCTGAGGCAGGGGCTCGTCATCGTCGCCCCAGAACGGCTTGGTCTCCCAGCCGGACTGGCCGGACGCCTTCAGCCGCTCGGCCACCTGGGTTTTGATGAGCTGCGGGTCCGGGCAGACCAGAAAGAGGTATTTGGGCCGGTTCACGATGGCTCCCGCCTAGTAGTCCTGGGACATGCGGTCGGCCAGGCGCTGGATGCCCTGCCGCGTGACTTCCATGTCCGCCTGGGCGCCGTTGCCCGCGGTGTAGGGCCAGGTCTGGCTGATCAGCCCGGAGTTCCAGAGCACGGACTCGTCCGTGGCGGATCGGATCACGGCGCGAAAATCGAAGATCGCTTCGGTCAGCAGGGTCTGCTCGTCCTTGCCCTCGACCGCCGTGGGCCGGTAGTAGCGCTCGATGTCGATGGTGATCAGGGCGTCGGCATCGTCCCTGACGTCCGCCCAGGTGATGGTCCCGCGCTTGTTCAGCTCGTCGCGCAGGAGCTTGCGCAGGCGCGGCTCCAGCCAGGCCAGGGTGGTCGGGTTCTTGATCTCGTTCACGGCCAGGACGCGGTACTGCGGCGGCAGCACCGAGCCGCTTCCTTCGCCGAAGGAGTAGCCGGAGCAGCCCGCCAGGGCGAGCAGCAGGAACAGGGCGATATGTCGAAGCGCGGCCATTATTTTCTCCAGGGATTCAGTGATTCGCGAATGGTAAAGGGAATTGCGCCAAAGGTCCAGAGGTGACGGGGTTCGGCGGGGAAGCGGCCTCTTGACATGGTCGGGCCTGCCGGGAAAGATGCGCTTTCACTTCCTCAATCCAAGGAGTTCCCATGTCCGCTTCTGTCCTGGTTGTCGTCGATGTCCAGAACGTCATGTTCGAAACCCCCGGCGAGTTCCCGTTCGAGGGCGAGCGCGTCCTCGAGACCATTGCCGCCTTGATTGCGTCGGCCCGAGAGGCGGGCGTGCCCGTCCACTATGTTCAGCACACCACCCGCGAAGAGGGCAGCTGTTGCGAGGCCGGGACCCGCAACTGGGAGATCCATTCGTCAATCGCCCCGAAGCCCGGGGATACCGTTTCCCGGAAGTATTCCTATGACGCCTTCTGGGATACCGGGTTGGAGGAGACGTTGCGGGGGTTGGGGGCCGGGAGGCTTGTTTTTTGCGGGTTGCAGACGGAATTTTGCGTGGATACGACCGTGCGGAGCGCGTTGGCGCACGGGTTTGAGTCGGTTTTGGTCGGGGATGCGCATACCACGTTTGATACTGAGGTTTTGAGGGGGAGCAGATAGTGGCGCATCACAATATGACTTTGGGGGGGAGGTTTTGTGAGATTGTGATGGCTGGTGATGTTGAATTTTAAAAAGGATTTTTGTTTTTTGAAGAAGGGTGCGGTCCGGTGAGGGGCGCACCCTTCTTTTTTGATTGTGTGATGAGGAGAGGAGAGGAGAGCCGTCGCTGGCGCTCCTCCGTGTTTTTTTGGAGCCCTCCCGGCGGGGTTCTTTCTTTTTCGGGCGAAAAGAAAGAACCAAAGAAACGCCGGGGGGGGGACATCCCCGCCCGGAGTTTGGCCGCTGAGAATCCGATCCGCTCGGGGCGGCTCCATCCGATCAAAAGTAAAGTGCGAGTCTCCACGGAAACACCCCTTTTATGGAATACCGAGGAGCCACGGGAGCGGAGCCGCCGCCCCTTCGCGGTCGGCTTCTAGGCGTCCAGAACAGGGCTCGCTGCGTGCTGCTTGGCGGTACGAAGGGCGAAGGAAGAGGGGCCTTCGAACGGGACTTCGGGGTAGGAGAGCCACTGTTTGAGGCTGCGCCTCAAAGGTGTTCCATGGGAGGGCCTTCGGTCGGAGCGGCGGGGTATGAAAGCCGCTGTTGGGGCTGCGCCCCAAGGCGCTCCAGGGTGCGATGGACGGAGGTTTAGGGTTGACGGCTGTTTGAGGCTGCGCCTCAAAGGCGCGAGAGGGATGGTCTGGAGTTGAATCGGCCAGGGCGTGTTTCACCTCTTTTGTCGTCTCTTTCATGCGCGGATATCATTACCGCGCTCCTCCCTCTTCCTCTCATCCATAAAAAGGAATCCGTGCACTCTCCCCCGCCAAGCTCCCAACCTCCCCGCACCCCGCCTCTTCCACACGCCCTCCCACGCTCGGACAATCCCGGCCCGGAGAGCGGTCATTCGGAAACCGGGGCCTAGAGCCTGTTTCAAGCGCCGAAGCGGAGCCCGACTGAGTCTGCCTCGGCAGACATGCCGTCAGGGCAGCGGGAGGCGCTTACAGGCTCTTGGCCACTGTTTTCGCGCCACCGCACCGCAAGCGCACTTTTTGCTTACTTTTTGGGGCGCAAGCCAAAAAGTAAGGCGCTGTAAAAGCGCAAAACGGCTTCTCGCAACAGGGATACATCAGACGCGAACGCGCGGCCCAAACCAACCGCGCTCCTCCCTCTCCCTCTCATCCATAAAAAGAAAACCGTACACTCTCCCGCCAAATCCCCTACCTCCCAGCGCCCCGCCTCTTCCGCCATCCCTCCCACGCTCGGACAATCCCGGCCCGGAGAGCGGTCATTCGGAAACCGGGGCCTAGAGCCTGTTTCAAGCGCCGAAGCGGAGCCCGACTGAGTCTGCCTCGGCAGACATGCCGTCAGGGCAGCGGGAGGCGCTTACAGGCTCTTGGCCACTGTTTTCGCGCCACCGCACCGCAAGCGCACTTTTTGCTTACTTTTTGGGGCGCCAGCCAAAAAGTAAGGCGCTGTAAAAGCGCAAAACGGCTTCTCGCAACAGGGGTACATCAGACGCGGACGCGCGGACGTCTTTACCGCGCTCCTCCCTCTTCCTTCCGCTCTCTTCCCTCTTCCCATTCCCCAAATGAAAAAGGCCGGGAGGTTCACCCTCCCGGCCTTTTGAATTCGATGCGTACCCGCCTAACCAACCACTATGTTGACCAGCTTGTTGGGAATGACGATGACCTTGCGGACGGTCTTGCCCTCGGTGAACTTCTGGACGTTCTCCAGTTCCAGGGCGAGCTTTTCGACCTCGGCCTGGGGGGCGTTGTTCGGGGCCTCGAACTTGCCGCGCACCTTGCCGTTGACCTGGACGACCATGGTCACCTCGTCCAGCACCAGTGCCTTCTCGTCGTAAGTGGGCCAGGACTGGGTGGTCAGGTGGGCCGTGTGGCCGAGCGCCGCCCACAACTCCTCGCAGATGTGCGGAGCCACCGGGGAGAGCAGGGTCACGGCCGTGGCGATGGCCGAGGACAGGGCCGCAGGCTCGGTCTCCTTGAGCTCGTCCTTGACCTGGTACAGTTCGTTGACCAGCTCCATGATGGCCGCGATGACCGTGTTGAACTGGAATTCGTTCTCGATGTCGCGGGTGGCGCGGCGGATGGTGTCGTGCTCCTTGAAGCGCAGGGACTTGGCCGCTTCGCTGCCGGGGGTCTGGTGCGCCGCAGGGGTCAGGGGCGTGAGCACGTCCTCCAGCTCCTCAACCAGCCGCCACAGCCGGGACAGGAAACGGTACGCGCCGTCGATGCCCTGGTCGGACCACTCCAGCTCCTTGACCGGCGGGGAGGCGAAGAGGATGAACAGTCTGGTAGCGTCCGCGCCGTACCGGTTGATCATGGCGTTGGGGTCGACCACGTTGCCCTTGGACTTGGACATCTTGCCGCCGTCCTTGAGGACCATGCCCTGGGTCAGCAGGTTGGCGAACGGCTCGGCGTTCTTGACGTAGCCGCAGTCGCGCAGGGCCTTGGTAAAGAACCGGGAGTAGAGCAGGTGCAGGATGGCGTGCTCGATGCCGCCGATGTACTGGTCCACGTTCATCCAGTAGTCCAGGTGCTCGGCGCCCAGCGGCTCGGCCTCGTTGCGCGGGTCGCAGTAGCGCATGTAGTACCAGGAGGACTCGAAGAAGGTGTCGAAGGTGTCGGTCTCGCGCCGTGCGGGCTTGCCGCACTTGGGGCAGTCGCAGTTGACGAACGACTCCATGGTCGGCAGCGGGGACTTGCCGTCCTTGCGCACCTGGGCGTCCTCGGGCAGCAGCACGGGCAGCTGGTCCTCGGGGACCGGGACCACGCCGCACTCCTTGCAGTAGATGACCGGGATGGGCGCGCCCCAGAACCGCTGGCGGGACACGTTCCAGTCGCGCAGCCGGTAGTTGACCGCCATCTTGCCCTTGCCGGACTTGTCCAGGTGCTCGACGATCGCCTTCTTGGCGTCCTCGTTGGGCATTCCGTCGAATTCGCCGGAGTGGATCAGGAAGCCGGGGGCGGTGTACGCCTCGGTCAGGGAGCCGGCGTCGAGCTTCTCGCCCTTGTCGTGCAGCTCGGGCGGGTTGATGACCGCCTGCTTGGGCAGGTCGTACTTGGTGGCGAACTCGAAGTCGCGCTGGTCGTGGGCCGGAACGGCCATGACCGCGCCGGTGCCGTAACCCATGAGCACGAAGTTGGCCACGAAAATGGGGATGTCCTTGCCGGTCACCGGGTTGACGCAGTACTTGCCGGTGAAGATGCCTTCCTTCTCCAGGTCGTCGGCCCCGCGCTTGATGCGGTCCATGTTCCGGATGTTGGTCACGAAGGCTTCGATCTCGGCCTTGTTCGGGGCGTCGGCAATGAGCCGCTCCACGATGGGATGCTCGGCGGCCACGGACATGAAGGTCGCGCCGTACAAGGTGTCGGGCCTCGTGGTGAAGACGTCGATGGTCTCGTCCATATCCTTGACCTGGAACGTCAGTTCCGCGCCGTAGGATTTGCCGATCCAGTTGCGCTGCATGGTCAGCACGCGCTCGGGCCAGCCGCCCTCAAGGGTTTCGAGGTCGTTCAGCAGCTCGTCCGCGTAGTCGGTGATGCGCAGGAACCACTGCTCCATGTCCTTCTGCTCCACCTCGGAGTCGCAGCGCCAGCACAGCCCTTCCTCCACCTGCTCGTTGGCGAGCACGGTGTTGCAGGTGGGGCACCAGTTCTGCGGGGAGTCCTTGCGGTAGGCCAGTCCCTTTTCCAGGAACTTGAGAAAGAATTTCTGCTCCCACTTGTAGTATTCCGGGCGGCAGGTGGCCAGCTCGCGCCGCCAGTCGTAGGAGTAGCCCAGCCGCTTGAGCTGGGCGCGCATCTCGGCGATGTTCTGGTAGGTCCAGTCCGCCGGATGGGTCTCGTTCTTGATGGCCGCGTTTTCGGCGGGCAGGCCGAAGGCGTCCCAGCCCATGGGGTGCAGCACGTTGAAGCCCTGCATGGTCTTGAACCGCGCCACCACGTCGCCGATGGAGTAGTTGCGCACGTGGCCCATGTGGATCTTCCCGGACGGATAGGGGAACATCTCCAGGACGTAGTACTTGGGCTTGGACGGGTCGGTTTCAACCTGGAAGCAGCCGGATTCCTTCCAGATATCCTGCCACTTCAGCTCGATTTCCTCGGGAGAATATTTGCCTAATGCCATGTCGATGTTTCCTATTGGGTCGTTTCGGCCCCGCTGGGCGGCCTGGAGCGGCCTGTCCGCGGGCGTCTGTCCGGGCCGATCGCCGGGCGCGCCGAACCCCGCCGGGAGCCGTATCCGGCTCGCGGCCCGTCAGTTCTATTTTATGGTCTTGGCCACGCCGTCCAGGATGCCGTTCACGAAGGACCGGGACTTGTCGTCGCCAAAGGTCTTGGACAGCTCGATGGCCTCGTTGATGGCCGCCTTGACCGGGATGTCGGTGAACAGCATCTCGTACAGCGAGAGGCGCAGGATGGACAGCTCCACGATGGCGATGCGTTCGATCTTCCAGTGCTGGGAGTGTTCCTCGATGGCCTTGTCGATGTCGTGCAGGTTGACGTTCACGCCCATGACCAGGTCGCGTGCGAAGGTTCGCGCGGTCTCGGACTCCTGTTCCATCACCATGGGGTTGATGTCGAACATGGTGTCAAGGTCCATGGGATTTTCCTTGTCCAGGAAATGGGTCGAGTAGAGCACCTGAAAGGCCAGGGTGCGTCCCACCCGGCGTATGCCGGGCCTGTTGCCCTTCTTTTTCGGCTGCATTCCTAGAGCTGCTCCAGGACCCGCACGGTCTCAAGCAGGGCGGACGCGGCTTCCACGCCCTTGTTGCCCGCCTTGGAACCGGCCCGTTCGATGGCCTGGTCCAGGGAGTCGCAGGTGAGCAGGCCGAAGCCCATGGGCACGCCGGACTCCATGGAGGCCTGGGCAATGCCCTTGGCGCACTCGTTGCACACGTAGTCGAAGTGCGGGGTGGCGCCGCGAATGACCGCGCCGAGCACGACAATGCCGTGGTAGGAGCCGGACCGGGCCAGCTTCTGGGCGGCGATGGGCAGCTCGAAGGCGCCGGGTAGGCGGACCAGGGTCAGGTCGTCCTTGGAAGCGCCGTGGCGCACCAGGTAGTCCACGGCCCCGGAGATGAGGCGATCGACGATGAAGTCGTTGAACCGGGCGGCCACGATGGCGAATTTCAGTCCCTTGGCGTCCAGTTGCCCTTCGATGGTCTTCACGGACATGTTGTTCTCCCTACTGTATGAAATATATAGCGGTGTAATATGTTACGAGTTCAAGAAAAGTCAACTCGCGCGCGGGCTACTTCCCGTCCACCTTGAGCAGGTGGTGCATCTTGTCGCGCTTGGTCTTGAGGTAGCGCTCGTTCAGCTCGCAGGAACCGACCTCGATGGGCACGCGCTCCACGACCTCCAGTCCGTAGCCCTCCAGGCCGACCATCTTCTTGGGATTGTTGGTCATGAGCCGCATCTTGGTCACGCCGAGCGCCACCAGGATCTGGGCCCCGGTGCCGTATTCGCGCAGGTCCGGCGGGAAGCCGAGCTTGACGTTGGCCTCGACGGTGTCGAGCCCCTGGTCCTGCAGGTGGTAGGCCTTGATCTTGTTGCCCAGGCCGATGCCCCGGCCTTCCTGGCGCATGTAGACCAGCACGCCCTTGCCCTCGTTGCGGATCATGCACATGGCGTCGGCCAGCTGGGGGCCGCAGTCGCAGCGCAGGGAGCCGAACACGTCGCCGGTCAGGCACTCGGAATGGACCCGGACCAGGGTCGGCTCGTCGGGATGGATGTCGCCCATGTACAGGGCGATGTGCGTTTTGCCGTCGGCCTCGGAGTGGAAGGCGGCGGACTCGAAGTTGCCCCAGCGGGTGGGCAGGTGCGCCTCGGCCACCTTGGTCACGGACTTGCCGTCGAACTTCATGCGGTAGGCGATGAGGTCGGCCACGGAGCAGATCTTCAGCCCGTGCTTCTTGGCGTATTTTTCGAGGTCGGGCATGCGGGCCATGGAGCCGTCCTCGTTCATGATCTCGCAGATCACCGCGGCGGGCTTGAACCCGGCCAGGCGGGCGATGTCGCTGCCGCCCTCGGTCTGGCCGGCGCGCACCAGCACGCCGCCGTCCTTGGCACGCAGGGGGAAGATGTGGCCCGGAGTGACGATCGCTTCCGGCCCGGCCCCGTCGGCCACGGCGGCCAGCACGGTGGTCGCCCGGTCCTTGGCGGAGATGCCGGTGGTCACGCCCTCGCGCGCTTCGATGGAAACCGTGAAATTGGTGCCGAAGCCCGACTCGTTCTTCTTGGCCATCAGCTCCAGGCCGAGCGCGTCCGCCATCTCGTTGGACATGGGCAGGCAGATGAGCCCGCGGCCGTGGGTGGCCATGAAGTTGATCAGTTCCGGCGTGACCGCCTCGGCGGCGCAGACCAGATCGCCTTCGTTCTCGCGGTCCTCGTCATCCACCATGATGACCATTTTGCCCTGGCGGATATCCTCAATGGCTTCTTCGATCTTGCAAAGGGACATGCTGTCTTCCTCGATGATGTTGTACCCGAAAAACGCGGGAAAACCCGCTTCCGACGCCATTCGGCGGGGAACCAATGTACTTAGCGCAAATGGCCTCGCTGGGAAAGGGGAAAATTCCCCGTCGAAAGCGTATTTAAATCAGATAGTTGTGTAATGACATGCAGGGGGGCGGCCCGGCGTCGTCCCCGCCGTGCCCAAAGAATAAGCATCCATCAAAGGATGGCAACCGGGATCAGACCAGGGGCAGCTGGCGTTCGTGTTCGGCCACGTGCATCAGGGTCTGATTGCGGCCGTTTTCCTTGGCCCGGTGCAGGGCGTGGTCCGCGGCCAGCACCAAGGCGTCGCGCAGCCCACCCTTGCCCGGGACCACGGACTTCAGGTCGGCCACGCCGCAGGACACGGTCACCTTGACCTCCGGCCCCTCCAGGCTGATGTCGTTGACCTCCACCACCATGCGCAGCTTCTCCGCGGCCTGGACCGTTTTTTCGGCGCCGGATTCCGGGATGATGATCACGAACTCCTCGCCGCCGTAGCGGGCCACGATGTCCGAGGTCCGGATGTTGGCCGACAGCAGCCGGGCCACCTCGGCCAGGGCCAGGTCGCCCAGGGGATGGCCGAAGGTGTCGTTGACCTGTCGGAAGTGGTCGATGTCCACCATGATCAGGGACAGCTCGTTGCCGTAGCGCCGGGCGCGGTCCACTTCTTCGTCCAGCCGGTCGAAGAACCAGCGGCGGTTGGGCAGGCCGGTCAGGTCGTCGTGGGTGGTCAGGGTGGCTATCTTGTCGTTGGCCGTTTCCAGCAGCCGCATGAGCCGGCTGGCCGCCGCCACGGAGATGGCCAGCACCACCAGGGAGGCCCCGAGCAGGGCGATCACGGTTAGGGTGCGGTCGTCGAACAGCGCGGCGGGGAGCAGGGCGAGGACGATCACGGCCACGGACAGGCCAGCGCGGCGGGGGGGGGGGGGCGAGGACGATCACGGCCACGGACAGGCCGGACTGGATCAGGAACGCCCGCCATGCCTGGCGGCGGAGAGTTCCTTTGGTGGTCTGGGTCATGGACGACTTCCCCTTTGATCTGGTGGAGCTGGCGTATTGTACGCGGATCGGGAAAAAAGAAAAGTGGGCGCGGGACCCCCATCGCTCGGGGTGTCCCGCGCCCGCTCGGGCGGATCAGGCCAGGACCGGGCCGGTCCGAGCGCCGAGTACGGCGGGAGGCGCAAGAGGCGCGCCGCGCCGTGCTATCAGGCCGTCCAGGAACGCCCGTTGGCGCGAGGACAGGGCCGAGGAGTCCAGGCTCCTGCCCGCGTCGTGGATGCCGACCACCTCTTCCAGGAGCGTCACGCTGCGTGCGCTGCGGTGCCAGTCCCGCATGTTCAGGAATGCGGAACCCGGTTCTCCGTGGTGACGCCAGCCGCCGCAGCGGTCCATGACCAGGCTTCGCGACAGGCACAGGCAGAGCAGGTCCAGGTTGTCCGGCCGGAAGAGCGGGGTGCGCTCGAACTCCGGCAGCAGGGGCTGGCCCAGGGTCAGCTGGGTGTCGATGCGCCCGATGACCATTTCGGCGTCGAAGTGACGGCGGTACAGGTCCAGGGCGTTGGGCTTGAGCACGTTGTCGTCGTCCAGGAAGACGATTTTATCGCCGCCCGCGAGTTTGAGGAGCGTGTCGCGGACGCCGTTGCCCCGGTTGTGGTCGCGGGGCAGGCTGAAGGTCCGGACCGGGTAGGCGCATTCGGGTGCGCACCCCCTGGTCCCGTCGAAACCGATGAGAATTTCCACCTGTCGCCTCTCCAGCCCGGCGAAACGGGCCGCGCGCTCGACGGAGTCCACCGCGTTGCGGAGCGCGTTCGGCCGATTGCCGGTCGAAGGGGTGACGATGGAAAACAGAATATCGCCGTCCATGGCCATATTGGTGTCTCCCTCCCGCATCCGTGCGGGGTTGGTGGGGCGGGTGGCCCTGATGATCGTCGGTGGGGTGGCCGGGAGGGACCCGGCGTGTCCTTTTGATGTATCGGTGTTTGGGGGGATTTGTTTAGGGGGAGTAATGGGGTTTATTTGTTTTTTGGGAGAAGAGAAGAGGAAGAAAGAGCCGTCGCTGTCGCTCCTCCAAGTTTTTTTGGAGCCCTCCCGGCGGGGTTCTTTCTTTTCCGGGCGAAAAAGAAAGAACCAAAGAAACGCCGGGGGGGTAGCCCTCCGCCCGAGTTTGGCCGCTGAGAATCCGATCCGCTCGGGGCGGCTCCATCCGATCAAAAGTAAAGTGCGAGTCTCCACGGGAACGCCCCTTTTATGTGGGACCTCCGGGCCACGAAAGCGGAGCCGCCGCCCCTTCGCGGTCGGCTTCTAGGCGTCCAGAACAGGGCTCGCTGCGTGCTGCCTGACGGTACGAAGGGCGAATGAAGAGGGGCCTTCGAACGGGACTTCGGGGTAGGAGAGCCACTGTTTGAGGCTGCGCCTCAAAGGTGTTCCATGGGAGGGCCGTTGGGCGGGGGTTGGGTGATGAGAGCCGCTGTTGGGGCTGCGCCCCAAGGCGCTCCAGGGGTGCTAAGGGCGGAGGTTTGGGGGTGACGGCTTTTTGAGGCTGCGCCTCAAAGGCGCGAGAGGGGATGGTTTGGAGTTGAATCGGCCAGGGCGTGTTCCACCTCTTTTGCCGTCCCTCTCATGCGCGGAGATCATTACCGCGCTACTCCCTCTTCCTCTCATCCACAAAAAGAAATCCGTACACTCTCCCGCCAAATTCTCGGCCTCCCGCACTCCACCTCTTCCGCACGCCCCTTCACGCTCGGACAATCCCGGCCCGGAGAGCGGTCATTCGGAAACCGGGGCCTAGAGCCTGTTTCAAGCGCCGAAGCGAAGCCCGACTGAGTCTGCCTCGGCAGACATGCCGTCAGGGCAGCGAAAGGCGCTTACAGGCTCTTGGCCACTGTTTTCGCGCCGCCGCACAGCAAGCGCACTTTTTGCTTACTTTTTGGGGCGCAAGCCAAAAAGTAAGGCGCTGTAAGAGCGCAAAACGGTCTATCTCAACAGGAAAAACCCCAGACGCGGACGCGCGGACGTCATTACCGCGCTTCTCCCTCTTCCTCTCATCCATAAAAAGGAATCCGCACTCACTCCCGCCAAACCCACAACCTCCCTGCGCTCCGCCTCTTCCACACGCCCTCCCACGCTCGGACAGTCCCGGCCCGAAGAGCGGTCGTTCGGAAACCGGGGCCTAGAGCCTGTTTCAAGCGCCGAAGCGCAGCCCGACTGAGTCTGCCTCGGCAGACAATGCCGTCAGGGCAGCGAAAGGCGCTTACAGGCTCTTGGGCACTGTTTCCGCGCCGCCGCACCGCAAGCGCACTTTTTGCTTACTTTTTGGGGCGCCAGCCAAAAAGTAAGGCGCTGTAAGAGCGCAAAACGACTTCTCGCGACAGGGGTACATCAGACGCGGACGCGCGGGAGCCACCACCGCGCTTCTCCCTCTTCCTCTCATCCATAAAAAAATCCGTACACTCTCCCGCCAAATCCTCGGCCTCCCCGCAAACCGCCTCTTCCGCCATCCCTCCCACGCTCGGACAGTTCCGGCCCGGAGAGCGGTCATTCGGAAACCGGGGCCTAGAGCCTGTCTCAAGCGCCGAAGCGGAGCCCGACTGAGTCTGCCTCGGCAGACATGCCGTCAGGGCAGCGAAAGGCGCTTACAGGCTCTTGGCCACTGTTTCCGCGCAGCCGCACCGCAGCGCACTTTTTGCTTACTTTTTGGGGCGCCAGCCAAAAAGTAAGGCGCTGTAAGAGCGCAAAACGGTCTCCCGCAACAGATAAAACCCCAGACGCGGACGCGCGGACATCATTACCGCGCTCCTCCCTCTTCCCATGCACTAGGAAAAGGATTCCGCACACTCCACACGCCAAAATCCGCAGCCTCCCCGCGCCCCGCCTCTTCCACCATCCCTCCCAAGCTCGGACAATCCCGGCCCGAAGAGCGGTCATTCGGAAACCGGGGCCTAGAGCCTGTCTCAAGCGCCGAAGCGGAGCCCGACTGAGTCTGCCCCGGCAGACATGCCGTCAGGGCAGCGAAAGGCGCTTACAGGCTCTTGGCCACTGTTTTCGCGCCCCCGCACCGCAAGCGCACTTTTTGCTTACTTTTTGGGGCGCAAGCCAAAAAGTAAGGCGCTGTAAGAGCGCAAAACGGTCTCTCGCGACAGGCAAAACTCCAGACGCGGACGCGCGGACGACTCTTCCGCGCTCCTCCCTCTCCTTCCCTTCGCCCCTAAGGGCACCCCCACCAACCGCTATGCGGCGTAGGGCTGGAAACGGCTGCCGCCGAATCCCAGGATGGGATAGAAAAAAAAGGGCAGGAAATACAGGCCCACGGCGAAGATGCCGGGCTGGCCGAAGCGGCGGGCTATGGCCAGGGAAAGCAGGGCAAAGAGGATCAGGTTGACCAGCGGGATGAAGTACCCGATGAACCAGTACCACTCCTTGCCGCCGATGCGGTTGAGCACCCACAGGTTGTAGAACGGGATCAGCGAGGCCCAGCCGTATTCGCCGGCCTTGTCGAACACTTTCCACATGCCGACGATGACGGCGATCAGGATGATGAGATTGATGATGGTCATGCGGTCCTCCTCGCGGACAGGGGTGATGGTATTCCGGTATCCGCGCGGGGAGATTTCGTCAAGCGGGCGAAAATAAAGGCGCGTCCTTCCGGGCGCGCCTGAGTGGTCGTGCTTGGGGGGGCTAGAAGCCGTGTTCGCGCAGGTAGTCCATGGTGATGCCGGAGCCGGACTTGGCGTCCGCGCTGCCCGCGGTCCAGGGCTGGACCATGCGCTCCACGTACTTGCCGATGATGTCGGTCTCCATGTTCACCCGGGTCCCGGGGGTCCAGCCGGAGATGGTGGTCACCTTCTGGGTCTCGGGGATGATGTTCACCTCCAGCCAGGTGGGGGCGCAGGCGTTGACCGTCAGGCTGATGCCGTCCAGGGCCACGGACCCTTTGGGGATGACGTAGCGTCCGTCCGCCGCGTCGAAAGACAGTCGGTAGACCTTGGATTCACCCGCGGGGCGCACCTCGGCCACCTCGGCCAGACAGTCCACGTGGCCGGACACGATGTGTCCGCCGAAGCGGTCGCCCATGGCCATGGCCCGTTCCAGGTTGACCTTGCCGCCCACGCGCAGCCCCCCCAGGCTGGTCACGGACAGGGTCTCGCGGCTGGCGTAGCAGGTGAACCAGTTGTCCCCGAAGGTTTCCACGGTCAGGCACACGCCGTTCACGGCGATGGACTCGCCGAGTTCGATGTCTGGCAGGTCGAAGAGCGCCTTGATGCGGAACCGCGTCTCATTGCCCCTGGTGTCGGCCGCCTCGATGCGGCCCATGCCCATGATCAGTCCGGTGAACATAGAAGAATCCTCGTTTCAGAGATTGGATGGCCCGTTGTAGCAGCCGGGAGGCCGGGTGTAAATCAGGGGTCAGTTCAGGTAGTCGTCCAGGATCTGCCGGAAACGGCTCCGCTTCCTGGCCCGGTCGAGGGCTTCCTGGAATTGCTTGACGACCACTTCGCAGACGTCCTTGTTGAAGGCGAAGTAGACCGGGGTCTCGCGCAGGACGTACACGGTCTCGAAGTCGTCGACGGTCAGCCCGGAGCGGGCCGCGATCTTGTCCCAGGAGAGTTCCTCGTAGGCGACCATATCCAGCCGGTTGTTCATCAGCTTGTCGATGTTCTGGCGCATGTCGGCCACGGGCTGGATGCTGGCGATGGTCTGGTAGGCTGTCAGCAGGGTGTCGGAGACGTCGCCGCGCAGGGTCCCCACGGTCATCCCCCTGAGATCGTCCAGGGAGTCGAGCCGGATGGCGCGGTCCTTGCGGGCGATGAGCACGAACCGGACGGCCATGATCGGCCCGACCCAGTGGAACAACCGCTCGCGTTCCGGGGTGCGGGCCATGCTGAAGAGCACGGTTCCCTTCTCGAAGCGGACCCGCTCGTACCCCCTGGCCCAGGGCAGGACTTCCACGGGTTTCGGAGGCATGCCCAGCTCCTCCCATACCATTCGCAGCAGCTCGTAGGAAACGCCTTTCAGGTCGCCGTTCTCGGTGTAGTTGAAGGGGTAGTATTCCTCGGTCAGGTAGGTCAGCCCGGGCAGGGGCTCGGCCAGTGCGGGCCGGGCGGACGGGGCCAGGAGCAGCACGAAAAGCGTCAGCGCGGCCAGGGCGAGCCCGGGCGAGTGCCGGTGCGTCGCCTTGAGGGCGGAAACGGGGAAGTGGCTGACCATGGGACGACCCTTAGCAGGAGGCTTTCCGGCTGTTAAAAACGTCAGATTCCATAATAGTTGAGCAGATTCTTGTATTCCGGGCTTCTTCTGACCCCGTCCAGGGCCTCCTGAAAACGCCGGATGAGCTCCGGCGAGGTCTCTTTGTTGAAGGCGTAGAACAGGGAGTCCCGGCTCAGGACCCAGAGTTCGGTGATGTCGGAGAACGGGCGGCCCATGTCCCTGAGGGTGGCCCTGAGGCGGAAGCGGTCGGTGGTCAGGGCTTCGATGCGGCCGGAGTCCATCATCTTCAGCGCGTTTTCGAGTTTGGAGGCGATCATCACCGGAATGCCCGCCCGTTCGAGCTTGATGGTTGCGGCCGCATCACGCAACCCGGCGATCCGGTACGTGGCGAGGTCTTTGAGGGATTCGGCCCGGAGAGCCCGGGCGCGCAGGGCGTAGACCGCGAGTTCGCCCTCGATGATGGGGCCGACCCACCTGAATTGCGTTTCGCGCTCGGCGGTTCGGTAGGTGGAGAAAATAACGGCGTGTTTTTCTTCCCGGAGCGTGTAGTACGCCCGGACCCAGGGCACGATCCTGATGGGCTGTGCCTTCTCGCCCATCCGCTGCCACATGAGCCTGAGCACGTCCACGGCCAGCCCGGTCGCTTCGCCGTTCACGGCGAAGCTCAACGGCGGCAGGTCCTCGGTCAGGTAGACGAGGTCCTCCATTCGGCCGGTTTCGTGCGCAAGACAAGGGGCGGCCATCAACAGGCTGCACAGGAAAAAAAGGCAGTTGAAAAAGAAAATCCCCATTCAAAAACAATAGCTAATACCGGCCCAATAGGCAAGAGCGGCGCGGGGCGGAGGGTTATCGGGGGCGCAGGGTCAGCATGACGTCGTCGCCGGACAGCTCGACATCCACCAGCCGCAGGTTCACGGCCTCGGCCATGGGGATGTGGCCGCGCCCGGAGTAGGCCGAGGGCGCGGAGGCGTCGCCCAGTATGCGAGGGGCCGCGAAATGGACCACTTCGTCGGCCAGCCCCTGGTTCAGGAGGGCCAGGGCGAACCGTCCGCCGCCTTCGCACAGGGTGTAGTGGCAGCCGCGCTCGTAGCGCAGCCGCTCGAACCCGCAGGGCAGGGCCAGCGCTCCGGGATTGCCGGGCAGGGGCCAGACCGAGGTGCCCCGGCTGCGCAGCGCGTCGGCCCGGGGCGAGACCGCGGCCTCGCGGGTGGTCATGAAGATGGCCCGCTCGGGGCGCTCCCGGAGCAGGGTGAACCGCGCCGGGTCCTCGGGCAGCCGCGAAGTGACGATCACGCCCAGGGGCTGCTCGAAGTCGTCGGGCAGTCCCTGCTTGCGGCAGGTCAGGCTGGGGTTGTCGGCATAGAAGGTGTTGCCGCCCACGACCACCGCGTCGACCTTTGAGCGCAGGTCGTGGACCCGGGCGAAGGACTCCGGGCAGGAGACCGGCTCGGGCCTGCGCGCCGAGGACGCGATCTTGCCGTCCAGGGTGGCGGCCATTTTGAGGATGTTGAAGGGCGAATGGGAGTTCTGCCAGAGCAGGAAATCGGCGATCAGGTCCCGGCAGCGCTGTTCGAGGACGCCCGTCTCCACTTCGATGCCGTGTTCGCGCAGGGTCTCGACGCCTCCCGCGGCCACCGGGTTGGGGTCGCGGGCGCCGACCACCACCCGGGCCACGCCGGCCTCGATGAGGGCCTCGGTGCAGGGCGGGGTCTTGCCGTGGTGGTTGCACGGCTCCAGGGTGACGAACATGGTCAGGCCGCTCGGGTCCACGCCTTTGGCCCTGGCGTCGGCCAGGCACTCGCGCTCGGCGTGGGGCTTGCCGTAGCGGGTGTGCCAGCCCGAGGCGACCACCCGGTCGCCGGAGACCAGGACCGCGCCCACGCAGGGGTTCGGGGCCGTGGCGCCACGACCCCGCAGGGCCAGCTCCACGGCCAGCCCCATGTATTCCTCGCTAGCTGAAGTCGCCTTCCATAAAGACATAATTGACCCCGGCTTCCTGGAGCATTTCTTCCGACAGCGCGTCGGGATAGTTTTCGGCGAAATAGATGTTCTCGACGTTGCAGTTGATGAGCATCTTGGTGCACAGGATGCAGGGTTTGGTGGTGCAGTAGATGTCGCACCCCTTGAGGTCCAGCCCATGGGTGGCGGCCTGGATGATGACGTTCTGCTCGGCGTGCAGCCCCCGGCACAGCTCGTGGCGCTCTCCTGAGGGAATGCCGAGCTTGTCGCGGATGCAGCCGACCTCTTCGCAGTGGGCGATGTTGGTCGGCACGCCGTTGTATCCGGTGGCCAGGATGCGCTTGTCGCGGACCGCGATGGCCCCCACGGCTCTGCGGGTGCAGGTGGAGCGCTGGGCCACGAGGTGGGCGATGCGCATGAAGTAGTCGGGCCAGGGCATTCTGTTGGGCATGATGTTCCTCGTTCGGTCGGAGGTCGGGGCCGGTTCGGTCCACCTATCACTTCTTGCCCCGAAAGGAAACGGGGTCGGAGGCGGGTTTATTTCCAGTCCCGGACACCGTAGCGCTTGAGGATGGCCTCGAGCCTGCCGCTCCTGCGGAGCGCGTCCATGCCCCTTGAAAGCATCCGCGCGTATTCGCCGGACCGGGGCTTGCCGGGCGCAAAGGCGATGTAGACCGGCTCTCCCTCTTCGGGGGAACCGGCGTACCGGATCTCGTCGGTAATATTCAGCCGGAGCGTCTCGCTTTCCAGGGCGGACCGCTCGGCCACCACGGCGTCGATGCGCCCCTCGCGCAGCTTGCAGAGGTTGTAGACCAGCGGGGAGATGCCGCCTACTTCGTCCACCTTCAGGACCTTTTCGGCGATCATGGCGTCGATTTCCCTGCCGTAGGAGTAACCGCGTGCCGTGCCGAAGATCCGCGTCCCGAGCGAATCCCGGTCGGAGTAGGTCCAGTCGGAATCCTTCAGGGTATAGAAGCCGATCCGGGCCATGCCGCTCTCGTTGTCCGGAAAGATGAAGCCGGGCGCGTCGTCCCTGAGCGCGCCGACGACCCCGTCCACGCCGCCGTTGCGCGCCTCGTCCACGGCCCGTTTCCACGGCATGACCACATATTCCACGGTGTGGCCGCTTTCCTCGAACACGGCGCTGGCTATGTCGATCATGAAACCGGGCAGGTCCGCCTCGGGGGCGCAGTTGAACGGACACCAGGCGTCGGCGGCCAGGATCAACCGTTCGGCCAGAACCCGGTTCGGGAAGACGGCCGTCAGGGCCCAGGCGAGCAGGACGGTCGCGAGCAGGGCGGGGCTGGGATGGGGAATTCGGCAAGTGGACATGGCGGTCGGCGGAACCGCCCCGGACCGGGGCGGGAAAATCAGACGCCTCACCCCCCGCCCGAGCCGCAGCTCAGATTCTTCAGGACCTCGGGGTCGGGGCCGCTTCCCTGGACCCGGGAGGCGCACGCACTCATGAGCTTCTCGGTCTGCATCGACCCGCACCTGGGGCAGGGAGGGACGGCGTCGCGGGAAAAGACGAGTTCCTCGAACTCGTTCCCGCAATCCTTGCAACCGAACTCATAGATTGGCATTGTGCAATCTCCCGCAACCCATTGGCGTAACCGCTAGCGAGTTTTTTCTTTCGGAGCGGGGGATGTCAAGGGTTTTTCCTTGCACGTTGCACAAAATATGTGCAAAATGTGTGCATAAGACTGCACATTCGACGCGCGGACGGGATGTGGCGAACTGGGTAAATTGTCATTTATTACGAAGTGTTGTCTGTTTGGCATGGCGTATGCTTTAGAAGGGCAGAAGGACGCACACTCCCTTCTTCCTGATTGCATGAACGACAACCCTTTTAGGAGGCAACCCAAATGACGAAGAAGAACGTTTCCATCGCGGCGCTGGCAGCTGTCCTGGTTATGAGCATGGCCGCTTTCGCCGTGGCCGGCCCCGGTTACGGGCGCGGTTTCGGCGGTGCTTGCGGCGGTCCCGGCTACGGCCAGGGCAACGGCTATGCCCAGCTGACCCCGGAGAAGCAGGCCGAAGTGCAGGCCGTGTACGACAAGTTCGAGCCCCAGTTCGACCAGCTGCGCGAGCAGATGTGGACCAAGCACAGCACCCTGCAGGCCCTGGTCAACGGCGGCAAGGCCGACGAGAAGACCATCGGCGGCCTGGTTTCCGACATTTCCAAGCTGCGCACCCAGATGTGGGACCTGCGCCAGACCATGTCCGATGAGCTGGTCAAGGTTTCCGGCATCGCCGGTTTCGGCCAGGGTCCGCGCTTCGGTCGCGGCGACTGCCCCGGCTACGGCGGCGGCCAGGGGTTCGGCATGGGGCGCGGCCAGGGCCGCGGCATGGGCTACGGTCCCGGCATGGGATACGGCCCCGGTTCCATGATGAACTAGCGGCGAGCGACGATTTTTCCGATTAACACGGAAAACAGGATATTGCGGGACAGGCGGCGTGGTGCCGCCTGCCCCGCAAAATGCATATTCAACCGCAGCAAGCGGCGGACGCAACGAAGCGGGAATGGCGGCTTCGCTTCATCACAATCCGTGAGGAGGATCACCGATGTTTCGCAAGATCACATCCCTGACCGCGTTTCTCTCGTTCATCGTCACGCTTTTCACCAGCGTCATCCTGTACATCGTACCGGAGGGGCGCGTTGCCTATTGGGCCGACTGGCATCTGCTCGGCCTGACCAAATCCCAGTGGGGCGACACCCACATCACCGTTGGCGTCCTGTTCATCGTGGCCCTGCTGCTGCACATCTGGCTCAACTGGAAGCCGCTCATGGCCTACATGAAGAACAGGGCCCGCGAGATGGTCGTCATGACCGCGCCCATGATCGTCAGCTTCGTGCTGACCTTCGTGGTCTTCGCCGGAACCCTGGCCGGGCTGCCGCCCATGCGCCAGATCCTCGATTTCAGCGCCTCCATCAAGGACGCCGCCACCGAGACCTACGGCAATCCGCCCTACGGCCACGCCGAGACCAGCCCGCTCAAGAAGTTCTGCGGCTTCCTCGGCCTGGACGTGAACAAGGCGCTCGAAGCCCTGCGCGCCGCCGGGTACGATCCCTCCATCAACGAGAACACCCTGGTCATGGACATCGCCCGCTCCAAGGGCGTCAGCCCGCAGCAGGTCTATGACGTGATCCGGGGCGGACAGGGCGCGGACCCGTTCTCCATGATGCCCCCGCAGCCGCCCGAAGGGACCGGCAAGATGACCATCGCCACCGTGTGCAAGACCTACGGCCTGGACATGGCCGAGGTCCTGGCCCGCCTGGAGGCCAAGGGCGTCACGGCGGACGCCGGGAGCACCTTCAAGGAGCTCGCGGAGACGAGCGGCGTGTCGCCCAAGGAACTCTATCTCTACGTAAGGGGCGAATAGCCGCATGGATGTCGTCCACCCGGAAGGAAGGGAGAAGGGTCCCCTGGTCGCCCTGGTCCTGGCGCTCATCGTGCTGGGGCTGGGGAGCCTCTATCTGACCTGGCAGTCCATTGCGCAGCAGCGCAAGATTGTCGAGGATCACATGATCATGACCGGCAACTCCATCCTGCGCGGCGTGGACAACAATATCTTCCGCATCGCCCGGACCCTGCGCATGGGCAACCAGTCCGCGCCCCTGTTCCGGACCATGACCGAAGAGCTGTTCACCGAGCTGGCCAAGTCCGAGGACATCGAGTTCGTGACCCTGTTCGACCGGTCCGGCCAGCCCCTGGTGACCTCGGTCAAGGAGGGCATGCATCCCATCTTCCAGCTGCCGGAGGCCGTGGCCGAGGACATCGAGCCGGGCCGCGCGTGGCACGTCATGGCCGAGGTCGGCAAGACCAGCGTCCTGCTCTCCGGGTTGCAGGTCCGTTCCGGCATCGCCGCGCTCCTCGGCCTGGAAGAGCCCGGCGGAGAGCACGGGGGCGGCCATGGCCAGCGCCGGGGGATGGGACCTGGCATGGGACCCGGCATGGGACCGGGCATGATGTTCGACGACTCCCGCTCCTCGGTCTACCTGGTGGTGGGCCTGAACGCCGAAAAGCACATGCGCCAGTTCCGCCAGTACCGGCAGGCCGCCACTTACCAGACCGGGTACGTGTTCCTGGCCGCCGTGGTGCTCTGGTCCCTGGCCTTCGCCTACCTGCGCAGGCGCGGTGCGAGTCGCAAACTGGTCCGGCTGGAGCGGTTCCAGAACAAGCTTCTGGACAACATGCCCGACGGCCTGGTGACCCTGGCCGAGGACGGCGAGATCCTGGCCGCCAACCGCTCGGCGCGGGAGCTTCTGGCCCCGGACGAGGAGGACGGCAGCGCTTCCCGGAACCCGCCCGAGATCGTGGGCGCCAACTGGCACGACTTCGACTTCGGCCGACGGACCGCCGAGAACAACCCCTCCGGCCCGGTGGAATGGGAACAGTTCGACTACCAGGACCGCAGCCTGGAGATTCTTTCCCTGCCCTTCCAGGAGCACGACGAGGACGAGGCCTCGGAGTCCCGGCAGTTGCTGGTGCTCATCCGCGACCGCACCCACATCCGCTCCCTGGAGGAGGACCTGAACGAGGCCAAGCGGCTGGCCGCCATCGGCTCCCTGGCCGCGGGCGTGGCCCACGAGGTGCGCAATCCGCTCTCCTCCCTGCGCGGCTTTGCCCAGCTCTTCGCCACCAAGCTCAAGGGCCAGGCCCCGCTGGACCAGTACGCCGCGGCCATGGTCCAGGAGGCGGACCGCCTCAACCGCGTGGTCACGGACCTGCTCTACCTGGCGCGTCCCCGCCAGCTGGACCCGTCCCCCATCGACCTGGCCAAGGTCGGCGACTCGCTCAGGCAGCTCATGCGTTTTGATTTCGAGGACAAGCAGATCGAGCCGGAGTTCGACTTCGGGGCCGAGCCGGTCTACGCCGACCCGGACGCCCTGCGCCAGGTGCTGCTCAACCTCATCTCCAACAGTCTGGACGCCATCCAGGGGTGCGCCGACTGCGACAAGCCCGGCCACATCCGGTTGACCTCCAGCCAGGGACACAAAGGGGTCTGGATCATCGTGGCCGACGACGGTCCGGGCATGGACCCCGAGATCCGGGACGAGGTGTTCAAGCCCTTCGTCACCGGCAAGAAGACCGGCACCGGGCTGGGGCTGGCCATCGTCCAGAACATCATGCGCGCCCACAAGGGCCGCGTGCTGATCGAATCCGAACCGGGCAAGGGGACCGAGATGAAGCTCTTCTTCCCGGATCACGTCGCCGAAGGCGACTAAGGAACAGATATGACCGAAGAACGCATTGCACTCATTGTCGATGACGAGCCGGGCCACCGGATGATGGTCCGCGCCGTGCTGGAGGACGACGGCTGGACCGTGCTGGAAGCCGAGTCCGGCGAGCGCGCCCTGACCGTGCTGGCCGAGGAGGCCGAGTCCGACACCTATCCCGACGTGGCCATGGTGGACATGAAGATGCCCGGCATGGACGGCATGCAGCTGCTCAAGGAATTGCAGGTCCGGCGGCCCTCCATGCCCGTGGTCCTGCTGACCGCTTTCGGCTCGGTCGGCTCCGCCGTGGACGCCATGAAGCGCGGGGTTTTCGACTATCTGACCAAGCCCGCGGACAACGACGAGCTCACCGCCGTGCTGGGCAAGGCGTATGAATACCACAAGCTTTTGGAAGAAAACGCCCGGCTGCGCGCCGAGGTGGGCAGCGAGCCGGACTTCATCGGCGGCAGTCCCGGCATCGAGCGGGTGCGCGACCTCATCGCCCAGGCCGGGCCCACCGAGGCCACGGTGCTCATCCTGGGGCAAAGCGGCACCGGCAAGGAGCTGGTGGCCGAGGGGCTGCACCGCGCCAGCCAGCGGGCGGACAAGCCGCTGATCAAGGTCAACTGCGCGGCCCTGCCCGACGACCTGCTGGAGTCCGAGCTCTTCGGCTACGAGAAGGGCGCTTTCACCGGCGCGGTCAAGGACAAGCCGGGCCGGTTCCAGCTGGCCGACGGCGGCACCCTGTTCCTGGACGAGATCGGCGAAATGCCCGGCGCGCTCCAGGCCAAGCTGCTGCGCGCCCTCCAGGAAAAGACCATCGAGCCGCTCGGTTCGGTGCGCACGCTCCAGGTGGACACCCGGATCATCGCGGCCACCACCCCCCCAGACCACCAACCCCGCGCGCCGCCCCCCGCGGCGGGGGGGGGGGGCCCCCGCCGCAAAAAAAATCATCGCGGCCACCAACCGCAACCTCAAGCGCGAGGTGGAGGCGGGGCGGTTCCGCGAGGACCTCTATTACCGGCTGGCCGTGCTCGAAATCCGCATCCCGCCGCTGTGCGAGCGCAAGGAGGACCTGCCGTTGCTGGTCAGCTTCCTGCTGCGCAGGCTGGGCAACAAGAACAACAAGATCATCCGCACCGTGACCCCGGCCTTCCTCGACGCCCTGTCCGGCTACGACTGGCCCGGCAACGTCCGCGAGCTGGAGAACGTCCTGGAGCGCGCCCTGATCCTGTCGCGTTCCGACGCCCTCGGCCCGGACCTCCTGCCGCCCCAGATCACCGGCGCGCGCGAGAACGTCATCGACATGCAGCTCCCCGCATCCGGCCGCATGGCCCCCTCACCGGCCAACCTCGAAGAGGCCGAAAAGCAGGCCATCATCCAGGCCCTTGAGGAGAACGGCAGCCACCGGGAACGGACGGCGGAAGCCCTGGGCATCAGTCGGCGCACCCTCCAGTACAAACTCAAGAAGTACGGATTGACGAGGCGGTAGGCGGCTTCCGATAGCGGTCTTTCCGCAACGCCCCGAAGGGGTGAGCCCCAGGACGGGGCGAATCAAAGCCTAGTGCGAGCGCGGGGGAAGAGCCGCTGCCGGGTGCATCGCCACCCGAATCGCTCCATTCAGGAGAGAAATACGAACCCCGCCCAACGTTCCTCTTCCGGAGCGCCTTGGGGCGCAGCCCCAACAGCGGCTTTCACACCCCGCCACTCCGTCCGAAACTCCTCTTCTGGAACGCCTTTGAGGCGCAGCCTCAAACAGTGGCTCTCCTACCCCGAAGTCCCGTCCGAAGGCCCCTCTTCCTTCGCTCTTCGTACCGTTAAGCGGCAGGGAGCGAGCCCTGTTCTGGACGCCTAGAAGCCGACCGCGAAGGGGCGGCGGCTCCGCTTCCGTGACCCGGAGGTATTCCATATAAGGGGCGCTCTCGTGGAGACTGTCCCTATACTTTTGATCAGATGGAGCCGCCCCGAGCGGATCGGATTCTTGGCGGCCAAACTCGGGCGGGGCCGCCCCCCAAAGCATTTTTCTTTGGTTCTTTCTTTTTTGCTTTGGAAAAAGAAAGAACCCCGCCGGGAGGGCTGTTAAAACTTGGAGGAGCGCCAGCGACGGCTCTCCCACAACCAGTTCGGCTCCCCGTACCAGGTTGTGGGTAAGCACGACAACGTGATAAAGGAAATCGTGTACGACCCGTTCGGCGGGATCATCGAGGACACAAACCCGGGCTTCCGCATCCCCCTCGGCTTCGCGGGCGGCCTGCACGACCGGGACCTGGGTTTCGTCCGCTTCGGCTGGCGCGACTACGACGTCAAAACCGGCAGATTGACCGCGCCTGATCCCATCGGGGATCGGGGCGGTGACCCGGGCTGGTACGGCTACTGCTTGGATGATCCGGTAAACGGGGTAGACCCGGCGGGGTTGGAAGGCTCGTCGCCAGTGCCAGGAGTTGAGTTTGATAAAAATGGAATTCCAACCAACGAACTAGGTCTGGAGCCTCCGGATTTTATGCTAGACCCCGTAATGGATTGGCTACCGGCTATCCCCGTTGGCAAAGCTGTAAAAAAAAGTCGGAGCGGCCAGTCGCAGAGCTTATCAGACAGGCAGAGAATTCAATGTCGGTAAAAATGTCCGAGTAGCCCCGTTTGGCAACAGGACAGATCACCCCTTGGGGAAATATCCTCACTATCACCGACGGGGAAAGCTCAATCCCGCCACAGGGGAACCCGTCAAGGGGCAAGGCAAGAAGCAGCATCGTCCCGCAGAAAGCAAAGAGGGTGACACCTCCTTCTGGGATCGTTTCTAACTGTGCGATAATGAGAGGAGGGGGACCCCCCCCTTTTTTTTGCAACGGAGAATATATGCTAATGAAAGTTACATTTCCTGTTTTCATCTTTGAGGGGCAGGACCTCAGCGTTTTCCTGACGGCTAAAGACTTATCTGATTATATTGAATGGTATGATGTTGAAGATGGCATCTTCAGAGGATTCGATTTCACCGGTCGCCACCTGGGGCTTTTGGTTGACGAGAACAAGGACGTCCAATGCAAAATCCTGGAAGGGGAAAATGGGAACGATGAGCTTATGAGAAGAGTCCGAACTCTTCTGCGAGACTCTACTCCTCCGATTGGAATCAGCGACAATGAAAACGCAACAAAGGCGGTTGCAGTGGGATTGTTCGTGGAACGTAGCCGAACCGCTCCGACCGTCATCCAATGGCTGAAAAGTTGCCTCGGACAGTGCCGTCGCCGGTAGTGAGGTTGTGATTCCTTCAGAATTTGTACTCCCCCGGTCGCCGGGGGTGCCCCAACCCGGCCTTCCGCATCCCGCTCGGCTTCGCGGGCGGCCTGCACGACCGGATTTGGGTTTCGTCCGCTTCGGCTGGAGAGATTACGACGTCAAGACCGGCAGATGGACCGCGCCTGATCCCATAGGGGACCGGGGCGGTGACCCGGACTGGTACGGCTACTGCTTGGATGACCCGGTAAACGGGGTGGACCCGGCGGGGTTGTTTGACTCGAATAGCCCCTTAGGACGAATATTAGAAAAGGGTTTTGACAGGTCCATGCAAATGGCCGGTGGAGGAGCTGTCGCCGGAACTGTAGGTGGGCTGGGATTTGGTACTGTCCCCGGAGCTGTTGCTGGAGGGCTGATCGGCTTTCCCGTGGGAATGCTGGAAGGCACCATCAAAGAAGGCTGGGCTAAATACAAAAAGACAAAAGAAGATCCCCGAAATGACGCTGTTGAAAAATCTCTCGACGGGAAAGAAGAGGTTTTCGACAAAGGGAAAAGGTATGATTGGAAAAACTTCAGATGATACAAATGCAATAAAGTGTGATATATGCGGTTGTTCATTGCAAATTATTAATCGAAGAAAATGGGGTGTATGGACTCTTTCCGTTGCGGTGTTGATGGCAATTGTTGCCGTGCTAGACATGCTCATTGACACCGATAATATAAACCTCTTTGGATTTGATTGGATATCGGCAGCTATATTCACGGCTCTTGGCATCTGGATTCTTCGAGGGGAGAAATATCTTCTTCGCTGTAAAAAATGCAAAATTAGCAAACTCACCAATACACCTCCAAGATGTGCTCGTGGCTAAATAGATTGCTTGTCTGAAATAGTGAGCCATACCCAATATGGAGCTGGGTATGGCTCATCAGCACTTTCTGAAATTATTCAATCGCTCTACTGAACGGGTTTCCTTCAACGTGATAAAGGAAATCGTGTACGACCCGTTCGGCGGGATCATCGAGGACACCAACCCGGCCTTCCGCATCCCGCTCGGCTTCGCGGGCGGCCTGCACGACCGGATTTGGGTTTCGTCCGCTTCGGCTGGCGCGACTACGACGTCAAGACCGGCAGATGGACCGCGCCTGATCCCATAGGGGAGAAAGGCGGCGGTCCCACGCCCCGGCTAACTCAACGCATGCGCCCTGATCTCGTCGAGGCGGGCGAGGTAGTTGGCCTGGTAGAGGGGGCCGTTGCCGAGGAAGGCCTGGGCGGCGGGCCGGTGGTTGTCGCAGAACTGGGCCATGAGCGGGTTCTTGAAGATGCGCCCGTAGTTGCGGATCATGTGCAGGGTGTTGTGGCACACGGGCATGAACTCCCCGGCGGCGGCCAGCAGGCGGGTGTAATCCTGCCGGAGGTCCAGGAAGAACGCGCCCACGGCCTCGGCCCACGGGTAGTTGTCGCGGGTGGCGAAGCGGTCGATCATGGTCTCCTCGTCCATGACGGCGGGTCGCCAGGGGCGGCTCCACTCCGGGGGCACGGCCTCGTTTTCCGAATACTCGACGCGCCCGGTTTCCAGGAAGGCGGCGATCTTGTCCGCGAGCCTGGCCCACAGGGAGCCGACGTGTTCCAGGTCGCGGCCGGCGTGCAGCCCGGTGACGCGGCCGCCGGACTCCTCCAGCCGGATCTTGAGGAACGGGCAGTGCGGCTCGATGCACCGGTCGGACTCGGACCAGGCTCCGGCGAAGACCCGGTCCGCATCCAGCACGCGCACGCCGAGTTCGTGCTCCCAAATTTTGAAATGGCTGGGCGCCTCGCGGCTCAGGCCGGACCAGCCGTTGAGGTATGAATATGGGTCCGGGCCGAAGGCCGGGTGGTGCGAGAGCCGTGAGGCGACGAGGATCGGGACCTTCGGGAACCGCTTGCGGAGCACGGCCAGGAACCGGCCGTACCGCTGCAGGTAGGTGGCCGGGTTGGGGCGCAGCCCGGTGCACTCGGCCTGGACGCGTTGGGCCAGGTCGGGCCGGGCGGCCAGGGCGGCATGGTCCAGGTAGAAGGCGAACCCGTCGCGGTTGTGGACCAGCAGCGGCGTGTTCTCGTGGAACAGGTTGAGGACCAGGAGCCGGGGCGGCTCGTCCGAGGGGGCGATGATCTCGAACTGGTTGAAGGGCGTCCTGCCGTGGAACCAGTCCTCGGCGTCGGCTCCGGCGAGCAGCTCGCGGAGCGCGTCCGGCACCGTCCCCCCGGCGCTGGGATAGGTCAGGGGGAGGCGAGCACGCGGTAGGCGGCCGGGTGGCCCAGCCCGGCCACGGCGCGGCTCAGGAAATCCATTTGACAGTTGCCCAGAAAGTACAGCATTTTCATTCCAGTGTATTCGTTTTCGTCACCGCATCCATACGCCAAGGACAACCGTGGGGGCAAGTCGTGGTCAAGCTGACCGTCGAGACCTTCATCCTCGGTCCCCAGGAGACCAACTGCTACCTTCTCAGCCGGGAGGGGCGGGCGGTCGTGGTGGACGCCGGGATCGAGCCGAAGCGGCTCGTCGAGCGCATCTCGGCCCTGGGGCTCACGCTGGAAGCGGTCTACCTGACCCACTTTCACATGGACCATATCGGCGGGGTCAAGGAACTCCTTGAGGTCCATCCCGCGCCGGTCTTCGCCAGCGCCGGGGACGAGTTCCTGCGGGAGCTGTCCTTCGAGGCGGGCGGCAACCGGGAGTTCGCGCCGTTCATCGATTTTCCGTACACCGCCATCGGCCCGGGCAAGCGCACGGTCCTGGGCCAGCCCATGCTCGTCCTGGACACGCCGGGACATACGCCGGGCAGCCTGTCCTACTTCTTCCCGGCGGCCGGGTGCGTGTTCACCGGCGACCTGATCTTCATGATCGCGGTGGGGCGCACGGATCTGCCGCGCGGCAGCTCGTCCGACCTGCTCGGGTCCGTCCGCTCGCGGATATTCGGCCTGCCCGGAGAGACCCGCATCTATTCGGGCCACGGCCCCATGACCACGGTGTGCCACGAACAGGCGAACAACCCGCATTTTATTTTTTCCTGAGTTCGCGAACTCGAAAACCGTTCGGGGGTTGATCCCGTCGGCGGGAAAGCGCATATTGTACGCGGTGCTGCGGGGATTGCGTCCGGCAGCGGAGAGGTTTTCCCATAACAAAGGATCGTCCCGTGCTCAGAAAAATCACCGGCCTTGCCCTGGCCCTGCTGCTGTCCCTGCTGTTCACCGCCGCCGCTTTCGCCGCCGACGAGGAAAAGAAGGCGTCGGAATGGGGAACCGTCACCGGCCAGGCCCGGCTCTATTACTTCACCCAGCGGAACAAGACCACGGGAGACGATTTCGACAACATCAAGGAGTCCTTCGCCCTGGGCGGCTGGCTCAAATACGAGACCCCGTGGCTGATGGATCATTTCGGCGGCGGCGCGGCCCTGTACGGGACCATGCCGATCTCCGGGGAGCTGAACCAGCGGAAGCAGGGCGGCACCGGGCTGCTCGACCCCGCGAACAACGAGGGCTTCGCGGTCCTGGGCGAGGCGTACCTCAAGGCGCGCTATTCCGAGACCGAGGCGCGGGTCTGGCGGCAGCGGCTGGAGACCCCGTTCATCAACAGCAACGACAGCCGGATGCTGCCGCAGTCCTATGAGGCCTACGGGTTCAAATCCTCGGACATCGACACCGTGCAGGCCAGCCTGTACTGGGTGGACAAGGAAAAGGCGCGGGACTCCGAGGTCTTCGAGCCCATGACCAAAATGGCCGGGCTGGACGGCACCGACGGCGGCGTGCTCATGGCCGGCGTGGACTGGACCCCGGTGGACGACTACCCGACCCGGTTCTGGAACTACTACGCCCCGGACCTGGACAACACCTTCTTCACCGAGTTGAAGTATCTGTTCGGCGATCCCCAGGGCGTGGCCTACGAGCTGCTCTTCCAGGGCGTGGACCAGCGCAGCGTGGGCGAGCAGCGCGCGGGCAACTACTCCACCGGCGAGGCCGGGCTGATGGGCACGCTCAAGTACGCCGGGATATCCCTGAACGTGGGCGGGTCCATCGTGGACGACTCCTACGGCATCCGCAATTCCTGGGGCAACTACCCGTTCTTCAACAACCTGATGAGCTACGCCTTCAACCGGGCGGGCGAAAAGACGCTGCTCCTCGGCGTGGGGTACGACTTCTCCCGCGTGGGGTTCAAGGGGTTCAAGGCCGACGTCAAGGCCGGGTTCGGCGACACCCCGGACTCGGGCCGCAACGCGTCCCCGGACCGCAACGAGTACGACCTGAACACGTATTACGATTTCGACGGCGAACTGAAGGGGCTGAGCCTGCTCGGCCGGTTCTCCTACCAGGATGCGGACGGGGACCTGGGCGGCAAGGACGGTTTCCAGGTCCGGCTGCGGTTGCAGTATAATTTCCAGCTGCTATAGACGGCGTCGATGTTTGACCGCGGTTTTCAAAAAACAACTTTTTATTCATCGTTTTTTATTTTAGCCTTGTTTTCGGCTTGCTTCCATAATCTTTAAGGATCTACAGATGGCAGTTGAAAACGTTTCTCCCACAAACGGGGCCGAATACAGCCCTGAAACGCTTGAAGCCGCGAAAAAACTGCTGACCAAGCGGTTCAAATACATCAGCAAACCCGACGACGCCCTGAAGCGGCTGGCCCGGCTCGGCGCGCGCCGGGTGGCCGTGGACATGACCCGGCACCCGGAGCGGTACGCGCTCATGGAGAGCGTGTCGCCCCTGCCCGACATCCAGCCCCTGGACCCGCTGGACATCCTGCGCCACGACCACCAGCTTCCGGCCCTGCCCCAGGTGTTCCTGGAGCTGCAGCAGGCCATCGGCTCCCGGTCCACCTCGGCCGACGACCTGGCCTCGATCATCAGCCAGGACCCCGGCCTGACCGCGTTTCTCCTGCGCATGGTCAACTCCGCCTTCTACTCCCTGCCCATGCAGATCGACACCATCTCGCGGGCCGTGACCGTGGTCGGCGTGAACCAGCTCTCCACCCTGGCCGTGGGCACCTCGGTCATGTCCCTGTTCAAGGACGTGCCCGCCGACATCATCGACATGGAGCAATTCTGGAAACACTCGGTCTGCTGCGGGCTGATCGCGCGCAGGCTGTGCCGCATCACCGGCAAGGGGGACCCGGAGCGGGCCTTCGTCTCGGGCCTGCTGCACGACATCGGCCAGCTCATCCTGCTCCAGACCGAGTCGGAACGGGCCGTGGCCGTCCACGCCCATGCCCGCGCCAAGGACGTGCTCCTGTTCGCCGAGGAGAAGGCGCTGCTCGGCTTCGACCACGCCACCCTTGGCGGCATGCTGCTGCGCAAATGGAATTTCCCCTACGTTCTGGTCTCGGCGGTGCTGGAACACCATCACCCCAAGCCCGCGAACAAGGAAGCCGAGCCGTTCCTGGTCCACTGCGCCGAGACCATCGCCACCGGTCTGGGCGTCGGGTCCAGCGGCGAATACTTCGTGCAGCCGCCCAACCGTACCGTCTGGGACGCCATGGGGCTGACCCCGGAGCGGCTGGACGAGATGGTCGAGGACCTGGACGAGGAACTGGAAGAGGCGTTCGGCATCCTCATAAAGCCCTGACCCTTTCCCGGATCAACCCGGACCGGCCGGACCGACGCGCTTTGGTTTGACAACGCGCGGTCCAGGCCGTAGTGGTTCCGTCCGAAACCGCAACACGGAGGCATGTCCCATGCTCGATAAAGTGCAAGCCGTGCTGGACAAGGTCCGGCCCATGCTGCAGGCCGACGGCGGCGACGTGGAACTGGTGGAGGTCACCGACACCGGCATCGTCAAGGTCCGCCTGACCGGGGCCTGCAAAGGCTGTCCCATGTCCCAGATGACGCTACGAAACGGCATCGAACGGATCATTCTCAAGGAAATCCCCGAAGTGAAGGGCGTCGAGGCCGTTCAGGAATAAGGCACGCGCCTCCGGCGGCCGGGGGAAGGGGGAAGGGAACCTTTTGCAAAAGGTTCCCTTCCCCCTTCCCCCGGACCCCCATCCCCCAACCCTCCAAAACTCTTTGGGTCGCTGCGCGAGGGCTGGCGGAAAGCGGGAGGTCGCCGATGGGGATAGTTGAAATTTCGTTTAAGGTAGTACCCGCCGCGCCCGCACGACCCGCGAAGCGGCGCTAAAAAGTTTTGGAGGGTCCAGGGAACCTTTTTCAAAAGGTTCCCTGGCCGCCGGAGGCATCCTACATGACCAAGATCGTTTCCCGTTTCGCGCCGAGCCCGACCGGGTTCCTGCATATCGGCGGTGCGCGCACCGCGCTGTTTTCCTGGCTGCTGGCCCGCGCCGCGGGCGGCGAGTTCCGTCTGCGCATCGAGGACACGGACCGCGAGCGGTCCACCCAGGAGGCCACGGACGCCATCATCGATTCCATGCGTTGGCTGGGGCTCGAGCATGACGGCGAGATCGTGTTTCAGTCCGAGCGTTCCGACCGCCACAACGAGGTCATAGACCAGCTCATCGCGTCCGGCCACGCCTACTACTGCCAGTGCTCCAAGGAAGACGTGGACGCCATGCGCGAGAAGGCCATGAAGGAAGGGCGCAAGCCCAAGTACGACGGGACCTGCCGCGAAAAGGGGCTGACCTCCGGCGTGGTCCGGCTCAAGGCTCCCGTGGAGGGCGCCACCGGGTACAAGGATATGGTCAAGGGGTTCATCTCCGTGGAGAACACCGAGATGGACGACATGATCCTGCGGCGCACGGACGGCACCCCGACCTACAACCTGGCCGTGGTGGTGGACGACCACGACATGGGCGTGACCCACGTGCTGCGCGGCGACGACCACGTGAACAACACCCCGCGCCAGATCCTGATCTACCGCGCCCTGGGCTGGGACGTGCCGGAGTTCGGCCACGTGCCCATGATCCTCGGCCCGGACAAGAAGAAGCTTTCCAAGCGCCACGGCGCGCTGTCGGTCATGGAGTACGAGAAGATGGGCTACCTGCCCGAGGCCGTGACCAACTACCTGGCGCGGCTCGGCTGGTCCCACGGTGACCAGGAGCTGTTCACCATGGAAGAGATGGTCGCCCTGTTCTCCACGGACAACCTCGGCAACTCGCCGTCGGTCTTCGACCTGACCAAGTTCGAATGGGTCAACGGCCAGTACATGCAGAAGGCCGACCCGGACCGTCTGGCCGGACTGCTCTGCGATTTCCTGGCCCGCGAGGTGGGCGAGGAGGAGGCCGGGAACGTGTCCCGCGCCGACTTCGCCAAGATCGCGCCCCTGCTCCAGCCCAGGGCCAAGTCCGTGCTGGACATGCTGGAGCAGTCCCGCCCGTTCATCGTGGACGCCGCATTCCTGCCCTATGACGAGGCGGCGGTGAAGAAATTCCTGACCGCCGAGACCAAGCCGCTGCTGGAGGAGATCGCGGACCGCATGGACGCGCTCCCCGAGTTCACGGAAGCCTCCCTGGAGGAGCTGCACAAGCAGTTCATCGAGGAGAAGGACATCAAGTTCAAGGCCATCGCCCAGCCCATCCGCGTGGCCATCATGGGCAAGACCCAGTCCCCCGGCCTGTTCGAGACCATGGTCGTGCTCGGCAAGGCCCAGACCATAGCGCGCATCCGGCGCGCGCTGGAGCTGTAGCGGCTGCGGAGAGCGGGCCGCCTGCAAAAGTGAAGAAAAGCCCCCGCCGGTGCGTCCGGCGGGGGCTTTGTCTTGGGGAGAGGAGTGCTTTTCTATGTCCACTAGCTGCGTTGCAACTCATCCTTCATGCGCTTGTACGTCGGCTCGTCGATCTCGCCGGCGGCGTAGCGCCGTTTGAGGACTTCCTCGGGCGTGCCCGGACCTGAAGAGGTGGCGGGTTTGCGGAACAGGCGCGCCGTGAAATAGATGATCAGTCCTATGACCAGGAGCTGGAAGATCCCCCCGAAATGGAAGGGCATTCCGCCAGCCCAGTTCCCATAGCCTCCGCCGTGCCACAGGCCCGGCCCGGAGCACCAGTTCCCGAATGACGTCAAAAATTCCATGTTGCCTCCACAGTAGGTTTGCCTGGAAGAAAGCATGGACCGTGCCAAACGGCAGGCTTAATGATTTCAGCTGGTTGGGCTTTGCCGAGGCCGCACGCGATGTGCACGTGTGCAGAATTTGCACTGGCGGAGATACGGGTTTCTGCACAAGGCGAGCGGGGCGGCGGGGCAGGGGGCGCGCCGGACAATGGGCGCAAAAAAGCTGCCGCCGATCATCTCGGCGGCAGCAGTGCTCGAAAGCGGAAAAGCGCGAAGCCTATTCGGGCTTCTTGGAGACGACGGGCTTGTTGACCGCGCCGTTGCGGATGCAGCGGGTGCAGGCCTTGATGCTCACGACCTGGCCGGACTCCAGCTGGTGGCGGACCTTCTGCAGGTTCGGCATGAAGCGGCGCTTGGTTTTGATGTGAGAGTGGCTGACGTTGTTGCCGGTCTGGGGACCCTTTCCACAAATATCGCAAACCTGGGACATTGCGACCTCCTATGTATTCAAATGAAATACTTTGTTTTTCTTTGTTGTTCGCCGTAGGATGATGGTAGCTTCCCCATGCGGCGGGAGAGAATCCTTACCGAGCCTCGCAGCAAATGGCAAGGGTTTTTTTCTTGACAGGAGAAAATGATACCATATAGGAAGCACCGGTTGCCCGGCGGAGGAGCCGTGCCGAATCCGGAGAATACCCATGTTTGAATTTTGGCTGCCGATCAGTGATATCGCCGCGGAGGGCAAGACGTTCGTCTTCGACGACCAGGCGCTCTGGCGTGAGGCGTGGCGTGAATTCAAGCTGGAGGTCCGGCCGGCCCGCGACTTGGTGGCCGAGTACACCGTTCAGCCCCAGGGCGACGAGGGCGCACTGGTGCGCGGCACCCTCAAGGGCGCCGTGCAGCTGCCCTGCGACCGCTGCGCCGAATCCTTCGAGCACGCCATCGACGTCGACTTCGACGCCTATGAGCAGCTGCCTGACGGCGAGGACGACGGCGAGCCGCGCATGCGTCTGGAGAACGGCCAGCTTCAGCTGGACATGGGCGCCATCCTCTGGGAGGAATTCGCCCTGGCCCTGCCGTTCAAGCCGCTGTGTTCCGAGGACTGCCAGGGCGTCTGCCCCGGCTGCGGCGCGGACCTCAATTCCGGCGAATGCACCTGCAAGCGGGATGAGGGCGACGAAAGGCTTGCGGTTTTCCGCGACTTGAAGATAAAGTAACGCCCCCTGCCCGGGAGCCCGATGGTTGCCAGGCGGGTCGACGTAAAAAGTACACAATAAGAGGTATGCATCATGGCTGTCCCTAAGAAGAAAACTTCCAAGTCCCGTAAGGGCATGCGCCGTTCCCACGATCACGTCGCAACCCCCAACGTCGTTTACTGCGAGTGCGGTGAGCCGAACCTTCCCCATCGCGCCTGCGCCGTCTGCGGCTCCTACAAGGGCCGTCAGGTCGTCAGCGGAGACGATGCCTAACACCGGCGAAATTCAGGCGCCACGGATCGCCGTGGACGCCATGGGGGGAGATTTCGGCCCCCGGATCGTCGTACCCGCAGCGGTGGATGCCGCTCGCGAGGGCATTTCCATTGTCCTCGTGGGCGACGAACAGCGGGTCAAGGCAGAGCTTGACAAACTCGACACCCAAGGGCTGGACATCGAAATCGTCCACGCCTCGCAGGTGGTCGAGATGGACGACAAACCCGCCGACGCCTTGCGCCGCAAAAAGGACTCCTCCATCCAGGTGGCTTGCCGCCTGGTCAAGGAAGGGGGGGCTCACGGCGTGGTCTCGGCCGGCAACTCCGGCGCTTCCGTGGCCTGCGGCATGTTCGTGCTCGGCCGGATTCCCGGCGTGCAGCGCCCGGCCCTGGCCGGCATCCTGCCCACGGAGAAGAATCCCGTGGTGCTCATCGACGTGGGCGCCAACGTGGACTCAAAGCCGCAGCACCTGCTCCAGTTCGGCCTCATGGCCGACGTCCTGGCCCGGCACGTCCTCGGCGTGCAGGACCCGTCCGTGGGCATCCTGTCCATCGGCGAGGAGGAGGGCAAGGGCAACGCGGCCGTGCGCGAGGCGTTCGACCTGCTCAAACGCTCCCAGCTCCGCTTCATCGGCAACGTCGAGGGCCGCGACATCTTCACCGGAGAGGTGGACATCGTGGTCTGCGACGGGTTTGTGGGCAACGTGGCCCTCAAGCTGTCCGAGGGGCTGGCCCGCTCCCTGAGCCGCATCCTCAAGGACGAGCTCAAGTCGAGCTGGCTGTCCATGCTCGGCACGCTGCTCTCCTTCGGCGCCTTCAAGCGCTTCAAGAAGATCGTGGACTACGCCGAATACGGCGGAGCGCCGCTGCTCGGCCTGCGCGACATCGTCATCGTGGCCCACGGCAAGTCCAACGAACTGGCCATGACCAACTGCATCCGCATGGCCGCCACCAGCGTCCGCAACAACGTCCACGGCCACCTGGCCGAAGGGCTTGCCGCGCACAAGGACCTGGCCGCCAAACCCGACAGGAACGCTGCCTGACGCAGCCCCGACGCGGGGCGTGTGCAATTCCTTGCGCAGCTTGACCGCGCCTTTCCATTGGCATAGAGACCCAATCCATGACCAATTTCATCCTTCGCGGCTTTGGCCTGTACGCGCCTGAAAAGGTGATGACCAACGCCGATCTCGAGAAAATCGTCGATACCAACGACGAGTGGATCACCACCCGCACCGGGATCAAGCAACGGCACATCGCCGCCGAGGGAGAGGCCACATCCGACATGGCCCTCAACTCCTCACGCCAGGCCCTGGCCCAGGCGGGCATCGACCCCTCGGAGCTGACCCACATCGTCTGCGCCACCTTCACCCCGGACTCCGTGATCCCCTCGGCCGCCTGCCGGTTGCAGGAGAAGCTCGGCATCTCCGGCCAGATGTGCCTGGACGTTCAGGCGGCCTGCTCCGGCTTCCTCTACGCCCTGCAGACCGGGCGCGGTTATCTCTGCCTGGAGCCGGACAGCAAGGTCCTGGTGGTGGCCAGCGAGATCGTCACCCGGCGCATGAACTGGGAGGACCGGGCCACCTGCGTCCTGTTCGGCGACGCCTCGGGCGCGGTGGTCCTGACCGGCGGCGAGCCCGACGACGGTCCCCGCGTCCTGGACATCATGCTCGCGGCGGACGGCGCGCTCGGCGACCTGCTCACGGTCAACGGCGGCGGCTCGGCCTACTCCTACAAGCTGGGCGAACCCGTGGGGCCCGAATATTTCGTCGAGTTCCAGGGCCGCGAGGTCTTCAAGCACGCCGTGCGGAACATGACCGAGATCTGCGAGGCCATCCTCAAGCGCAACGGGCTGGACAAGTCGGACGTGGACGTGCTCCTGCCGCACCAGGCCAACTACCGCATCATCGACGCCGTGGGCCGCCGGTTCGAGATCCCCGAAGAGCGCATCTTCGTGAACATCGACAAGTACGGCAACACCTCCGCCGCCTCGGTGCCCGTGGCCCTGGCCGAGGCCGTGCACTCCGGGTTCATCAAGAAGGGCGACCTGGTCATCGTCCCCACCTTCGGGGGCGGTTTCACCTGGGGCGCGGCGCTCATTCGGTTCTAGATTTTTCAAACTACTGTTTGTTTGCCTTTTGCAGATAAATGGGGAATAAACTTTTTGGTTACAATCAGGGACGCAATTTGCAGTCCGTGGTCAATTGGTATATTGGGTCCTGACCACTAGAGAACATCACGAGGTTATTCGATGAGCGAGCTTTCCAAAGTCGCACTGGTGACGGGCGGTTCCAGGGGAATCGGCAAGGCGGTGGCCGAGAGGCTGGCCGCCGACGGATTCGAGGTGTACATCACCTACGTCAGCCGTCCCGAGGCCGCCGACGCGGCGGTGGACGCCATCGTCAAGGCGGGCGGCAAGGCCCGTGCCTTCAAGCTCGACTCCGGCGACCGCGAGTCCGTCGCCGCCTTCTTCAAGGACGAGATCAAGGGCAAGGTCGCCCTCGAGGTGCTGGTCAACAACGCGGGCATCACCCGCGACGGCCTGATGATGCGCATGAAGGACGAGGACTGGGACAAGGTCCTGGAGATCAACCTCACCGGCTGTTTCGTCTTCCTCAAGGAGGCGTCCAAGATCATGGGCAAGCAGCGTTCCGGCCGGATCATCAACATCTCCTCCGTGGTCGGACAGATGGGCAACGCGGGCCAGGCCAACTACTGCGCCGCCAAGGCGGGCCTCATCGGCCTGACCAAGTCCGCCGCCCGCGAGCTGGCCGGTCGTTCCATCACGGTCAACGCAGTGGCCCCCGGTTTCATCGAGACCGACATGACCGCCGAACTGCCCGAAAAGACGGTCGCGGCCATGCTCGAACAAATTCCGTTAAAGTCCCTCGGGCAGTCCGAGGATATCGCAGCCGCCGTCTCCTTCCTGGCAGGCCCCGGAGCCGGGTACATCACCGGCCAGGTGATCGGAGTCAATGGCGGCATGTACATGTAATCAAGAAATAAAAACTCATTTGGTAGTGGAGGAAATTATGTCCGACGTAGCAGCTAAAGTGAAAGAGATCATTGTCGACCAGCTGGGTGTGTCCGAAGACGAAGTCGTCGAGAGCGCCGCTTTCGTGGAAGACCTGGGCGCCGATTCCCTGGACCTGACCGAACTGATCATGGCCATGGAAGAGGAATTCGACCTGGAAATCGACGACGAACAGGCCCAGAAGATCCTCAAGGTCGGCGACGCCATCTCTCACATCGAGAAGGCCATCTAGGCTTGATCGACTAAAGTACATATATTGCGAGCGTCTTTCCCGTGACAACGGGTTAAGGCGCTCCTTTCATTATCCCAACCCAGACACAACGGGCAGGTACTATGAACAGGGTAGTTGTTACCAGCGTAGCCGCCGTCACGCCGCTTGGCAACGACGTCGAAACCAGCTGGCAGAACCTCCTGGCCGGGAAATCCGGCATCGGACAGATCACCAAGTTCGACACCTCGGAATACGCCACGACCATTGCCGGAGAGGTCAGGGGATTCGATCCCGAACTCTACATCGGCAAGAAAGAGGCGCGGCGCATGGAGACCTTCACCCAGTACGCGGTGGGCGCCTCCAGGATGCTCTTCGAGGCCGCCGGCTGGTCCATCCCCGAGGCCGAGCGGTCCCGCGTGGGCACCATCATCGGCGTCGGGCTGGGCGGACTGGAGACCATCGAGGACTCCCACGAGAAGCTCCTGAAACGGGGACCGAGAAAGGTTTCGCCCTTTTTCATTCCCATCCTCATCGCCAACATGGCCGCCGGACAGGTCTCCATCGAGACCGGGGCCATGGGCCCCAACATCTGCACCACCACGGCCTGCGCCTCGGGCACCCACGGCATCGGCACGGCGTACACCGACATCGCCATGGGCCGCGTTGACGCCATGATCTGCGGCGGCGCGGAATCCACCATCTCCCCCCTGGCGGTGGCCGGATTCAACGCCATGAAGGCCCTGTCCGTGCGCAACGACGAGCCGGAGCTCGCGTCCCGGCCCTTCGACAAGGACCGCACCGGCTTCGTCATGGGCGAAGGGTGCGGCCTGCTGCTCCTCGAATCCCTGGAGCACGCGGAGAAGCGCGGGGCCACCATCCTGGCCGAGATCGTCGGTTATGGCGCGTCCGGCGACGCGTACCACATGACCGCGCCGCCCGAGGACGGCTCCGGCATGGCCTTCGCCATGGCCGCCGCCATCCGCGAGGCCGGGATCGATCCCTCCGCGATCGACCACATCAATGCCCACGGCACCTCCACCTACCTGAACGACCTGTGCGAGACCAGGGCGCTCAAGAAGGTGTTCGGCGACCACGCCTACAACCTCGCCATCTGCGCCAACAAGTCCCAGATGGGACACCTGCTCGGCGCGGCGGGCGGCGTCGAAGGCGTCTTCGCCGTCAAGACCCTCTCCGAGGGCATCATCCCCGGCACCCTGAACAGGACCGAACCCGACCCCGAATGCGACCTGGACTACTGTGTGGACGGCCCGCGCAAGCAACAGGCCGAATACGCCCTGTCCAACTCCTTCGGATTCGGCGGCACCAACGCCTGCGTCCTCTTCAAACGGTTCACCGGGTAACCGAAAGATCACCCAAAGGGCCGCGCAAGCGGCCCTTTTTTTGTTGCCTCCGGCGGCCAGGGGGAAGGGGCAGAGGGGAACCCTTTGGAAAAGGGCTTCCCCTCTGCCCCTTCCCCCTGGACCCCCATCCCCATCTCCCCTCCCAAACTTTTTGGGTCGCTTCGCGAAGGGGGGGATGGAAAAGCGAATTTCTAAGCCGAACTTTCTTGCCTAACCCATAGTATGATGGATACAAGAGGCGGGCATGAGGCTGCCGACGCGCACCGCGAAGCGGCGATACAAAGTTTTGAAGGGGAGTCCAGAGGGGAAACTTTTTCAAAAGTTTCCCCTCTGGCCGCCGGAGGCATTCCCCCCTCCTTGGCACAACCGGGTCGCCCGAACGGGCGGGCCGTTATTGATATAAGGACGGATCTCCAGCCCACGGGGCATGGCGGGAGCGCCTGCCGGGAGCGGTGAAAAAGCCGTGACCGTTGATGGTGGCGCGAGGATCGCCGGGTTTCTCCGATTGGGTTGGGAAGCCATTCGCATCCACTTCTTACTTGTGAGGAAAACACCATGGAAGAGCTGTTTATCCAGGACCCGGCGGTTGCCGCCGCCATTGCCGACGAGGTTGATCGCCAGGTTTCCAAGCTGGAGCTGATCGCCAGCGAGAATTTCGTGTCCACGGCCGTGCGCCAGGCCCAGGGGTCGGTCATGACCCACAAGTACGCCGAGGGCTATCCGGGCAAACGTTGGTACGGCGGCTGCGAGTTCGTGGACGAGGTCGAGGACCTGGCCCGCGACCGCGCCAAGGAGCTGTTCGGCGCGGCCTATGCCAACGTCCAGCCCCACTCCGGCTCCCAGGCCAACATGGCCGTCTACTTCGCGGCCTGCCAGCCCGGCGACACCGTGCTCGGCATGGACCTGTCCCACGGCGGCCACCTGACCCACGGCTCCCCGGTCAACTTCTCCGGCAAGCTGTTCAACATGGTGCATTACGGCGTGTCCCGCGAGACCCAGACCATCGACTACGACCAGGTCGAGGCGCTGGCCAAGGAGCACAAGCCGACCATGATCATCGCCGGTGCGTCCGCCTATCCCCGGATCATCGATTTCGCCCGCTTCCGCGCCATCGCCGACGAGGTCGGAGCCAAGCTGATGGTCGACATGGCCCACATCGCGGGCCTGATCGCCGCGGGCGAGCATCCGTCCTGCATCGAGCACGCCCACTACACCACCACCACGACCCACAAGACCCTGCGCGGCCCGCGCGGCGGCATGATCCTTGGGGCCGAGGACCTGGAGCAGGAGCTGAACTCCAACATCTTCCCGGGCATCCAGGGCGGCCCGCTGATGCACGTCATCGCGGCCAAGGCCGTGGCCTTCGGCGAGGCGCTGTCCCCCGGTTTCGTGGAGTACCAGCAGCAGGTGGTCAAGAACGCCAAGCAGCTGGCCGCGTCCCTGACCGAGGCGGGCTACACCCTGGTCTCCGGCGGCACCGACAACCACATGATGCTCATGGACCTGTCCGGGAAGGACTACACCGGCAAGGACGCCCAGATCGCGCTCGACAAGGCGGGCATCACCGCCAACAAGAACACCATCCCGTTCGAGACCAAGTCCCCGTTCCAGACCTCGGGCATCCGTCTGGGCACCCCGGCCCTGACCACCCGCGGCATGATCGAGGAAGACATGATCGTGGTCGCCGAAGCCATCGTGGCCGCCCTCGAGAACATGAACGACGACAAGACCCTCGGCGAGATCGCCTCCGAAGTCGAGGAGTTCGCCCGCGAATTCCCCCTCTACGCCTGGTAGACCGCGCTTCGACGCTATTGAATGAAACCGCCCCGCAGGTGATCCTGCGGGGCGGTTTTTATTATGCCTTCTGCCCATTATGGCAATTTATGTTTGCCATAAGGTGGTTGTTGAAAGCATGACGTATATTGTATGCAATATTTAAGGAGAGGGTTATGAGTGACAGCGCTTACCAGGTTATGAGCCTGCTTTTTCAGGGTGTTACTGCCTTGGCCGCTCTGTGGGCCGTGTTCGTGTCGATATACATTTATAATAAAAAGGAAGCTCCCAAAGTTTACGTGAAATGTAAATTGGGTAGCCATGTCAGCACCCATGGCATATTGGTTTCAGTCTGTAATTTTGGTGATTCGACACTTGCAAACTATAAGGTTGGCTTTGAAATAGGAGTATTTTGTAAACGTCGTATAACTATGGCCCCAGAAGGGGATAGCCTTCGGCACATAGCCTTGCTTGAAGAAATTCCAGCCGGAGAATCAGCAGATGCATTTATCTCCTGGGATGTCTTTGAAAGTAAGTATGAGTTTTTTTTCAAAAGATATTTTCAGGATATAATGTTTTCAAACATTATTAGACGTTCAGGTGTGATTGTTCGGTTGTTATTACTACCAGCGAAATGTTGGGTGGAAATGGATAATTTGAAAATAATGAAATTTCAAATCCATGATGATGTAAGGTCATGTCTAGAATCAGCATATACTCTTAATGACGATCTATAGTTGATGTTTAGGCTATAACCTCGCCGTAATTGTTGTACTTATTAGAATAAAAATAGATAATTATTCCACCGGGAAGTCGAAGTAGGTTTCGGGGTAGGGCTCGTTGCGCAGGGTGAAGTGCCACCATTCGGCTTCGTAGGGCTTGAAGCCGTGCAGGATCATGGTTGCGCGGAGCAGGGCGCGGTTGGCGCGGACCTGGGCCGTGAAGCCCGCGTGGTCGGGCCAGGATTCCAGGCCGAAGAAGTCGAACGGGGTGCCCATGTCCAGCTCCTCGCCCGTCTCCTTGTCGATGATGGTCAGGTCGATGGTCGAGCCGCGCGAGTGGCCGGAGCGGGCCGCGATGTACCCGTCGTTGAACAGGTTGCGCTTTTCCACGTCCGGGTAGTGGGCCGCCTTGGTGCGGGTGTCGTCGAGGTCTTCGGCCCAGCGCACGAAGTGGTCCACGGCGCGCTGGGGGCGGTAGCCGTCGAACAGCTTGAGGGACAGCCCGAACGGGGCCAGGTACGCCTGGACCGCCTTCAGGGCCGTGGCCGCCTCCACCGTGAGAATGACCTTGGGGGCGAGGTAGCCGTCCACCCGCGCGCCCACGAAGTTGTCGCCGGTGTAGTATTTGACGTCCACGGCAGCGGTGGGGAGGAAGTCGTTGACCGTGACGAACCCTTCCGGCCGGGGCTGCGCCGGGGCGGGGGCGGGCAGTAGGGCGACGAGGAGCGCGATCAGGAGCGGAAGAATCGGGAGCAGTCGTTTCAGGCGCATGGGCATATCCCGGTGGTTTTCGCGCCCCGCCGCGGGGACCGGCCCGGCGGCGGGGCTGCGGGGTTACTTCAGGGTGTCGTGCAGGAACGCGGTGAACCGCGCCCAGGACTTCTCGTCCGCGTCCTTGCGGTAGCGGTCCGAGCCGAACACGGTGAACGCGTGGGGCGCGCCGCCGTAGGTGATCATCTCGTGCTTCACGCCCGTACCCTCCAGCTCGGCGGCCAGGGCCGCGAACTGAGTCATGGGCACCGACGCGTCGGCCGTGCCGTGGAACACGAGGATGAATCCCTTGGTGGCCTTGTAGTCCTGCCCCTCGGGCGTGGCAAGGCCGCCGTGGAACGGCACGAACGCCTTGAGCACCGCGCCGGACCGGGCCAGCTCCAGGACCGCGGTGCCGCCGAAGCAATAGCCCATGGCCACGGCGTCGGACAGGTTCGCGCCCAGGTCGGCGGCCTGGTTCAGGCCGCCCATGAGCCGGGCGCGCATGGCGGCCCGGTCCTTGTAGAGCTCGCCGGTCAGCCGCTTGCGCTCGTCCACGGAGTCGGGGCGCACGCCCTTGCCGAACAGGTCCACGGCGAACACGGCGTAGCCCAGCTCGGCCAGCATGTCGGCCCGCTGGATCTCATAGCCGGTCAGCCCGTCCCAGTCGTGGACCAGGAAGACGAGGGGCGCTTTCTCCGCCGGGCTGACGTAATAGCCTTCAAAGGGTTGGCCGTCCACGGCGTAGTCCACGGTCTGCCCCTGGAAGGCCAGGGCCGTCTGGGGGATGAGCAGCAACGACAATATGATGAGCAGTGACTTCATGGCGTTTCTCCTTGGTTCTTTGGGGAACTTTGGAAGCAGGATAGCACGGCGGGCCGGGTGCGCGCGAGGAAAATCGGCTCAGTAGCGGGCCTCGATGGCCTGTATGGTGCCATCCTTCCACATGTCGGCCAGGGCCTTGTCGATCTCCCGCAGGGTATCGCCCATGCGCATGCCCTTTTCGAAACCGATGTAGTTGGGGTCGTGGTTGAAGGGGGCGGGCAGGATCGAGAACTCGTCGCGGTGCTTGCGCAGGTCGGTGTCGTTCTCGATGGTGTGTCGCACCGAGGCCTCGCCGGGCCCGATCAGCGCGACCTGGATGCGCTTGACCAGCAGCATGCGCAGCCTGCACAGCGGGCCGGTGTCCTCGCTGGGGGTGAACACCCGTCCCTTGGCCGAGTCGAAATCGTCGCCGTAGGAAGCGCCTCGGGTCACGCCCACCACCTTGCCCTTGAGGTCGCTGACGGTTTTGTAGGGGAACTCGTTCCCCTTGAGGACCACCAGCCGGATCTCGTCGTAATACATGGCCCCCGAATAATCGAAGATGGTCAGCCGCTCCTTGGTCTTGGACAGGCCGATGAGGCCGCCGTTCCCTGCCTGGGCGAGCATGTAGGCCCGTTTCCAGGGCATCAGCCGGATGTCGAAGGATATCCCGGTGCGGGCCTCGATTTCATGCAGGATGTCCACCAGGATGCCCCTTGGCGTTCCGTTTTCCATCCAGGATTTGGGCGGTGTGGCGTGGTTGCCGAAGATGACCACGGGCTCGGCGGCCCAGGCGGGAGCGACCGCCAGGAGCAGTATCAGGGCGAAGAACCCGGCACGGAAGCTGCGCATGTGCATGACTCCTGTCGGGCCGTGGGGCTGAGAGAGCGCTGTTTCCGGTCGGCCCGTGTTGCAGGAGAATGTATTATGAAATGTGATAGGTTACAATGAAAATATCTATTAATTATAGAGTCGGCGAATCGGGGCGGAGGGAGGCCTGGGAGCCCGACCGCGCGGGCCTGCGAGAAGAAGCTGCCGATCAGGCGGGGGAAGGTTCAGGAGGCCCCAGCTTCCCTCCCCATCCGCTTCGCGAACTGGAGAGTCCCTTCCGCTTCCGGCGGTCCGCGCCGTTCCCTATTTGCGGGAGAAGAGGCACTTCAAAAGGCGGTAGAGACCGAAAGCCATGAAGATGACGCCTGCCGCGACGAATGCCCAGCCGGAGAACTCGAAAGCGGGAAAATCGTCATATTTGCGGACAACGCCCGTCTCCACGATGTCGAACCCCCAGGGAACGAGGAGCAGGCCGAGAAGGAAATTCCCGATTGCGGACCAGATGGCGGTCTTTTCCCGGTCCGTCAGGCGATTCACGCCTCTTCCACCCCGCATCCGGCGCAGTGGGCGCAGCCCCTGGGGGAGCAGCCGGGGGAGACCTTGGACTCCTTGGCGCGCTGCCATTCCTTCCACAGGTGTTCGCGGCGCACGCCGATGTCCACCACTTCCCAGGGGAAGGGCTCGTCCTCGCCGCGCTCGCGGTCCAGGATGTCGGACGGGTCGCCCTTCCAGAGCTTGAGCGCCTTTTTCCAGCCGCCCTGTTCGGCGGCCAGGAGGATGAACTCGGCCAGCTCTTCGCCGCCGCGGGCCAGCAGCCCCTGGAGCCGGGCCTGGAACGGGTCGTCGTGCTGCAGGGTCACGCCCTTGTACGGCTTGGCCATCTTGACCAGGCGCTTCATGCGCTCGTTCAGGGCCGCCTCATCCATCATGGGTGACCACTGGAACGGGGTGAACGGCTTGGGCACCAGGGAGCTGACCCCGATGGTGATGCGCATGAACTGCTTCTTGCGCCCGCCCGGCTCCTCGGATCGGATGCGCACGATCTCGGCCAGGAATTCGGCCAGCTCGTCGTAGTCCGCCTCGGTCTCGCCGGGCCAGCCCGCGATCATGTAGATCTTGAGGTGGTTCACGCCGTACCGGGCGCAGAGCCGGACCGCGTTCAGGAAATCCGCCGGGTCGAGCTTCTTGCTCATCATTTTCCGCAGCCGCTCGCTCGCGCCCTCCAGGGCCAGGGTCACGGTGCGGATGCCGCGCTCGCGAAGGTACACGAGCAGCTCCTCGGTGATGCCGTCGGCGCGCATGGAGGACAGGGAGAACTTCTTCTTGCGTCCGTGCAGCCACTTGAGGAACGGGAGCAGGTCCGGCCAGTCGGTCAGGGCCGTGCCGATGAGCCCCACCTTGGGCGGGTCGGCCAGGTCCACGATGCGCTTGAGCTCGTCCAGGTCGGCGTGGCGGGGCGGGCGGTAGATGAACCCGGCGGCGCAGAACCGGCAGCCGTAGGGGCAGCCCCGGTTGACCTCCAGCAGCAGGGTGTCGCGGAAGGCGGCCTGGCCCGAGATGAAGGCCGAGAATGCGGGGTCGCAGAGCGGACCGGCACCGCCCGAGGCGATGCGCTTGACCGGGGTCTTGGACCGCCCCGGGACGTAGACGCCGGGCAGGTCCTTGACCGCGTCGAGGATGGCGTCCTTGCCCGCGCCGTCAAAGACCAGGGTGCGCAGGGTGTCGAAAAAATCCAGAAACCGTTCCTCGGCCTCGCCCACCCAGAAGCAGTCCACGAAGGGCGCGATGGGGGCCGGGTTGAGGAAGGCGATGGGGCCTCCGGCAATGACCAGAGGGAGGGTCGGGCGTTCCGCCGCCAGCGGCGGAACGCCCGTCGCCCGGAGCGTTCGAGGGAGGCTGAGGAAGTCCTCCTCGAACGTGATGCTCCAGGCTATTACAGGGAATGAGGATAGTGGGCTCTTTGATTCGCGCGTCTTGGGGTCGGTGCCGTCGGTCAGCCCCAGCTTGTCGGGAAACACCCGCTCCACGGCCAGCCCCGGCGCCTCGGCCAGGGTCCGGTAGACGGATTGCCAGCCGATGGCGGACAGGGCGGCCTTGTCCCCTCCGGGGACGGCCAGCGCAACGGGCAGCCGTCCTCCGAGGTCGGGAGCCTTGGGCTCCGACACGCCGTGATACAGGGTACGGGGATCGATGGGTCACCCCCCTAGCACGCGCTTCATGTGGGTCCTAGTCCACGTTCTTTCTGATGAACGCGGGGACGTCGAGGTTGTCTTCCTCGAAGATGAATTCCTCCTCGCCGGGACCGGCCACGGCGCGCTGGGAAACCTGCTGCCGGGGCAGCTCGGTGGTGTTCAGCTCGCCGCCCGCCTTGCGCAGGTAGGCCGGGATGTTCCGGTCGGTGTTCAGCACGCGCTGGTGTCCCGAGCGGCGGGGCTGTTCGGCGGTCTTGTTCACGCCCCGGGGTCCGAGGAGCAGCAGCTTCTGCTGTTCGGCCTTGGACAGCACCGGTTCGGCCTCTTCCATGGCCGGCTCGATGCCGGTGGCGATGACCGTGATGCGCATCTCGTCGCCCGCGTCCGGGTCGAAGACCGTGCCGAAGAAGATCTCGGCGTCGTCGTGGGCTTCCTTGTAGATGATGTCGGCGGCTTCGGAGACCTCGTCGATGAGCATGTCCGGGCCGCAGGTGATGTTGATGAGCACGCCCTTGGCGCCCTCGATGGAGACGTCCTCCAGCAGCGGGCTGGTGATGGCCTTCATGGCCGCTTCCTTGGCCCGGGACTCGCCCGAGGCGATGCCGGTGCCCATGAGCGCCATGCCGGAGTTGGACATGGCCGCCTTGACGTCGGCGAAGTCCAGGTTGATCAGGCCGTGCACGGTGATCAGGTCCGCGATGCCCTTGACCGCGTAGTAGAGCACTTCGTCGGCCTTCTTGAGCATGTCGGAGAAGGACGCCTTCTTGGCGGCCAGCTGGAGCAGCCGGTCGTTGGGGATGGTGATGATGGAGTCCACCACCTCGGCCAGGGCGCGGGTGCCCTCATCGGCCTGGGCCAGACGGCGCTTGCCCTCGAAGTAGAAGGGCTTGGTGACCACGCCCACGGTCAGCGCGCCCAGCTCCTTGGCCACCTGGGCCACGACCGGGGCGGAGCCGGTGCCGGTGCCGCCGCCCATGCCGGCGGTGATGAAGACCATGTCCGAGCCTTCCAGGGCCTCGCGGATCTGCTCCACGGACTCCATGGCCGCGGACCGGCCGATCTCCGGGTTGGCCCCGGCGCCCAGACCCTTGGTCAGCTTCTCGCCGATCTGGATCTTGTGCTCGGCCAGGGATTTGTGGATGTCCTGGCTGTCGGTGTTGGCCACGATGAATTTCACGCCCTTGAGCGCGGACAGGATCATGTTGTTGACCGCATTGCCGCCGCCGCCTCCGCAGCCCACGACCTTTATCTTGGCGTTTGATTCATGTTCGATCTCGAAATATTCCATTTCCTCGTCCTCCTCAGTTTGTTCCCTGTTGTTGGTTTCCCTGTATCCTCAAAATCAGGCTGTTCTAAAACGGCGATCCGCTGCGGTGCTGCAAAAGGTTCAACCCCTCGCGTACGGGGAGTACGCGTCGGCCCTGAACTTTTTTTGCGTCTTGCAGCTCACCATTTTCGAACAGCCTCGGTTTTCAAAGGTCGGTTATGCAATGTCCGAAAACCACTTCTTCATCCGGCCGACGATGCGGTCGAAGCCGGAGTCGTCGCGGATCTTGAAGGGCCGGACCTTCTTGTGCAGTCCTTCCTCCTCGGCCCCGTGGAGCAGCAGGCCGACGGCGGTGGCGTATTTGGGACTCCTGACTTCCTCGGCCAGGCCCCCGATGCCGTCGTGGGGGATGCCTATGCGCACGGGCAGGTCGAAAATCTGCTCGGCCAGCTCCTGCATGCCCTCGATGAGCACGGTGCCGCCGGTCAGGACCACGCCCGCCGCGATCATGTTCTTGAACCCGGACTTGATCAGCTCCTGGTCCACCAGGGCGAGGATTTCCTCGCAGCGCGGCTCGCAGATCTCGGCCAGCACGCGCTTGCTCATGCGCCGGGACTCGCGTCCGCCCACGCTGGGGACCTCGATGATCTCCTCGTTGGTCACCAGGTCGGCCATGGCGCAGCCGTAGTCCATCTTGATCTTCTCGGCGGACATCATGGGCGTGCGCAGCCCGTAGGCGATGTCGTTGGTCAGGTTGTGGCCGCCGAGCGCCAGCACGCTGGTGTGCTTGATGGAGTCCTTGGAGAAGACCGCGATGTCGGTGGTGCCGCCGCCGATGTCCACCAGGGCCACGCCGATCTCGCGCTCCTCGGCCGAGAGCACGGCCTTGCTCGATGCCAGCGACTCCAGGACGATGTTCGAGACGTCGAGCCCCGAACGGTTGCAGGAGCGGATGATGTTCTGGGCCGAGGTCACCGCGCCGGTGACGATGTGGACCTTGACCTCCAGCCGGACGCCGGCCATGCCGAGCGGGTCGGCGATGCCGCGCTGGTCGTCGACGATGAATTCCTGGGGCAGGGTGTGGAGCACCTCGCGGTCCATGGGGATGGCGATGGCCTTGGCGGCCTCGATGACCCGGTCCACGTCGCGCTGGGTGACTTCGCCGCCCTTGACCGCGATGACGCCGTGGGAGTTGAAGCCCTGGATGTGGCTGCCCGCGATGCCCGCGTACACGGTGCGGATGTCGCAGCCGGCCATGAGCTCGGCGTCCTCCAGGGACTTCTTGATGCACTGGACCGTTTTCTCGATGTTGACGACCACCCCGCGCCGCAGCCCGGTGGACGGGGCGGTGCCGATGCCGATGATGTCCACGCCGGTCTCCGACGCTTCGCCCACCACGGTGCATATTTTGGTGGTGCCCACGTCGAGGCCCACAATGAGATCGTTCTTTGCCATGGTAACTCCTTACGTTGTTCCCTGTGAAATATTGTTTTGCGCTAGCCCGCTGCCGGGTCCAGGCGCTTTTTGATCCAGACCTTGTCTCCGCTGGCCGCGATGATGGTGGCGTCCTTGAACTCGTTGCGCCGCATCAGGTCGCGCCAGGCCACTTTGAGGCGCTCCAGCTGAACCTCCCAGCGGTCCGTGGAGAGCTTTACGGTCAGCCCCTTGCCGTCGGCGTGGCCGTCCAGGAAAATCTCCATCTCGTGGGCGCTGGTCAGCCTGATCCAGGCGGTCTGGGCCTGGGTGAAGGGCGTCTGCTGGGCGGCCATCTTGGCCAGGATGCCGGACAGCACCTCCGGGCCTTCGGGCAGGTCGTCCGCCACGCTTAAGATGGGCAGCGAACCGGCCTCGCCGGGGTGCATGGGGGCGATGACCTTGCCGCGCGCGTCCGCGAAGTACAGGCCGTCGCCCTGGCGAATCCAGAAGGCCGGCACCTTCTCGCGCACGTCGATGAGCAGCCGGTCCGGCAGCTCGCGGCGCACGGTCACGGACTCGATCCACGGGTTCCGGTCCAGCCGGTTCTTGACCTCGCCCACGTTCATCTCCAGGCTGTTGAGGCCAAGCCCCACCTGCGCGGTGTCGATGATCGTCCCGTAGCTCAGGCGGGAATTGCCGGTGACCCGGATCTCCTCGAGGTTGAAATAGGGGTGGGCGGTGATGAACCGGTAGCCGTAGAGCAGCCCCACGCCGAGCACGGCCACCAGGGACAGGGCCAGGCTGGCCATGACCAGCCGGACCATGAACTGCCCGGCTCCGGCCAGCTTGCGGTGGGAGCTTTGACGAGGCTTGAGGGTGTTGGCCGGCTTGACCCGCTTGCGGGAGTTGCCGCGCGCGGCGCGCTTGCCGCCCAGGGGCAACCGGCTCTGCTTGCCGATGGTCAGGGTGCTCACAGTATGATGACCTCCGGTTCGAGGTTGACGCCGAATCGTTCCTTGACCTCTTCGCGGCCCATGTTCATCAGCTCCAGCGCGTCGGCGCAGGTGCCGCCGCCCAGGTTGACCAGGAAGTTGGCGTGCAGCTCGGAAAAGGCCATGCCCCCCCGGCGCGCGCCTTTCATGCCGACCTGGTCGAGCAGCTTGCCCGCGCTCTGGTCGGCCGGGTTCTTGAACACGCAGCCCGCGGTCCGGGCCGTGACCGGCTGGGTCTCCTTCTTCTTCCCGTAGACGTCGCGCATGGCGCTCCGCACCGCCTTGGGGTCCGACTCTCTGAGGGCCAGCTCGACCTCCCAGACGAGGCACTTGCCCGCGGGCTTGGCCAGGGAGAAGTGCCGGTAGCTGAAAATGCACTGGTTGGAGTCCAGCCAGACCAGCCCCTGGGCCGGGGACCAGATGCGCACCCGGGTCACCAAATCGCCGATCTCCACGCCGTAGGACCCCGCGTTCATGGCCACGGCCCCGCCCACGGTGCCGGGGATGCCGGTCATGCCCTCCAGGCCGGAGAAGCCCGCCTTCTGCGCCCAGCCGAGCAGGCCGGGGAGCCTGAGCCCCGCGCCGCAGCGCACGATGAGGGTGGATCCGTCCCTTTCCACCCGCTCGGGTCCGAAGGAACCGTCCACGCGGATCAGGGCCAGGTCCAGGGGCTCGTCCGTGACGAGCAGGTTGCTGCCCGCGCCGAGGACAAAGGGCCGCACCGTCTCGCGGAGCAGGAACTCGGACAGCTCGTCCAGGTCCTTCTCCTCGCGCACCACCGCCTCCACGACGGCGGTGCCGCCGACGCGCAGGGTGGTCCGCTCCGAGAGCGAGGGGTTCGCGGTCAATTCGAGGGCCATAAAATCTCCTATGCTCCGTTGTCTTCGTCGTCCGGCCCGTCACCCTGTTCGAGCCAGTTCTCGCCGATGCGCCAGATGGACCCTGCGCCCTGGGTCATGAACAGGTCGCCGGGGTGCAGCAGGTCCTTGAGCCGTTTCTCCAGGGACTCGAAATCCGGGAAGAACTGGACCTTGGTGTCGGACACCTGCTTGATGCCCTGGGCCAGGGACAGCCCGGAGACGCCGGGGATGGGCGACTCCGAGGCCGGGTAGATTTCGGTCAGCAGGAGCAGGTCGGCGTCGGCGAACGCCTTGCAGAACTCGCCGAACAGGGCCTGGGTGCGGGAGAAGCGGTGGGGCTGGAACGCGACCACCAGCCGCCGGTCCGGGTAGCACTCCTTGGCCGTGCGCAGGTTGGCCATGATCTCGGCCGGGTGGTGACCGTAGTCGTCCACCACGATGACGCCCTTACGCTCGCCCTTGCGCTCGAAGCGGCGGCCCACGCCGCCGAAATTGGCCAGGCCGTCGATGATCTCCTGTTTCTCCAGGCCGACCTCCAGGGCCACGCCGATGCACGCCAGGGCGTTCAGGACGTTGTGGGTGCCGGGTTGGGCCACGGTGACCTCGCCCCACTCCTCGCCGTCGAGAAAGACCTTGAACAGGGAGCGCAGGTGGGAGCTGATAATCTCGGCGCGCAGCTTGTTGTGCTTGCCCAGGCCGTAGGTCAGGTACGGGCGCTTGATGAGCGGCAGCAGCCTTTGGACGCCCTCGTCGTCGCCGCAGACCACGTTCATGCCGTAGAAGGGCGTGGAGTTCATGAAGCGCATGAAGGACAGGTCGATGGCGTCCTGGTTGTCGTAGAAATCCATGTGGTCCTTGTCCACGTTGGTGACCACGGTGATGATCGGGGCCAGCCGCAGGAAGGAGCCGTCGGACTCGTCCGCCTCGGCGATCAGGTAGTCGCCCTCGCCCAGCCGGGCGTTGGCCCCGTATGTGTTCAGCTTGCCGCCGATGATCACGGTGGGGTCCAGCCCCGCCTCGGTGAAGATGGTCGCCAGCAGCGAGGTGGTGGTCGTCTTGCCGTGGGTCCCGGCCACGGCGATGCCGGTCCGCAGCCGCATCAGCTCGGCCAGCATCTCGGCGCGGGGGATGATCGGGATGCCGCGCTCGCGGGCCACCACCAGTTCCGGGTTCTTGTCCGGGATGGCCGTGGACTTGATGAGCACGTCCGCCTCGCCCACGTTGTCGGCCCCGTGGCCGATGAACACGGTGGCCCCGAGCTTCTCCAGCCGCCGGACCGCCGCGGACGCGGACAGGTCCGAGCCGGTGACCTTGAACCCCATGTTGATGAGCACCTCGGCGATGCCGTTCATGCCGGACCCGCCGATGCCGACCATGTGAATGTTGTTCACCCTGGCCCGCATGGCCGGGCAGGCCTCGCCGCCCACGGTAAGATACGGTCCCTGTGCTGCCATTTCGAAAACTCCTATGCGAGCCCTTCCAGGCCCGCCACTATATCCGCAGCCGCGTCCTTCCTGGCGAAGGAGCGAGCCGCCGCTTCCATGCCGTCGAGCCTGCCGCGATCCGCGAGCAGCCTGGTCACGGCGTCCGCCAGCCGCGCCCCGGTCAGTTCCGACTGGGGCAGCAGGATGGCCGCGCCGATGTCCGACATGGCTTGTGCGTTCATTGTCTGATGGTCGTGGGCGGCCTGGGGGAAGGGCACGAACAGTGCGGGGACCCCGGCTGCGGCGACCTCGAAGACCGTGGACGCCCCGGACCGGCACACGGCCAGATCGCACAGGGCATACTCGGTCGCCATGTCCTCGATGAAATCCCGGACCTGCGCCGGGTCCGCGTCCGCGGCCTCGTAGGCAGTGCGCACGCGGGAAAAGTCCGCCCGTCCCGCCTGGTGGACCAGGGTCACCCCGGCCTCCATGAGCGCGGGCAGGGCCTCGATGAAGGCGTCGTTGATCGGCTTGGCCCCCTGGCTGCCGCCCAGGACCAGGACCCGCTTGCCCTGCGGTCGTCCGCGCCGCCGGTCGGCGGCCTGGACGATGTCGAGCCGCACCGGGTTGCCGGTGAGCACGGTCTTGTGCGCCGGGAACACGCCCATGCGGTCCGGGAAACTCAGGAAAATTCGGTTGACCAGCTTGCCCAGCGCCTTGTTGGTCACGCCCGGCACCGAGTTCTGCTCGTGCACGGCGGCGGGGATGCCGAGCAGGCGCGCGGCCACCACCGGGCAGAAGCCCGCGTACCCGCCGAAGCCGATGACCGCGTCGGGCCGGAAGCGGAAGAGGGCCCAGGCCGCCCGGGGCACGCCGGTGCCGATCCAGCCCACGGCGGAGACCAGGCCGGGCAGCCCCTTGCCCATGATGCCGCTGGCGGGCAGCTCCATGAACTTCAGGCCGTGCTTGCGGGCCAGGTCGCCCTCGGGGCCGGGACCGCCCATGAAAAGGATGTCCACCCCCCGGTTGCGCAGGGTCAGCGCCGTGGCCACGGCCAGGGCCGGGAAGATGTGGCCGCCGGTGCCGCCGGTGGTCAGGACCACGCGGTTCAGGATCATGCCTCCACCCTCCGGGAAAGGTTCAGCAGGATGCCCGCGCAGATGAAGGACACGGTCAGGGAGGAGCCGCCGTAACTGATGAACGGCATGGCCACGCCCTTGGGCGGCACGGTGCCGAGCACCACGGCCAGGTTCAGGACCATGCCCAGCGCCAGGATGCAGGTGGTGCCGAAGGCCGTGAACCGGTCCTGGAGGTCCGTGAGCTTCATGGCGATGCGGAAGGCGCGGTACAGGAAGAAGCCGATGGTCAGGAAGAACAGGGACATGCCCACGAAGCCCAGCTCCTCGCCCACCACGGCCATGATGAAGTCGTTGTGCGCCTCGGGCAGGAAGAAGAGCTTGCGCTGGCCCGCGCCGATGCCGGTGCCGAAGATCTTGCCGGAACCGAAGGCGTACAGGGACTGGACCAGCTGATACCCCTCGGTCTGGGCCGAGGCGAAGGGGTCCATGAAGGCGGTCCAGCGCTTGAATCGGTACGGGGAGGACGAGATGAGCATCCAGCCCGCGCCCGCCGCGAAGATGAGCGAGATGAACAGGTAGCTGAACCGGGTGCCGCCCGCCAGGCACATGAAGAAGAGCAGGCCGCACAGGACCACGGCCCCGCCGAAGTCCGGCTGCAGCAGGAGCAGGCCGGAGAGGATGCCGGTGACCATGAACGGGGGCAGGAAGCCCACGGAGAAGGTCCGCACCAGGTCCTGCTTCCGGGCGAAGAAGTAGGCCAGGTAGAAGACCAGGGCGACCTTGGCGTACTCCAGGGGCTGGATGCTGAACGGCCCCACCGAGATCCAGCGGCTGGCGCCCTTGACCGAGGCCCCCAGCGGGGTGAGGCACAGGGCGAGCATGGTCACGGCCAGGCCGACCCAGACGTAGGTCAGGGAGTAGAGCACCTTGCGGGGAATCTGCATGCAGGCGAGCATGGCCGCCAGGCCCACGCCGGTGAACATCAGCTGGCGCTTGAAGAAGAAGTATTTGTCGCCGAAATCCCGCTCGGCCATGATGCCGGACGCGGACAGGACCATGACCAGGCCGAACCCGGCCAGGAGCAGGGTGGCGGTCAGCAGCCATGCGTCGATGCGGGCGTTGTCGCCGCCCTTCTTGGCGTTCAGGGAGCTAGTCATCGAGCTCTCCCGCCACGCGCTTGAAGTCCGCCCCGCGCTGGGCCATGCCGGTGTACTGGTCGAAGCTCGAGGTGGCCGGGGAGAGCAGGACCACGTCGCCGGGCGCGGCCATGGCGGCCTGGCGCTTCACGGCCAGCTCCAGGGTCTCGTCCCAGGTCACGGGGAAATGTCGTTTCAGCTCCGGCTCCAGGACCTCGCGGGAGCCGCCGTAGAGGCCCACGTGGACCACGCGGTCCCTGACGTCGCGCGCGAACTGCGCCACGTCGCCGCCCTTCCACACGCCGCCCATGAGGATGCGCACCGGGCGGTCGAAGGAGCGCACGGCGGCCAGGGCCGCGTCCAGGGTGGTGGCCTTGGTGGAGTCGTTGACGTGAGAGCAGGCCGCGTCCAGGGTGGTGGCCTTGGAGTCGTTGACGTAGAGCACGCCGCGCTTCTCGGTCACCGGCTCGATGCGGTGGGGCAGGGAGGTGAAGTCGCGGATGGCCTCGGCGGCCTGTTCCTCGGTCACGCCGAACCGCTTCACGGCCTGCCACGCGGCCTCCACGTTGGAGCGGTTGTGCTCGCCCGGCAGGTGCGGAGCCTCGAACCGGTCCGTGGAGCCGAACCACTCGACGTGGGCGTTGGTGAAGGAGCGGCCGTCCAGCAGGGGGTGCAGGGACTCGTGGAGCAGGGCCGTGTCCTCGCCGGTCATGCGCGCGAAGAGCATCAGCTTGGCGTCCAGGTACTCGTCCATGTCCTCGTGGTAGTCCAGGTGGTTGGCCGAGAAATTCAGGAACAGGCCGACGTGCGGCTTGAACAGTCGGCAGTTCTGGAGTTGAAAGCTGGAGACTTCGAGGACGATGATCTCCGCCGGGTCCATGTCCAGCAGGTATTCGCACAGGGGCACGCCGATGTTGCCGCCGGTGAACACCCTGCGGCCCGCGTGTTCGAGAATGGCCGAGATCAGGGTGGTGGTCGTGGTCTTGCCGTTGGAGCCGGTCACGGCCAGTACCGGGGCCTCGATGAACCAGGAGGCGAACTCCAGCTCCGAGACCATGTTCTGCGGCGGGATGCCCTCAAGCACCGGGGCGAGCTTCTTGACCGGCACGCCCGGGGAAAAGACGATGATGTCCGCGTCCGCGAAGTGACCCTTGTCGTGGGGGCCGGTGACCAGTTCGACCTTGCCCGCCAGCGCGCCGAGCTTTTCCTCGGTGACGGCCTCGTCGCGGTCCGCCACGCGCACGTCCGCGCCGAGCACGTCGAGCAGCCGCGCGGCGGCCAGCCCGGACTTGCCGGTGCCCACCACCACGGCCTTCTTGCCGGTCAGGATGGCGTCGTTGATGAAGTTGCGGACGATCCTGTTCACCTGACTACCTCAGCTTCAATGTGGAAAGGGCCATAAGGGCCATGAGAATGGAGAGAATCCAGAACCGGACGATGATCTTGGATTCCGGGATGCCTTTCAGTTCGAAATGGTGGTGCAGGGGGGCCATCTTGAAGATGCGCTTGCCGCCGGTGAGTTTGAAATAGCCCACCTGGAGGATGACCGAGAGGGTCTCGAACACGAACACGCCGCCCACGATGGCCAGCAGCAGCTCCTGTTTGGCCAGCACGGCCACGAAGCCGAGCGCGCCGCCCAGGCCGAGGGACCCCACGTCGCCCATGAACACCTGGGCCGGGTGGGCGTTGAACCACAGGAAGCCGAGCCCCGCGCCGACCATGGCCCCGCAGAAGACCGTGACCTCGCCGATGCCCTGGATGTTCTGGACCTGGAGGTACTCGGCCATGGTGGCGTGGCCCGACACGTAGATGAAGATGGCGAAGCAGGCCATGGCCACGACCATGGGCCCGATGGCCAGCCCGTCCAGCCCGTCGGTCAGGTTCACGGCGTTGCTCGCGCCGACCATGACGACCATGGCGAAGGGCAGGTAGAACCAGCCGAGGTCCGGGTTGAAGTTCTTGAAGAACGGCACGGACAGCCGGGTGGAGTAGGCGGGCTCGTGGATGAGCATGGCGATGGCCGCCGCCGCCACCAGGCATTGCAGCAGGAACTTGGCCTTGGCGGACAGGCCGAGGTTCCGCCGTTTGACCACCTTGAGGTAGTCGTCGGCGAAGCCGATGGCGCTGAACCCGGCGAAGACCAGCAGGGTCAGCCAGACGTAGATGTTGGACAGGTCGGCCCAGAGCAGGGTGGAGATGCCCACGGAGAACAGGATCATGATCCCGCCCATGGTCGGCGTGCCCTGCTTGGACTGGTGCTTGGGGCCGTCCTCGCGGATGTACTGGCCGCACTTGATCCGGGTCAGCCAGCGGATCATGGCCGGGCCGAACAGGATGGACAGGATGAGCGCGGTCAAAAGAGCCCACACGGACCGGAAGGTGATGTACCGGAAGACGTTGAGGACGCCGACGTCCGTGCTGAAGGGCACGAGCAGGTTGTAGATCACTTCGGGCCTCCTTGGGCTTCCGCGTTCACTTCCCGGCACAGCGCATTGGCCAGGAGTTCCATCTTCAGCGAGCGGGAGCCCTTGACCAGGACCACGCCCTTGGAAATGCACAGCTCGCGCCACGCCTCCAGAAATTCGTCCGGCTCCCCGGCCCGGCGCATGTACCCGCCGAAGCCGCGCTCCACGTCGAGGAAGTGGTCGCCCTTGTAGAAGACCATGGCGGGCGCGGCCTCGCGGATGACCTTCCCCAGCTCCTCGTGGCGCGGGATCGCCTCTTCGCCCAGCTCGCGCATGTCGCCCAGGACCAGGACCAGGGGGCGGTCCCCGGCCATCTCGCGGGCCGTGCGGATGGACCCGGCCATGGACAGCGGGTTGGCGTTGTAGGTGTCGTCGATGACCATGACCCCGCCGCCCAGCTTGCGGCAGAACCGCTGCGGGTCGGCGGCCATGGACTGCACGCCCGCGGCCACGTCGTCGAGGGTCAGCCCGAGGTGGTGGGCCGCGGCGGCCACGCAGGCCAGGTTTTCGGCGTAGTGCGCGCCGCAGAAGGGAGCGGTCAGCTCGACCTCGCCCTCCGGGGTGCGCAGCAGGAACCGGCCGTCGCCGCTCTCGTCCGCGCCCAGGAACCGGGCGCAAAAGTCCGTGCCGGGGGCGTCGTGTCCGGTGAAGCCCACCGGGGAGCCGACCAGCTCCAGGGCCGCGTTCCACAGCAGGGGGTAGTCCTTGGAGACCACGGCGGTGCCGCCCTGGCGCAGGAAGCGCAGCAGGGAGGTCTTGGCGCTCGCCACGCCCGCCTCGTTGCCGAGCCCTTCCAGGTGGCCGGGGCCGACGTTGGTGATGACCGCCAGGTCCGGGCTGGCCACCGGGGCCAGCTCTTCCATGTCGCCGCGCCGGGAGATGCCCAGCTCCATGATCCAGACCTCCTGCTCGGCGGTCGCCTTGAGCATGGACAGGGGCAGCCCGATCTGGTTGTTGAAATTCCGGTAGTTCTTGGCCGTGGCGAACCGCTGCGAAACCACGTTGTAGAGCAGTTCCTTGACCGTGGTCTTGCCCGCGGTGCCGGTCACGGCCACCAGCATCGCGCCGCAGGTGTCGCGCCAGCAGGCGGCCAGGCGGCCCAGGGCGGCCACGGTGTCGCGGACCATGATCACGGGGCAGTCCACGTCGTCGATCATGCGCGAGGCGATGACGGCGGCGGCGCCACCCTTGGCGGCCTGGGCGGCGAACTCGTGACCGTCGAAATTCTCGCCGGCGATGCAGAAGAAGAGGTCGCCCCCGGTCACGGTGCGGGAGTCCGTCTTCACCTCGGTGATCACGGTTTCCTCGAACCCGTCGTCGGGCAGCGCGCCGAGGCAGCGTGCGACTTCAGCCAGGGTCAGGTTCACGAATACACTTCCTCGATGGCCTTGAGCGCGGCTTCCTTGTCCGAGAAGTGGCGCTTGGTGGTGCCGATGATCTGGTAGTCCTCGTGGCCCTTGCCCGCGATGAGCAGGGCGTCGCCCGGCTCCATCTCGGTCACGGCAACGGCGATGGCCGCCTCGCGGTCCGGGTTCTCGATGACCCGCTTGGCGCGTTTCAGGCCCGGCCGGGCGTCGTCCATGATGGCGGCGGGGTCTTCGGTGCGCGGGTTGTCGGAGGTTAGGACGACCACGTCGGCGTAGCGCGCAACGGACTCGGCCATGAGCGGGCGCTTGGTCCGGTCGCGGTCGCCGCCGCAGCCGAACACGGTGATCAGCCGCTTGAAGTCCAGCCCCTTGAGGGTGTGCTGCACGTTCTCCAGGGCGTCCGGGGTGTGGGCGTAGTCCACGAAGATGTCCAGGTCGCGGTCGTTCATGACCCGCTCCAGCCGTCCCGGCACGCCGGGGAAGGTGGACAGCCTGCGCATGTCCTTGCAGTTCAGCCCGAGCTGGAGTCCCACGGCCTGGGCGGCCAGCAGGTTCATGGCGTTGAACGCGCCCACCAGCGGGGACTGGATGACCCAGCTCTTGCCCTTCCAGGCGGTCTCGATCTCCATGCCCTTGCCGGTCATGGACAGGATGCGCCCCTTGACCATGGGTCGGGGGCCGGTCTCCTGCTCCACCAGGTCGGTGTCGCCGATGCCGTAGCCGATGCCGGTCTCGCACTCGGCCAGCAGCCTGCGGCCGTAGGGGTCGTTGTAGTTCAGGATGGCGGACTTGCCGGGCCGGGGATACTCGGCGAACAGCTTGGATTTGGCCTTGAAATACGATTCCATGGACTTGTGGTAGTCCAGGTGGTCCTGGGTCAGGTTGGTGAACACGGCGGCGTCGAAGTCCAGCCCGGCCACGCGGTATTGGTCGAGCGCGTGGGAGGAGACCTCCATGATGGCCACGTCCACGTCCGCCTTCTTCATGTTGAAGAGCAGCTCGTGGATCATCCAGCAGTCCGGGGTGGTCAGGGGGGCGTCCATGACGAAACCGGGCCAGCGGTAGTTGACCGTGCCGAGCACGCCGACCTTCAGCCCGCTGGAGGCGAGCAGGTGCTCCAGGATATAGGTGGTGGTCGTCTTGCCGTTGGTCCCGGTGACGCCGACCAGCTTGAGGTCGCGGTCCATGATGTGGAAGTGGGCGCGGGCCAGCTCGCCCAGGGCGATGGCCGGATTGGGGACGTAGACGGCCACGGCCCTCTTCTCGACCACCGGGGCCACCAGGTCGCGGGCGGACTCCGGGGCCACCACGTAGCGCGCCCCGTTGTCCAGGGCCATGGGGATGTAGTCGATGCCCCGCACGGCGGTGCCGGGCATGGCCACGAAACATTCGCCGTCCTGGATCTTGCGGGAGTCCGTGCGGACCACCAGCCCTTTTTTCGCTTTTTCCAACAGGGTCTCGAATTCCATGACGCCCGTTACCTTTTCCTTTTCGCTATGAGAGCCAGAGAACAAAAACATCATCCGCTCCCTCCTTGGTGCGGTTTCCCGGCCACGGCTGCCCGGCGGCGGGCTGCTGGCGCTTGACCGTCATCCCCTCTCCCTTGAGGACCGGGACGATTCCCATCTTGACCAAAGCCTCGAGGGCCCTGCGCACGGGCATGCCCTCGATGTTCGGGACCTTGCCGTCCTCGGCGCGGGCCACGGGCACGGTCACGGCCTGGTCCAGCGGCTCCTCGGCCAGCCGGTCCACGGATTCGGTGTCGGTCACGTTGGCGTGCAGGGTCTCGGACAGCTGGCCGTGGTAGGCCAGGGTGCGGACGGTCACGTCCCGGCAGACCGGGGCGGCGACCATGGACCCGTAGTTGGCCTTCTGCGGCTCGTCGATCATGGTGATGACCAGGAGTTCGGGGTCGTCGGAAGGAACCAGGGCGACGAAGGAGGAGAGGTACTGGTCGCCGTATCCGCCGCTGGAGGAGGCCTTCTGGGCCGTGCCGGTCTTGCCCGCCATGCTGATGCCCTCGATGCGCGCGCTGCGCCCGGTGCCGTCCTCGTGGACGACCTCGTGCATCATGGCCAGGACCGTGGCCGCGGTCTCCGGGCTGAACACCTGAACCGAGGCGTTCCTGCGCCGGGACTGGGGATCGATAATCAAATTGAGCTCGCGGGTGGCGCCCTGGTTGGCCAGGCAGAGATACGCCCGGGCCAGCTGTACCGCCGTGGCGCCGATGCCCTGGCCGAAGCTGATAGCCGCCAGGTCCACGGATGTCCAGGACGAAGCGGGGCGCACGATGCCGGTGGATTCGCCGGGGATGCCGATGTCGGTCTTTTCGCCGAAGCCGAGCTTGGAAAGATAGTCGTGGTACACGCCCGCGCCCAGCTCCATGCCGATCTTGGCCGAGCCGATGTTCGAGGAGTAGCGCAGGACCTTGTGGGCCGGGAGCCACCGTTCCGGGTGGGTGTCGCGGATCACCTTGCGGGCCACGGTCCAGCGGCCGTTCTCGCAGTCGATGAGCGTGTCCGGGGTGATGGTCCCCTCCTGAAGGGCGGCGGCGAACAGGAACGGCTTCATGGTCGAGCCGGGCTCGTAGATGTCGGTCACGGGCCGCAGCCTGCGATGGGACGGCTTGGAGGTGCGCACGGTGTTCGGGTTGAAGAACGGCTCGTTGGCCATGGCCAGGATGTCGCCGGACTTGACGTCCACCACCAGGACGATGCCCGCGCGGGCGTCGTACTTGGCGATGGAGGTGGCCAGGGCCTGCTCGGCGGCGTGCTGGATGTGGGTGTCGATGGTCAGCCGCACGTCCTTGCCGTTGATGTCCACCTCGCGGCCGTGGGCGTCGAGATAGAGGCGGTGGCCGGTGGCGTCGCGCTGGACCACGAACTCGGCCTTGCCGGGCGAGAGCAGCTTGTCGAAGACGTGCTCGATGCCCTCGCGGCCCCGGCCGTCGATGTCCACGAAGCCGAGGACCTGCCCGGCCAGGTGGCCGTTGGGATAGATGCGGGAAAATTCGCTTGTCTGGCGCACGCCCTTGAGTCCGGCCCGCTCCACGGCGCCCGCCTCGCGGTCCGTGACCTGCCGTTTGATCCACACGAACTTGCGGTTCGATTTGAGCTTCTTGTAGACCTCGGTGCGGGGCATCTTGAGGTCGCGGGACAGGACGTCGCAGGCCACGTCGAGGTTCTCGATCTCGAAGGGCCGGGCAAAGACGGACTTGGCCTCGACGGAGGTGGCCAGCATCTCGCCGTTGCGGTCGAAGATGCGGCCCCGTGCGCCGTATTCCCATTCGGCGGCGAGGCTTTGGCGGGACGCGCGAAGGGCGAGGGTGTCGCCCTCGTGGAGCTGCACCCATCCCGCACGCACCCACAGAGCACCGAGCGCGACCGCGAAGAGGGCCATGACGAACCCCATCTTGATCCCGCTGTGATCCGTGCGCCTTGTATTGTCCTTTGCCATCGTATTCCCTGTTTCCCACTCTGGCGGCGCGCGTATGGCGTATGCGCGTCGCTATTGCGCGGCGATTCGCCGTATCTGGCCCGGCGCCGCCACTTCGAGGCCAAGCTGGCCCGCGAGCTTCTTGAGCCTGTAAGGTGAAACCAGGTTGTTCCTCTCAACCGTCAGTTTCACGGCCAGATCCTCTTTCTGGTCCAGGCTCAATTCCATCTTGCGCAGGTCGTAAGCCAGGTCCATGCGCTCGATGTTCAACCAAACCGCTCCCATGCCGAGGCTCAGGGCCATGCCGAGCAGGCCCAGAACCATCCACAGGAGCGTCTTGTCGGTCTTGCTCATCAATTCTCTCCGTCGGGGCCGAGCTTCTCCGCCACCCGGAGCTTGGCGCTCCTGGCGCGGGGGTTCACATCCCGCTCGTCCTCCGAGGCGACCACCGGTTTCTTTGTCAGCACTTTCATCTCGGGTACGCCGCCGCAGGTGCAGTGGAGTTGATGCGGGGGGCATTTGCACCCTTTGGCGGCATCCCGAAATGCGTGCTTCACGGCCCTGTCCTCCAGGGAGTGAAACGAAATGATGGCCAGCCTCGCGCCCGGTTTCAGGCGTCCGACTATGGTTGCAAGGTACTGTTCAAGTTCCTCAGTTTCCCTGTTGACCGCTATGCGCAGTCCCTGAAAGGTCCGGGTCGCCGGGTGGTTGCGCGCCGCGTGCCGCATCTTGGGCGGGTACGCCAGGCGCACGATCTCGGCCAGCTGAAGCGTCCTCGTAATCGCTTCGTTCTCCCGTGCCTTCAGTATGGCCGACGCGATTTTTCCGGCCAGGGGGTCTTCCCCGTACACCCGGATGATCCGCGCCAGCTCTCCGTGTTTCAGCGTATTCACCAGTTCTTCGGCCGAGGGGCCGGCGTCCGGGTCCATACGCATGTCGAGCGGGCCGTCGTGGATGAAGCTGAATCCTCTATCAGCCTCGTCCAGCTGCATGGATGAGACGCCGAGGTCCAGGACCGCGCCGTCCACCGTCTCCCAGCCGATCTCGTCCAGGGCCTCCTCGAACCGGGAGAAGGGGAGGTGAAAGAGATGCACCCGGTCGCGGAACGGTTCGAGCCGTTTCGTCGCCAGCGCCAATGCCTCCCGGTCCCGGTCAAGCCCTGCGAGCTCGGCCTCGCCGCCCGCCGCCTCCATGAGCGCCAGGCTGTGGCCGCCCATGCCGAGCGTGCCGTCCATGTAACGGCCGCCCGGTCGGGGCCTGAGCCACTCGACCACTTCATGCAAAAGAACCGTGGTGTGCAGCGATGCGGGGCTGACCTCTCCCGGCTTCATCTAGAAGGGCAGGGAGACGTTGTTTTCCGCCAGCTCGGAGGACACGTCGTAATCCTCGTCCAGCAATGCCTCGAAGCTCTCGGCGGACCAGATCTCGAACCGTCTGCCCGCGCCGAGAATCACCACGTCCCTGTCCAACTTGCCGGATTTCCGCAGGTGCGCGGGAATGGCGATGCGCCCCTGCTTGCCCACCGGAGTCTCGGTGTAGCCGGAGTTGAGCAGACGGATGGTGTTCTGGAGCGCGCGGCTGGGCGTCCGGATGGACTCCAGTTCGCTTTCGAGTTTGGCCCATTGCGCCGGGGTGATGCCGATGACGTGCTTGTCGAAGATGGTCAGCACCATGATCCCGTCCGGCAGTTCGCCGTGGATCGCGTCCCGGAACTCGGGCGGCAGGATGAGCCGACCCTTGTCGTCCAGGCTTCTGTGTGCGTGACCTCTGAATTTCATCGTTTCCCCCGGAACAATTCCTTGCTCCACATCTTTACACCTATTCTACACTAAATTCCACTTCTTCCCACCTCTGCTCGAAATTCAAGGGAAAGTCAACCGATCAAAAGGAAATGGTCGGCAAAAATCATGGCCATTCATTGCTTTTTTCGGTCCCTGCGCCTAAGGTTGCACCAATCCGGGATATTTCCTTTCGAGGAATGTCTCGTAAAATCAAATACAAGACGAGCCCCGCAACGGCCTCCAACGGGACGCCCTCCGGGGCAAGGAGGCTGTCATGGACCGGCACATAAAGATCATCGCCACTCTGGGACCCGGCACCGAAACGTACGAGGCGGTCAAGGAGCTGGTCGCCTCGGGCGCCAAGATTTTCCGGCTCAACTTCTCCCACGGGGGACGCGACTTCTTTTCCAAGATGGTGGAGATTATCCGCAGGCTGGAGAGCGAGACCGGCCTGACCCTGACCGTGCTCCAGGACCTGTCCGGCCCCAAGATCCGGACCTGCGACGTGGGGTTGGGGGCCATCGAGGTCTCCAAGGGGACCGAGGTCCTGCTCGGCACCTCGGACAAGGCCGAGGCCGCCACCGAGCCGTTCATCTGCCTGGACATCCCGGAGATGTACCACGGCGTGAAGGTCGGCGATCCCGTGGCCCTGTCCGACGGCATGATCCGGTTCAACGTGGTGGCCATCGAGGACGAGCATCTTATCCGGCTGCAGGCCACCAACTCCGGCATGTGTCCCCCGCGCAAGGGCATCACCTTCCCCGGCACGGTCACCCCGCTGGCCCCGCTGACCGAAAAGGACAAGGCGGACCTGGCCATCGGCCTGGAGCTGGGCGTGGACGTGGTGGCCATGAGCTTCGTGCAGAAACCGGAGGACATCCGCAACCTGCGCACCGAGATGGCCAAGCACGGCAAGCAGCTGCCCATCGTGGCCAAGCTGGAGCGAACCGCGGCCCTGGCCTGCCTGGAGGAAATCCTGGAGGAGGCCGACGGCATCATGGTCGCGCGCGGCGACCTGGGGCTGGAGCTGGACCTGGCCGAGCTGCCCGTGGCCCAGAAGCGGATCATCAAGGCGTGCAACAAGGCGGGCAAGCCGGTCATCGTGGCCACCCAGATGCTGCTCTCCATGGTCAACTCGCCCATGGCCACCCGCGCCGAGACCACGGACGTGGCCAACGCCATCCTGGACGGCGCGGACTGCGTGATGCTCTCGGAGGAGACGGCCATCGGCCGCTATCCCGGCGAGACCGTCCGGTTCATGCGCAAGATCGCCTACGAGACCGAGTCGTACCTGTTCGAGTCCGGGCAGGCGGACCTGGAGCGGGGCGTGGCCAAGGAGCACCCGTCCACCTTCCTGGCCTACGCGGCGGCCATGCTCGCGGGCAAGACCAACGCCAAGGCCATCGTCTGCCACTCCACTTCGGGCGCGACCTCCAGGCTGCTTTCGTCGTGCAGGCCCAAGCAGTCGGTCTACGCCCTTTCGTCCAACCATACGGTTAGGCACTTCACAAATCTTTCCTGGGGGGTTATCCCTGCCATACCCCTGGACGTCCTGCACGACCACCAGGAGCGGGCCGAGGTGTTCGTCCGCCAGTCCCCGGCCTTTGCCGAGGGGGACATCGTGATCATCACCGCGGGCCAGCCCGAGCGGGGCCGTTCCGCCACCCAGACCAACGTGGTCAAGCTGTACGAGAAACAGAGCAAGGAAGAGGGCTAGCAGACCCGATGAGAGCCGACCAGAAGCACGACATCCCCGACGGACTGAACGAAGAGTACTACCAGATCAGCTCGGACATCCTGGGCAGCTTCAACAAGTACCGCCCGCCCTTGAACATCTTCACCTTCAAGGAGGACGTGGCGCGGGTCATCCCCTACTTCAAGGCCGGGGGCCGGCTGTCCAACGAACAGGTGGAGGAGCTGGCCCGGATGACCAACGAGGGGCTGGTCTTCGTCTCGCGCGAGGACCATCCGGTCTACGTCAAGCACATCAGCTACCAGCTGGATCTCGTGCTGGTGGACAAGAATCTCAAGGAAAAGGAGATCGCCGACATCTTCACCCAGGCCCTGACCCGCAGGCTGGCCGAGTTCTTCGAGCAGCCCGTGGCCGCGGTCTTCGAGAAGCTGTGGGTCGATCTCATGGTCTTGTCCGAGTACCTCTACGCGGACATCCGCCGCGCCCGCGCCCTGGTTCGGCGGCTGCACGCCGAGCACACCTTGGAAAACCACTCCGTGAACACCGGCTTCCTGGGCGTGGCCCTGTGGGGCAAGATCAAGGAGAAGGGGTTCCAGGACGGGGTCAAGCGCAAGACCTTCGACCACGTCCTGGCCGGGCTGTTCCTGCACGACCTGGGCATGGCCAAGGTGCCGGGTTTCCTGCGCACCAAGGACAAGCCCCTGACCGGCGAGGAGCGGACCAAGATCAACGCCCACACCAAGGTCGGGTACGAGATGCTCGGCAAGCTCGGCGTGCGCTACGCCGACCTGGACGACTGCGTCACCGGGCATCACGAGCGGATCAACGGGTCCGGCTATCCCCTCAAGTCCGTGAAGCAGGAGTTTCCGGCCCGGCTGACCGCGGTGGCCGACTCGTTCTGCGCCATGGTCACCAAGCGCCCCTACGCCGCGCCCATGACTTTCCTTGAGGCGGCCAACTCCCTGGCCCAGGACGCGCGCTACGACCGCGAGATCACCAAGGCGTTGCAGATGCTCCTGCTGCTGGACCTCAAGATGAAGTAGCCCGGGCTTGCCAATCCGCGCCCGGCAGGGTAGCTCAGGTCCGGCGGGCGAGGCCCGCGCCGAGATCACCCGAACCCGTCTCAAGGACCCTATGCACTACATCAAGTATCAGCTTCGCCACGTGAGCGAGCTCTTCAAGCGCAAGTACGAGATCGTCTCCTACCCCAAGTGCGGCCGCACCTGGGTCCGGTTCATGCTGGGCAACATGTTCAACGAATATTTCGAGCTCGGCCTGGACAACGACGAGATGCTGGAGCTGAAGAAGAAGGTCCATTGGCGGAACCTGCGCATCCCGTTCATCGAGATGCACCACGACGGCGACGCCTACAAGAAGCACGTGGATGAAATCGCCTTCCGCACCAAACGGTACACGGGCAAGCGGGTCCTCTTCCTGATGCGCGACCCGCGCGACGTGGTGGTCTCCCAGTTCCACCAGCTGTCCAAGCGCCAGGGGCTGGTGGACACCGACCTGTCGACCTTCATCCGCTCCGAGGACGGCGGCCTGCCGTGCATCGTCAAGTTCTACAACGAATGGCTCCGGGGCATCGGCGTGACCCGCGAGCACATGATCCTGCGCTACGAGGACCTGAAGGGCGATACCCAGGGCCAGCTCCGGCGGCTGCGCGCCTTCTTCGGGGTGGACTTCATCCCGGACCGGATTCTGGAGAACGCCGTGGAGGCGTCGAGCTTCGCGCGCATGCAGAAGCTGGAGAAGAAGGGCGCGTTCACCAACGAGCGCATGCGCCCCGGCGACCCGGACGATCCCCAGACCTTCAAGGTCCGCAAGGGCAAGGTGGGCGGCTACAAGGAGGAGTGCTCCGGGGAGGACATCGCCTGGATCGACGACTACATTGCCGGGAACCTGGACCGGGCCGCGGGCTACACCCGCTAGGTCCCGACCGTATTTCGCAAAAAAAGGCGGCCCGCTCCATCCGGAGCGGGCCGCCTCGTTTTCATCGCGGTTCGGGCTACTTGAAGATCTGGACCATGTCGCGGGTCATCTCGCGGTATACGTCGGTGACGTAGACCACGCCCATGACCTTGTCGGCTTCCATGACCAGGGCCCAGTCCCGGCGGGACTTGAGGAACACGTCCAGGACCACCAGGATGGGGTCGTTGGGCTTGAGCAGGGGCGGGTTGGTGATCAGGTACTCGTCGAGCCTGAGCTGGGTGCAGATCAGGCAGGCGTTGGCGAACTGCTGGTCCCAGTCGACCTCGCCGTCGGCCTTGAGGTTCTCGTCCTTGAGCACCGACTGCTTGACCGCCTTGAAGAGCTGCCACAGGTTGATGGTGCCCTTGAGCTTGCCGCCCTTGGTCTTGACCACCACCACCTGAGAGTCCGGGGCATCGACCATGGCCTCGCGCATGACGCGGATGGTCTCGGCCAGGCTGGCGTCGTCCCGCACGGTCGGAAATTCGTCGCGCATCATGTCCCAGGCGCGCTTTCTGAGCATCATAAGGGCAAATCCTCCGGTAACATGCTTGAGTCTGGGCCTTTTCTCTCATCCTCCTACCTTGTGTGCAGGGATTTGTCCATAACAACGGGGAGGTTGGAGGAGTCCGCCTTGACTTGGCATCCGAAGGCGGCGATTATCGGCCATGCGCAAGATGCTTTCGGCGGTTCTGCCGCTCCTCTTTCTGCTGCTCCTGGTCGCGCCCCCGTCCGCGGGGAGCGAACCGGTCCCGCCCTTCGGGCCGGGCGAGCGCATGTCCTACGACATCCACTGGACCTTCATCCACGCGGGCACGGCCGAGCTGACCTGCGCCCCGGACACCGAGCTGGACGGCGCTCCCGCCCGCCTTTTCCGGGCCGAGGCCCGGACGCTCGGGTGGGTGGACACGTTCTACAAGGTGCGGGACACCATGGAGGCGTGGACCGACCTGGACGTGACCCACTCCCTGCTCTACAAGAAGGACCAGAACGAAGGGTCCTACCACAAGAAGGTGGAGCTGGTCTTCGACAAGGCCGCCAACCTGTCCTACCGCTACGCCCGGGGCAAGCTCCAGCATACCCTGGACCAGCCGTGCGACGTGTTCGATCCCATGTCCATCCTGTTCGCCTTCCGCAAGCAGGTCCTGTACAAGGGGCTGCGCTTCGACGCCAACGTGTCCGACGGCAAGATATCGGTGGTGGGCACGGCCTACGTCGAGGGGGTGGAGAAGGTCGAGACCGGCATCGGGGAGGTGGACGCCCACAAGGTCCGGCTGGACATCAGCCACCTGTCCGGGGTGTTCAAGAAGTCCAGGGACGCCGAGTTGTACGTCTGGTTCACGGCCGACGAGCGGCGCATCCCGGTCAAGGTCCGGTCCAAGGTGGCCGTGGGCCACTTCACCATGACCCTGAACGGCTATCGTCCGCCCGACCCGCGCTGACCCTCGCGCAGGTGGACCTTGTTGGAGCGCGGGAATTCCCGTTTGAGAACGGTTTTGAGCAGCCTGCGCAGGTCCTTTTGCCCGGCCTGCACGGTCTCGTCGCGGTAGCCGAACTCGCGGACCTCGAACCGGTCCTCGCCGGTGCGCAGGATTTCCACGCCCCGGTCGCGCTTGAAGGTCAACAGCTCCACGAACCCGCCCACCTCCAGCCGCTTGAGGCGGTTCAGGGCGGACGGCAGGGCCGAGCCGAGGTCGATCATAGGGTCTTGCGCCCCTCGAAGTCGCGCTCGTCCGCGTCGCCAAGGTCGTAGGCCCGGATCTTGGTGGAGCGGGGGAATTCCTTCTTGAACAGGGTCTTGAGCAGTTTTTTCATGCCCGAGAGAGGGACCAGGAAGCGGTCCTGGAAGAATCCGTCCTCGACCACGTCGAACTCGTCCGGCCCGGTTCGGCGGATGAGCACGGACCGGTTGCGTTTGTAGGTGCGCAGGTCGATGGCGCACCCCTGGGGGAGCTTGTCGAGCTTGCGCAGGACCGTTGTCATGGCGGTGGCCTTGTCGATCATGGCCTTAACCATAGACAGCCGCTTCAATCCGTGTCAAACCGCCTTTCCGCCATCAATCATTGTATACCGCGTCCCGTCGTGCCACAGTGTACGCTCACGGAACCGAGGAGGCTCCCATGCCCTTGCACAAAGACGAAATCATAGAATGTTCCATCGAATCCCTGGCCTTCGGCGGCCGGGGCGTGGCCCGCGTGGACGGCATGGCCGTGTTCGTGGCCGGCGGGTTGCCCGGCGATGTCGTGACCGCCCGCGTGGTCAAGGCCAAGAAACGGTTCGCCGAGGCCGAGGCCGTGTCCGTGGTCGCGCCGTCACCGCACCGGGTGAAGCCGCGCTGTCCCCACTTCGGGGAGTGCGGCGGGTGCGCGGTCCAGGACCTGGACTACGCCGAGCAGGTGGCCCAGAAGGCGGCCCAGGTGGAGAACGCGCTCCGGCGTATCGGCGGCGTGGAGTCCCTGTCCATGGACCCGGCCCTGCCGTCGCCCGCCGTGTGGAACTACCGCAACAAGATGGAGTTCGTCTTCGAGCAGCGGGACAACAAGCTGCACCTCGGCCTGCGCGCGGCCCAGGCCGCCGGCGACAAGGGGCTGCCCCCGGTGGTGGACATCGAGGAGTGCCACCTCTGCGCCGAGCGGGACGTGGAGATTTTGCGCCTGGCCCGGGAGTTCGCACAGGGGTCCGGCCTGCCCGCCTTCGACCCCTCGGCCAACGAGGGGTTCTGGCGTCACCTGGTGGTGCGCCATACCGCGCTGGGCGAGGTCATGGTCCATTTGATCACTTCGGACGACGAGAAGCTCTACGGCCGGGCCGAGGGACTGGGCGAGACCCTGGTGGACCGCTTTCCGGAGCTGACCTCCTTCATCCACTCCTCCCGCGCCAAGCGGTCCCTGGCCGCCACGGGCGAGAAGATCGAGTTCCGGCTGGGATCGCGCACCGTGGAGGAGATGGTCGAACACGACGGCCGCCAGGCGCGCTACCACATCGCGCCCAACGCCTTTTTCCAGACCAACACCGCCGGTGCGGGCGCGCTCTTCGGCGCGGTCCGCGAGTACGGCGCGTTCGACGGCAGCGAGACGCTGCTTGACCTCTACTGCGGTTGCGGGGCCATCGGCATCTTCCTGGCCGACACGGTCCGCAAGGTGGTCGGGTACGAGATCAGCGAGGAGGCCGTGGCCAAGGCGTGGTCCAGCGCCAAGCTCAACGGGCTGACCAACTGCGAGTTCACGGCCGGGACCCTGGACGGCGGGGACGTGCTCAAGGGGCTGCCCAAGGCGGACGTGCTGGTCATCGACCCGCCCCGCGCTGGCATCCACGAAAACACGGCCCAGGCGATCCTCAAGCTGGCCCCGGCCAGGATTCTCGCCGTGTCCTGCGATCCGGCCACCCTGGCCCGCGACGTGAAGCGCCTTTCCGAGGCCTACGAACTCAAGCGCGCCCGGGCCGTTGACCTGTTCCCGCACACCCACCACATCGAGACCGTGGCTCTGCTGGAACGCCGATAGTCAGGAAAATAATGGCGTTTCCCGGTCCGGATGGCAGTATCGGAGTGAGTTTCCAAATCTGTTGATCCGGAGGACGGACGAGTTGACGCGATTCCTGATGCACCCGATCCTTGCGCTCGTGGCGTGGCTCCCGCTCGCCTGGCCCGTTCCCGCGGCCTGCGAGGACACGGTGCTGGTCGTGCCCAAGGTCGAATCCATCCAGTTCTGGGGCATGGTGCGGCAGGGGGCCATGGACGCCGGGGTCGAACGCGGCGTCCGGGTGCTGTACCGCGGCCCCCTGGCCCACGAGAGCGACGATCGGCAGCGGGCGATCATCGAGCAGGGGCTGGCCCAGGGGGTGGACGCCGTTGTGGTCGCGCCGAGCAGCGTCGACGCGCTGACGGACGTCACCCTTGCCGCACGCGACAAGGGCGTCCCGCTGGTGGTCATCGATTCCGCACTGGGGGACGGCTGGCAAGTCAGTTTCGTGGCCACGGACAACCTCGAGGCCGGGCGCGTCGCGGCCCGTTTCCTGCTCTCCGGCGTGCCCGGGGGCGGCACGATACTGCTCCTGCGCCACAAGGAGGGCAGCAGCGCCACCGAGAAGCGCGAAGTCGGATTCGCGGCCGAGGTCGAGGCGGGCGGCAGGCACGATATCCTTCTGAGCGACTACCTGGGCGTCAGCCAAGGCAACGCCTACCACCGGACCATGAGCCTGCTGCGCGGCCGCCCCGAAATAAGCGGCGTGTTCGCCTCGGGCGAGATAGCCACCATGGGTTGCATCCAGGCCATCCGCGAACTGGGACTGGCGGGCAAGGTGCGGGTGGTCGGATTCGACGACACGCCGGATATCCGGCGCGCCCTGGCGGACGGGGTTCTTCAGGGCGTCATGGTCCAGCAGCCCTATCGCATGGGCCGCGTCGGGGTGGAGACGGCCTGCGACGCGCTGGCGGGCAAACCCGTGGAAAAGCGCATCGTCACCGAGGCCGTGCTGGTCACTTCCCCGGACGGCTTCAGCCCGTATGGCCTGACCAATCCCTAGAGACTAATCGAAGTCCGCGAGCAGCGCGCCCACCTGGACCGAGGCGATGACCGGCTTCTCCTTGTACGTCTGCTGGATGCGGTACAGGGCGTGGTGCAGCTGGCCCGAGGAGATGCCGTTCTTGAGCGCGGTGTGCGCCTCTATGTAGGCGGCGAGGGAGTCCGAGACCTTGAGCAGCGGGCCGTCCTTGGGGTCCAGGGTGTCCTGGTTGTGCCGCCCGGCCAGGTCCGTCTCGGAGGTCTCGGTGATCTTGCCGTCCAGGACCACCGTGGCCTTGAACTCGCTGCCAACCTCCAACCCCAGGAAATACTCCAGCCGCTCGGTGATGTCCGTGTATCCGCCCTCCTTGAGGGGGTTGAGGACCACGCGGTGCAGCTCCAGTATCTCGTATTCGTGGATCAGCTCGCTGATGTCGCGGGAGGCGCCCTTGACCGGGGAGATGATGTCGCGGGTCAAGAGCTCGGGCAGGTCGTGGAACAGGCCGGAGAAGAAATTGTTCTGGCTGCGGGCGCGGCACGCCCCGACCTCCATGGAGAAGAACCAGGAGAAGGCGGCCACGATGAACATGTGGCCGAGGACCGAGGTCTCGGGCACGCGCGGGGTCTGGGACCACCGTTTCTGGAAGCGCAGCCTGCCGCACATGCGGGCGAACCCGCCGAGCACCGTGCCGTCCTCGTCCAGCAGCTCGGCCACGCCGCTTAAGTCGCGCATGGCGTTGAGCCGGTCGATGAACGACTGCTCGATCTCCTGAAGCTCGTGGTCCATGCGGTTGATGGACTTGAGCAGCTTGAACTCGGAGTAGCTGGCGTAGAGGTGGGCGGCGTGCAGGATGCGCCGGGCCAACCCCTTGTCCTCGGGGTGCATCAGGTATTCGCCCATGCGCCGGATGAAGTCGTCCCCCAGGGGCGAGATGCGCGGGGTCAGCTCCTTGAGCACCCAGTTGGTCAGGGTCCGGTAGTCCTCGGGATTCTCCTTGATGCGGTAGAAGACCGGCGGCTTGATGTCCGTTATGACCAGCCGGTAGAGATAGTCGTAGATGCCGCCCTCGATGATCGCCTCGCCCAGCGCGCGCTTGCGGGCCACGTCCATGCCGCGCGAATTGAGCAGGAAGAGGAGCCAGGCCACGATCATCTTGTGCCCCTGCTTGTCGACCTCCACCAGCTCCATGGGGCGCAACTTGTCGTTCCAGCGTTTCATGAACGCGCCGGAAAAAATGAGTTCGAGCAGGCTTTTTCTGATGATGACGGACATGTTCGCTCCCTTGGTCGCCGTGCGCAATGCGCCTGTAGCCGACGGCAAGGGCAGTATGCCGGACCGCCCGCGCCGGTGCAAACACTTCTTGTCAACAGGGACGGCTGGGTGTATACAAATTCAAATTTGTTAACACGATTGCGGAATCTACTTGAAAACCAAGAGGTTGATTCTCCAGCGATCAAGCCAAAGCGGGTGTTCATGCACATCTCCGAAGGGGTCCTCTCCGGCCCGGTGCTCCTGGGCGGGGCCGCGCTCGCCGTTGGCGGCACGGCCGTCGGCCTGAAGAGCATCGACTACGACCGGATCATGTCCGTGGCCATCCTGTCCGCCGCGTTCTTCATCGCCTCGCTGATCCACGTACCCATCGGCCCGGCCAACGGCCACCTGATCCTTGGCGGGCTGCTCGGCGTGGTCCTGGGCTGGGCCGCGTTCCCGTCCATCCTGGTGGCCCTGACCCTCCAGGCCGTGCTCTTCCAGTACGGCGGCCTGACCGTGCTCGGCGTGAACACCTTCAACATGGCCGCGCCCGCCGTGGCCTGCTTCTACGTTTTCCGGCCCATGCTCGCCAAGTCGGGCCCCAACCGGTTCGCGGCCGCCTTTGCCTGCGGGTTCCTGGCCATGCTCCTGAGCGCGGTCCTGACCGCCGGGGCGCTGGCCCTGTCCGGCGACGAGTTCCGCGAGGCAGCCCAGGTGCTGCTCGTCGCCCACCTGCCGATCATGGTGGTGGAAGGGCTGGTCACGGCCTTTACCTATTCCTTCCTGGCCAAGGTCAAGCCCGAGGTCCTGACCTGCTGATCCGGGGACGCCCGTGCCACCGGAAAACCGACAAGGAGTTTCCATGAACCGTCTTCTGCTCATCGTCTGCCTGGCCCTGGCCGCAACGCTTTGCCTGTCCGCCGTGTCCGAGGCGCACAAGGTCAACATCTTCGCCTATGTAGAGGGTGACACGATCGTCACCGACAGCGGCTACAGCCGCTCCAAGCGCGTCAACGACGGCGTGGTCGAGGTCTACGACGGATCGTCCGGCGAGCTGTTGCTCTCCGGCAACACCGACGAGGCCGGGCTGTTCACCTTCGTCATCCCCAAGGAGGCCCGCGAGCGCCAGGCGGACCTGCGGCTGCTGCTCAAGGCCGGAACCGGGCACCAGGCCGAATGGACCGTGAAGTACGACGAGTTCGCCGACGCCCCCAGGCCGGTCAGCGACGTGGTGGTCGAGGACCCGATCCAGGCCGCGCCCCAAACGCCCGCCGCCCTTGCCGCCGCAGCCGCTCCGGCGGGGACCCTGACCGAAGCCCAGGTGGAAGCCATCGTCCGCCGCGAGCTGGCCCCGCTCAACCGCATGGTGGCAGAGATGCACGACTCCGGCCCGTCCCTGGTCGAGATATTCGGCGGCATCGGCTGGATATTCGGCCTGTTCGGCGTGGCCGCGTACATGAAGAGCCGCAAGCCCTGAACCGCAAGGAATTCCTAAACAGACCTCAGAGGTCGCGATTGTTGTCGCGGCCTTTTTTTTGTGCTAATTCCCCTACGGGAACATACCAGTTTGTGAATCAGCACCCGAGCCGGGCGCGTCAACTTGCGAGGAACACTTATGAAACTGACCACACGGAGCCGCTACGGGACACGCATGATGCTCGACATCGCACAGCACGGCAAGGAAGGTCCGGTGCGTATCCAGGACATTGCCGACCGCCAGGGCGTGTCCGCCAAGTACCTGGAAAAGCTGATTCGCAAGCTCAAGGACGTGGGTTTCGTCAAGTCCAAACGCGGCCCCAGGGGCGGCCACTCCCTGGCCAAGCCCGCCTCCGAGATCCCCATCGGCGAGGTGGTCCACGCCCTGGAAGGCGATGGCTCCCTGGTGGAGTGCCGTTCCGGGGACAAGGGGTGCGCGCGCATGAAGCTCTGCCTGACCCGCAGGCTGTGGCAGGAGGCCGCCGACGCCATGTACGAGCGGCTGAACACCTTCACCCTGGCCGACCTGATCGACGACGCAGAGCAGTGCGGCAGCAACTCCGTGAAGCCCTGGAGCCGCGGCGGATTCTAGGTTTTCCGCTCCCACGGCGGGCACAAACCGCCTCGAACGCTTGTTTGATATCGCCAAGTGTGCCACACTGAAGACGGCGCTAACAGCCAGGGAGCCGATATGACCAGAACGCTCAGGGACCCGATCAGCGGGTTGACCCATTGCATCGCAGCCGGACTCGCCGTGCTCGGCACCGTCCTGCTCATCGAGCGCTCGCTGGACCCGACCCTGCCGTGGCACATCGTGACCTTCTCCATCTTCGGCGGGGGCATGATCCTGCTCTACACCGCCTCCACCCTGTACCACTGGCTGCCCGTGTCCGAGGAGTGGGTCCGCGTCCTGCGCCGGGTGGACCATTCCATGATCTTCTTCTACATCGCGGCCACCTACACCCCCATCTGCCTCATTCCCCTGCGCGGGCCGTGGGGATGGTCCATGTTCGGGTCGGTCTGGGGGCTGGCCCTGGCCGGCATTGTCATGAAAATCTTCTGGATGAACGCCCCACGCTGGCTGTCCACCGGCCTCTACCTGGGCATGGGCTGGCTGGTCCTGGTGGGCATCTACCCCCTGACCCAGGCCATGTCCGCCGCCTCCATCGCCTGGCTCGTGGCGGGCGGCGTGGTCTACTCCCTGGGCGCGGTCATCTACGCCCTCAGGTGGCCCGACCCCTTCCCGAAGCGTTTCGGCTTCCACGAAATCTTCCACCTCTTCGTCATCGGCGGTTCCTTCTGCCACTTCGTCTTGATGTATTGGTACGTGTAGCGGCGGCTTCCGATAGCGGCGCGTCAGCACATTCTTCGAGGGCGCTGCCTCTTGGCGACGGCTTCCGATAGCGGCGCGTCAGCACATTTTTAGAGGGCGCGGCCGATCCTCACGTATGCCGCAATACGCTGCGGTCGGCCGCGCCCTCGAAAAATGCACTGCCACACCACTCTCGAAAGCCTCGGTACGGCGGGGGTGGACGTCGGGGTCGCTACGCTTCCGACGCTGAAAGGCAGGGGAGGGGGAAGGGGGTTGTGTCCGACGCTGGGAGGTGAGGGGTCGAGGGATTTCCTCCCGGGGTGGTCGTTTTCTTTCCTTTTTTTTGTCAGTCTGCGATACTTTGTCCCAAACTTGTAAGGAGGGCTTCCATGAACAAACGTGATTCAGGCATGAACCCGTATCTGGGAGGCGCGCTGACCGGGCTGCTCCTGGCCCTGTCCGTGTTGCTGGTGGGCAAGTATTTCGGGGCGTCCACGTCCTTTGTTCGGTCCGTGGGCCTTGTCGAGCTGTCCCTGGTTCCGCAGCATGTCGAGGCGACCAGCTACTTCATGAAGTATTTCAGCGAGAACGCGGGCATCGATTGGCAGTGGATGTTCGTGCTCGGCATCTTCTTCGGCGCGTTCCTGGCGTCCAACTTCACCGGGTCCTTCGAGTGGAACCCGCTCCCGGAAATCTGGAAGGCGCGCTACGGCTACAAGCCCGGCAAGCGGGCCGTCATGGCCTTTGCCGGCGGGGCCGTCGCCCTGTTCGGCGCGCGCATGGCGGGCGGCTGCCCCAGCGGGCACGGCCTGTCCGGCATGGCCCAGCTCACCGTCAGCGGCACCCTGGCCATGGTCGCCTTCTTCGTCGGCGGCATGATCATGGCCCGCCTGCTCTACGGAGGGAAATAACATGACGCTCATGTTCGGCCTCTTCACCGGCGTCCTGTTCGGCGTGCTGCTCCAGCGCAGCCGCGTTCTCCGTTTCGACAAACAGCTCGGCGCGCTCCTGCTGCGCGACATGACCATCGTCAAGTTCATGTTCTCGGCCATCGTCACCGCCGCCGTCCTCATCCACCTGTTCGTGGACCTGGACCTCGCCGCCCTGTCCGTGAAGGCGACCTCCATCGGCGCGCAGGGCATCGGCGGCCTGCTCTTCGGCGTCGGCTGGGCCATGCTCGGCTACTGCCCCGGCACCTCCTGGGGCGCCTTCGGCGAAGGTCGTTACGACGGCCTCTGGGGCATCCTCGGCGGCTGGCTCGGCGCGGCCCTCTATGCCGAACTCTACCCGGCCATGAAGGTTTCGGTCCTCGCCTGGGGCGACTACGGCAAACTCACCTGGGCCTCCCTCTTCGGCATCAACCACTGGATACCCGTCCTCGTCCTCGCCGTCGGCGCAATCGTCCTGTTTCGGTTCTTCGAGAAGAAGGGATTGTAGGGGGGAATGCCTCCGGCGGCCAGAGGGGGAAACTTTGATGCGGGCCGTCCATGGCCCGCACCCCTACGGGGTCGCGCCCCAAAGAGGGCGCGGTCCAAATCCGCTGTCCTGCGGATTTGTCGAGAAAGTTTCCCCCTCTGGACTCCCCCTTCCAAGCTTTTTGTCGCTCGCTTCGCTCGGGTTTGTGCCGGGGCGGAGGACAAGGGAACGTGTCAGGGCGGCGTGTTGGAACATGGGTGAAGAGAGTCGGCCTCTCTCGACCCGTCACCCCTCGCGAAGCGACCCAAAAAGTTTGGGAGGGGAGAAGGGGATTGGGGGGTCCGGGGAGGAAAGAGGAAGAGGGGAACCCCTTTTCAAAGGGTTCCCCTCTTCCTCTTTCCCCCTGGCCGTCGGAGGCAAAAACAAAAGGGCGCTCCTTGCGGAGCGCCCTTTTGATTGGTTTCGTCGGTAACGGGGATCAGCCCCGTTTCCTGATGGCGAGGCGGATGCAGTAGGCGGCGCCGCCCCAGGTGACGCCGAGGCCGAGGCACATCATGATGAGAGCGGAGGTATTCATGGCGTTCTCCTAATTTTTGCGCACAAAGCCGTAGGCGGGTTCGCGGCGGCTGAGGGCGAGGGCGATGACGAAGGCCACGGGCAGCAGGGACCAGCCGAGGAGGATGAGGTCCTGCTGGGCGTAGCCGCCGTAGGGGGTGCCGAGGTCGGTGACGACGTTCATGATGAAGGTGTAGCCGAGCACGGCCACGGTGACGAGCTTGAGGCACAGTCTCCAGGCGGTGCCGACCCGGAAGTCGGACACGGTGTTGACGTGCTGGTTGAGGTCGTCGAGGCCCACGATGTAGCTCATGAGCACGATCTCCACCAGGGCCAGGCCGAGGATGCAGAGGTTGTTGATGAAATGGTCGACGATGTCGAGGATGAGCAGTCCGCCGCCGGTGGTGAAGACGATGGTGAAGGCAAAGCCCACGGCGCACACCAGGGTGGCGGTCCGTTTGCGGCTCATGCCGAACTTGTCGATGAACGAGGAGGACACGGCCTCGACGATGGAGATGTGGGAGCTGACGCCCGCCATGGTCAGGCAGAGGAAGAACAGGGTTCCCACGAACACGGGGGCGGGCATGGTGTTGATGGCCGCCGGGATGGTGATGAAGGCCAGGCCGACGCCCGCGCCGGCCACGTCGGACACGTCCTGTCCGGTGGCGTGGGCCATGTTGCCCAGCACGGAGAAGATCATCACGCCCGCGAGCATGGAGAAGCCGCAGTTGATGAACACGGTCATGGCCGCGTTGTTGTTGATGTCCGAGTCCTTGGGCAGGTAGCTGGAGTAGGCCAGCATGATGGAGAAGCCGATGGACAGGGAGAAGAATATCTGGCCGTAGGCGTCGGCCCAGACAGAGAAGTCGGCGAGCTTGGAGAAGTCCGGGGTGAACAGGTAGTTCAGGCCGGTCATGGCGCCGGGCAGGTTGACCACGCGGACGATGAGCACGATGACGAGCAGGAAGAGCAGGGGGATGAGGATCTTGCAGGCCCGCTCGATGCCCTTGCGCACGCCGGAGGTGATGGCCAGCCAGGTGATGCCCCAGGCCAGGGTGCACGCGCCCAGGATGGGCCAGCGCACGGCGCCGAGGTTCAGGGGCGAGTCGGACAGGCCGAGGTAGTCGCCGAAGAAGAACGCCTTGGGATCGCTGCCCCACGCCTGGTTCAGGGCGAAGCCGGTGTAGTTGATGGTCCAGCCGATGACCGCCACGTAGTAGATGGTGATGACCATGGCGACCATGACCTGCATCCAGCCGAGCCATTCCCACTTGGAGCCGAGGGCGCGGAAGACCTTGGGCGCGGAACCCCGGTATTTCTGGCCCATGCCGAATTCGAGGATCATGAAGGGGATGCCCGCGGTGAGCAGGGCGAAGAGGTACGGGATGAGAAAGGCGCCGCCGCCGTTCTCGTAGGCCATGTAGGGGAAGCGCCAGATGTTCCCCAGCCCGATGGCGGAGCCGACCGCGGCCAGGACGAATCCTGCGCGGGAGCCCCATTGTTCACGTTGAGCCATATTGTTCACCTGTGATGATAAAAGTATGTCCCGCCCCCCGGCGGGAATGAAGGTCCGGCGCGCCGTATTGTCGGCACCGCGCGGCGTTGAAAAAGAGAACGGGACAGCCTTTTCGGGCGTCCCTTCCCCTTAGTCCGTTGAACGGAGTTCAACAAAAAGCGGGGTGTCTGTAAGACAAATCCTACCGGTTGTCCACTTTGGAACCCCTGTTTCGGGGGTGGAATACGATTTTTATCCGGTTTTTCTGTCCTGGAATGCGATAATTCGGGTGAAAGGCAGGGAAAAAGAGAATTTTTGCCCGGCGCGTCGAAACGCGCCGGGCAAGATCGGGCGGCTAGAAGGTCAGGATGGTGTACCCCTTGTCCATGTAGGCGGCCATGGACGGGTGGCCGGACATGTCGTCGAGCAGGGGCAGCCCGGCTTCCTTGACCGCTTCGAGCACGCCCAGCTTGGCCGAGCATGCCTTGCACGCGCCTTCGATCAGGCCCGCTTCCTTGGCCTTGCGGTAGAGGTTGCCGAACGGCGCGTCCGGTTTTTCCAGTTCGGGCACGAGGGTGACGGACGCACCCTCGAAGACGATGATCGCTTCCTTGCCTTTTTCCTTCAGGTCGAGCGCGTTGAGCAGGACGTGGACGAAGCACATGAGTTCGCCGTTGAATGCGTAGAGGCAGTACATGGTCGCTCCTTGGTTTGGGTGGGCGAAAGAACAGGCCCCCCGCCATATGCCACGACATATACCAGGGGTCCGCCGGTTCGTCAGCCGGGAATTCAGTCAAAGACCAGGGATATCTCCCACGTCACCCGGATCATGCCCCCGGGGCAGGGGGCGGGAGGGGATCAGCGGACGGCTTTGGAGGCGAGGAAAGCGGCGTATTCGGAATCGGTCCCGATCATGTGTTCGGTCATCCATTCGCGGAGGAAGCTGTACACGTCCAGGTCCAGTGCCACCGAACCCTCTTCGTGTTGTCTCAGCAACGTCTGAACGCGGCTTGTCAGCTTCCGGTGCTCTTCCCTGTGGTGGGAGAACCCGGATTCCGGGAAGCCGTGTTCCGTCAGGATTTGTTCCTCGAAATCGAAGTGGTAGTCGGCGTAGCGGGCCAGTTCGGCAAGCACCCGGCCCAGTTCCTTCGGCCCCTCGTCGCGCATGATGGCCAGGAACAACTGGTTGGTCAGGGCCACGAGCGCCTTGTGCTGATCGTCAAGCGCCGTGATGCCGACGGAGTGGGAGTCACACCATTCTATCTGTGCCATGGTTGCCGTTGTATGCAACAATGCGACGAAAGGAAAGGCCTAAGGCCGGGCCAGGGCCTCGCGCAACGTTTCCACCCGCCGCCGGTTGACGCCGAAGTCGGAATACCCGACCCGCGATGCGGAGCGGATCTCGATGCGCCCTTCGGCGGGGCGGTACAGGCATTCCAGGTCGTCCCGGAACCGCCACAGCGGGCTGGTGAACACGGCCCGCAGGTAAGGCCCTTGGCGCTCGGCGATCTCCCCGCCCAGATCCAGGACGGCCGACGAAAGCCGGTCCATGACCTCGTTCTCCGGCCCGACGGCCTCGATGGGGGGAACGCGCCTGCCGGGGGCCGAGGCCTCGGACGCCACGCAGTTGTCCCGGTCCGGGCAGTCGGCCAGCCCGTCTTCGTTCACGCCGAGCCCTTCCGGGACCCTGGCGGAGTAAAAGGAAAGTGCAAGCAGCCCGAGCGCGACCAGCATGACCACGGCGAGAAAGATGAGAAGATATTTCATTATCCGATCCTATGACGGAACCCGCCCCCACGGCAAGGCGCACCCGGCGGTTGGGGAAAGAGGGCCGGTCCGTTCTACTGGGTAAAAATCAACTCGTCGGCGGTGGGGATGGATTCTATTCCATACTTGTCGCGGAGCCGCATGGACCAGGTCACTGCGATGGCGAAGAACGTGCCGTCCCGCTTCATGTCCCGTGCAGCTTCTTCCCAGCGCCGGAACAGGTCCAGATCCGTGTCCCGGGGCATGGCGATGTAGACCTCGGAGGCATACGGCACCAGCCTCGGCTTGAACGCCGAGAGTTCGAGCTTGTTCACGGAGCATTCATAGGCCACACCCTGCGGCTCGAGAAAGGCCAGGTCGATCCGGCCCTCCATCAATTTCCTCATGTTGGAAAGATGGCTGTTGGTCGTGTCGATGCGCTTGAACCCGTTCTCCCGTGCGAATTCTTCCCGGACATCGCCGTTCACGACCCCGACCCGGACCTCCTTGGCTTGGTCGAGCGTGGCGATATGGGTATTGTTGTCCTTATAGGAATACAAAATCCATGGCTTGAACAAGAGCTTGGTGATCCAGTGGTAACGATGCTCCCTGCCGGGCGTGCGCGAGATGCCGATGACGATGTGGCTGCCGTTTTCCGCCAGGCTGAGCAGCCTTCTTTCCGGAAGCAGCTCGATGGGCGTGGGGTCTCCGATCCTCCGCTGAATTTCCTTGGCCACGTCCACGGAAAAACCGGTGATATTCCCATCCGTATCAATATAGTTGGCGGGGGGCTCGTTGACGGTCAGAACACGCAGGGAATCGGCAGCGCAGGGGAAATAGCCGCCCGAGAGGATGGTGCAGACAAAAACGGCCCCGGCAAGGAGGCAAAGGTCCTTTCTGCGGAAAATATGAGTAAACGCCATGGCAGCTCCACCCGATAGCAACTTTTACCCTATGATGAACCATACCGCGTTTGCCCCGGAGTTGCCAACGCCGTTATATTCGGCCCGGACTTCAGTTCCATCCGTCTATCTCGGCGCGGTGAAGCGGTCCTTGTCCCGGGTGTGCGCCGGGGCGGTGCCACGGCGCCAGAGGGCCGGGGCGGAACAAAAAAGCCTTGAATCAAGGTGAGTACCAAGATTCAAGGCTCTGTTGCCGTTTGGTCGGGGCGAAGGGATTTGAACCCCCGGCATCCTGCTCCCAAAGCAGGCGCGCTACCAGTCTGCGCCACGCCCCGAGGGTGTGCATACCTACTGGAAAAGAGGGCCGTTTGCAAGCCGGTCAGGCCAGGCCCACCCCGTCGACGGGTTCGCCGCACGCCGCGCACCGCCCGTGCCGCAGGCCGTGCATGTTGGCCGAGAACCCGGACCGGTCGATGACCTCCCGTCCGCAGCCGGGGCAGAGGGTGGTCTGCCGGTTGGAGCCGGGCATGTTGCCGATGTACACGTACTTCAGCCCCTTGGCCTTGCCCACGGCGTAGGCCGCTTCCAGGGAGCCGCCCGAGGTGGGCGGGGCGCTCGTCATCCTGTAGTCCGGATGGAAGCGGGAGATGTGCCACGGCGTGTCCGCGCCGATCTCCGTGGCCAGGAAGTCCGTGAGCCGGTCCAGCTCCTCGGGCGAATCGTTCCTGCCGGGAATCAGCAGCGTGGTCACCTCCAGCCACCACTTCAGCTCGTGCTTGATGGTCCGCAAGTTGTCGAGCACGGGCTTGAGCCGCGCCCCGGAAATCTCCTCGTAGAACGACTCGGTGTAGCACTTGAGGTCCACGTTGATGGCGTCGATGTCCGGCCCCAGCGCCTCCAGGCACTCCGGGCTCATGAATCCGTTGGAGACCATGATGTTTTTCAGCCCGGCCACGCGCGCCAGCCGGGCCGTGTCCTGCATCAGCTCGAAGAAGATGGTCGGCTCGGAATAGGTGTAGGAGATGGACGCCGCGCCGCGCCGGACCGCCTCGTCCACCAGCTCCTCGGGCGAGGTCCGCTGGCCGCGGATGGTCCCGTCCGTGCGCGGGGGCTGGGACAGGGACCAGTTCTGGCAGAAGGTGCACGACAGGTTGCACCCCATGGTGGCGAAGGAAAAGGTCCGGGTGCCGGGCAGGAAATGATAGAGCGGCTTCTTCTCCACCGGGTCAAGGTTGACCGCCGCCACCTTGTCGTAGTTCAGGGACCACAGCGTCCCCTCCCGGTTTTCGCGCACGCCGCACTTGCCGCGCGCGCCCGGCTTCACCGCGCAGAAATGATTGCACAACCGGCACTGGACCGCGCCGTCCTTGAGGGGTTTCCAGAGTCTCGCTTCGATCATCCCGCCGGTCCTCCCTGCCCCGAAACGGGGCGGCTATTCGGTGGTCGTGGTGGTGGTCGAGGTGGAGGTGTTGCCCCCTGGGTCCGTGGACTTGGTGGTCGTGGTCGTGGAACGCTTGCTGGGCCAGGAAACGTCCGGGTCCACGGCGATGATCACCTTGTCGTACCAATCCACCTCTTCCTGCTTGGGCTGGTGCGAGTCGATGGTCGTGTCGCCGCGCTCGTTGGTCCCGAAGGTCGTGACCGCGTCCCCGTCCTCCGCGGGCCGGGTGCCGAAGGCGTTGTCCTGCCGGTTCTTGGCCGTGTCCTTGTTCGGGAATTTGGACTGGGCAGCGCCGAGCCCCGGCGTCAAAAGGACAACGGTCAGGAGCAATGTGGCTATGATACTGAAAAAGCGCATGGTTTCCTCCATGGCTGATTGATACTCTTCCATTCACCCACTATACGCACGCGGTATCCCCTTGGCAAATGCAATTGCCGGGCCGGGAACTTGTCGCTTGAACTTGGTCCGGCAACCATCTATAAGCGACCAAAGCCAACGACCCCCGCGCCCGACACCCGGGCGCGGCATCAGAGGAGACACCCATGAGCGACAGCGCCAAGCGTTCCCAGGCATACACCGCGGCCGGTGTGGACATCGAGGCGGGCAACGAGTTCGTCCGCCGCATCAAGGACATGGTCAAGTCCACCTTCACCCCCGGCGTGGCCACGGATATCGGCGGCTTCGGCGGCCTGTTCAAGCCCGAGATCGGGGGCATGGAAGCGCCCATGCTGGTGGCCGGAACCGACGGCGTGGGCACCAAGCTCAAGCTCGCCTTCATGTTCGGCATCCACGACACCGTGGGCATCGACCTGGTGGCCATGTCGGTCAACGACGTGCTCGTCCAGGGCGCGACGCCCCTCTTCTTCCTCGACTACTTCGCCACCGGCAAGCTCGAACCCGGCGTGGCCGCCTCGGTCGTGTCCGGCGTGTGCGAAGGGTGCCGCCAGTCCGGCTGCGCCCTGCTCGGCGGCGAGACCGCCGAGATGCCCGGCTTCTATCCCGACGGCGAATACGACCTGTCCGGCTTCGCGGTCGGCATGGTCGATACCCCCAAGCTCGTCACCGGCAAGGAGATCGCCCCCGGCGACGTGCTCATCGGCCTGGCCTCCTCCGGCGTGCACTCCAACGGCTGGTCCCTGGTGCGCAAGATCCTGGGCGAATCCGGCCTGAAAAACGACGACGCCTTCCCCGGCTCCGGCAAGACCGTGGCCGAGACCCTCATCGAGCCGACCAAGATCTACGTCAAGCCGGTCCTCGAACTCATGCAGTCCATGACCGTCAAAGGCATGGTCCACGTCACCGGCGGCGGATTCTACGACAACATCCCGCGCGTCCTGCCCGAAAACGTGGCCGCGTCCATCAATTTCGGCTCCTGGGCCATGCTGCCCGTGTTCGACTGGATCAAGAACCAGGGCGACCTGTCCTGGCCCGAAATGCTCCAGATCTTCAACTGCTCCATCGGCTACATCCTCATCGTCGATCCCGCCGACGCCGACGAGGCGCTCGAAAAACTCGACGCCCGCCCGGATGTCGAAGCCTACCGCATCGGCGAAATCACCACCCGCAAGGAAGCCGCCGAACAAGTCGAGGTCGTCTTCCCCTAACCGGGACCACTGGTTGCCATATAAAAAAAGGGCCGCGCTGATGCGCGGCCCTTTTTTTGATGCCTCCGGCGGCCAGAGGGGGGAAACTTTTGAAAAAGTTTCCCCCCTCTGGACTCCCCCCTTCCAAACTTTTTGTGTGCCTTCGGCAAGTCCGTGCGGGAGCGGGTTTTGTGCTGGGGTGGTCGTGAACGTTCCGCAAAGCGGCACGCCTGCTCATGACCCTCGAACCTCGCGTAGCGACCCGAAAAGTTTGGGAGGGGAGATGGAGATGGGGGGGGCCAGGGGGGAAGGGGAAGAGGGGAACCTTTTCCAAAAGGTTCCCCTCTTCCCCTTTCCCCCTGGCCGCCGGAGGCGACTCTCGACGGCTATCCCAGGTATGGGTTGAAGTAGCCGTATTCGATCCAGGGCAGGGCTTTTTTGAGTCGTTTTTTGAAGTTGTTGAATCCCATGGCGGGCGAGTGGCCGAAGGGGGCCATGAGGCGGAGGTAGAGTTCCGGGTCGAGGTTCAGGTTGCGCAGCTGGATGAAGTCGTAGCGGCAGGTCTCGCCCAGTTCGACCAGGGCGTCGAATTCCTCTTCGGTGTCGGTGATGCCGGGGAAAAAGAGCAGGTTCAGCGACACGAACAGGCCGACGTCGTGGGCCTTGGAGATGGTTTCGCGGACGTCCTCGAAGGTGTAGCCGGTGGGCCGGTAGTAGGCCTCGTAGGGGTCTTTGCGCGCGGAGTTGAGGCTCACGCGGATGGAGTTCACCCCGGCGATTTTGAGGGCGGGCATGGCCTGGTGGCGCGAGCCGTTGGTGTTCACGTTGACGGTGCCGGTGCCGCCGTCGTCGCGGTAGGATTTGACGGCCTCGCAGATGAGTTCGGCCTCCAGCAGCGGTTCTCCCTCGCACCCCTGGCCGAAGGAGAAGATGGGCCGGCGTTCGCGGGATTCGTGGCGGCGCATGACCTGGACGATCTCCTCGGCAGTGGGCCGGAAGGCGATGCGGCACTGGGGCGAGGGGAAGCCGGAGTCCGGCCGCTGGAGCGAGATGCAGCCCACGCACTCGGCGTTGCAGGCGCGCGAGGTGGGCAGGGGGCATTCGAACCGGCCAAGCGCGAGGTTCTTGGCCGCCGGGCAGCCGCTGGTCAGGGCGCAGCCCGCCAGGTGGTTGACCAGCCGGTTGTCGGGCAGCTCGGAGATGATCTGGTGCGCCCCGGCCTCGATGCGGTCGGGCGGGATGTGGCTGAACACCTGGCGCTTGTCCTCGTCCACCTGTTTGGCGGCCACCCAGAACTTGCCGTTGGCGTAGCCGATGCCCGCGTAGGAGAGCAGGGGCAGGACGGGCGCGTCGTCGTCGGATTCGTAGGCCGCGATGCCGGTGACGGTGTTGCCGGGGCAGGCGAAGGCGGCCACGGCCAGCTCCTCCATGACCTCCACCTGGCCGTGTTCCTGGCTGTAGCCCATGGCGTGGCGGCCGGGCAGCATGAAGAACTCGGATTCGTCGGGCAGGGGGGTGATCTCGTCGGGCCTGGGCAGGCCGAACTCATTGCCCCTGCGGACCATCATGAGCAGGTCGGGGTGATCGAATATTTCGCCGTCGGGCGTGGCGAAGAGCATGTGCGGCTGTGGTTTCTTCTTGGCGGTCATGGTGAGGGCATCCTAAGGGCAAAACCGGTTTCGGGGCAAGAAATGAATGGGTTCGGAGGGCTTTCGCCCAACGCGAAAAGGCCGGCTCCCGTTCGGGAACCGGCCTTGCGAGATCGTCTGGTATCCAGTTCGGCTTAACGCTTGGAGAACTGGAAGGAGGCGCGGGCGCCGCGGAGGCCGTACTTCTTGCGCTCCTTCTTGCGGGCGTCGCGGGTCAGCAGACCGGCGGGCTTCAGCAGGCCGCGCAGCTCGGGATCGAGCTCGCAGAGGGCGCGGGCGATGCCGTGGCGCAGGGCCTCGGCCTGGCCGGAGACGCCGCCGCCGGAGCAGTTGGCCTTGATGTCGAAACGGTCGAGCATCTTGACCAGCTTGAGCGGCTGCTGCACGACCATCTGCAGGGTCTTGCGGGGGAAATAGTCCTCAAAGGGACGGCCGTTGACGGTGATCTGCCCGGTACCGGCGTAGAGGCGGGTGCGGGAGATCGCGTTCTTGCGTTTGCCAGTGGCGTAGGTGAAATTGCTCATGATAATCCCCGATTAGAAATCCAGAGTTTTGGGTGCCTGGGCTGCGTGCGGGTGCTCGGAGCCGGCGTAGACCTTCAGCTTCTTCAGCTGCTGGGCGGCCAGCTTGTTCTTGGGCAGCATACCCTTCACAGCGGCGGTGATGACGTTCTCAGGCTTGATGTCCAACATCTCGCGCAGGGTCTTTTCCTTGAGCCCGCCGGGATGGTTGGTGTGCTTGTAGTACATCTTCGCGTCCATCTTCTGGCCGGTCACCTTGACCTTCTCGGCATTGATGACGACGATGAAGTCGCCCATGTCCATGTGGGGGGCGAACTCGGGCTTGTGCTTGCCGCGCAGACGGGTGGTGATCTCGGTGGCCAGGCGGCCCAGGATCTTGTCCGTGGCGTCAACGATGAACCATTCGCGGTTCGCGTCTTCCGGCTTCGGGCTATATGTCTTCATAAAAATGCTCCTTGCAAATTCTCAAGAAGGGGACATTTACGGGCATCTCGCCCGACTGTCAACCCATTTCAATTGTATATATCGAGGTCACGCGACCAGGCCGCCGGGACAGGAAGGACAGGGTTGTAACGGGTAGTCCTTCGGGTCCGGTGGCACAGACCGGGAAGAGGTTCTTACCTGAATTGGGCGCACCCCACAAGTGTTTTGTTGGCCCAAACGGAATTCCGGTCGTTCACTACCATATATACATGCGCGCCGCCGCTGCTCCCGGATAAGGCAAAGGCCCTCCGCGCCGGGGCGGGGAGGGCCTTGTTGTCGTGTTGATTCGGACCGTTAGGCCGCGACCAGCTCCCTGAGCTTGGCCAGGGCGTTCTGCACGCCCGCCGGGTTGGAGCCGCCGGCGCGGGCCAGGTCCGGGCGTCCGCCGCCCCCGCCGCCGACTTCGCCGGCCACGGGCTTGATCAGGTCGCCCGCCTTGAACCTGGCGTGCAGGTCCTTGGTCACGGACAGGGCCACGGAGACCTTGCCGTCCTCGTGCGGGGCCACCAGGCAGATGATGCCGGAGGGCAGCTTGGAGCGCAGGGCGTCCATCTGCTCCAGCATGACGCCCATGTTCGGGGCGTCCAGCTCAACGGCCAGGACCTTGACCCCGCCGATCTCCTGCACCTCGCTCATCAGGTCGCGACCCGCGCCCGAGGCGAGCTTGGCCTGCAGGGACTTCATCTCCTTCTGCATGTCCTTGACCTGCTGCTGGAGGTCCCTGACCTTCTTGGGCAGGTCGGTGGGCTGCGCCTTGAGCATGGCACCGGCGTCGGTGGCGGCCTCGCGGCGCTCGTTCAGCCAGGCCACGGCGTTGTGGCCGGTGGCCGCCTCGATGCGGCGGATGCCCGCGGCCACGCCGGACTCGCTGGTGATGACGAAGGACCCGGCGATGCCGGTGTTGTCCAGGTGGGTGCCGCCGCAGAATTCCATGGACACGCCCGGCACTTCGATGACCGAGACGGTGTCGCCGTACTTCTCGCCGAACAGGGCGGTGGCGCCCTTGGCCTGGGCCTGCTCGATGGACATGACCTCGCGGGTCACGGGGATGGCGTCGAAGATCGCCTGGTTGACCAGGGCCTCCACCTGGGCGATCTCCTCGGGAGAGAGGCCCTTGATGTGGGTGAAGTCGAAGCGCAGCCGGTCCGGGGCCACCAGGGAGCCCGCCTGCTTGGCGTGGTCGCCGAGCACCTTCTGGAGGGCGGCGTGGAGCAGGTGGTGGTGGTGGTGTGGTTGCGCATGGTGGCCAGCCGCTGGGTGCGGTCAACGTTCAGGAAAATCGGGTCGCCCGCCTTGAGCGCGCCCTCGGTGACGTTGATCTTGTGGGCGGTCAGCTTCTGGGACGGCTTGACCGTGTCGAGTACGTCCGCCTTGCCGCCGGAGGCCGCGATGGCCCCGGTGTCGCCCGCCTGGCCGCCGGACTCGCCGTAGAACGGGGTGACCTCGGCCACCAGCCAGCCGGACTCGCCCGCCTTGAGCGCGTCCACGACCTCGCCTTCCGGGGTCAGCACGTAGGTGACTTCGGACTGGTCGGCCATGGTCTCGTAGCCGGAGAATTCGCAGGTCACGTCCTGCTCCAGCAGGGTCTGGAAGATGGACGCCACGTCCTTCTCGCCGGAACCCTTCCAGGCGGCCTTGGAGCGCTGCTTCTGCTCCTGCATGAATTTGTCGAACTCGACCTCGTCCACGCCCATGCCGTGCTGTTCGGCCACGTCGCGGACGATATCGATGGGGAAGCCGTAGGTGTCGTAGAGCTTGAAGGTGGTCTCGCCGGGCACGATCGCGGCCTTGGCCTTCTTCAGCTCCTCAAGCTCGGTTTCGAGCATTTCAAGGCCCTTGTCCAGGGTCTTGGCAAAGGACTCCTCCTCGTTCCTGACCACCTCGACCATGAAGTCGCGGGTCTCCTCCAGCTCCTTGTAGTGGCCGCCCATGTCGTCGATGACCTTGGAGGCGGTCTTCCACAGGAAGGTGCCGGTCAGCCCCATGAGCTTGCCGAACCGGTAGGCGCGGCGGATCAGCCGACGCAGGATGTAGCCCCGGCCTTCGTTGGACGGCAGCACCTGGTCCGGGATGAGGAAGGCGATGGCCCGGGAGTGGTCGGCGATGACCTGGAGCGCGGTGTCGATCTCCTCGGACGTGCGGTATTTCACGCCCGCCAGGTCGGCGGTGTACCGGATGATGGACTGGAACAGGTCGGTCTCGTAGTTGGAGGCCACGCCCTGGACCACGGCGGCGATGCGCTCGAGGCCCATGCCGGTGTCGATGGACGGCCTGGGCAGGTCGGAACGGGTGCCGTCCTCGGCCTGGTCGAACTGCATGAACACCAGGTTCCAGATTTCCAGGAACCGGTCGCAGTCGCACTTGCCGATGCCGCAGTTCGGGCCGCAACCCACTTCCTCGCCCTGGTCGTAGTGGACCTCGGAGCAGGGGCCGCAGGGGCCGGTGTCGCCCATGGACCAGAAGTTGTCCTTCTCGCCCAGCCGGTAGATGCGCTCGGCCGGGACTCCGGCGACCTTCTGCCACAGCTCGCCCGCCTCGTCGTCATCCTTGTAGATGGTGATGTACAGGCGGCTCTTGTCGAGCTTCAGCTCCTCGGTCAGGAACTCCCAGCAGAACCGGATGGCGTCTTCCTTGAAGTAGTCGCCGAAGGAGAAGTTGCCGAGCATCTCGAAAAAGGTGTGGTGGCGGGCGGTGCGGCCCACGTTTTCCAGGTCGTTGTGCTTTCCGCCCACGCGGAGGCATTTCTGGGCGGTGGTGGCGCGGTTGTAGTCGCGCTTCTCCTGGCCCAGGAAGAGCTTCTTGAACTGGACCATGCCCGCGTTGGTGAAGAGCAGGGTCGGGTCGTCCTTGGGGGTGAGCGGCGAGGATTCCACAATGGAATGGCCGTTGCGCTCGAAGTACTCAAGGAACCGTTGACGGATTTCGTTGGCTTTCATCTCGTGTCGTTCTCCAAAAAAAGAAAATCTCCGAAGAAAAGCGCCCCCGGCCTAAGGCCCGGGGCGCTTCATTCGGGCTTGAAAACTTGTTATTCGCCGGCGTCTCCTGCGGGTTCGTCTTCGGGGACGTCCCGGAAGCCCAGGTGCGTCATGAGCTTTTCCTCGATGGCGTGGGCGAGGTCGGGGTTGTCGGTCAGCAGGGCGCGGACGTTCTCCTTGCCCTGGCCCAGCTTCTCGGAGCCGAAGGCGTACCACGCGCCGGACTTCTCGATGATCCCGTTCTCCACGCCCATGTCGATGAGCTCGCCCATGCGGGAAATGCCCTCGCCGTAGAGCACGTCCACCTCGGCCTGGCGGAAGGGCGGCGCGACCTTGTTCTTGACCACCTTGATGCGGGCGCGGATGCCGTAGGCCTCTTCCTTGTCCTTGAGGGTCTGGATGCGTCGGATGTCCAACCGGCAGGAGGCGTAGAACTTCAGCGCGTTGCCGCCGGAGGTGGTCTCCGGGTTGCCGTAGCCGGTCATGCCGATCTTCATGCGGATCTGGTTGATGAAGATGACCACGCAGTTGGACTTGTGGATGGTGCCGGTCAGCTTGCGCAGGGCGTGGGACATGAGCCGCGCCTGGCTGCCCACCTGGGTCTCGCCCATCTGGCCTTCCAGCTCGGCCTGCGGGATGAGCGCGGCCACCGAGTCGATGACCACCACGTCCAGCGCGCCGGAGCGGACCAGCAGGTCGGCGATCTCCAGCGCCTGTTCGCCGTAGTCGGGCTGGGAAATGAGCAGGTCGTCGGTCTTGACGCCCAGCCGCTTGGCGTAGCCGGGATCGAGCGCGTGCTCGGCGTCCACGAACGCGGCGGAGCCGCCCATCTTCTGGGCCTGGGCGATGATGTGCAGGGCCAGGGTGGTCTTGCCCGAGGATTCCGGGCCGTAGATTTCTATCACCCGGCCGCGCGGCACGCCGCCGATGCCCAGGGCGATGTCCAGGCCGATGGAGCCGGTGGGAATGGCGGGGATGGAATGGGACGCCTCGTCGTCCAGGCGCATGATCGAGCCTTTGCCGAACTTGCGTTCAATGGTGGTCAGTGCGGTCCCCAGCGCTTCCTTGCGCAGGGCATCGGGATCAACGGCTTTACGGGCCATGTGGTCTTCCTCCGGGATTAGTCAGGCGGCAACAAACGAGCAACACGTCTCGATACCAGATACCTCCCGCGCGGGCAACAACCATATATATAGGGGACTCGGGGCGGTTAGGAGGCATGGCGCATTTACCCGTCCTGAAAAAACATGCTATGTTTCCTTCTGGAGCAAGACGTCCATGAGAGCATTCAAAATATGCACTGCAGCCTTGACCGCACTGTGTCTGACGGTTTCGATCGCCCGTGCGGACGGGCGTGTTCTCAAGGTCGGGGCCTACATCCTGCCTCCCCTGACCTCGCTGGACGATTCCGGGCGGCTGCGCGGCGAGAGCGTCGACCAACTGGCGGGCGCGTTGCAGGATATGGGCTATGTCCCGGAATACCGCGTCCTGCCCATGAAGCGCTGCCTGGAGGGCATGCTCCACGGTGAGCTGGCCATGATGCTGCCCGTGGTCAAGACGGCGGAACGTTCGGCGTTCATGCTTTTTTCCAAGCCCGTGGCCCGGATGGAATCGGTGTTCTGGAAGCGGGACTCGGCCCCGGTCCGATGCTGGGAGACCCCCGCGGACCTGGTCGGGCAGCGCATCGGGATCGCCCTCGGCTATGTCTACGGCCCCGAATTGCAGCGGCTGCGTAGGGAGTATCGGCTGGACCTGACGGAGGAGGGCGGCAAGAATCCCGAGAAGACGCTGTTCCTCATGCTTGAGGCGGGCCGCATGGACCTGATCCTGTGCGACCGGAGCATAGGCGAATACCTCAAGGCCCAAAACCGCCCGCTCTTCGACGACATCGTTCCCTGCCCCCGCCCCGTGGGCCAGTCCATCTCGCTGAGTTATCCGGTTTCCAAGGAATATTTCGACAAGCACAAGCTTGACGCCGAGGCCTTCCTGACCCGCCTCAACGAGAGCCTGGCGGCGCACGCCGCCGCCGGCACCGTCCGGTAGGGCTTGCCCTCGGACCCGATCTCACATAAGGGTCCCCTCCATGGCGGAACGCAAACAGTACGACGCATTGGCGCTGCTCTCCGGCGGCCTGGATTCCCTCCTGGCCGTGCGGACCATCATGGACCAGGGACTGACCGTCCTCGGCCTGCACTTTGTCACGCCGTTCTTCGGCAAGCCCCACCTGATCCCGTTCTGGAAATCCCATTACGGGGTGGAGGGTGTGGCCGTGGACATACGGCAGCCGTACGTGGACATGGTCCTGGACGGGCCGTCGCAGGGATTCGGCAAGTGGCTCAACCCCTGCGTGGACTGCAAGATCATCATGCTCACGCACGCGGCCCGGCTGCTCCCGGAATACGGCGCGAAATTTCTGATCTCCGGCGAGGTCATCGGCCAGCGGCCCATGAGCCAGCGCGAGGACGCCCTGAACCTGATCACCAAGAAGGCCGGAGTCCGCGACCTGCTCCTGCGCCCGCTGTGCGCCCGGAACCTGCCCCCCACGCCCATGGAGGAGTCCGGTCTGGTGGACCGCGAGCGGCTCCACGACTGGTACGGGCGCGGGCGCAAGCCGCAGTACGCCCAGGCCGAGCTGTACGGGTTCACCGAGATCCCCACTCCGGCGGGCGGCTGCTGCCTGACCGAGGCCCACGGCGCGGCCCGGTTCGTGCAGCTTCTGACCCACCGGGACCGTCCGTCCCCCGGCGATTTCTCGCTGGCCCGCGCCGGGCGGCAGGTCTGGGCCGACCACCGCTGGCTGGCCTTCGGACGCACCGCCGAGGACAACGACGAGCTGGCCGGGCTGGCCGAACCGGACGACTACGTGTTCAAGCTGGCCGACTTCCCCGGCCCGCTGGCCGTGGGACGGCCGCTCAAGGGCGACTGGGAGCCCGAGGCCGTGCGCGACGCCGCAGCCCTGATCGCCTCATACTCCGGCAAGGCGCGTAAAAAGTTTGAGGCCACGGGCGAGCCGGTCCGGGTCCACGTGCAGCGCAAGGGCGCGACCGAAACCCTGGCCGTCATCCCGGCCCGCGAGACCGGCCTGGCCTGGGCCGAGCCCGCTCCCGCCCTGGTCCGCGAGTGGAAGAAGGGCCGGACGCAGGCTTAGGTTGCGTCATCCTCCGCCATCACATAGAATAATCGAATGCTCATAGACATCGTCACCTTCTGCGTCTCGGCGCTGCTGCTCTGGTTCGGCGCCAACTGGATCGTCACCTCCGCGGCCCTCATCGCCCGGAAATTCAACGTTTCGGAACTGGTCATCGGGTTGACCATCGTGGCCTTCGGCACGTCCGCGCCTGAGTTCCTGGTGACCATCAACGCAGCCTTCCGGGGCCAGAACGACATCTCCCTGTCCAACGTGGTCGGGTCCAACATCTTCAACCTCGGCTTCATCCTCGGCCTGATGGCCATGATCAAGCCGCTGGTCTCCAACCGGACCATCGTCTATCGCGACGGGCTGCTCCTGTTCCTGACCACGGCGGGCATCCTGGCCGTGTCCTTCACCGGCGAGCTGGGACGCTGGTTCGGCGGGGCGCTCATGGCCCTGCTCGTGGGCTACCTGGTGGTCCTGGGGATCAAGCGCGAACCCGTGGGCGGGGAGGAGCTGGAGGAGACCCGGGGCAAGGTCGCCTCATGGATGGACGCCATGCTGCTGGTGGCGGGGTTCCTGGCCATCGCCGCGGGCGGCCACCTGATGGTCTCGGCCGCCACCTCCATCGCCGCCGCGCTGGGCGTGTCCTCCTGGGTCATCGGCGTGACCATCGTGGCTGCGGGCACCAGCCTGCCGGAACTGGTCACCTGCCTGGCCGCGTCGGTCAAGGGCAAGAACGAGATGCTGCTCGGCAATCTCATCGGTTCGGATTTCTTCAATTTCGCGGGCGTGCTCGGCCTGACCTGCCTGCTCAAGCCGCTGCCCGTCTCCCCGGAGGCCAAGTCCGGCCTGATCATCCTGGTGGCCATGGTCGGCCTGGTGCTCATCCTGCTGCGCACGGGCTGGAAGGTCCGACGCTGGGAAGGCGCGCTGCTCATCGCCATCAACCTGGCGCGCTGGGGCCACGACTTCATGCAATAGGCCCGGGCGCTGCCCGGATATCCCGGATCAGGATTTCGCTTCCTTCTCCCAGATGAGCAGATCGATCTCGTATCGGGTCCGCTCCACGAATCTGCCCGGCTCCTCCTCGAAGGCGGCCAGGTAGTCGCGCAGGTGGGCCGGGTCCGGGGTGACGCCGTATTGCGACAGGAAGGTCGCGGCGGAGTCCGCGAGCCTGTCCAGGGACTTGGGTACCACCCAGGTGCCGTTCACCGGGTAATGGGCATAGGGGATGGAGCAACCCTCCAGCCACTCGCGCATCTCGGGGCCGTTGACGTAGATGCGGGGCGTCACGCCGTAATGGGCGTACAGCCCGTTCATGACGTCGGACTCCATGACCCCGGCGAATCCCATGAACACGGTCCAGCGGCCCGCGTGGGCCAGCAGCTTGAGCCGGGATTCCTCGCTCTCGATGGCGGGCGTCATGGAGCAGAAGACCACGTCGTAGATACCGTCCCCGGTCCAGTCCATCCAGTCCGACCGCACGCACTCGATGTTCCCGAGCCCCAGGGATTCGGCGTCCTCGCGCAGGACGGCCAGCATGTCTTCCGAAATGTCCAGGGCCGTGACCCTTGCGGCCTCGCGGGCCAGGCGGAGGGTGTACATGCCGCTGCCGCAGCCCACGTCCAGCACGGACGCGCCCCGGAAATCCACTCCGTGGCCGCGTATCTTCCGCAGCACCCCGGCTTCGTAGTTGTCCTCGCCCTCCTCGAAGCGGGGGAAGGTCCGCGCCTTGGCGTTCCAGAATTCCTTGGTCATGGGATTGTCGGCGTCCTGCTTCATGGTGCTTCGGCTCCGGTTGTCGCTTGTCCCGGACCTGCGGTCGGGATACGTTGTCAAAATTTGTGGCACGGACAATGCTTGTTTTTGAAACAGGTGTCCGCAAATGGCAAGGGAAAATTCCCGGCGGGGGCGGACGAATCCGAGGCGCGGGGGAGGGTGGGGCAGGAGCTGGTCCCGGTTTGTCCTTGATAATCGGCGGGATGGCTGTGACGTACTTGTCACCGGGCCGTGACCCGTTTTTCGTCTTGGCCCATCTTTCCGTAACCTTCCCGGCGTACATACTGGTGCTTGAACCCACACCAACAGGACCCGAGGAGGTTTCCCATGTTGAAAACGGACAAACTGCTTTTCAGGGGCTTCATGGCCCTGGCCCTGGTCATGCTGTTCATGGCCGGACCGGCGCAGGCCAAGGACGCCAAGTACGTGTTCTTCTTCATCGGCGACGGCATGGGGCTGCCCCAGCGCGCCGCCACCGCCGCCTACACCGGCAAGAAGCTGGCCATCGACGCCATGCCCGCCCAGGGCGTGACCTCCACCTTCGCCAACGACCGGTTCATCACCGGTTCGGCGGCCTCGGCCACGGCGCTGGCCACCGGCGTCAAGACCAACATCAACTACATCGGCGTGGACCCGCAGTTCAAGCCGGTCAAGAACCTGTCCGAGATGGCCAAGGAGCGCGGCATGAAGGTCGGCATCGTGTCTTCGGTGTCCATCGACCACGCCACCCCGGCCGCGTTTTACGCCCACGTGAAGACCCGCAAGATGTACCACGAGATCGGGTTCGCCATGGCCGATTCCGGCTTCGACTTCTTCGCGGGCGGCGGCCTGGTCGATCCCACCGGCAAGAAATCCAAGGCCCCGCTGGGCGACGCCTACAAGCAGGCCCAGGCCAAGGGGTACAAGCTGGTCAACAACAAGAAGGACTTCATGGCCCTGACCCCGGCCGACGGCAAGGTCGTGGCTTGGAACGCCTGGCTCCAGGACGGCGAGGCCCTGCCCTATGTCATGGACATGACCAAGGACGACATCACCCTGCCCGAATTCACCAAGAAGGCCATCGAGATGCTCGACAACGACAAGGGGTTCTTCCTGATGGTCGAGGGCGGCAAGATCGACTGGGCGTGCCACGCCAACGACGCCACCGCCTCCATCCTGAACACCGTGTCCTTTGACGAGTCCGTGCTCGAGGCCATCGCCTTCTATGAAAAGCACCCCGACGAGACCCTGATCGTGGTCACCGGCGATCACGAGTGCGGCGGCCTGACGCTCGGTTTTGCCGGAACCAAGTACGACACCGACTTCAAGGTTCTGTCCGCCCAGAAGGTCTCCTTCCAGAAGTTCACCGACGAGATCCTGGCCGCCTTCAAGAAGGAGGGCGGCGACTTCGAGGCCATGAAGCCGGTCATCACCGCCAACTTCGGCCTGAAGTTCGAGGGCGATCCCAAGAAGGACACCCTGGTCCTGGCCGACTTCCAGGTGGCCGAGCTCAAGGAGGCCTTTGCCCGCTCCATGGCCTCCGGCAAGCCCGAGGGCAGCGAGTACCTGCTCTACGGCAGCTACGACCCCCTGTCCGTGACCCTGACCCACCTGCTGAACCAGAAGGCCGGGCTGGCCTGGACCTCCTACTCGCACACCGGCGTGCCGGTCTCGACTTCGGCCATGGGCGTGGGCGCGGAAGCGTTCAACGGCTCCTACGACAACGTGGACGTGGCCACCAAGATCATGTCCAGCATGGGCATTCCGGCCAAGCCGCAGTACGTGGACGCGGCCAAGGTCCGCGTGGCCGCCAACTAGACGACCCGATGATGAAAGGCGCGGGCGGGCCGGGTTTCCGGTCCGCCCGCGCATGTTCCCCTCACCCGCCAGGACTCCCATGTACAATTCCGACAAGAAATCCCGCGACTGGCTGCTGGTGGCCGTGTTCACCGTGCTGGCCGCCGCCCTCTATTTCCTGCCCACCGGGTTCGAGGACAAGGGCGACAAGGACGCGATCCGCTGCACCGCCGAGGTCCTCTCCGTGGACGACGACAACATCCTGCACCTCGGCCTGATCCGCTCGGGCGAGCAGGGGTTGACCGTGCGCATCCTGGACGGCCCCTTTGCGGGACGCGAATTCGACGCCCACAATCAGCTGCTCGGCCAGCTCGACCGGGACAAGCTGTTCCGGCCCGGCGACACGGCCTATGTGGTCCTGACCCTGGACGAGCGGGGCGAGGTGACCTACGTCAACCCGCAGGACCATTACCGGCTCGGCCTGGAGCTGCTGCTGCTCGGCCTGTTCGCCGCGCTGCTCCTGCTCTTCGGCGGCATGACCGGGCTCAAGGCGCTGCTCTCCTTCGCCTTCACGGGCATGGTCCTGTGGAAGGTGCTGGTGCCGCAGATGCTGCTCGGCGCGGACCCGGTCCGGCTGGCCCTGGCCGTGGTGGCCCTGCTCTCGGCGGTGATCATCTTCCTGGTGGCCGGGCTGACCCGCACCGGGCTGACCGCCTTTCTCGGCGCGTTTCTCGGCGTGGTCGCCAGCTGCGGCCTGGCCGTGTACTTCACCGGCCGGTTCCACGTGCACGGCGCGGTCATGCCGTTTGCCGAGACCCTGCTCTACGCCGGATACAACCACCTGGACCTGACGCGCATCTACATGGCCGGGGTGTTCCTGGCCTCCAGCGGCGCGGTCATGGACCTGGCCATGGACGTGGCCGCGGCCATGAGCGAGGTGGTGGACAAGAAGCCCTCCATCTCGCGGGTGGAGGCGGTCTGGTCCGGCGTCCGTGTGGGGCGCGCCGTGGTCGGGACCATGACCACCACGCTGCTCCTGGCCTATTCCGGCGGGTACGTGACCCTGCTCATGGCCTTCATGGCCCAGGGCATCCCGCTCGACACGACCTTCAACTTCATCTACGTGGCCGCCGAGGTCCTCAAGACCCTGGTGGGCAGCTTCGGGCTGGTCACCGTGGCCCCGTTCACCGCCCTGGCCGGGGGCGTGCTGCTGGTGGCCGGACGCAAACGGGAAAGCGCGCTTCGCCATTGACGAAACCGCCGGGATGGGCGAACACCGGAGGCGAACGCAACCGCAAGGAGTACCTATGCTTTCGTTTCTCGGAAACCTGATCTGGTGGATCATCGGCGGCCTGTTCATGGCGCTCGGCTGGTTTTTCGCGGGCTGCCTGATGGCCATTTCCATCATCGGCCTGCCGTGGGCGCGGTCCGCATTCGTCATCGCCAAGTTCTCGCTGGTGCCCTTCGGGCGGACCCTGATCCGGCGCGACCTGGTCACCGGCGAAAAGGACCTGGGCACCTCGGACCTGGGCCTGATCGGCAACATCATCTGGTTCGTGATCGCGGGCTGGTGGCTCTGCCTGGGCCACATCATGGCCGCGCTCGGCTGTTTCATCACCATCCTCGGCATCCCCTGGGGCTGGCAGCACCTCAAGCTGGCGGCCATCACCCTGGCCCCTGTGGGCATGACCTCGATTTCGGTCGAGGAGGCCGAGCGCATCTACGGAATTCGCACGGGGCGCTAGTTTCCGGCCACTTGTGCAATTTGATGCATCCTCTTGCCAGATCGCGAAAAGCTGCTTAGATAGTACCAGCGTCGGGCGGATTCCCGACCGTAAGAAAGCCAACAATCCGGAGGAATATCCATGTCCCAGTATCCCAGCATGCCCCAGGCGGGCGCAGCCAGAGCCGAGATGGTCAACGTCTTCATGCGCGGCGTCTACGGTTGGATGTCCGCCGGCCTGGGCCTCACCGCCCTGGTGGCCTTCGCCACCCTGACCGTGCCGGCCCTGAACAGCCTCGCCTTTGTCTACAACCCCGAAACCGGCATGCTCGCGCCGACCATGCTGCCGATGATCGCCCTGTTCGCGGCCTTCGGCATGGTCTTCTTCATGAGCTTCAAGATTTCGACCATGAATCCGTCCACGGCAACCGGCCTGTTCCTGGCCTTCAGCGCCCTGAACGGATTCTCCCTGGCCCCGATCCTGTGGGCCTACACCACCTCCTCGGTGGTCACGACCTTCATCACCACCGCCGGCATGTTCGGGGCCATGTCCCTGTACGGCCTGCTGACCAAGAAGGATCTGACCGGCTGGGGCAGCCTGCTCTTCATGGGCCTCATCGGCATCATCATCGCCATGGTCGTGAACATGTTCCTGCAGAGCCCGGGCATGTCCTTCGCCATCTCCGTCCTGGGCGTGATCATCTTCGTGGGCCTGACCGCCTACGACACCCAGAAGCTGAAGACCATGGGCGAGAACGTGCCCCTGGGCGACACCGCCGCCATCCGGCGCGGCACCATCCTGGGCGCCCTGACCCTGTACCTGGACTTCTACAACCTGTTCCTGATGCTGCTCAGGCTGATGGGCGACCGCAGGTAGGCTGCCGATAAGCGGCCATCTGCGTCGTTAAGTGAATTGTAGGCGAGTCTTCGAGCCGTACAAGATCTTACGCCCCAGGTGTCCTTCGAAAAATCCAGACCCTCGCGTATTGCTCATACGCGTCGGCCCTGGATTTGTCTTGCGCCTAGCATCTGACCACTTCTCGACAACCACCAATTTCGAATAGCCCCCCAAGGGCCGCGCCTTCCGGGCGCGGCCCTTTTGTTTGGCCGCAAAGTCGTCCCGCGCCGCTTGCAACCGGGGTTCTAGCCACGTATGAAGGGGGAAGATGAACTATCCCGACGGAGTACCATGTCCAAGACCATAAGCGAGCTGCAACGCGTTCTGCGCCCCGTGCTGACCCCCATTTCCTGGGTCTATGCGGGGGCCATGCGGGTGCGCGCCGGGCTGTACCGCAGGGGCCTGCTGCGCCGCTGGGAGCCGCCCGCGCTGACCGTGTCCGTGGGCAACATAGGCTGGGGCGGCAGCGGCAAGACCCCGGTGGCCGACTGGCTGCTCGGCTGGGCCGGGTCCCGGTCCATCCCCGTAGCCCTGCTGACGCGCGGTTACCGCGCCAAACCGAAGAATCTCCCCTACGAGGTCAAGCCGGGCGCACTGGCCGAAGAGGCGGGCGACGAACCGCTGATGCTCGCCCGCGCCCACGAGGAGGCCGTGGTCCTGGTGGACCCGGTGCGGGCCAGGGCGGGGCGGCTGGCGGCCAAGCGGTTTCGGCCCGAACTGATCATCCTGGACGACGGGTTCCAGCACATGGCCGTGGAGCGTCACGTCAACCTCGTGCTGCTCAAGCCCGCCGACCTGACCGACGGCTGGAACCAGGTTTTTCCGGCCGGGGAATGGCGCGAGCCGCAAACCGCCCTCAAGCGCGCCGACGCCTTCCTGATCAAGATCGGTCCCAAGGGGTTCAAGGCGCTGACTCCGTACATCGAGGCGCGGCTCTCGGGCCTGCGCAAGCCGGTCTTCAGCTTCCGCATCGCGCCCTCCGGGGTGCGCCGGGTGGTCAACGGCGAGACCGCACGGGATTTCGAAGGCGGCCCGTACCTGCTGGCCACGGGCGTGGGCGACCCTGCCCAGGTCAAGGCCACGGCCACGGCCTATTTCGGCTATCCGCCCGTGGAGCACGTTGTCTTCGCCGACCACTACGCCTACACCAAGCGGGACGTTCTGGCCCTCGGGGCGCGCGCGGCCGGGCTCGGCTGCAATGCGATCCTGTGCACGCCCAAGGACGCGGTCAAGCTCGGCTCCATGTGCACCGACGAATTCTGGCAGTTCGACCTCGGCCTGGAGTTCGGGCCGTCCACCCTGGGCAAGGATTCGACCTTTGCCAAGTGGTGGGACCGGCGGTACGAATCCTTCAAGCTGCGCCGCGCGGACAGTCTCGACGACGCAATACAACATTCCGAAAAGGGAAGTGAGAACAATGGTTAAGAAGAAGCGCAGCCAGCCCAGGCCGAGCACCCCGCCCCTGTCCCCGGCGACCCTGCTCAAGCTGTTCAAGGAAGTGAAGCGGCCCATGTCCAGGGCCGAGGTCATCCGCCAGCTCAAGCTCAAGAAAAAGGACAAGGCCGCGGTCAAGGACATGCTCAAGGAGCTGGCCCAGAAGGGCAAGCTGGTGCGCATCCGGCGCGGCTACGGCCTGGCCGAGGCCATGCACTGCATCACCGGGCGGCTGGAGATCCAGCGTCAGGGGTTCGGCTTCGTGGTCCCGGAGGACTCGCGGCGCAAGGACATCTTCGTCAACCAGCGGGACCTCAACGACGCCTGGCACGGCGACCGTGTGGTGGTCTCCGTGGTCGGCGAACCCAAGGCGGGGCGCAGCGCCGAGGGCCGCATCATCCGCATTCTGGAACGCGGCCGAAAGGTGCTGCCCGCCAAGGTGATCAAGCGCATGTCCGGCGGGGACTGGCTCTGCCGCCCGTCCGACCCCAGGCTGAATTTCGGGATCATCGCCGCGCTCAAGGACGCGTCCGTCAAGCTCGAACCGGGCGACATCGTGCTCTGTGCGCCGGGCGAACGCATCGACCCGACCATGTGGGAGGGCCAGATCACCCAGCGGCTCGGGGTGGAGACCGACGTCTCCGTCCAGGAAGCCCTGGTCAAGTCCAACCACAACATCCGCACCCGGTTCCCGTCCGGCTCCATGGGCCAGGCCGAATCCCTGCCGCCCGAACCGTCGGACAAGGACCTCCACTCGCGGCGCGACCTGACCGCCAAGCCGTTCGTGACCATCGACGGGGCCACGGCCCGCGACTTCGACGACGCCGTCCTCGTGGAGCGGCTCAAGCGCGGCTACCGCCTCTGGGTGGCCATCGCCGACGTGGCCCACTATGTGGCCGAAGGCTCGCCGCTCGACCGCGAGGCCCTGGAACGCGGCAACTCCTACTATTTCCCCCGGTCCGTTGAGCCCATGTTCCCGGAGCGCCTGTCCAACGGGCTGTGCTCCCTGAACCCCGACGTGCCCCGCCTGACCATGGTCGTGAAGATGGATACCGACGAGACCGGCCGCACCGTGGAGACCGAAATCTTCCCGGCGGTCATCCGCAGCCACGCCCGGCTGACCTACTCCCTGGTCAACGACGCCGTCATCGAGAAACAGGACGAGGCGCGCAGGAAGATCGCCCCGGACCTGCTACCCATGCTGGAGCTGGCCGAGGAGCTGGCGCGCAAGATCAACGCGTTGCGCTCCAAGCGCGGGTCCCTGGATTTCGACCTGCCCGAGCCGGAGATATTCTTCGACGTGCACGGCGAGACCTCGGATATCCGGCCCAAGCAGCGCAATTTCGCCCACCAGCTCATCGAGGAGTTCATGATCGCGGCCAACGAGGCTGTGGCCCATTTCCTCATAGAGCGCGACCTGCCCTGCCTGTTCCGCATCCACCCTCCGGCGGACGAGGAAAAGCTCAAGAACCTCTTCCGGCTGCTCTCGCGCACGGACAAGTCCGTGGTCATGCCCAAGGAGATCACGCCCAAGAAGCTCCAGATGCTCGTGGCGTCCATGCAGGGCACGGACAAGGAATACATCGTCAACCGCATGCTCCTGCGCTCCATGAAGCAGGCCAAGTACTCGCCGGACAACGAGGGCCACTTCGGCCTGGCCTCCGAGGAGTACGCCCACTTCACCTCGCCCATCCGGCGCTACGCCGACCTTGTGGTGCACCGGCTGGTCAAGTCCGCGCTGCAACAGGGCGAAGGCACGCCCGCGCCCATCCCGGGCCGCAAGAAGCTGCTCAACGTGGCCAACCACATCTCCTCGCGCGAGCGCGTGGCCATGGATGCCGAGCGCGAAATACTCAAGCGCGTCACCGTGCTGTTCATGCACGGCAAGGTCGGCGAGACCTTCAACGGCGTCATCTCGCACATCACCGACTTCGGCTTCTACGTGGAGCTCAAGGAGGTCATGGCCGAAGGGCTCATCCGGCTGTCCACCATGGACGACGATTACTACACCTACTGGCCGCAACGCGAGATGCTCGTGGGCGAACGCACCGGCCGCGCCTTCTCCCTCGGCCAAGCCGTGGAGGTCGTGCTCGAAGAGGCCAGCATCGAACGCCTCGAACTCAACTTCAGCCTGAAATCCGTGGTCGCCGCCGCCATGGATTATAAAGATTTGATTTAGGGAGCCTCCGGCGGCTGGGGGAAGGGGGAGAGAAACCTTTTGAGAAAGGTTTCTCTCCCCCTTCCCCCAGACCCCCATCCCCCTCTCTTCCAAAACTTTTCGGGTCGCTTCGCGAGTTTTGAAGGTCGAGGAAGGGTGTGCTTCTTAACCTTGTTTTTTCATTTAGAACCGCCGATAGCCGCGCCCGCACGCCCTTGCCGAAGGCACACAAAAAGTTCTGGAAGGGGGGGGCCAGGGGGGAAACCTCTCTCAAGAGGTTTCCCCCCTGGCAGATCGCTGCTGTCCTCATCCGTAGGGCTCGAAGACTCGCCAACGGCTGGAGGCCCGGAGGCAAGCAAAAAATGTCTCTGAGGTTGACAGTGCGGTTAATCGATAGTAAACATTTGCTCAGCAACATTCATTAACCAAGGCGCAACGATGAGCAACGGCTTCGAAGCTTTTTTCAAACGGCTCTGTTCGGAAACGGAGATCAAGAACCAGTCGCAACTGGCACGGGAGTTGGACGTGGGCCGCGCGGCGGTCTCTCTGGCCAAGCGCAAGGGCGCGGTCCCGGCCCGCTGGATTCTGGACCTGTCGGCCCGGTTCGGGTTGAACCCGCTCTGGCTGGAGCAGGGCAAGGGGTTCCCCCGGCCCGAGGCGGCCCTGGCCGCCGCAGCCGAGGAGGGGGCGTACTATGAGGAGATCCCCAAGGTGCGCGCCCGGCTCTGCGCGGGCGGCGGGTCTTTCGAGACCGAGGGCCAGGTGGAGGGGTACTATTCCTTCCGCTCCGACTGGCTTTCCCGGCGCGGCAACCCGGCCAACATGGTGCTGATGGAGGTCATCGGCAACTCCATGGAGCCGGAGATCAAAGAGGGCGACATGGTCCTCATCGACCAGTCCCGCACCGATGTCCTGTCCGGCGGCATCTACGCCGTGGGCGTGGAGGACACGGTCATGGTCAAGCGCGTGGAGCGGTTGCCCGGCACCCTGGTGCTGCGCAGCGACAACGTGGACTACACTCCCATCCACCTTTCCGGCGACGAGCTCGACAACGTGCGCGTCATCGGCCAGATACTGTGGGCCTCGCGGGAATACCGCTAGCCCCGGAATCATCGACTCCCAAGGCCCCGGCAGCGCGACGCGCTGCCGGGGCCTTTTTTTATCTGGTCGGGATTATTGGCTTTTGCTTTGTAAGTTGACAGTGTAGAAAAAATGGAAACATTTTGTAAAATATTAGTTGACAAAAAGAACAGGGGTTGTTTATTAAAGAGTCACGTTGAGTCAATAACAACGACACGCCAAAGGCGCTGCCATAGATCAAGGAGAGAGTCATGCAGGAACGTTTTTGCAAGTGCGGTCACAGGCTGATGGTCCAGTACACCCTTGATGGTTTCCTTCCGTGGGAGGCGGTCATCAGCGACGATGAGCTCCAGGTCACCCCGGTGAAGGTCTGTCCCTGCTGTGGCAGCTACCTGTCCATACATTTCCTCAGATAATCCTCCCCATAGTTCCTTGCGGCCGTCCGATCCTTGCGGGCGGCTGCCACATCCCTGTTGCGAGAGCGTCCTCCCCCGGAACGCTCTCGCTTCCTTTTTGTCCGTACCTGGTTCGAAGGGCGGCTTCCGATAGCGGGCCATGCGCACATTTTTCCTGGTGGGCTTTCATCCTCACGTAGACGGCTATCGCTGCGGTGAAAGCCCCCCCCCGAAAGTACCTAAGGCATAAGATCTTGTACGGCTCGAAGACTCGCCTACAATTCACTTAAAAATGCACGGCTGACCCACTCTCGACAAGTCCGCAGGACAGCGGATTTGGGCGTTGCGGTCTTTCCGCAACGCCCCGAAGGGGTGAGCCCCGGGACGGGGCGAATCAAAGCCTTGTGCGAGCGCGGGAGGGAGACCCGCTGTTCGAGCCGGGGGCACTCGAAGGCGCTCCAACAGAGGCTCGGGGGTCAGAGGCGCACTCAAAAGTAAAACGTCCGTTGCATGACCCCGCGAAGCGGCGGCAAAAAGTTTTGGGGGGAGGGGATGGGGGTTCGGGGGAAGGGGAGGGACCCTTTTGCAAAAGGGTCCCTCCCCTTCCCCCGATTCCGTCTACTGCCGCAGGGAGTCGGGGTTGGGGAGGCAGATGGACTCGGTGCGGTTGCGGCCGGATTGCTTGGCCAGGTAGAGGGCGCGGTCGGCGGCCTGGATGAGGTGTTCCGGGGTGGTCTCGATGGAGGGGATGCCCGAGGCGACGCCGATGGACACGGTGACGTTGCAGGCCACACGGGACTTGGGGTGGGCGAGGCAGGACTTGGCTAGGGCGGCGTGGATGTTTTCGGCCACCACGCGGGCGCCGTCGTAGTCCGTGGCGGGAAGGATGATGGCGAATTCCTCGCCGCCGTAGCGGGCCACCAGGTCGCCGGGGCGGTTGGTGGCCGCGCGGATGGCCTCGGCCACGGCGCGCAGGCAGCCGTCGCCGTCCACATGGCCCAAGGCGTCGTTGTAGGCCTTGAAGTGGTCGATGTCGATCATCAGCAGTCCCACGGGCCGGTCCTCGCGTCCGTTGCGCACCCATTCGCGGATCAGGGTGTCGTCGAAACAGCGGCGGTTGGCCAGCCCGGTCAATCCATCCTGGTTGGACATTCGCTCCAGCTTGCGGGCGAGCCGCTCCAGCTCGCGCTCGCGCAGCATGCGCTTGATCATCTCGCGGCGCAGTTGCAGTGCGGAACGCACCCGTGCGCGGAGTTCGGTGCGCCCCACGGGCTTGACGATATAGTCCGATGCCCCGGCGGCAAAGGCGCGGTCGAGCACGGCGGAGCTGTCCTCGGCGGTGATGGCGATGATCGGGATGTCCTCGAACTCGCGGTGCGACTTGAGGGTCAGGATGGCGGCGATGCCGTCGGTGTCGTTGTTGTCCAGGTCGATGAGCACCAGGTCCACCGGCGCGTCCCGGTCCGAGGCCTCGCGCATGGTGGTCACCGCGAGATCCAGGGTCGGCACATCACTGACGTCGGCGTATCCCGCCCCGTTCAGGATTTCGGCCAGCTCCCGCGCTACCGGCCTGGAATCATCGACGATAAGGATTTTCATGGCGTTTTCGGCATACCAGATTCGGGTGGAGAAGGCGAGGGGAAAGCCCGGTTCCCCATGCCCGGCCTGCCGTAACGGGCGATTCATAGGCGGACGGATAGTTTCTGTTATATTTTTGCAAAAACGTTCGGGGGCGTGTATCTTCAAGTATAAGCGCTGGTAATTTGCAATGAGAAACGTTCAACCAAACCCGGAGGACCGATGAAACGGCTTCACTCTGACCTCGCCCTGCTCTGCGCGGCACTGCTCCTTCTGCTCGCACCTCTCGCCGGTTCGGCTGCCGCCGCGTCCGGAGTCCTGGCCATCTACAATTCCGGCCAGGCCCTGGTTTCCGAAACCCGCGTGGTGACGCTCCCCGAGGGGGCCGCCGCCGTGGTCTTCACCGAGATACCCGAGACCATCGACGCTTCCTCCATCCGCGCCACGGCCCCGGACATGACCGTGGACGACATCCAGTACAGCTACCGGCCGGTCACCGCCGCCAACCTGCTGAATGCCTATGTCGGCAAGGAGCTGACCGTGATCCTGCCCGACCCCGCGGACGCCAATGCGCGCATCCTGCGCAAGGCCAAACTGCTGTCCAATACGGACCGGCCCATCTTCTCCATGGGCAGCGAGGTCTACGTGGGCGACTACGAGGCCCTGCTTCTGCCGGAGATGCCCAAGGGGCTGGACCAGGGGCCGACCCTGACCCTGACCACGCGGACCTCTTCGGCCGGACGCAAGAATCTCGCCCTGACCTACCTCATGGGCGGCCTCAACTGGCGCGCGGACTACACCCTGACCGTGGCGCACAACGGCGGGACCGCCGACCTGGACGCCTGGGCCACCATCAGCAACGATTCGGGCCAGCCCTTCACCGGCGCGGACCTCCGGCTCGTGGCGGGTGACGTGCAGCGCGCGCCCCAGCACAAGCTCATGGCGCGCGGCCCGGTGATGGCCGAGGCCATGGTCATGGACGCCGCTCCCGCGCCCGCAATGGCCAACGAGGAATCCTTCTCCGAGTACCACGTCTACACGCCGGGCCGGTACGTCTCCCTGCCCGCCGAGGGGACCAAGCAGATCGGCCTGTTCTCCGCCGCCGGGATTCCGGTCCGGACCGAACTGACCAGCCGCTGGTCCACCCACAGGGGCCAGATGTCCGGCAAGATCACGCAGCCCGTGGAGTCGGCCGTGGTCTTCACCAACACCAAGGAAAACAAGCTCGGCAAGCCCATGCCCGCAGGGCTGGTCCGGGTCTTCATGCCCACCTCGGACAACACCCGGCTGCTGGCGGGCGAGGTCCGGCTGGGCCACACCGCCGAAGGCGAGGAAGTCCGGCTGGACATCGGCCGTTCCTTCGACGTCAACGTGGAGCGCACCCAGACGAGCTTCAAGCGCATCGGCAAGAACGCCGTGGAGATCGGCTGGCAGATCACGGTCCGCAACGGCGGGGCCGAGCCGTGCGACATCCGGCTCGTCGAAGGGCTGTCAGGCCAGTGGAAGGTCCTGAGCGCGGACGCCGAGTACAAGGAAAAGGACGCCGGAAGCATCGAATTCGACCTCAAGGGCATTGCGCCCACCTCCGGAAAGGGCGGGAAGGTCGTCAATTACACCGTTCACATGGAGTACTAAACAGGGAGGTCTGATGGCCGGGATCGATTACGTCGAACTGAATACGCTCAAGGATTTCTACGCGCTCATGGCCGCCTCGCGCGAGGTGCGGGCCAGGGCCGTGGCGGCGGTGCTCGCCGGCGAATCGATCGACCCGGACATCCCGACCTCGCTGGCCAATGTCCTGGCGTCGCTGGAGGGCGTCCCGGAGGAGGGGGGGAGGAAACGGCTCGCCCTGGACCGGGGACGGACCATCGGCCTGGACATGGGCTATGAGATTGACGAGACCCGCAAGGACCTCTTCTACCTGGAGGAAGGGGAGGAAACCTTCCTGGAGATGCTCTCGGACTACCACCCCGGCTTCGACGAGTTCGTGGCCGGGGGCAGGGAATTGCTCGGCGGCGCGGATCTCCGCTGCCTGGTCACGGACCGCGACGGCACGGTGAACAATTACTGCGCCCGCTACCTGACCTCCATCCAGTCCGTGTACAACGCGGTCTTCCTGTCCCGGTTCGCCCGCAAGGTCGAGAGCCCGGTCATCCTGACCTCCGCGCCCCTGGACGGGCTGGTGGCCATCTCCGTGAACCCCGAGGGCGCGTTCCACTATGCCGCGTCCAAGGGGCGCGAGTGCCTGGACCGCGCCGGGCGTCTTCGGCGGCTGGCCATTCCCCCGGAGAAACAGGCGGCCATGGACAGGCTCAACGAGGAGCTTGCCCGGCTGACCGAACGGCCCGAATACGAGAAATTCACCCTCATCGGTTCCGGGTTGCAGTTCAAGTTCGGCCAGTCCACCGTGGCCCGCCAGGACATCAACACCTCCATCGACCCGGCCGAATCCGAGTCGTTCCTGGCCGTCCTCGAATCCCTGGTCGCCGGGCTGGACCCGGACGCGCGCAACTTCCGCATGGAGGACACCGGGCTGGACGTGGAGATCATCCTGACCGTGGAGGCCGAGGGCGAAGGGCTCAAGGACTTCGACAAGGGCGACGGGGTGAAGTTTCTGGACGACGAGCTGGGGCTGAATCTGGCCGGGGGCGCGTGCCTGGTCTGCGGTGACACCGGCTCGGACGTGCCCATGCTGGAGGCGGCGCTCACCCGCTCGCCCGACGCCAGAGCAATTTTTGTGACCCGAAACAACGACCTGAGGGAGAGGGTCGCCGGTCTGACCGGTTCGGCGCTTGTCGTGCCGGAGCCGGACATGCTCGTGACCATTCTGGGTACCCTGTGACCCGGACACCAAGGAACCGAAAATCCAAGGAGTGATCCGTGGCAGCAATCACACTCAAAGGCGTGGTCTTCGATCTCGACGGCGTCATAACACGAACCGCCAGGGTGCATGCCCAGGCGTGGGAAACGGCCTTCAACGATTTCCTCAAGCACCATGCGGACGCGACGAACACCCCGTTCGAACCGTTCGACCGGACCGCCGACTACCAGAACTACGTGGACGGCAAGCCGCGCTTCGAGGGCGTGCTCAGTTTCCTGAAGTCCCGCAACATACGCCTTGATCCCGGCGACCCGGAGGACGCGCCCGGCTTCGACACGGTCTGCGCCATCGGCAACCGCAAGAACGAGCTGTTCCAGGAGATTCTCAAGGAGCAGGGGCCGGAGGTCTTCTCCACCTCCGTGGACCTGGTGGAGGACCTCAAGCGGCACGGCGTGCTGGTGGCCCTGGCCACTTCCAGCCGCAACGGGTCCCTGGTCCTGGAGCTGGCCGGGCTGTCCGACCTGTTCGACGCCCATGTGGACGGCGTGGTTTCGGCCGAGCTGGACCTCAAGGGCAAGCCCGACCCCGACATCTTCGTGGCCGCCGCCGAAAAAATGGGGCTGACCCCAGGCGAGTGCGTGGTGGTCGAGGACGCCATCTCCGGCGTGCAGGCCGGTTGCGCGGGCAATTTCGGCCTGACGCTCGGCGTGGCCCGCAACATCGGCGGCGAGATGCTCCGCCGGTTCGGCGCGGACCTGGTGGTCTCCGACCTGGGCGAGATCACGGTGGACGACCTCATCGAGTGGTTCGAGAGCGGCATGGCCACGGACGAGTGGTTCCTCTCCTACCACGGCTTCGAGCCGGGCGACGAGAAGCTGCGCGAGACCCTGACCACCGTGGGCAACGGCTACCTCGGCTCGCGCGGGGCCTACGAGTGCGAGTGCTCGTCCTACTACTTCTATCCCGGCACCTACATCTCCGGCATCTTCAACAAGACCCCGAGCATGGTCGAGGGGCGCGAGATCTGGAACAACGACCTGGTCAACTGCCCCAACTGGCTGCCCGTGGCCTTCCGCATCGGCAACGGCGAGTTCGTCAGCCCGCTGTCCATGGAGATACTGAGCTATTCCCACCGCCTGAACATGCGCGAGGCGGTCATGGAGCGGCACCTGGTGGTCAAGGACCCGGTGGGCCGCATCACCCGCATCTCCTCCCGGCGCGTGGCCTCCATGGCCGACCCGCACCTGCTGGCCATGCAGTTCGACTTCACCCCGCTGAACTACTCGGCCAAGCTGACCTTCCGCTCCTCCCTGGACGGCAACGTCAGCAACGAGGGCGTGGCGCGGTACAACAGCCTGAACACCCACCACCTGAACCGGGTGGGCGGCGGCAAGACCAAGGACGGCATCTATCTGCACATGGAGACCTCCCACTCCCGCTACCAGATCGTCATGGCCGCCAAGACCCGCGTGCTGGAGGACGGGAAAGCCGTGGAGACCCGCAAGGAGGTGGTTCAGGACCGGGCCATGGTCTCCGAGGAAATCTGCCTCCAGGTGCAGGAGAATCACTGCTATTGCCTGGAGAAGTTCGTTTTTGTGCGGACCTCCCTGGACCGCGAGCCGGGAGACCTGCGCGAGCTGTGCCAGGACGGGCTGAAGCCGGTGAAGACGTACAAGGGCGTGTTCGGGCCTCACGCCAAGACCTGGAAGGGGCTGTGGCAGAAGGCGGACATCCGCGTGAAGGGCGACCGGTTCGTCCAGCGGGTCCTGCGCCTGCACATCTACCACCTGCTGGTCACGGCCAGCCCGCACAACGTGGGGCGCGACGCGGGCATGCCCGCCCGCGGCCTGTCCGGCGAGGCCTACCGGGGCCACATCTTCTGGGACGAGGTCTACATCCTGCCGTTCTTCGACTCCAACTTCCCGGAGATATCGAGGGCGCTGCTCATGTACCGCTACAACCGGCTGGACGCGGCCCGGGAATACGCCCGCGAGAACGGCTACGTCGGGGCCATGTTCCCCTGGCAGACCGCGGACGACGGCAGCGAGGAGACCCAGGAGGTACACTACAACCCCGAGTCCAAGGACTGGGGCCCGGACCTCTCCCGCCGCCAGCGGCACGTCTCCATCGCGGTCTTCGTCAACGCCTGGCGCTACGTCTCCTGGACCGGCGACCAGACCTTCCTGCGCGAATACGGCGCGGAACTGATGCTCGACATCGCCCGGTTCTGGGGCTCCATCGCCACCCTGGACGAGGATACCGGCAAGTACCACATAGACGGGGTCATGGGGCCGGACGAATTCCACGAGTCCCTGCCGGGCTCCGGCGAACCGGGCCTGCGCGACAACGCCTACACCAACATCATGGTCGTCTGGCTGATGGAGAAGTCCTTGTCCGTGCTGGACATCCTGCCGCCCAAGGTGCGCGCCCATGTGACCAAACGCATCGGTTTGACCGACGCCGAGGTGGAGAAGTGGCGCGAGATGACCACCAAGCTCAACGTCATCGTCACCGAGGACGGCATCGTCAGCCAGTTCGACGGCTACATGGACCTGCCCGAGCTGGACTGGGACTCCTACCGTCAGCGGTTCTACTCCATCCACCGCATGGACCGCATCCTCAAGGCCGAAGGCGACAGCCCGGACAACTACAAGGTCGCCAAGCAGGCCGACACCCTGATGACCTGGTTCATCCTGGAGCCGGACGAGGTGGCCCGCATCCTTCGCCAGCTCGGCCACGCGGTGGACGACCCGGTGGAGCTGCTCCGGCGCAACTACGACTTCTACGAGAAGCGCACCAGCCACGGCTCCACCCTGTCGAAGGTGGTCCACGCGGTCATCGCCAAGTACATCTACCCCAGCGACGTGGCCTGGGACTGGTTCATGGAGGCCATGGAGTCGGACATCCGGGACACCCAGGGCGGGACCACCATAGAGGGCATCCATACCGGCGTCATGGCCGGGACCCTGGAGGTCGCCAAGCAGGACTTCGCCGGGCTGAACCTCTCGGCCACCCCCATGCAGGTGGCCCCGGACCCGCCGAGCCATTGGGGCGAAATGCGCCTCTCCTTCATCTGGCAATCCACCTGGTTCGACCTGGTCATCGAGCAGGACCGCGTCAACATGACCGCCTTCCACCAGGGCGACAAGACCCTGCCCGTGGAGATCTACGGCCAGCCCTTCGAGCTCAAGCCCGGCAAGAGCGTGGAGGCCCGGCGGCCGAAGAAATAGCCGCTCCCAGACCGCACGAACACAAGGCCCGCTTCAAGCGGGCCTTTTTCGTTACCGGATTATCACTTGCCTCCCTCGGCGAACCGGGGTACTGAGTCCCCCGCCGGGCGTTCCTGCCCGGCAATTCATCTCACCGGAGTTTTCATGTCCCTCAGCATCGGTATCGTCGGCCTGCCCAACGTGGGCAAATCCACCCTGTTCAACGCGCTCACCAAGGCCCAGAACGCCGAAAGCGCGAACTACGCCTTCTGCACCATCGAACCCAACAAGGCCGTGGTCCCGGTCCCGGACAAGCGCCTCGACGTGCTGGCCGGGCTGGTCAAGCCGCAGCGGGTCCAGAGCTCCACCGTGGACTTCGTGGACATCGCCGGGCTGGTGGCGGGCGCGAGCAAGGGCGAGGGGCTGGGCAACAAGTTCCTGGCCAACATCCGCGAGACCCAGGCCATCCTGCACGTGGTCCGCTGCTTCGACGATGACGACGTCATCCACGTGGCCAACTCCGTGGACCCCCTGCGCGACATCGAGATCATCGAGACCGAACTCATCCTGGCCGACGTCCAGGTGCTGGAAAACCGCATCGAGCGCATGGAAAAGATGCTCAAGGGCGACAAGTCCCTGGGCCCGAAGATCGAGGCCGGCAAACAGCTCATGGCCCACCTGGACAAGGGGCTGCCCGCCGCCACCTTCGAGAGCGACGCCAAGGCGCTGCCCGAACTGCTGGCCGAGCTGCGGCTCATCACCGCCAAGAACGTCATCTTCTGCGCCAACGTGGACGAGGAAGGCGTGGCCGAGGACAACGACCACGTCCGGGCCGTGCGCGCTCTGGCCGAACAGCGCGGCTCGGAGTTCGTCAAGATTTCCGCCAAGATGGAAGAGGAGCTCGTGGGCCTCGAAGACGAGGAGTACCAGGAGTTCCTGGAATCCTACGGCATCACCGAGTCCGGCCTGGACCAGATCATCCATACCGGCTTCCGCTCCCTGGGGCTGATCAGCTACTTCACCGCCGGAGTGAAGGAGGTCCGCGCCTGGACCATCCACGACGGCGACAAGGCCCCGCGCGCAGCGGGCGTCATCCACACCGACTTCGAACGGGGCTTCATCCGCGCCGAAGTCATCGGCTACGACAACTACGTCAAGCACGGCTCCGAGGCCAAATGCCGCAGCGAAGGCGTGCTGCGCGTGGAAGGCAAGGAATACGTCATGAAGGACGGCGACGTCGTCCATTTCCTGTTCAACGTGTAGGCGGCGGTCTTTCGTCTCCGGTAAAAGGCCGGAGAGGAAGGGGAGGCCGCCTGCGGCGGATATGTCGGGTGATTTCGCCTCCGGCGGCCAAAGGGCAGGGGCCCTTTGGAATCCCGTTGTCGCCTGCGGCGAAGGTGCGGGAGCAGGGGGACGGTTGCCCACGCCGCCGGTCAAGACGGCGGAAAGCAGGATGAGTCAAGGCGGCGTGCTGGAGCTTCGGATAAAAAAGCCCCCTCCCGGAGTATCCGGGCGGGGGCTTTTTGTTGTCGGGCGTATCGGCTTTAGTCGTCGAAGTTGCCTTTGGGGCCTTTGTCGGTGTCGATCTCGGCGGCCATGGCCTTGATTTTTTCTTCGGTCCACTGTGCCGGGTCTTCGAACCGTTCGGCTTTGGGGCCGAGGTCGTAGGAGCCGGCTTCGAGGATCAGGTCGCAGGCGATGGGGGCGGTGTCCTTGGCGTTGAAGACATTGACGAGCAGGTCGTAGACGAAGTCCATGACCGCGCCGGACATGCGGTTGCGCACGGCTTCCGCCTGTCCCTGCCAGCGGCGTTCGAACACCAGGTTGAGTTTCTTGTAGTTGCCGCCCTTGATTCCGTTGGCGTCGGCGTAGGCGACCATTTCGTCCCAGAGGGCGTCTTCCACGCCCTGGCCGGAGACCTTGGCGAACCGGTCGCCGTCCATGATGGCGTTGCCGAACTCGTTGACCTTCACGCCCCAGGAGATCATCTGCAGGGCGGTGGCCACGTTGGCCTTGGTGGTGGAGGTCTTGGCCGCGATCTCGCGCAGTCTCGCGGAGTCGTTGCCGGAGGTGCCGTGCTGGGCGCCGGAGGTGCCGTAGGCCTTGAGGGCCTGGTGGATCTCGGCGGTCAGTTCCACCTGGATGCCTTCGCCGGATGCCTCGATGCCGTGGGTGGTGCCGTTGTTCAGGGCGATCCAGTCGGGGCACAGGCCGTGGGCGTTGAGGCCCTGGATGAGGTATTTGGCCTCCACCGGGCTGGACAGGCCGAACTCGCCCTTGATCTCGCCGATCTCGGTCTCGTATCCGGCCCAGGCCGGGATTGAGGAAGACACGGCCAGGTTGCCGAGCAGGTTGAGGTCATCGGTCATGTGCGAGGCGTCGATGGCGATGGACGTTACGCCGGACTCGAAGACGGTGGGGATCTCGGCCTTGGCCGGGGCCACGTCGTCCCATTTCTTCATGAAGTAATGGTCCGCGTGCACGGCCACCGGGATGGTGATGCCGAGCTTGTTGCAGGCGTAGTCCACGCGGCGCGCGACGTTCCACAGGGTGGTCGGGCAGTAGGTGGCTTCGCTGCGGGCGATCTCGATGATCAGGGCGGCGTTGGCCTTCTGCGCGGCCATGAGCGCGCCTTCGATGATGAACAGGTTGCGGCCGTTGGCGGCGATGGTCATGCATTGGCCCTTGGCCAGCATGGCGCGGTCGATGACCTTGCCGCTGACGATGAGCGCCTGCGAGTTGGGGAAATTTTTGACGACGTTCGGCGGGCGGCCGACGGCGAGTGCTTTTTTGAATGTATCCTGGGACATGCCCTTCCTCCTTGGAGCGTTGGATTGCTTTGGACAGTAGAAACCAAACGGTGCGCAAAGTCAAAATGAAAGCGGCGGACCAAGCGTCGCTGCCCGGGGCATGCGCGGCATGCCCCGGGCAGCGGGGAGTCGGCGGGTGCGGGACCGCTACATGGTGGCTTCCCGCTCGCGGACCTTTGTAACCGCATCCTCCTGCCTGGGACGCCGGGCGGTCTTGAGGACCGGCATCAGCGTGTACCCCATTTCCCTGGCCATGAATTCGAGCACGGAGACGTTGCGCGTCGCCTTGACGATCTCGAACATGGTCTCGGCGCCCAGCTTGGCGTGGGCGTCGAACGGGTTGAGTTCCCGAAGCAGCGTGGAATACGGCTTCTTGATCGCACGGGAGACATCTTTGGCAGGGATGTGTCCCTCCAGGACCACGTCCTGGACCTTCTTAGTCAGGTTTTTCTCGAACATGTTTACCCCCCACATGTTGGATATTCTGCCATGTAAAAGACGTTATCCCTTTTTCCTCTTTTGCGTCAACGAAAATTGAAAAGAAAGCAAAGATGCTGTCAGAAGAAGGCCAGATGGGGGGCTTTTCAGGATAAAAAAACAGATTTTCCGAGTCCGCGAGGGTGGAAATAGCGTTTTGATCAGGGTCGGGTTGACCTACGAAGTATAGATCAATCTATTTTTTGCACTGTCCCATGAACTGCATGGCGAGCATGGTGATGTCGTCGGACTGCTCCGCGCCCCTGGCGAATTCCTTGATGGCCGCGGCCACGTCCTTGACCAGTTTGGGGGCGAACGGTTCGTCGTCCTTGGTCAGCAGGCCGAGGAGCCGGTCTTCGGAGAAGAGGGTTTTCTCCGGGTCCATGGCTTCGGTCACGCCGTCGGTGTAGATGAAGACGATGTCGCCCGGACGCAGGGTCATGGTCTTGGTGGTGTAGACCATGGTGTCCATGATGCCCGCCACCGGCTCGCCCAGCGGGGGAATCCACTCGGGCTTGCCGCCGCAGGGCAGGTAGATGGGCGGATTGTGGCCCGCGTTGGCGTAGCGGGTCTCGCCGGTCTCGATGTTCATGATGGCCAGGAACAGGGTCACGAACATGCAGGACTCGTTTTCGGAGGCCAGGTCCGCGTTGACCTTGGTCAGGATTTCGCCGGGGTCCAGGCCGCGCTCGGCCACGACCTTGAGCAGGGTCTTGGTCACGGCCATGAAGAAGGCGGCGGGCACGCCCTTGCCGGACACGTCGCCCACCAGGAAGCAGAAGTGCTTTTCGTCCACGAAGAAGAAGTCGTAGAGGTCGCCGCCCACCTCCTTGGCGGGTTCGATGGAGGCGAACACCTCGAACTCCTTGCGGTCCGGGAAGGCGGGGAAGAGCTTGGGCAGGATGCCCATCTGGATTTCGCGCGCGATGCGCAGTTCGGACTCGATGCGCTCCTTGGCCGCCGTGGTGGAGGTCAGGTCGCGTATGAAGTCCTTGAGGGAGTTCTTCATGTACCGGAAGGAGTCGGCCAGGTCGCCGACCTCGTCGTTGGCCCGGATCTCCGGCAGCATGAGGTCCAGGTTGCCGGAGGCGATCTCGCGGGCGGAGCCGGACAGCTCGCGCAGGGGGAGGGTGATGCGCCGGGCGATGCCCACCGTGACCAGGACCAGGAGCACGAAGCCGATCACGCCGATGATGATCATGGATTTGGACAGGCTGTAGACTCCGGCCAGCATCTCCTCCTTGGGGAAGACGATGCCGATGGACCAGCCGCCGTATTTCAGCCCCTGGCTGAACATGTAGCTCTCCTTGCCGTCGATGACCTTGCCCACCGGGGCGAAGGTCGGTTCGCCGGAGAGCATGCGCTTGCCCAACTGCCGGAGTTCCTCGGAGCCGCGCTCCTCGGCCAGGGAGAAGACGGTCTGGTTCATGACCAGGTTGTCGTCGGGGTGGGTGATGAAGGTCCCGTGACGCGACAGCAGGAAGGCGTAGCCGGTGTCGAACAGCCGGATGGAGCCGACCATTTTTTGGAGCCATTCCAAAGAGATGTCGGCGGTGACCACGCCCGCGAACACGGACCTCCCCTCTACGGTGCGGTAGAAGGGCACGGCATAGGTGGCCATGATCACGCCGCCGCCCCCCTCGTCGAAGTACGGCTCGGTCCAGACGCTCTGGCCCAGCTCCTTGGGGATCTGGTACCAGTCCATGTAGAAATACCGGTAATGGGCGTCGCCGAGCATGGTGAAGCCGATGCGCCCGCCCGAGCGGAAATAGTAGGGGGCGAAGTAGAGCTTGTCGCGCTCCAGGAAGTACGGCTCGAAGGCGATGGCCATGCCGTAGATTTCCGGGTTGTTGGCCAGGACGCGGCGGTTGAGGTCGAGGATCTCCTTGCGCGACAGGGTGGCGTCCTCCAGGGAGAAGGCGATGTTTTCGGCCACCTTCTGGACCCCGGACAGGACCGAGTCGATGCGTTCGGCGGTGCCGGTCACGAGCAGCCGGGAGTTCTCCTCGGCCTGGGACAGGATGATCCCGCGCGAGGCGGTGAAGTTGTAGGCCACGATGGCGGCCACGATGACGAAGGCGCAGCTCAGGATGAAAAAGGTCAGCTTGAAGGCGATGGGATACCGTTTCATTGCGCCATCCCCTTGTAGAAATCCTCGTATGGGACGTGTTCGTCCAGGAAACCGGTATCCACCAGCGCCTTGGCCACGCTCTCGAAGTCATCCTTCCGGAGCACGCCCAGGGTGGTGTCCATGTCGGACATGATGATGTCTTCCATGCGCCGGAGCATCCAGCGCTGGTGCACGCGGCTGGCCGGGACCTTGGCCGCCCGCATGCGCTGCATGACGATGTCCAGGGTCTCCTCCGGGTGGGCGAAGGCGTATTGCCAGCCCCGGATGGTGGCCCGGACCAGCCCCCGGCACAGGTCGGGCCGCTGCTCGGCGGTCTTTTCCAGGCAGTAGATGCCGTCCTCGGGGAAGTTCAGCCCCGCGTCGTTGAAGAACAGGGGCTGGAGGTCGGATTGGTCCAGTCCGTAGGTGGTCAGGGTATGGTACTCGTTGTACCACATGCCCGAGCAAGCGGCCACGCCGCCGCGCAGGAAGAGGTCCAGGGACGAGGTCTGCGGGACCACCGTGGCGTTGATGCCGTATTGCCGGAACAGGGCGCGGGCCTGGGTCTGGAACTCGTTGGCCCACAGCCCGACCTTCCTGCCCTCAAGGTCCTGGAAGGACGTGATGCCCGAGGACTTCATGGCGATGAGCATGAGGGCGGAGCGCTGGACGATCTGGGCGATGTTGACGATGGGCAGGTTCTCGCGCCGCTGGATGCCGGTGGCCAGGAACATGGTGGCGAACTGCGCCTTGCCGGACTCCAGGTATTCGCTGGCCAGGATGTCCGGCCCGCCGGAGAGGAGCGTCAGGTCGACGCCCTCCTCCTCGTAGAAGCCGAGGTCCTTGGCCGCGAAGAATCCCGCGAACTGGGCCTGGGGCAGCCATTGCAGGATCAGGGTGGCCTTTTCCAGGGCCGAGGCGGGCGCGGGCAGGATGAGGGCCAGGAGCAGGACGCCCAACAGGGCGAGGCGGGGCGGTCGTATATGGGTGCGCATGTCGGCTATTTCCCTATAACCCGGTCGAATTCCTCGACCTTGTCCTTCCAGAGCGGGTCTCCGGTTTCCCCTTTCCAGGCCAGTCGCGGGTCCACCTGGACGATGAGCATGCCCTGCATGACCGAGTGGACGGCATACCCGTCCTCGGTCAGTTTGCGCATGGATTTCAAGAGGATGGTTTCCGTCATTCCGGTGTCCTCGCTGACCTTGCCCATGTCGATGACCACGTAGTTGTCGAACTTGATGTTGGCCAGGAGGTAGCTGACCACCTTGCGGTCGGCATTGTCCAGCCGCTGGTCCGCGGTCAGTTCCAGGAGCCGGGCCTGGTCGCTGGCCACGGTCCGGTCCACCTCGATGACCGGCTTGACCAGGGCGGGGTCCCCGGCGATGGGGCGGATGCCGCCGTCCAGGAAGGCATAGTCGAAATAGTCGTAGGATTCGAGAAAATACTGGAGCCAGAGGACCTGTTTCCCCACCGCGTCGAAGAAGAGCAACCGTTTCTCGGTCCAGATGCGCGAGGTCACCAGGTCGAGCAGGGGGTCCAGGGGAATGGCCCGGATGTCCGGCAGCCTGGGGACCACGTCCCGCTGGAACGGGTCGCGGATGTCGATGACCACGGTGCCGGGCCTGGCCGCTTCCTCGGCGAACTCTTGGTAGGATATCAGCCTGCGGTTCAGGGTAGTCTTGGAGATGACCCTGTCCTCGCGGGCCGGGGTCTCACCCATGAGGGTGGCCCGTTCCGGCGCGGCCTTGATCCAGTCGAAGATGCCGCCGTCGTAGACGAAGACGTTTTCGAAGGCCTGCGACAGGGCGATCTGGGCTGCCTGGTAGCTCTTGGCGCAGGAGTGCCCGTTGCAGTAGAAGACCATGGGTTCCGACGCCTGCTTGGGGCGCAGGTACTCGAGCTTCTGGCTGAAGTCCTCCTCGGTCAGGGGCAGGAGCACGGCCTTGTTGATGTGCGCCACCTCGTATTCGAAGCGCGAGCGGATATCCACGACCACGGCGGCGTCGTAGTCGGCCATGAGCCGTTCCGTGGTGATCCAGGGGACCTCCGGGTAGTAGGGCCGCAGGGGGAAGTCGTCCTGGGCGCGGGCCGGGGAGCCGCCCGCCGGCGGGAAGACCAACAGGGCGAGCAGGAGGGCGAGCAGCGGGGCGGCGGAGCGGGTCATGGTCGGGACGCCTCCAGGACGTCGGTCAGGAACCGGGCGAACAGGGCGCACAGCTCCGGGGTGGAATGTTCGAGCCGGTGGTTGTCCGCAAGGACGTGCAGGGCGGCGTTGTGGGTCCGGGCGAAGCGGACGGAGTTGTCCACCGGAACGATGTCGTCGTCCCATCCGTGGACCACGGTCACGCGGTCGGGCAGGCCGGAAAAGACGTGCACCGCATAGCCGGGCAGATACACGGCGGGGGCCAGCAGGAACAGTCCTGCCGCGCCGGACCCGGCAGCGGCGGCCACGTAGCCGCCCATGCTGGACCCGGCCAGGATCGCGGGCCGGTCGTCCTCCCGAAGCAGCCCGGCCAGCCGTTCCACCCGCAGGTCCGGGTCATCGAGGTCCGAGAAGTCCGGCCCCTCCATGGTCAGTCCCAACCCCTTGGCGGTTTCGGCCAGGGCGAGGCTCTTGGTCCCCCAGGGGGTGCTCAGGGAGCCGTGGCACCAGATCAGGCGCGCGTCAGTCATGGTCCGTTCCTCCAGGCTCTTTCCCATCCTTCCCGGCCAGCAGGTGGATGGTCTCGAACAGGGCGCTTTTCTTGACCGGCTTGGGCAGGTGGTAGTCCGCGCCCGCGTCACGGCAGCGCCGGGCGTCCTCGTCCAGGGCGAAGGCGGTCATGGCCACGATGGGCGTGGGCGGAAGCTTCTGCTCCCGCTCCCAGTCGCGGATGGCTCGGGTGGCCTGGAAACCGTCCATGACCGGCATCTGGATGTCCATGAGCACCAGGTCCCAGCCGCCCTTCTTGAACATCTCGACCCCGGTCTTGCCGTCCTCGGCCACGGTCAGGCGGCAGGGGGTGGATTGCAGGTAAATCTGGGTCACGAAGGCGTTGTACTTGGAATCCTCCAGCATGAGGATGTTGATGGGCGGCAGCGCGGCTGTTTCGTCGGTCTGGTCGGGCGTCCTGGCCTGCGCGGGCTGCCCTGCGGTGCCGAAGCGGGCCGTGAAATGAAAGGTGCTGCCCTTGCCCGGCGTGCTCTCGGCCCAGATGCGGCCGCCCATCATGTGCGACAGCTCCTTGCTGATGGCCAGCCCCAGGCCGGTGCCGCCGAACTGGCGGGTGGTGGAGCTGTCCGCCTGGGTGAAGGCCTCGAAGATCGCGCCGAGCTTGTCTCCGGCCACGCCCACGCCGGTGTCGGTGATGGAGAAGTGGAGCAGGACCTGCTCGCCCTCCTGGGCGGCCAGATCGACCGCCAGACTGACCGATCCCTTGTCGGTGAACTTGACCGCGTTGCCCAGCAGGTTGATGAGGATCTGGCGCAGCCGGGAAGGATCGCCCGTCAGCCGGGACGGGATATCCGGGGCCATGGTGCAGGAAAGGGTCAGCCCCTTCTGTTCGGCCTTGGTGTTGATCACCCCGCAGGTCTTGTCCAGGACTTCTCCGAGCACGAACCATGTGTGCTCCAGCTCCAGGTGTCCGGCCTCGATCTTGGACAGGTCCAGGATGTCGTCGAGGATCTCCAGCAGGTTCTCGCCCGCGGTGCGGAAGACGTCCACGTAACGGGCCTGGGCCTCGGACAACTCGGTCTCCCAGAGGATGTCGGCCATGCCGAGGATGGCGTTCATGGGCGTCCTGATCTCGTGGCTCATGGAGGCCAGGAAGCTGCTCTTGGCCAGGTTGGCCACTTCGGCGGCCTTCTTGGCGCTGCGCACATCCTCCAGGGCTGCGTTCAGGGATTCGTTCTTGCTTTTGAGCTCCTCGGTGCGCTCCTTGACCGTGCTCTCCAGGAGGTTCTGGTGATTCTGGAGCTTGGCGTTGGCCTCCTTGAGGTCGTTGATCAGGTGCTTGACCGACTGGCGCATGTCGTCGATGGCCCGGGCCAGGCTGCCCAGCTCGTTGGAGGCCGAGGTGTCGATGGAGGCGTCGAGATTGCCGTCGGCGATGGTCGTGGCCGACTCCTCCAGGGCGGTGAGCGGGTTGAGGAAATGTTTCCGCATGTAGCGGATGGCGGCCACGGTCAGGGCCAGGATGAGGAGCAGCCCCAGGGCGAAGGTCAGGGCCACGTACATGCCCATCTCCTGGATGTAGCCTTCGGTGGACATGGCCAGGTTGAAGGAGCCGATCCAGTCGCCGTACTTGCGGATCTCCACTGACCGGGTCAGGAACCGCTTGTCGCGGGCGAAGTATTCGAAGTCGTGGCCCGTGAACCGGGGGCGGGACTTGGAAGCCATGATCTCGCGGCCGGTGACCACCTGGGCGAAGGCCACGTCCTCGTCCTGGAGCACGGCGTCGATGAAGTCGCGGGCCGAGGCGTGGTCCACCTGCCAGACCGCGCTGGCCAGGCTGGTCTTTGCCAGGTGGGCGATGCTGTCCGCGCGCTCGGCCAGCCGGACATGCAGCCGGTAGGCGTTGAACAGGATGAGTGCGCAGGAGAAAACGAGGACGATGGCGGTGATGAAGGCCAGTTGGGCGAGCTTGGCCCTCCGGCTCAGGGAGCCTGCCGCGGTGAGCCTCGTTCTGGGAATGGAAAGCATCGGTCGTTACAGCCCTCGGGTTTTTGGATACAGCATATTTCTAAGCTGATCGGGCGATTTTGGCAAGGAGACAAGCGGGTTTCTCCGCTTCTTCCGGGCTGAGCGAAGGGCAAAAAAAGGCCGGGCGCAAGGCCCGGCCGGAAAAATGGTCACCTGTTCGGAAATCTAGGCCATGCCCTGTTCCAGGGTGAACCCCATCTCCGTCGCCATGAACTGGAGCGGACGGACGTCGTGGGTCACCTTCATGATTTCGAGCAGGGTCTCCGCGCCCAGCTTGGCGCTGGCGTCGAAGGGATTGATTTCCCGCATCAGGGTCGAATACGGCTTGTTGATCTTCTGTGCAACGATCTTGGCCTGAATGCCGCTGTCGAGAATGCAGTCCTGGACAACCTTGGTTACGTTCTTTTCAAACATCGTGCCCTCCCGCAGAGTTTGATGGTTTGTGGCGAGTTGTTGGAGCTAATAAAGCAACCGCCGTGCCACAATCTCGTTATTTTTATTATAATTCGCCATTTCGATAGGTTATAAAAACTCTAAAGATTTGTTTGTTTCCCGACAGGTGTCGCACATGTGTCGCACAATGTGTCGCAGTGCGACAACTGCGACATGTGTGTCGCATTTGCGACATATGTCGGACAACTCCACGCGGCGGGCGCTCATGGCGGTGCGCACGGTGTCGCGCCAGGGATTCGCGTCATTCGGCGCGCTCGTGACGCGCGACGGGGCATCCTCTGCGGGGCAATCGAATTCGGGCGGGGCAAGCGGGAAGGCGGTATGGCGGCGCAAAAAAAGGGAGCCGCTTTCGCGGCTCCCTGGATCCCGGCTGGCGCCGGGTCGTCCGAAACGTATCGTCAGGCTGTCAGGTGTGGGTTGCGGTCCATTTCTGTGCGCCTTAGGAGGTGTGATCCGTTCGGGACTAAGGGTGCTGTTTAGGAATTCTGTCTGTTGGCCCAGTCCTGGGACCAGGTCTTCCAGGAGTCGATGTAATTGACCCAGGCGCGGGTGCCCAGGACGATCTCCAAAATTCTGGATGCGGTAAGGTTATTGAACATATCTCTTTACCTCGTTTCTTTCGTACCGTTGTCGATCCGTCTCAATGCTTCAACGACATGCCGGGCTTTTTTAACAGCCGCCCGTGCCGGGGCTGTGTGTGAGGCTGCGCTCCACGTGGTTGATCGTCTCGGCGAAGAGGTTGTCGGACTCGTAGGGGGACAGGAGGCTGGTGCGGACCGAGCCGACGATGTTGCCGTAGATGATCAGCGCGGTCTGCTCCGTGGGGAGGGAGCGGATCGAGCCGTCCTCGATGCCTTTGGAGACGCAGCGTTTCAGCAGGTCAATGAAGACGCTGAACTTTTCGGCCACCTTGGCGCCGTCGACACCGGGCTCCATGTGGCTGAAGGGGGAGCAGCGGAGCAGGACGGGAAAACCGGTCCGGTGCTGCTCGGTAAAATCGAAATAGGCGGTCATGTAGGCCCGGATGGCCTCAAGCCCGTTTTCGGCATCCGCGGTGGCCTCGCCCAGGCGGGCGATGAGCCGGTCCGCCATGTCGAAGCCGGCGGCCAGGAACAGCTCCTGCTTGCTGCCGAAATAGTGGGAAACCAGACCGAAGGACACGTCGGCGCGACCGGCCACGTCCTTGACGGTGGCGGCGTGGAAACCCAGCTGGCCAAAGGCCTCCTGGGCTGCGCTGAGTATGGCTTCCTTCTTTGTCATCGGTCGGTTTTCCTGTATCGATTGATTGTGCAATCAGTCTGTTGATTTCTGTATAGATTGATTGTGCAATCAGTGTCAAGCGGGAAAAAGTAAAAATAATGCCCGGAACGAAAAAAAGGCCGCTTGCGGCGGCCTTTTTGTAAGTATTATAGCTGCTTGCTTCTAGGCAGTCTGCTTCTGAATTTTGGCCCAGGTGTCGCGCAGGGTGGTGGTGCGGTTGAAGACCAGGGCCTGGCCCGGCTTGTGGTCGCGCAGGTCGGCGCAGTAGTAGCCGGTGCGCTCGAACTGGAGGTTGGTCCCGGCGGGCAGGTCGGCCATGGCCGGCTCCACCTTGCAGTCCGCGAGAATCTCCAGGGAGTTGGGGTCCACGTAGTCCACGAAGGTCTTGCCCTCTTCCACCGCGTTGGGGTTCTCGGTGGTGAACAGCGGCCCGTAGTTGCGCACCTCGGCGGAGAGCGCGTGGCGGGCGGAGACCCAGTGCAGGGTGCCCTTGACCTTGCGGCCGCCTTCCAGCCAGCCGCCCCTGGAGGCGGGGTCGAAGGTGGCGCGGATCAGGGTCACGTTGCCGTCGGCGTCGGTCTCATAGCCGGTGCACAGGACGTAGTAGGCCCCGCGCAGCCGCACCTCGCGGTCCGGTCCCAGCCGGAAGAACTTCTTGGGCGGGTCGATCATGAAGTCGTCGCGCTCGATCCAGACCTCGCGGGAGAACGGCACGGTGCGCGTGCCGTAGGACTCGTCCTCGGGGTTCAGGGCGATCTCGAATTCGTCCACCTGGTCCTCGGGGTAGTTCTCGATGACCATCTTCACCGGGTCCATGATGCCCATGTACCGGGGGGCGCGCTTGTTCAGGTCCTCGCGCAGGCAGGCCTCCAGGAGCGGGTACTCGACCATGGAGTCCGCCTTGGCCACGCCGATGCGGTCGCAGAAATCGCGGAGGGATTCCGGGGTGAATCCCCGGCGGCGGAAGCCGGAGATGGTCGGCATGCGCGGGTCGTCCCAGCCGTTGACGTGGTTTTCCTTGACCAGCTGGATGAGCTTGCGCTTGGAGAGCACGGTGCCGGTGATGTTCAGCCGCGCGAACTCGTACTGGCGGGGGCGGTCGGTGAAGCCGGGCAGCGCGGCCAGTTCAGTATATATGGCCGCATTTTCGCCGAACAGCTCGGTCCGCTTCAGCCCGTCCATGAGGGTGTCCACGCACCAGTCGTACAGCGGGCGGTTGTTCTCGAACTCCAGGGTGCAGATGGAGTGGGTGATGCCCTCGATGGCGTCGGACAGCCCGTGGGTGAAGTCGTACATGGGGTAGATGCACCAGGCGTCGCCGGTCCGGTGGTGGGTGGCGTGCTTGATGCGGTACAGGGCCGGGTCGCGCATCATGACGTTGGGCGCGGCCATGTCGATCTTCGCCCGCAGGATGCACGCGCCGTCGGGCAGCTCGCCCGCGCGCATGGACCGGAACAGGGCCAGGTTCTCGTCCACGGACCGCTCGCGGTAGGGGGAGTTCACGCCCGGCTCCTTGAGGGTGCCGCGGTTCTCGCGGATCTCGTCGGCGGTCTGGTGGTCGACGTACGCCTTGCCCATCTTGATGAACAGTTCGGCGATGAAATAGAGCCGCTCGAAGTAGTCCGAGGCGTAGAAGTTGTTGTCCCAGTCGAAGCCGAGCCAGCGGACGTCCTCGCGGATGGAGTCCACGTACTCCACGTCCTCCTTGACCGGGTTGGTGTCGTCGAAGCGCAGGTTGCACTTGCCGTCGTAGTCGCGGGCCAGCCCGAAGTTCAGGCAGATGGACTTGGCGTGGCCGATGTGCAGGTACCCGTTGGGTTCCGGGGGGAAGCGCGTGTGGACGCGGCCTCCGTAGGCCCCTTTCTCCAGGTCCTTGTCGATGATCTGCCGGATGAAGTCCTTGCCCTTTTCCGGGGCCTCGGGTTTGGTGCTCATGAAATAAACCTCGTGGTATGGCTGGACCGCTGGGGGTCGGTAAGTCGCTTGGGGACGGAATCCCTTGTCCTGTCCGTGGCACAGGAAATACGGCAAAACCATCCACTGGTCAACGCAATGCTTGCCCCCGGCCCGGCAAACGGCCACAATGCCGGGGTTGCAAAAAGGAGCGTATTCCATGTTGTTCACCATCGACAGGACCCGGTGCAAACGGGACGGGCTGTGCGCCTCCGTATGCCCGGCCGGATGCATCGTTTTCGAGGAAGGGGGGCTGCCCGAGCCCCACGAGAAGAAGTATCTCTACTGTCTGGAGTGCGGCCACTGCATGGCCGTGTGTCCTGCGGAGGCCATCCGCCTGGACCGTTTCAAGGCGGGGTCCACGCCCCTGGACCGGGCGCTGCGGCCCGAGCCGGAGCAGATCGAGCAGTTCCTGCGCGGCCGCAGGTCCGTGCGCGCCTTCCGCGACCGGCCCGTGGAGCGCGAAACGGTCGAAGGGCTGCTGCGGACCGCCGAGTACTGTCCGTCCGGCCACAACGCGCGGCCCACGCGCTGGTCCGTGGCCCTGGGCACGGACAAGGTGGCCGAAATCGCCGATGCGGTGGCGGAGTGGATGCGCGAGGAGATCGAGGCGGACACCCCGCTGGCCTCGGCCCTGCACCTTCCGGGCATCGTTCGGGTCTGGGACCTGGGCGTGGACATGATCTGCCGCAACGCCCCCGCCCTGGCCGTGGCCTGGGGGCCGAGGAAGGGCATCACCCCCAGGGAGGACGCGGTCGTCGCCGTGACCTACCTGGAGCTGGCCGCCAACGCGCACGGATTGGGCGCCTGCTGGTGCGGCTACGCGCTCATCGCCGCCGCCAATTCCCCGGTGATCGCCAAGCGGCTCGGCGCCGAGGGCGACGCCCGGGTCTACGGCGCGCTCATGCTCGGCCATCCCGCTGTGCGGAACCAGGCCATCCCCCCGCGCCCCGAGCCGGGCGTGACCTGGTTGTGACCGGGGGGCGGTAGACTCTGGCTGTATATTTGCGTAAACAGCATTCATGCCGAACCCCGTTCGTCTTCTCCTGTTCGCCCTGCTCCTCCTCGCCGGGTTCCCTACCGCCTCCGCCGCAGAACCGTCGGAGTCGGTCCGGGTCGGCATGGGGTTCTCCATCGCCCCCTACGTCCTGCGGGCCGAGAATTCGGGGCTCGAAGTCGACATCATCCGCGAGGCGTTCAAGGCCGCCGGGGTGAGCGTCGAATTCTCCTTCCTGCCCAACCTCCGGCTGCCCATCGCCTTTGCCGGGCGGGACGTGGACTGCCTGGCCCTGAGCGTGGGCTACGATCTGGAGAAGATCGCCGGACGCCGTGTGTACGGCTCCAAGCCGACCATCGCCTTCCGCAACCATGTGGTCAGCCTGGCGAGCCGGCATCTGCGGTTCGATTTGCTGGAGGACCTCAACGGATTGGTGGTCCTGGGATTTCAGGACGCGTGCAACTATCTCGGCCCTGAGTTCGCGGATTACGCCAGGGGCAACGACCTCTACAGCGAGCTGTCGGACCAGGCCCTGCATGTGCGGATGCTGTTCTCCGGCCGCGTGGACGCGGTCATCTCGGAGCGGCGGGTCTTTCTCTGTTGGCGCGATCGCCTGGAGTCCACGCCCGTGGCCAGGGTCGTGAACCTGGACCAGGACGTGGTCATGGCCCCCCTGTTCCAGGAGCAGGCGCGGCAGGTGGTCTTCGGGACCCCCTCGCTCTGCCGACGGTTCGACCAGGGGCTGGCCGCCATCCGGGCCAGCGGCCTTTACGATGAAATCCTGAAGCGGTACGACACGGCGGAGTACGGCGGCAGGCAATAGCCGCCCAAGGAGGCAATCATGGCGGACCCCCATTTCGCCTTCGGTTCGGTGCAGGTGGAGATCAATTTCGAGGCCATTGACGCTCTCTTCGAACAGGCCCACGGCCAGGGCCGCGACTCGCTGTTCGAGTACGAGGTCTACGACCTGCTCAAGGCGTCCGGGGCCGAGACGCCGCCGCGCTGCGTGCTGCTGGAGCGGTCCGCCCGGCTGCGCGACGAGCAGTTGGCCGTGCTCCCCGGCGACCGGGTGGTGCTCAAGATCGTCTCCCCGACCATCGTGCACAAGACCGAGGTGGGCGGCGTGCGCGTGGTGGAGAACCGGCCCGACGCCATCCGCTCGGCTTGGCGGCGCATGCTCTACGAGGTGCCGGAGAACTACGCGACCTTCCTGGAGCGGCGGCCCGAGGCAGCGCCCGAAGGATACCGGGGGTTGAGCGGCGAATCGCTGGCCTCGGCCGTGTCCCGTGACCTGCGCGGCGTGCTCATGGTCCAGTTCATGGAGCCGGACTCCACGGCGTTCGGCAACGAACTCCTGGTCGGAATCCGCAAGACTCGGGAATTCGGCGCCGTCATCACTGCCGGACTCGGCGGAACAGACACCGAGTTGTATGCCGAAAGATTTCGCAAGGGCCAGGCGGTGACCATCTCCTCCACGGCCTTGACCGACGGGGCGCAGTTTTTCGAGCTGTTCCGCAAGACCATCTCCTACCGCAAGCTGGCCGGGCTGACGCGCGGGCAGCGGCGCATCGTCACGGACGAGCAGCTCATCGAGTGCTTTTCCTCGTTCATCGACATGGCCAACCACTATTCCCCGGAGAACCCGGACGCGCCGTTCCACATCGAGGAGCTGGAGATCAACCCCTTTGCCTACGCCGATTACCTGATGGTTCCCCTGGACGGCATGTGCCGGTTCTCGGCGCCGGGAACGGTGCGCGCCCCGCGTCCCGTGGGCAAGATCGGCTCCCTGCTCAAGCCGGAGTCCATCGGCATCGTCGGGGTTTCGGCCTCGCGCATGAATTTCGGGCGGATCATCCTCAACAACGTGCTCGCCGCCGGGTTCGACCCGGCCAAGGTGCGCATCGTCCGCCCCGGGGCGGACGAGATCGACGGCGTGGCCTGCGTCCCGGACCTGAAGTCCCTGGACCGCAGGCTCGACCTGTTCGTGGTCGCCGTGGGCGCTCCCCAGGTCCCGGCCCTGGTGGACGAACTGGTGGCCCTGGACTGCGCCGAATCCGTGATGCTCATTCCCGGAGGCCTGGGCGAGACCGAGGAGAGCCGCGACCGGGCGGCGGCGGTCATCGCCCGCATCGACGAGGCCCACGGCGCGGGCGGCGGCCCGGTCTTTTTGGGCGGCAACTGCATGGGCGTGGTCTCCCGGCCCGGCGGGTACGACACCTGGTTCATCCCCAAGGAGAAGCTGCCCGACTTCCCGGCGGGCGCGCCCCACCGCGCGGCCTTCATCTCCCAGTCGGGGGCGTTCATGCTCACCCGGCTCTCCCAATGCCCCATGCTCAACCCGGCCTATATGGTCTCCATGGGCAACCAGACCGACCTGACCCTTGGCGACATGGTCGCGCATTTCGCGGACTCCGACGACGTGGACGTCATCGCGGTCTATGCCGAGGGGTTCAACGACATGGACGGGCTGGCGTTCTGCCGCAGCGTGCGCCGGGCGGTGTGCGCGGGCAAGGACGTGGTCTTCTACAAGGCGGGCCGGACCCCGGAGGGCAAGTCCGCCACCAGCGGGCACACCGCCTCCCTGGCCGGGGACTACGCCGTGTGCGAGTCCTGCGTGCGCCAGGCCGGGGCCATCGTGGCCCGCTCCTTCACCCAGTTCGAGAACCTGTTCATGCTGGCCGAGCGGTTGAGCGGCAAGACCATCGGCTCCAACCGGCTGGCCGCCATGTCCGGCGCGGGATTCGAGGCCGTGGGCATGGCCGACTCTATCCAGAGCGACGACTATTCCATGTGCCTCGCCCCGCTCTCCGGCCCCACCCGCGAGGCGCTGGCCGTGCTCATGGCCGAGAACGGGCTGTCCGGGCTGGTCACCGTGGCCAACCCCCTGGACATCACCCCCGGCGCGGACGACCACGTGCACGCCGAGGCCATCCGGCTGCTGGCCACGGACCCCCGGGTGGACGCCGTGGTGGCCGGGCTGGACCCCATGTCTCCGGTCATGCGCACCCTGGCCGACCCGGACACTCCCCTGACCATGGACAACGAACGGTCCATCGCCGCGCTCCTGGCCTCCCTGCTGCCGACCCTGGACACCCCGGTCATCGGCGTGGTGGACGGCGGCCGTCAGTACGACCCGCTGGTGGATCGGCTCAAGTCCGTTGGGCTGTGCACCTTCCGCACCTCGGACCAGGCCGTGGCGGCCCTGGCCCAGTACATGGACGGGCGGCTCAACGCCCGGCGCATCCGCTGCGAAGCGTCTTCTGTGGCCTAGTCTTACAGGGTATTTTCCTTTCTTAGATTATAATTGAATAAATATTTCAGAAGTTAATACTCTATAATTCGGTAGAATTATTTGCACCGGGCGGATTTCCGTCCGGGATAAACGTTAATGCCGAGGATTAGTGTATGCGATTGTCCGACGTCAGGGTGGGGGTCAAAATCATCGGCGGGTTCGCCGTCATCGTCCTGTTGTTCCTGCTCACGGGAGCGCTGGTCAAAACCTTCCAGCAGAGCATGGTGGTCGCGGCCTCCGTGTCCGAGGGGGCGGCCACGCTGGAATATACGGTCCGTTCGGAGATGCAGATACTCATGGAGATGCTCGACGCCGAGACACCGGCCGAGCTGGACCGGTCCTGGAAGGAGCACGAACGGTTTTCCGAAGAATACGACCTGTTCGCCGGGGGCATCGTGGACGGCTGGACCGACGAAAAGCGCACCCTCCATGCCACCCGCGACGCGGCCATCCGCGAACGAATGAAGCGGATCGGGGAGCTGCGCGCCAAGGACTTTCAACCCGGCGTGCAACGGGTTCTGGCCCTCAAGCGCGAGTCCTTTACCGCGTTGGGCGAGCGGGAGGCGGGCATGGCCCGGATGGAGGAGGCCTATCGTTCGGTGATCCGTTCCTGCGAGCAGTTCGAGGAGGAGGTGGCGGCCTACCTGGACCGGCGGCTGAACGACGGGGCGGACGCCTTCGACATCCTCTCCAAGGAGATTTCCTGGGCCGACATGGGCATGGAGATCAAGGCGGGCATCGGCCGCGCGCGCATCGTGCTGGAGGAATTCGTCCAGGCCGAGGACAAGGCCGAGTTCGAAATCCTCCGGGCCCGGTTCGCCGAAACGGTCGCCGAGTTCGACGAACAGGTGGGTGCGCTGCTGAACGGCGGCAAGGTGGGCAGCGATATCATCATGCCCGTGGACGAGCCGGACCTGCGCACCCTGACCGAACAGATGGCCAGGATTCACGACGAGGTCTTTCAGCAGGCGGCGGCAACGGCCATGAAGAGCCATGAGAACGCGGCCCGCATTCTGCAGGAGATCAATGCCGAGGACCACCGGGTCGACGGCGTGGGCGAAGAGATGATGGCCATGCTCCACGAAGTGGGCGGCATGGCGGACGACAACCTTTCCTTCAGCGTTACGGAGTCCGACGCGGCCATTTACGCCGGGGTGAGTGCGGCCATGATCCTGGCCCTGTTCGTGGGCTGGCGGCTGTCCCGGATGATCACCCGCCCCCTGTCCTCGGCCGTGTCCGTGGCCGGGGCCATGGCGAAAGGCGACCTGAGCCGCGACGTCGAATCCTCGGGCAGGGACGAGATCGGGGCGCTGCTCTCGGCCATGGGGGACATGGTCCTGCGGTTGCGCGACGTGGTCTTCGGGGTCGACGACGCGGTGAGCAACGTGGCCTCCGGCAGCGAGGAGCTGTCGGCCACGGCGGAAACCCTGTCCCAGTCCGCCACCGAGCAGGCCGCCAGTGTGGAGGAACTGTCCGCCTCCATCACCCAGATATCCGGTTCCATCGCCCGCAACGCGGGCCACTCCAGGGAGACCGCCCGGATCGCGTCCGATGCCGCGGGCAAGGCGTCCGACAGCGGCCAGGCCGTGGTCCAGGCCGTGGAAGCCATGAAGCAGATCGCGGAGCGTATTTCGATCATTGAGGAAATCGCCCGGCAGACCAACCTGCTGGCCCTGAACGCGGCCATCGAGGCGGCGCGGGCGGGCGAGCACGGGAAGGGGTTCGCGGTGGTCGCCGCCGAGGTCCGCAAGCTGGCCGAGCGCAGCGGGCGGGCCGCCGGGGAGATCGGACAGCTTTCCGGGTCCACGGTGGACGTGGCGGACCGGGCCGTGCAGATGCTCGGCGAGCTGGTGCCGGACATCACCAGGACCTCCGAACTGATCGACGAGATCAACGCCGCCTGCGAGGAGCAGCACGATGTCATCCGGCAGATCGGCACCGCCGTGTCCCAGGTGGAGGCCGTGACCCAGGGGACGGCCTCGGCGGCCGAGGAGGTCGCGGCCACGTCCGAGGAACTGGCCGGCCAGGCCGAATCCCTGCGCCGCATGATGTCCTTCTTCGATTGCGGACAGGGGCGGGCCTCGGCCCAGTACGCGGCAACGGCCGCCCGGGCCGAAGCGGCCCTGCCTTCCGGCGGGGCGGACGGCGACCGGGAGGAACTGGCTCGATACTAGGGCCGCACGGCGCGGCAAGAAAAAGGCCCCGGAGCAATCCGGGGCCTTTTTTGCGTCGTTTGGGATCAGTACATCAGTCCCGGCAGGAACAGGATGATCTGTGGGAACAGGAAGAGCAGGGCGATGCCCACGATGATCGAGAGCATGAACGGGAGGATGCCCTTGAACACGTCCTCCAGGGTCACGTCCGGAGCGATCTTCTGGCACATGCCGTAGACCACGTACACGTTGATGCCCACGGGCGGGGTGATGACGCCCATCTCGGTGACCAGCACGATGATGATGCCGAACCAGATGGGGTCGTAGCCCATGCCCGTGACCACCGGGAAGAAGACCGGGATGGTCAGCATGATCAGGGCCAGGGAGTCCATGAAGCAGCCGCCGATGAAGTAGATCAGGATGATGGCCCCCATGATGGCGAACGGCGGCATGTCGAAGCCCGAGACCCAGTTGGCGATGTCGAAGGGTATGCGGGTCACGGCCAGAAACTTGCCGAAGACTACCGCGCCCGCGATGAGCACCAAGACCATGCAGGAGGTGCGCAGGGTCTCGTAGAGCGAGTTGACGAACGCCTCCCAGGAGAGCTGGCGCTTGACCACGGCCAGGGCGAGCACGCCGATGACGCCGATGCTGGCCGCCTCGGTGGGCGTGAACCACCCCAGGAACAGGCCGCCGATGACCAGGGCGAAGATCAGCAGGGTATCGATCAGGTTGGCCAGGGAGCGCAGCTTCTCGGGCCAGGTGAAGGTGTCGCCCTTGGGGCCGAGAGCCGGGTTTATCCTGCATTGCAGGTAGATGCCCACGATGAACAGGAAGGTCAGCAGGATGGCCGGAAGGATGCCGGACACGAAGAGCGCGCCGATGGACTGCTCGGTGAGCACGCCGTAGATGATCAGCACCACGGACGGGGGCATGATCATGCCCAGCCCGCCGCCCGAGGCGACGGACGCGGCGGCCAGGGAGTTGGCGTAGCCGTAACGCTTCATCTCCGGGATGCCGACCGTGGACATGGTCGCGGCGGTGGCCGGACTGGACCCGCAGACCGCGCCGAAGGCGGTGCAGGCCGAGACCGTGGCCATGGCCAGCCCGCCCCGGGTATTGCCCAGGAAGCGGTAGGCCGTCTGGTACAGGCGGCGCGAGATGCCGCAGTTGAAGGCTATCTGGCCCATGAGGATGAACAGCGGGATGGTGGACAGCTCGTAGGAGGCGAAGGCGTCGTAGATGTTGCGGCTCATGAGGTTCAGGCCGCCCTTCCAGGAGGTCAGCAGGGAGAACCCCACGAACCCCACGAGCATCATGACGAAGGCCACGGGCATCCGGGTCATGAACAGGAAGACCATGATGACGATGCCGATGATTCCGGCGGTGGTCGGTTCCATGGTTACCCCCTGCGTCCGGTGAAATATTTGACGATGTCCGACAGCAGGCAGACGGAATAGACGAGGAAGCCGAAGGCCAGGACGTAGACCACCATGTACTCGGGCAGCTCCAGGTTCATGGAGACCTCGCCCGATTCGGACAGGGTCCCGGCGTAATCGTACATGCGCCAGGTGATGATCGCGGCCAGGAACAGGGTGGCCAGGTTGGTGACCAGCCCGAACACGTCGCGGACACGCTTGGGCAGCCGCCGGACCAGGATTTCGACGCCGATGTGGCTTTTCTGGTAGTGGGCGTAGGGCAGGGCGAATCCCACGGCGACGACGCCGAGAATGGAGACGATTTCCTCGCACCCGAAGATGGGGGTGTTGAACGCCCCGCGCATGACCACGTCCGCACCGGTCATGGCGGCCATGCCCACCAGGCAGGCCGCGGCGATGATGCGCATTATCCTTTCCGTCAGCGGCAGCAGCCGCTTGGTCTCTTCCATCATTGATCCTGTAAACGTCGTCCGGGGCGAGCGTAAGCCCGCCCCGGACGGTTGGGGTTACTTCAGTGTGGACTGGGTGAATTCCAGGATGGCCTTGCCGTCGAGGCCCTTTTCGGCGACCTCGGCCACGTAGCCGTCCAGCACGGGCTGGCCCGCAGCGGCCCAGGCCGCGGATTCCTCGGCGCTCAGTTCGACGATCCGGCCGCCCTGGTCGAGGAAGAACTGACGGCCCTCGGCGTCGGCGGCATCCCAGGCAGCGGCGTGCTTGGTCGCCCATTCCTTGTTGATGTCGCGGATGATCGCCTGGGATTCCGGGTCGATGGACGCCCACTTGTCCTTGTTCATGACAATGAAGAACACGGTGGTGTAGGCCACGGAGAAGGAGTCCGTGCCGTACTTGCAGACCTCGCCCAGCTTGAAGGACTTGTTGGACTCGATGGGGTGCATGGACCCGTCCACCACGCCCTTCTGCAGGAGCTGGTAATTCTCGGGCATGGGCTTGGCCACCGGAGTGCCGCCCAGGGCCGCGACCAGCTTGGCGGAGTTGCCGGTGGCGCGGATCTTCTCGCCCTTCATGTCCTCCAGGGTCTTGACCGGCTTGTTCACGGTGAACAGCAGGCCGGGACCGTGGCCGTTGAAATACATGGGTTCGACGTCGGCCAGCTCTTCGGGCTTGAAGTGCTCGTAGACCGCGTTGGCCGTGGCCGTGGCCTGGGCCGCGGTCTGGTAGCCGAGCGGCAGGTCCACGGCGGCCATGACCGGGAAGCGCCCGCGCGAATAGGCGAGGCAGGACAGGCCCACGTCGGAGATGCCCTCGACCACGCCGTCATAGCACTGCGCCGCCTTGGACAGGGTCCCGCCGGGGTAGTATTCGATGACCACCTTGCCGCCGGTACGCTTCTCCACTTCCTTGCACCACGCCTCGGCCAGCTGGGACTGGTGGTTGGTGGGCGGGAAGAAGTTGGAGTAGGTCAGCTTCACCTCGGCCCTGGACGCGGTGGGCAGGGCGACACAGATCACGGCCAGCGCCAGGAGCGTCGTAAGAAGTTTTTTCATTGGTTCCCTCCGGGGAAGTTGCTTGGGGTCCGAGGAGGAGCGCTCGGCTCCCCCCTTGTATATGATGAGTCCTACGGACTTTTGGTCATTTCACCCTTGATGAAGTCCACCACGGCCTGGCCGTCCACCGCCTTGCCTTCGCCCGCGGCGTAGCCGTCGAGGACCGGCTGCGCGGCCTTGACCCAGCGCTCCGCCTCGGCGGGCTCCAGCTCGATGAAGTCGCCGCCCTTGGAGGTCAGGAACTCCTTGCCCTCGGCGTCTGCCTCGTCCCAGGCCTGGCCGTGCTTGAGCGCCCATTCGGCGTTGATCTGCAGGATGATCTGCTGGTTCTCGGGGGAGATCATGGCCCATTTGTCCTTGTTCATGACCACGAAGAAGGTGGTGGTGTAGCCCACGCAGTCGGACAGGGTGCAGTGCCTGACGACCTCGCCGAGCTTCCACCCCTTGTTGGACTCCATGGGATGGACCGAACCGTCCACCACGCCCTTTTGCAGGGACTGGTAGGAGGCGGGCATGGGTTGGGCCACCGGGGTGCCGCCCAGTGCTTCGATGAGCTTGGCGGAGTTGCCGGTGGAGCGGATCTTGAGCCCGTTCAGGTCGGCCAGGGTGCGGACCGGCTTTTCGGTGGTGAACAGCAGGCCCGGGCCGTGGGCGTGGAAGTACATGGGCTGGACGTCGTCGAACTCCGCCGGGCTGAACTTGGTGTAGACCGCGTTGGCCACGTCGGTCGCCTGGACGCCGTTCTTGTAGCCCATGGGCAGGTCCACGGCGGCCATGACCGGGAAGCGGCCGCGCGAGTAGGCGAGGCAGGACTGGCCGATGTCGGAGATGCCCTCGACCACGCCGTCATAGGTCTGCTTGGCCTTGGTCAGGGTGCCGCCGGGATAGAAGTCGATGATCACGGCCTTGCCCGTGCGGGCCTCGACCTCGGCGCACCACTGCTCGGCCAGCCTGGACTGGACGTGGGTGGGCGGGAAGAAGCTGGAGTAGGTCAGGCGGACGGATTCGGCGCAGGCAACGGAGGTCAGGCCGAACAGGAACAGGGCAATGGCCGTCAGGGTGAAAAGGGTTTTACGCATGTGCATCTCGCTTGTGGTGGGGGTGATATGGGGCGAGCAGGGGTTCAGCCCTGCCGGGTTCCGTTCATGAGCGCCAGGGCGATGGCCGCCCTGCGCACCTCGGCCAGGGAAAGGACCTCGGTGCCCAGCGCGCGGTGGATGAGATAGCCCTCGAACAGGGCGGTGTTCAGCGCGCCGATCTTCTCCGGCGGGAAATCGGTCTCCACGTGGTCGCGGACCAGATCGGCGAAGACCTTGTTGGAGAGCCGGTAGTCGGACTTGTTCATGAGCTTGCGCAGCGGCTCGCTGGTAGCGGAATAGACCGTGAACTCCAGGAAGATGGAGGACCAGTTGCGGTCCGAGACGATGGTCTCCAGAAAGTCCCAGATGATGTTCATGGCCGCTTCGAGATTCTCGGCGTTCTGCACCCGGTCGTGCCGGGTGGCGCGGTACTGGCGGAACTTCTGCTCCACGATCTGGAGGAACAGTTCGTCCTTGGAGTTCCAATGCCGGTAGAAACTGCCTTTGGCGTATCCCGCGTGGTCGGTGATCTCGGCCACCGAGGTGTTGGCGAACCCCTTGGTCCCGAACAGCTCGATGGCCGAGGCCATAAGTTCCTGCATGGTCTGCTGGGATTTTTCCTGTTGTTTGGTCGCCATCCTCGCCCCTTGTCCGCCGGAATAACAGCCGGTTTTTTGTGACTTGTGGTCATGATGCGACTGGCGGTCAAAAAATGACCGATGGTCACATCGGAGAAATCACAGGTAGCAGGGAGGCGATTGGGAGTCAAGGGGTGTTTCTGGACAACACGTCTCCGATCGATTTACTGGGATGGAAAAGGAGGAGAAGAACATGGGATCGCAAAGGGAGATGTTTTTCGGCCAGGGACCGAAGATGATCCGTCCCGCCATGCTGGCGGCTGCGCTCGGCGGCGCCGCGGCGTGGGCGTGGCCGTCGGTGTTCCTGTTTCCGGCGGGGTTCCTCCAGCCCTTGCGCGCGCTCATCGGCTGGATGCTCGTCCTGGCCGCGTTCGGCCTCTATTTCTGGGGCATGGTCCGTTTGCTCAGGGCCATGAAGGAGGACCGCCTGGACACGGACGGCCCCTTCGCCCTCGTGCGTCATCCCATGTATTCGGCCTGGCTGGTGTTCCTGTTCCCGGGCCTGGCCCTGGTCACGGGGGCGTGGGCGATCGTTGCGGCCTCGGTCGCGGGCTGGTTCGCCTTCCGCCGCTGGGCTCCGGTGGAGGAGCGGTCCATGCTCGACCGCTTCGGTCCGGCCTACGAGCGCTATCGGGAGCAGGTCCCGGCGCTGATACCCATTCCCCGGTAGAACCGGTCCGGGGCCCGCTCGGCCCCGTCCCGGTCCCGCATGGTTATTCCTTCCAGTAGGGGTGCGACAGGTCCTCGAAGGCGGACATGGCCGCGATGGACCCCTCGCCGATGGCGGTGACGATCTGTTGCAGGCCGCCGGTCAGGTCGCCGCAGGCGTAGACGCGCGGCACCGAGGTGCGCATGTCCGGGCCGACCTTGACGAACCCGTTCTCCTTCAGCTCCGCGCCCAGGGACACGGCCAGCTCGGTGGCGGCCTTCTGGCCGATGGCCATGAACACGCCGTCCACGGGCAGTTCGGTGACCGCCTCGGTCTCGACGTTGCGCAGCTTCAGGGTGTGCGCCTTGCGGTCGTCGCCGAGGATCTCGTCCACCACGGTGTTCCAGAGCACCTGGATGCCCTCGCGCTCCACGGAGTCCACGAGCGGCTTCTGGGCGCGGAATTCGTCCCGGCGGTGGATGATGGTCACGGACACGCCGAGGTTCTTGAGGTGCAGGGCGTCGGTCAGGGCGGTATTGCCGCCGCCCACGATGGCCACGGCCTTGCCCTTGTAGAGGTACCCGTCGCAGGAGGCGCAGTAGTTGACCCCGCGTCCGAAATAGGCGTCCTCGCCGGGAATGCCCAGCTTTCGGTAGCTCGCGCCCGTGGCCAGGATCACGGCCCGGGCCGGGTACGCGCCCCGGTTGGTGGTCACGGTGAACGGTTCATCCTTGGCCGGGTCGCCGGGGGTGATGGACTCCACGCCCTCGCCCTCGTTCACCGGCACGTACTGCCGGGCGTGCTCGCTCATGATGTCCATGAGCTGCTTGCCGGGTACGTTGGTGAAGCCGGGGTAGTTCTCGACCACCGGGGTCAGGGCCACCTGGCCGCCCACGATGGACTTCTCCAGGATCACGGACTTGAGGCCCGCGCGCACGGCGTAGATGCCCGCGGTCAGCCCGGCGGGGCCTGCGCCGACGATGACCAGGTCCACCTCGCCCGGTTCGGCCGCGCCGAAGCCGGCCGGGGCCGAGCCGTCCTTCATGCCGGGCAGCGTCCCTTCCTCCAGGAGCATCTCCACGGACTTGAGGTGGACCATCTCCACCACGAACCGTTCCTCGGGCATGAGGCCCAGTCCGTCGTGCGCCCCGGAGTTGAATATGGTGTGCGGCACGGACCCGACGTTGAATTCCTGGGTCAGGTCGGGATTCTCGTTCATCTCCACGCACTCGGCCTTCACCAGGTCGGGCCGGGCGATGGCGCATTTGATCGCGTGCATGACCTGGCCCGGGCAATAGGGGCAGGAGGGCGAGACAAAGACCTGGCAAAGCCGTTCGTCCTCGAGCGGCTCGAGCAGGGCCAGGGATTGTTCGGACAGCCCGTTCATGCGCAGGGAGACGAGCATGATGGCGGTGATGAAGGATTTGCCTTCCTCGCCCATGGGCGCGCCCAGGAACCGGATATGGTAGTCGTCCGGGTTGACGCACAGGGTGGGCGACGCGGTCACGCCCAGGGCTTCGGCCCGCTCGGACGGGATGGCCGTCCGGCGGAACTCGATTTTTTCGTGCAGACGGTCGAGGTCGGCGCAGAACGTGGCGGTGTATTCCGTGAACTCGTCGTTGACGCCGGGCTCGGCGAACAGTTCCAGGACCACGTTTTCCTTGAGGGCCTTGAAGGTCTCGGTCAGCTGCTTGCGGACGTCCTCGGGCAGGAACCACCCGCCGTTGTCGTCTTCCTTGTCTTTCGTGAAGAGGGGCATGGGGTCACCTCGCGGTTTTGCTTTTTTCCAACCGTTACAGGGTAGGAGGGGCTGGCGGGAGAGTCAAGGCTAGAGCTGCACGACCCGGTTTCTGCCGCTGCGCTTGGCTTCGTAGAGGGCGTCGTCCGCGCGCTTGAGGATGTCTTCGATGGAGTTGTCCTCGGGGCGCAGGGCGGTGATGCCGATGCTGATGGTGAAGGAGATGACCTCGCCGTGGGTGGAGACGCGGGTCTGCTCCACGCGGCGGCGCAACCGCTCGGCGGTGTTGTTGCCGGCGGCGATGTGGGTCAGGATCAGGGCGGCCTGGAACTCCTCGCCGCCCACGCGCCCGAAGAGGTCGGTGGTGCGCAGGGTGGACTGGCACAGGATGACCAGCTCCTTGAGCACGTCGTCGCCCGAAGGGTGGCCGTAGGTGTCGTTGATGCGCTTGAAATGGTCGATGTCCAGGGAGAGCAGCACCAGGGAGGTGTTGTACCGCTTGCAGCGCTCGAACTCCTCGCTCAGGCGGCTCATGAACTGGCGGCGGTTGCTGGCCCCGGTGAGCGGGTCGGTGGAGGCCAGGGTGCGCAGCTCGTCCTCCATGTTTCGCTGCTCGGTGATGTCCTGGTTGAGGCCGATAAGCCGGTGCGGAACGTTGTTGTCGTCAACCTGGACCTGGGCATGTGCGCGGATGATCCGCGTGGCCCCGTCCGGGCGGATGATCCGGAATTCGGTGTTCAGCAGTCCCTGGCCCTCGATGGTCCGGGCCACTTCGCGCTCCACAGCGGGCAGGTCGTCGGGGTGCACTTGCAGCCGCCAGAGGTCGTAGAGCTCGTCGGGGTCGGTCGGGGCGATCCGGTACAGATTGAACATCTTTTGGTCCCAGTGCAGGGCGTCGGTCAAAAGGTCCCACTCCCAGATACCGATGTTGGCCGCATTGGTGGCCAGGTCCAGGCGCTCGGCGAACGCCTTGAGGGTCTCTTCGCTGCGCTTGAGGTCGGTTATGTCCCGCGCCTCGAAGGAGACGTAGGTCTCCGGGTCGCCCTGGACCCGGACGGGCTGGTGGGAGATGGACATGTACCGCTCCCCCGGGTCGGAAATTCGATCCACGCCTCCTCGCGCACGGTCTCCCCGGCAAAGGCGCGGTCGATGGCGGGCCGCAGCCGGATGTCGAAGCAGTCCTCGCCGAAGAGCTGGTCCACGGTCTGGCCGACCACCTCGCTCCGCCGCCGGTCGAACATGCGCGCGCAGGACTCGTTGATGATGATGTAGCGGTACTCCCTGTCTATGAGCGAGATGAGGTCGGGGTTGGTCTCGATGATCCGCTCGTAGCGCAGCAGCTCGGCGCGGGCCTCTTCGCGCTCCCGGTCCTTTTCCACCAACTGGTGGTTCACGGCCTCCAGGCTGGCCGTGCGCTCCATGACCTTCTCCTCCAGCCGGGCCCGGGCCTCGGCCAGCTCCGCACGGGACCGCCGCCGCTGAATGGTGCGCCAGGTGCCGCTCATTATCAGCATCATCTGGCGGATATCCTCTTCGGTGTAGTTCTGTTCCTTGTTCCCGACTCCCGCGAGAAGGACTATGCGCTGCTCGTCGAAGACCGGGATGTTCAGGAGGCGGACGATGTGCATGTGGCCATCGGGATACCCCCGCCGGTCGGGATGAGCCTGGTAGTCGTTGATGATCACCGGTTCGCGCCGGTGGAGGGCTTCGCTCCACAGCCCGGCCGTTTCCAGGCGGTGCCTGTCGGGGAAGGCGCCGAGCCCGCACTGCGCCATGACCTCGCCCGACCAGGAGAAGAGGGAGAGTTCGGACTCGTCCTCGCTGACCCGGAAGATGAAGCCGATGGGGCTGCCGGTGACCTCGGTGATGGCGGCCAGGGCGAAATCGAGGATCTCGGCCTCGGACCGCTGGGTCATCTGGGACAGGGCATACAGCTTCTCGAAGCGGATCTCGTCCAGCTCCAGGTGGCGCAGGGCCTCGCGGTGCTCGGTGATGTCCGAGAAGGCGACCAGATAGGCATCCTGCCCTGCGTACAGAATGTTCCGGACGTTGAGGCTGGCCCACATGGGGTCCCCGTTCAGGCGGCGCATGGGGACCTCGTAGTTGCGGATGTGCTTTTCGCGGCCGAGCAAGGTGAAGAGCCGCTCGCGATCCTTGATGTTGGCGTACAGCCGCTTGGTGTTGCGTTCCTCCTCCGGGACGTCGCGCAGCCCCAGGAACCGCTCCGCCTCGGCGTTGCAGAGGAGGATGTCTCCTTCCAGATTGACGATGGCCATGCCGCTCGGAGCATTGTCGAAGACCTGTCTGTAGCGGTCCTCGCAGGCGGCCGCCGAGACCTCTTCCAGGCTCGCTTCCAGCTCGGCGATGCGGCGCTGGGCCGCGGCCAGTCTTTCTTGGGGGATTGGTCGCTCATCACTGTACTCCGTTCCGGGATCGCCGTTGCCGCCAGTAATCGTTCTTGTTTAATATCACGGTTTTTTTTCGGTAGGTCAACGTAAAGGAGGGCCTGGCCCCGGGCACGGAAAAGGGGGCCTTTCGGCCCCCTTGCGGTTGGTTGTTCGGGATGCGGCTACTTCTTGCCGAAGATCTGCTCCGGACGGGTCGGATCGCCCGTGGCGTTCGGGAAGTCGGGGTAGCGGTACGCCTTGGTGTTGGAGTCGATGTGGTGCTTGGCCTCTTCCATGAACTGGTTGAAGCGGTGCTTGCACTCGTAGAAACCGTGCCACCAGGCGTAGTCCGGGGCCATCATGGCCGTGCCCATGCGGGCGCGGCGGCCTTCGTGGTGCCACAGCTCGTAGAACTGGACCTCGAGGTGCTCGTCAAAGTACTTGGTCTTGTCGAGCAGCCCCTTCTCGTACAGTTCGTCCAGGGTCTTCTTGGCGGGCTTGAAGTAAACCTCGTTGTACTCCTCCACCGAGGTGTCGAGCTGGGTGTAGAAGTCGTCGATCCAGGACTGGCCGTGGCACTGCCTGCAGATGTCCTTCATCTTGTCGCGCTCCACGCTCCAGTCGGTGCCGGACGGGAACGGCTTGAAGTCCGCCGGGCGGACCGTCAGCGGGGCCTGGGTCTCCCAGGACAGCCGCTCGGTCACGTCGTGGGTGGTGGGCTGGTTGCCGGAGCCGGACATGTGGCAGGAGGCGCAGGTCGGGGCGCGGTAATCCACGCCGGGAGTCCAGGCGCCGGGGGCGGAGTTGAAGTTGTACTCCTGCTTGAACGCCTGGTAGATGTCGCCGTGCTTGGATTCGTTGTAGATCTCGATCTGCGGATGGTCCGGGCCGAGGTGGCATTGGCCGCAGGTCTCGGGCTTGCGGGCCTCCATGACCGAGAAGCGGTGCCGGGTGTGGCAGCTGGTGCAGGAGCCGAGCGAGCCGTCCAGGTTCAGGCGGCCGACACCCACGTTGGGCCAGGTGTCGGGATCGAGCTTGCCGTCCTTCATCTTGAGCACGGTGCCGTGGCAGTAGAAGCAGCCGGTCTTGCGCTCGTTGTCCGAGTTCATGCCGCCGTTCAGCCACGGATCGAGCTTCCACATGATCTCGATGGTGTTGGCGTGCTTGCTCTTGGCGTAGGACTTGGCCTCGTCCGGATGGCAGCGGGAACAGTCCTTGGGCGTGACCGGGGAGGCGATGGGCACGAAGTACTGCTTCTCGCCCATGGGCAGGTTGCCCATGGAGTAGTACTTCTCGTGGTCCACGCTGATGTCCTGGTCGCCGGGCTCGGCCTGGTGGCAGTCGAGGCAGGTGATGCCCGCCGAGGCGTGACGGCTCATGGCCCAGTCCGCGAAGATGCCCGGGGTCTCCTGTTTATGGCATTCGATGCAGGCCGTGCCCTGGGGCGGGGTGGCCCGGTCCATGCGCAGCTCGCGCATTTTGGGAAAGTTTTGCGCGCCGGCGGCGGTGGCCAGCGCGGTGACGGCCACCAGGGCCGCGAGCATGAGAATGACCTTGCGATACATAAGCAAACCTCCTAGATGCCCAGATGGGGCAGCCCGCTGGCCCGGTAGGGCGCGCTGAACTGCTTGTAGTCAAAGAATTGCCTGTCGTTGTGGACCAGGTCCCGGTGACAGTCCGTGCAGCGATACTCCTGGCCGCCCGCGGCATAGAGCACCTTGCGGTGCGCCAGCATGGCCCCGCGCTTGCCGGGGATGTGCAGGATGTTGCGGTGGCACTTCATGCACTGGTCGTTCTTCATGGTCGACCAGATGCGCTCGCGCATGACCTTTCGATCATAAGTCTCGTCCCCGCCCGTGAAATGGGCGAAGACGTCCTTCATCCCGTGCATGGTCTTGGTGAAGAAGAAATCGACCGTGTCGTGCGGCGCGGGCAGGTGGCAGTCCATGCAGTCGGCCACGAAGCCCTGGGCGTTGTTGACGTGGGTCGAGGTCTTCCAGGCCATGACGGCCGGCCGGATCTCGTGGCAGGAGCCGCAGAACTCCGGCGTCGAGGTCCTGACCATGGTGTAGTAGGTCATGCTGAAGAGCGGGAATGCGATCACGATGCCGCAGAGGACCAACAGGACCGCTTTGGTTTTTCGCTCCATACCTCCTCCTGGTTGCGATGCCCCGTCGCTCCGGACCACAAGCCCCCGGCCCGGATGCAGTGGGGGATTGTGACCCTCATAGCAGAGATTGGCGCAGTTTGGCAGTAGAAAGAGGTTATTTTTTCAGGAAAGTGTCAGATTTTTGCGTTTTTGAGGGGCAGGACGCGAAAAAAGGCCGGGAAACGTTCCCGGCCTTTATTGTTTGAATCGGCGTTAGTCTCGATCCGGATCACTGGTCCATGCGGACAACACGGAAGCCGATGACGTCCGAGAACTGCGAACTCAGATGATAGTCATGCCCTCTTCGTTCACCGAGTTTGCTCGTTATGGAGGCTTGTCTGGCGCCTTGGCTCTTGGCCATTCTGTCTCTGCTCCTGACGTTCAAATCCCGCACCTGGGACATGTATCCTCCGCCGCGAATGACCTTCAGGCGGGAATCCTCCCGGACCTCCGGGTTGTTCGGATCATGCTTCTCGTACGCCGAGGAGTCGTAGTCGTCCCGGCACCATTCCCAGACGTTGCCGGACATGTCGTGCAGCCCGAGTGCGTTCGGGGCCTTGGTCCCGACGTCATGGGAGCCGTCCTTGCTGTTGCTGTGATACCAGGCCACGTCTCTGTAGTCCGTGACGTCCTGGTCGGGGTTGGCGCCCCCCGCAGCGGCGTATTCCCATTGAGCTTCGGTCGGGAGGGAGTATCTTCCGGAGCCCGTTTCGCCGAGTCTGCGCACGAATTCCATGGCCTGCTCCCAGGAGATGCCGTCCGCGGGCTTGCCGAGGCCTTTGTTGTAGAAGGAATCGGAGTCCATGACCGTTGTCCATTGTCTCTGGGTCACTTCATATTTGCCGATCCAGAAGCCGTCCAGGCAGACCTTGTGCGCCGGGGAGTTGTCGCCCATTAGCCGGTCCTCGCCCATGGTGAAGCAGCCCGCCGGGACCCAGACGAATTCCATGCCCGTGGTCGGCTCGGTCCAGGTGGTGCGGTTGAAGACCATGGCCTGGTTGTCCTTGATCTCGTCGGATGCAGGGACGGACGGGACGGGGCGGTCGGCGTCGGACACGGGAGCCCCCAGGTAGACCTCGGCCAGAAGGGAGGAGGCGTCCCAGGGGATTTGGCGGCGGCCGGTCTCCGCGACCACGTCTATGCGGGTCTTGAGCAGTATTTCGCGGATGGAGAGCTTGGGATCGCGCAGGTGTTTGAGCAGATATTTGGTGTACACGCCGTTGCGCCCCTGGCCGTCGGAAGCGAGCTTGCCCGGAGAGGTGGCAAAGGCCACCACCGAGCCGAGGGGCGCATCCATGATCGCCAGTCCCCGGTTGGCCGAGCGGAATTTGCGGACGAACGGGTTGTTCCGGCAGGCGTCGAGGATGATGATCGACGAGCGCGGCCCGGCTCCCTCCATTTCCGCCAGAACGTACCGCGAGTCCACGGTCCGGTATTTGACGTCCGCCTCGGAGTCTATGCCCGCGTGCAGCGGGAAGAGGTAGTTGATGCCCTCCACCTCGGCGCCGTGGCCCGCGAAATAGAACAACCCGATCTCCGCCCCCCGTAGGTTTTTGCCGAAGGCGTTGATGGCGCGTTCCATCTGGTTCCTGTCGCCGTTCTTGAGCAGGTTGACCTCGAAGCCGAGCTCGATGAGGGCGGTGGCGATGTCGGTGGCGTCGTTGGCCGGGTTCTGCAGCGGGGCCTGTTCGTAGTCGCTGTTGCCGATGACAAGGGCGACGCGGGAGGAGGCCCGGGCCGGTGAGGAAAGGGCGAGCAGGACGGCGGCGAGGGAGACAAGGATCAATGTGCGCATGGAGGCTCCTGAAATGGTCTTGTCACTGTCGCATACAGAAAAACCGAAGGGTTGTGAAGGTCTCCTACAGTTCGCACTCGGCCCTGGGGAAGGTGATTTCAAAGCAGGCGCCGCCCTCGTCCCAGGAGGAGGCGCGGATGTCCCCGCCGTAGTCGGTGACGATGCCGTAGGAAATGGACAGCCCCAGGCCGGTCCCCTTGCCCACGTTCTTGGTGGTGAAGAACGGCTCGAACAGCCGCTCGCGGATGGCCGGGGGGATGCCCTCGCCCGTGTCGCAGATGCGGAACACGACCTTGTCGGGCGTTCCCGCCGAGGTGATCAGGACGCGCTTGTCCGGGTTCTCCTTGTTCCCGGCCCAGCGGTCCTCGATGGCGTCGCGGGCGTTGAGCAGCAGGTTGATGACCACCTGCTCCAGCCGGTTGGAGTCGGCCATGATCAGCGGCAGGTCCGGGTCCAGGTCCCAGACCACCTCGATGTTGTGGACCATGAGCTGCTGGTGGAAGAACTCGAAGCCGCGTTCCAGGACCTCGTTGACCTGCACCGGCATGGTCCGCAGGTCGGACTTGCGCCCGAACTCGCGCATGTGCTCGATGATCTTGGCGGCGCGGTCCACGTGGGTGGAGATGCCGTCCGCCATCTCGCGCATGATGTCCGGGGCCACTTCGGTCCCGTTCTCCACCTTGCGCGTCAGCAGGTTCGAGATCGCCTTGAGGATGGTCAGGGGCTGGTTCAGCTCGTGGGCCACGCCCGTGGACATCTCGCCCAGGGTGGTCATCTTGCTGGCCTGGATGAGCTGCTGCTCGGCCTCGACCTTGCGGGTCACGTCCGTGCAGGTGACGATGAGCGTGTCGCGCTCCTCGAACCGGGCCGGGGAGATGCGCAGGAAGACGAAGAACTGCCGCCCGGACTTGTCCACGTGGGTGCACAGCTCGATGGCCGGGCAGGTGCGCAGCTGCTCCTCCCAGTCCTTGGCCTCGCCGGGCCGGAAGAAGCCCATGAACGAACGGCCGCGCAGCTCCAGCTGGGTCCAGCCGTACATCTCCTGGGAGGGCTCGTTGCAGTTGAGGATTTCCAGGGTCTCCCGGTCCAGGACGAAGACCGCGTTGGGGATGGAGTCGAAGATGGCGTGGTAGCGGTGTTCGGACGCGGCCAGCTTGGATTCCAGCTCGCGGCGGTGGGTGATGTCGATCATCATCTCCATGGCGGCCACCACCTTGCCGTCCTCGTTGCGCACCGGGGAGGTGTACACGATCCAGTGGATGGGATGCCCGTTCTTGGCCATGCCCGACTCCTCGGACATGTGCGGCAGCCCGTCCTGGAAGGTCCGGTCCACGGGACAGACCTCGCACTTCTCCAGCCGTCCCTTGTTCACCTGCCAGCATCGCTTGCCCATGGGCAGGCCGAAGTGTTGCTCGTACGCCTTGTTGTGCCGGATCACCCGGTAGTCGGTGTCCACCACCGAGACCAGGCAGGGTACGTTGTCGAACAGGTTGCGGAACTCCTCGCGCTGCTCCATGAGCTCGCGGTGCTTCTCGGTGACCCTGCGGCCCATCATGTTGAAGGCCTCGCCCAGGGTGCCGATCTCGTCCACCTGCTCGATGTCGATGTCGGTGTGGCCCTTTTCGCCGCTGATGCCCCGGGTGGCGGTGATGAGCCGCCGGATGGGCCGGAAGATGAACCGGTAGGTGAAGGCGAACAGGGCCAGGAAGGTGGCCGCGAACACGACCACCGAGATGCCCATGTTGGCGCGCTCGAACATGAGGATCATGGCGTTCTTGGACTCCATGTTCACGGTCACGTCCAGCAGGCCGAGGACCTGTTCGTCCTTTTCGTGCACGTGGCACGGGCCGGGCGAGCATCCCTCTGAGTTGGCGATGGGGGTCATGATGGCCATGAGCTGGCGCTTGCCCGACTCGACCATGCGGGTGCGCTTCTCGAGCGGCATGTTGGGCGGCGGCGGGTCGTACTGGTGGCAGATCCAGCAGGAGGGCGCGTGCTGGGAGATGACCTTGCCTATCTCCTCCGGGATGTTCGAAAAGACGATGCGTCCCTGCTTGTTGTAGACCCGGATGGACTCGATCTCTTCCTGCTTGCTGATGTTGTTGATGTTCTCTTTGATGTCCTCTTCGTTGTCGAGCATCATCGCATAGTGCAGGGCGAGCATGATCGTGTCGGACACCATCTCGATGTCGGACATGACGTTGGAGACCACGTTGCTCTTGAAGTAGTAGACGTTGAACCCGGTCCACAGGAAGATGCACAGGAGCAGCGTCACGCCGCCCGACAGGATCATCTTCGCGATCAGACTCTCGCGGAATCTCTTGAGCACCTTCACACCTCCCTCGCGGTGCGGGCCGGGGCCCGGCTATTCGGTCATTTCGGGCGGGTTCTCGGGGCAGAGGAACGCGTCCTTCATCAGGTCGCGCAGGGTGTAGGAATCAAGCATCCGGTACATGGCCAGGGAGGCGTCGTCCCAGATGGAGCGCTTGAGGCAGACGGCCGCGCGCGGGCAGGTGGACGGGTCGCCCTCGCAGCCCAGGACCTGTTCCTCGCCGTCCAGGATGCGGGCCACCTCGCCGATGGAGATGTCCTCGGGCTTTCGGACCAGCACGTTGCCCCCGTTGGGGCCGCGCTTGCCCTTCACATAGCCCGCCTGCTTGAGCATCTTGATGAGCTTTTCGAGGTATTTGAGGGAGAGTCCCTCGCGGTCGGCGGTGTCCTTGCTCGGGACCGGGCTGCCGTCCGGGGAGTGGAGGGCGATGTCCAGAAGCAACCGGGTGCCGTATCTGCTGCGTGTGGTCAGTTTCATAAAACCGTTCCTGGGGGCGAAAGAAGGTGTCGCGCAGGGTGCGCCCCGGAAGCATAGGGAAAATCGGCGCGACAATCAATCGGGCGCGCCGTCCCTCCCGAGCCCCTACGCCCCGTCGCCGGCGGGCAGGGTGATGGTGAAGGTCGAACCCTTGTCCGGGGCCGACTCCACGGTGATCGAGCCGCCGTGCTGTTCGATGGTCTGGTTGGATATGAACAGGCCGATGCCCGTGCCCTTCTTGCCCTTGGAGGAGAAGAAGAGGGTGAATATCTTGTCCCTGGTCTCGCGGTCCATGCCCATGCCGTTGTCGGCCACGGTGACGATGAGTTCCGCGCCCTCGCGCCGGGCCGAGAACTCGAGCCGGGCGCCCATGCGGCATTCGCCGGCGTCCACCCCGTTCTCCAGGAAGTTGACCAGGGCCGCGGACAGGGCCGCGGTGTCGGCCTTGAGCATGCCCAGGCCGTCGGGGATGTCGCGGATGAACTCCACGCAGGCGGTCTCCGCCTTGGGGGCCACGATGTCCGACGTGGAGCGCAGGAACTCGGCCGCGTCCACGGTCTCGGTCTCCAGCTCCCGCGACTTGGCGTAGTAGAGGATGTCGAGGACCATCTTCTTGACCCGGCCGATCATGGACTTGAGGGTCTTGGTGGCCGCGGCCACGCGCTCCTCGTCGCCTTTGTTCAGGCCGGATTCGAGGCGGTAGATGCCGCCGTCCAGGGAGGTCAGCATGCCCTTCACGCCGTGGGACATGGAGCCGAGCATGATGCCGAGCGAGGTCAGGTGGTCCTGGAGCCTGCGGATCTCGGTGATGTCCGTGGACATCTCCATGGCCTGGACGACCTTGCCGGAGACGTCGTGGATGGGCGCGGACTGGACGAGCATGTTCTTGCGCTCGCCCTTGAGGGTGGTGACCACGGTCTCGTGCTGGCGCGACAGGCCGTCCTTGAAGGTCTCGCGGACCAGGCAGTCGCCGCACTGCTCGTCGCGGTGCTTGTAGGCGGTGTAGCACGGCTTGCCAGAGGCCTCGCCGAAGTCCTCGATGAACCGCCGGTTGGCCTCGGCGATGGACAGGTCCGGGTTCTGCACGGTGATGTAGCAGGGGGCCTCGTCGAACAGCCGCTGGTACTTGTACTGGGTGGTCAAAAGCTCGTCGTGGAGGCGCTTGAGCTCGGTCATGTCCACGGAGATGTCCAGGACCAGCTCTATGTCGCCCTCGGTGTTCGGCAGGGGGGCGGTGAAGACCGTTACCGGAATTTCCTCGCCGTCCTTGCCCAGGAAATTTTCCTTGCTCCGCTGGCCGCGCCCGGTCTCGAAGGTGCGCTGCACCGGGCAGGCGTTGCCCGGCGAGTTGCGGTCGGAGTAGATATCGAAGCTGTTGTTGCCCACCTGGTTGCCGAGGCGCTCCTCGAACAGGGTGTTGTGGGCCACGATCTCGAGATAGCGGTTGTGGATGGACACCAGGCAGGGCAGCTCGTTGAACAGGCCGTAGCCGGTCTCCACGTCGCGGGCCGCGTCGGACAGGGCCGCGGACAGCCCCTCGACCACCTGGGAGGCGGCCTTCTGGCGTTCCAGCTCGACGATGCGCTGGGTCTTCTCCTCCACCAGCCGCTCCAGGTTCTCGGTGTACTCGCGCAGCTGGAGCTTCATCCGGTACCGCTCGCGGGCGCGCTCCAGGGAGACCTCGAGGACGTCGTTGTTGATGGGCTTGGTGATGAAGTCCGAGGCGTCGAACTTGAGCGACTCGATGGCCAGGTCCATGTCGCCGTGGCCGGTGATCATGACCACCTCGGTGTCGGGGGACTTCTCCTTGATGGCCTTAAGGAGCTCTATGCCGTCCATGACGGGCATCTTGATGTCGGTGAAGACGATATTGGGCCTGAACCCGTCGAACATGTCGAGGGCTTCGCGGCCGTTGGCGGCGGTTTCGACTTCGTAGCCGAGGTCCATCAGCGACAGGCCGAGGAAGCGGCGAACGCCTTCCTCGTCATCAACGAGCAGCAACCGTTTGAAATCCATTACACCCTCCGGGAGTTCCGTTCCGGCCGCCGCCCCCTGCTGCCGCCTGCGAACGGGTCCCCAGTCCCTGGATTGACGTGCCGGGCTAATCGCCCAGCGCTTCCCGCACGATCTGGATCACATCCGCCGGGTCGAAGGGCTTCTTGATGGTCGCCACGGCCCGCCTGATGGCCAGGTGGATTCCCGAAAGCCCGGAGATGACGATCACCGGGATGTCGGAGAATTCCTTCTCACTGGTAAGCCGACGGTAGAATCGCGGGCCCCATTCGTGGGGCATCTCGATGTCCAGCGTGATGAGGTCCGGCCTTTCGGCCATGGCCACTTCATAGGCTGAGATTCCGTCGGAAGCGCGGCAGGTATCGTATCCGTGGTCTTCGAATACGCTGATGAGGTAATCGACGATGTCCGGATCGTCGTCCACCACCATGATTTTCTTTGGCATGAGCTCTACCTGTGTTCAAGTGGCGGGATTATCCCGCAACGGATGAAACGTATACTCAACCTGCGCACGAGTTCAAGTCGGAAAATTCGGCCCGCGAACCGTGAACGATCCGCGGGCCGGTAAATCCAACCCGGTTGCCCTTAGCCGATTGCGTCCTTGACGATCTTCAGCAGCTGGGCGGGTTCAAAAGGCTTGGTAAGGCTTGCGATCGCCTTGGGAATAGCGTACTTGATCGCGTTGAGCCCGCTGATGACCACCACCGGGGTGCGCTTCAGCGTCTCGTCCTGGCTGATCTTGCGGTAGAACCGCGGACCCCATTCGTTGGGCATTTCCAGGTCCAGCGTGATCAGGTCGGGCTTCTCGGTCTTGGCGATCTCGACAGCCTCGGCCCCGTCGGTGGCGGTCACGGTCTCATAACCGTTGTCACCGAGCAGTTCGGACAGATACGAACGGATTTCCTTGTCGTCGTCGACGATCAGGATCTTCTTGGACATAGCATTCCTCCTGGTACTCACGAATCATTCGGTTGATTCTTGATTTGCCGCAGCCGCTCCCGCCAAGGCCGGCTGCGGCATTAATATTTTCACGGCGCGCCCGACACCCGTCGGGCGCGCCCTCTCAACTCTATACCTTGTCCGGCTTGGACACGCTGACCACCGGGCAACCGGCGCGCAGGATGACCTGCTCCATGGTGGAGCCGATGCGGGCCAGTTCCGGGTCCAGCTCGCGCGAATGGTGCGCCATGACCACCAGGTCGGCGGACCGCTCGCGGGCGAGCTTGACGATCTCCACGTAGGGCACGCCTTCCCAGACTTCGATGTCGAAGTTCTTGAAGTCGCCCATCATCGGGCCGTAGGTCTCGCGGATGCGGGTCCGGGCGGCGATGAGTTGGTCTTCGATGGCGTTCTGGTCCAGCACCTTGCCGCTGATGTCCAGGGCGTGGAACAGGGTCAGGTCGCAGTCCAGGTCCCTGGCCTGGGCCAGGGCGAACTTGAAGGCGTTCTCCGCCTGCTTGGAGAAGTCGGTGGCGAAGACGATGTTGCCGAAGCCGCCCCAGTAGGAGGCGGTCTCGCGGTGCACGGTCATCACCGGGCAGCGGGCGGCCTTGGCCACGCGCTGCAGCGTGGAGCCGGGGTACCCCTTGCGGTAGGCCGACGAGTCGCCGGAGCTGGCGCCCATGACGATCAGGTCCACGTCCTCGGCGCGGGCGACCCGCAGGATCTCGCGGTGCGGCACGCCGGTGGTGGTGATGATCTTGGCGTACTTCACGGACTCGATCTGCTTCTCGAAGGTGGATTTCAGCTCCTCCTCGACCCAGGACCGGTACTCGTCGTCAACCTCGATCTCCTCGCCGGTGCGGACGTCGTTGACCACCTGGGAAAAGGCCTTGGTGGGAACGCCCATGACGTTGAACACCAGGACCTCGGCCCCGTACCGCTTGGCCATGTCGAAGGCCACGCGGGCGGCGCCGAAGGTGGACGGAGCACCGCTGGTTGCCAGTAGAATCTTCTTGAACATAGTTCACCTCATCCTTTGGTTGCTCGTCCGTTTATTCCTCGGGGCGGAGATGCTCGGGCACGTCCAGCATCTTGATGACCAGCGGCTTGAGGAAGGACCAGCGGATGCCGATCTCGTACTCTTCCTCCAGGTCGCGGATGGCGTCCCAGCAGTTGTGGCAAGGCGCGATGACGAGCTTGCAGCCCGTGTCGAGGATCTGCTCCATCTTCTTGCGCAGGGCCATGTTCCGCTGTTCGCGGTACTTGCCGATGCCGTTGAATCCGCCACCGCCGCCGCAGCAGTAGTTGTGCTCCTTGTTGGGCGCCATCTCCACGAAGTATCCCGGCTCGACGATGTAGCTGATGATCTCGCGGGTGACGTCCTTGAGCCCCTGGTTGCGCACGTAGTTGCACGAGTCCTGGAGGGTGACCGGCTCCTTGATGCGCTTGGACGGGTCGATCTTGAGCTTGCCGGTGCGCAGGGCCTCGGCCAGCCATTCGACGTAGTGGATGTAGGGGACCGGCGGCTGGCCGTCGGGACGGCCGGCCCAGTACGGGCCTTCGATGACGGTGGCGCGGTGGGCGTGGCCGCACTCGGTGCCGATGGCGCGCTTGGGCTTCAGGCGCTCCAGGGCGGAGTAGACGTTCAGGACGTTGTCCTTGCAGCATTCCCAGTCGCCGGCGAACATGGACAGGGAGGTCTGCTCCCAGCCCTCGGAGGGCACGGTCCAGTTCTCGCCCGCCACGTGGAAGAGGATCGCCGCCTCGGCGATGTCTTCGGGGTAGTGCTTGGGCTCGCGGGCGTTGCAGGTGTACATGATGTCCGCGCCTTCCTTGTCGACGGGGATCTCAAGACCCGGCCATTCCTCTTCGTTCTCCTCGGCCATCCACTCGCAGGTCTCGACCCAGTCTTCGGTGGTCACGTCCATCTGGGCGCGGTACACGCGGTGCATGCCGGAGCCGATCTTCAGCTCCCACGGCACGAAGCCCTGGGAGTAGAGCAGGCCGCGCAGGTAGCCGAACATGACGCCCATGTCGATGCCGTGGGGGCAGTACATGCCGCAGCGGTTGCAGCAGGTGCACTTGGACCAGGCGGTCTCCATGCACATCTGCATGAACTCGTTGTCGACCTTGCCCTTCTTCTTGACCATCACGCCGAGCGTGGACTGGATCTTGTAGGACGGGACCTGTTCGGGCACCCGGCCGTTGACCTGGTACAGGAAGCAGGACTCGGCGCACAGGCCGCAGTGGGCGCAGATTTCGAGCCAGGTCTTGGTCCTGGACTTCATGGTCTTCTGGATGGTGGCCCAGAGCTTGTCCGAGTCCACGTCCAGATGGTTCATCTCTTCGTAATATTGCTTGCCGCCCTTGTCGCCGAGCGTGGCCTTGAGCTGCTCGTCGGTGTTGATGGGCGTCTTGTTGCAGAATTTTCCTTCAGGCATTTCGGTTCTCCGTTAAGTAGGCTTGCGCCCGTTTACCAGGCCATGTCGGTGCCCTTCATGCCGCCGCGCTTGATGCCGTAGTCCATGCCGAGCTGCATGCGGGACATGAAGAAGAGCAGGACGTGGCTGAGCTTGGTGAAGGGCAGGGCCAGGAGCCAGATTTCGCCGCTCAGGATGTGGGCGGCCAGCCAGAAGTTGTAGTCACCCAGTTCGTACCTGGCGATCAGGCCGGTGATGAACGGCATCACGGTGATGACCAGCAGCAGGTAGTCGTAGAAGGTGGTGATGATGCGCACTTCGGGGAAGGCGATGCGGCGCAGGGTCAGGAACAGCCCGCCGACCAGGCAGGTCCATGCCAGTACGTCGGCCACCGAGGTGGGCAGCGTGGGCAGGCTGATGCCGAAGGCGTCCTTGAGCATCACGTTGTGGGCCTCCAGGAAGATCGGGGTGACGAGCAGCCCGATGTGGAAGGCGAAGAAGATGATGGTGAAACCGGGGCGCACGCGCCACAGCCGGGCCTTGAACGGGATGATGAAGGCCAGGATGGAGCGAATGCCCCCCGCAGGCCGTATTTCATTTGAGGACGGTACGCGACGCGGTCGAGCTGCCAATTCAGGCCTCTGACATACATCACGGCGCGAACGAGCAGGCCGCCGAAGCTGACGAGAAACGTCGCCCAGAGCATCGGCCCTGTCAGGAAATCGTACATTTCCGCTTCTCCTTGATTGTCATGTCGTTGTGGTTGAAACGATGGCCGTGACGGCTAGTCGTCCTTTTTGTTTCCGCCCATCAGGAACTGCCAGTAGAGGGTCGCCGCTACCAGGATTCCGCCCATGATGAGGTACACGCAGCCTTTGGTGAAGGTGTAGTAGTCCTGCACAGTGTAGAATTCCATGGCAACCTCCTAGTGTTCGCCCTTGTAGTCGGGATGCTCGTAGAAGATGGGCATCCTGGTGGTGATGAACCGGAAGACCACCACGCCGATGGTCACGACGAACAGCGAGATGGTGATCTCGCCCCAGCTCGGGAAGTACCGCTGGGCGGACGGGAGCTGGTAGTTGAACGCGATCATGGAGATGTTGAACCGGTTGACGATGATGCCGAGGACGGTCAGGCCCGCGGCCCATTTGATCAGCGTGATATTCCTGTCCCGTGCGCCCACGGCGTACAGGAAGGAGGGCAGGGCCACGAAACCGAGCATCTCGACCAGGTACCACGCGCCGTAGCCGGTGGTCAGGTAGTGCCAGTTGTTGTCGTAGGCCAGGCCGATGAGCTTGATGGCGAAGTACCCGAACAGCACGAGGGAAGCGGCCTTGCCGAAACCGAGGATCAGGCCGTCGTGGTTGTCCAGGTACTCCCTGTCCATCAAGTGGTGCATGGGCTTGTGGGAGAGGGTGCCCTCGAAGATGACCATCGACATGCCCGCCGCGATGGACGAGACGAAGAAGAAGACCGGCAGGTACGGGGAGTACCAGAGCGGGTGCAGCTTCGACGGCGCGATGGTGAACAGGGCGCCCAGGGAGGACTGGTGCAGGGTGGACAGCACCACGCCCAGAATGGTCAGGGCCAGGGTCATCTTGACCACGATGCTGCGGATCTTCTTGAAGCCCAGCCATTCGAACATGGCGGGGGTGAACTCGATGAACAGCACGGTCAGGTAGAGCATGACGCACAGGCCCACTTCGAAGAGCAGCGACGTGGTGCCCTGCTGGACGAAGATGGGGTAGGGCAGCCGCCAGGGACGACCGACGTCGTAGCCCAGGGCGAAGACCACCAGGGCGTAGCCCAGGAAGGCGGTCAGAATGGCCGGGCGGACGCCCGCGTGGTATTTCTTCAGGCCGAAGATGTAGCAGGCGGCGGAGGTGGTGTAGCCGCCCGCGGCCAAGGCAACGCCGCACATCAGATCGAAGCCGATCCAGATGCCCCACGGGTTGTTCTGGTCCAGGTTGGTGACGGCGCCGAGGCCGCCGGTGAAGCGCATCACCGTGACCACCAGCCCGGCGATGAGAATGATTCCAGCTATGATATTGAACGGCGTGAAGAGCGATTTCTTCGCGGCCGCAGTGGTTTCAACAGACATCCTAGGACTCCTCCTCGTTGGTTTCGGCGTCCTCCGGCTTGGGCGCGAGCGCCTCTTCCACGGCCTTCTTGACTTCGACCTCGATGCGGCGCTGGCTGGCCTTTTCGGCCTTGCCGAGCTCCTCGTGGAGCTTCTTCTCGGCCTCTGCGCCCGCCTTCTTCAAGGCGTCCTTGACGGCCATGACGCGCTCGTCGTTGGCGATCTTGGCGTTGCGCTTGCTCACGGCGTAGATGCCGCCCAGAAGCACCGGCCACAGGCCCACGACCATGGGAACGGCGGCCAGGGGACCGGCGGTCAGCTCGGGAGCCGAGACGGTGCCCAGGTCCTCGCGCAGGCCGATCTCGGAGAACGGCGCGCCGGAGATGTACATCCAGCTGGTGCCGCCCATCTCGTGCTCGCCGTAGATGTGGTCCTGGTAGCGGTCCGGGTAGGCCTCGATGCGCTTGCGGGCGATCTTGATCAGATCGGTGCGCAGGCCGAAGGTCAGGGCCTCCTTGGGGCATTTCTCCACGCAGCCGGGGAGCTTGCCTTCCTGGAGGCGCGGGTAGCACATGGTGCACTTCATGACCCGCGGGGTCAGGGGTTCGTCATACTCGTACGCCGGGATGGAGAACGGGCAGGCGACCATGCAGTAGCGGCAGCCGACGCACACGGACGCGTCGTAGGTGACGGCGCCGTTCGGCTCCTTCTTGAAGGCCCGCACGAAGCAGGCGGAGGCGCAGGCGGGTTCCAGGCAGTGGTTGCACTGGTTCTTGCGGAACACCGGCCCGGCGGGGGTCTGGTATTTATTGACGACGGTATAGGTCTTCTCGTCGGTCCGGCGCTCGGTGTCGAGCACGGTCAGATCGTCGAACGGCTTGTCGGGAGCGGGCAGCTCGTTGACCTCGTTGCAGGCCAGTTCGCACTTGCGACAGCCGATGCAGCGGGTGGCGTCGAAGAGCACGCCGTGGGTGTCGGGGTGCGGGCCGAATTGCTTGCCTCCGGCCTGGGCCGACGTGGTCAGCGCTGCGCTCGCGCCAGCGGCGCCCAACAATCCGAGGAAGGTTCTGCGTAACATCGTATTCTCCTTCGGTTAGTTGGTTTTCTTCTCGTGGCACGCGACGCAGTTGGTGGCGGCGGGCTTTTCGAGCTTCATTTCGGTGTGGCAGGTCATGCACTGGCCGTGGTAGGCGGCCTTCAGACCCGGACGGCCTTCGACGGCAAAGGGCTTGCCGTGGCAGGACGCGCACTTGGGCGGGGTCTTGGTGGCCGGGCTGTTGTGATGGCAGCCGGCGCAGATCGCCTCGGGAGTTCCGTGGAACGCGGTGGCCAGCTTGCTGTCCTGCATGCCCTTCATGAGCGAGAGCACGATCTTGCGGTGCGGCATCTTGCTCGCCTGGTACTTGTCGGCGATGGCGCCGATGTTCACGAACTCGGGGATGTCGGCCTCGGCCACGTAGACAGGGGCCTGCGGGCGGGCATTGATGATCAGTGCCGCCTCGGCCTCGCGCACTTCCTCGGGAGCGGCGACCAGCTTCACGCCTTCGGCGTTCTCGGCCGGGACGTTGTGGCAGGCGGCGCAGGAGGTCTCGGTCAGGACCTTGGCGGCCGGGCGCAGGGCGTGACAGCCAGCGCATTCGGGCTTCTTCTGCTCAACGGCGTGGCAGCCCACGCAGGAGGCGGGGTCGGCCACGTCGTGCAGGGCCTGGAAGGACGTGTCCATCTTGGCGTTCACGCCGGAGGTGTGACAGGCCAGGCAGGAGTCGGTCTTGGCTTCGTGAGACTTGTGGTCGAAGGCCACGCCGGCCATGCCCGCCACCTGATCGGCGGCTTCCGGCTTGACCTCGGGGGCCATCAGCACGGCGTCGGGCTGCTTGCGCGGGAGCCTCGGGACGATGCCGCCCATGGCCTTGAGATCCTTGGCCAGCTCGGCGCTGCGCTCGGCCGTTTCCTTGTCGCCGTGACAGCCGGCGCACTGCACCGGACCGGTCCGCTCGGCCTTCTTCTCGGCCAGGGACTGGTGGCAGGTCACGCACTGGTTGTGGAACAGCTCGTTGACCGGCTCGGTCTTGGCGGCCTCGGAGAAGCGCCAGGAATCCTCTTCACCGGCCTTCTTGTGGCAGGCGCCGCAGTTGGTGTCCTTGCCGGGATCGGCCTTGATGACCTTGGAATCCCAGTGGATGAAGTGGAGCATGTTGTCCATGCCGGCGTCCACCCGGGCGGCTACGGCCTCGGGTTCGGCCTGGTGACAGCCGCGGCACTCGCCGACCATGGGGCCGGTCTTGAAGCCCTTCTCGTCGGTCTTGACGTGGCAGGTGATGCAGCCGTCGTGATAAATGTCCTTGAGCTGAGACGCGGACAATTCCTCGCCCGCCGTCCGGTTGAAGGTCAGGGAGAGATTCCCCTTCTCATCCTTCTTGTGGCAGGACTCGCAGCTCATGCCCTGATCCTTCAGGGCCTTGGTGTGTGCGTCGTGCTTGAACACGGCCGCAGACTGTTCGAGTGACTCCAGCTTGGCGATGGTGTCGATCATGATCACGTCGGGCCGTCCGGCGGCGTCGTCCGCCGCGGAAAGCATGCCCATGGCTTCCAACTGGAAGCCGAGCACGCCGGCCAGCGCGATCGCGAGGACAGTCAATCGCAGTATCCGTTTACCGTTTGCCATGTGTCGATCCCTTTACTCAAAAGCGTTGATGGCAATGAACCGGCCTCCTCGGCCCGTTCCCCTGATTCCGTTCCCGGAACCCTTCCGGCCCCCACGCGCGGCCTGTCCGCCGCGCTGAAAAACTGGTCTTAAAACTCCCCTGGTTCGGTAGGTTAAAATACCTACTCAACCACGAGGTTTTTAATCCATACTGGCCCGGTATGTTAGTTATAAAGGGTTCGTCAAGAAGAAATTCTAAGTTGATAATTGTTCTTGTTATCGCTGTAACTATCCGATTTAAAGCAGGAACCTGTTGAGTAGGTTTTATGAAAATCATTTTCAAGAGGGGGCTCAAGCGCAGGCCCGGCAAGGGGTTTGCGATAAAATTCACACTGTGCATAAATCAGACTGAAAAAGTATATTATTGTAAAATAGGCGCGCCTGGGGACGGGGTGTCGCGGCTCGAAGGGGGGAGCAGGCGGGCGGACCGGGACTGGCCGGGACCGGGGTGGGGGAGGCCGTGGCCGGAGGCCAAAAAAAAAGGCCTGCCGGAAGGCAGGCCGAATCGCCCGAAGGTGGGTGTCTAAGGCTTCTTGACGATCTCGTGGACCCAGCGGTTTTCGGAGACCCGCTCCGAAACCACGTAGCCCTTTTCGCGCAGGTAGCGCATCTTGCGACCGCCGTCTCCGGTGGAGAACAGTCGTTGGCCGATCTGATGCTGGGCCAGGAACTTCAAGGCCGCTTTCCTGTAATTGGTGAATAAACTGAACATCGCTGAACCTCCAATCCTGCAAGGGACGGAACCTAGCACCGACGCCTGCGCCAGTCCACCAGAATCGGATGGTTTTCCCCGGTGGGACAATAGTCAGTTATTCCAATGAAAAGGGGACGCCCGTCAGGACGTCCCCCGTTTCCGGGCAGAGCGGTCGGCGGTCACTTGAGCTTTATGGAGCCGTTGATCCGGCCATTGACCAGCACATGCGCGTAGAGGCTCCCGGAGGTGTTCTTGAGGGTCACCGGGGTGACGATCACGGGCCAGTCGGTCCCCTCCGCGTACATCACCGGGGACTGTGAATCGGACCGGGAGCCCGGGGACCCGGCGCTGGACGAGAAGGCCATCTGGATCAGGGTGCCGGGGGCGGGAAGGTCCTTGAAGTAGACCAGGGCCAGGTATTGGCCGCCCTTCTTCACGGTGGCGGCGTATTGTTCCGGCTGGACCGCCTGCTGGCGTACGGCGAGCAGGCTGCCGTATCCGTTCAGGTAGGTGGCGGGGGCGTTGCGGCCGTAGCTCTCGTCCAGGAGGTGAAACTCTATCTCCGGGCTGGCCGTGTACAGCGGGGTCGAGGTGAGCGCCTGGAATTCCTGGATGTTCGTTGACGCGGCCAGGGACGCGGCGGTCTGCGGGCCGAGCACGCCGTCCGGGAGCAGCCCGGCCTTGCGCTGGTAGTCGGCCACGGCCTGGCCGATCTCGGCGCGGGTCTCGCCGGAGCTGCCGCGCATGGCCGTCACGTAGTCGGCGCGCAGCGCTTCGGCCCTGGCCTTGTCGGCCCGGCCGTCCGGCTTGTAGAGGGTGTAGACCGCCAGGTCCAGAACGGCGGACCGGCGGCCGTAGCCGTCCTCGAAGGTCCTGACCATCTCCAGGGAATACAGCCCGTCGCCAGGCTGGGCCGCGCCGGAGACTGCCGAGCCGGTCTCCCGGAACCCCTGGGGAGCCGGGGGCAGACGCACGAAGGCGTCCTTGGCCAGGGTCACGTCCGGCCCGGGCGGCAGGATGTTCCTGCGGGCCAGGTCGAGGGTCAGGGCCGCGATCTGCTGGTGCCCGGCGAGTTCGCCGTCCAGCATGGGCTGGTAGGTCGGCGCGGGCGCGACCGCCGTGGCGGCCGTGTTCTTGTTGGCCGATACGCACCCCGCCGTGGCCAGGGCCAGGCAGAGCAGGGCAACAGCGATATGTCTTGTCTGATTTCGCATTGTTTCTCCCTTTGGTGTCGGATCAGCCGTTCTTGCCGATCGTTCGTATCACGAGCATGGCGTAGGCCGCCCGGGGGGTGATCGAGCCGCTGGCGATCATGCTCTCCAGGACCACGGCCAGCTTGCGGGTGGCGGGATCAAGGTCCTTTGTCTCGTCCCAGGCGATGGCCGAGATGACCAGGCTGACCTGCTCCTCGTCGTTGAAGTTCACCATGAGTCCGCTCATCTCGCTGTGCTCGTGGGTGTCCCTGTATTGCTGAAACGCGGCCTGGGCGGACTGGTGGTCGTGGATGTCGTTCTGGAACTGGGCGGGCGTGGTGGTCGGTGCGGGAGGAGAGGCGGGAGCAGCGGGAGCGGCGGGAGCGGGAGGTGCCGTTGCGGTCTGTTGCGAACCGGTCCCCTCATCCTTGACGGCCGGGGCGCTGAGTTCCCACGCGCCGGGGGTCTGCGAAGGGTCCGGCATGTTGCCGTTCTGGACCTGGTTCAGGATGTAGATGCCGAGAATGGTGTCCGCGTGGCGCGGCGGAATCGCGCCCTGGGCCATCATGCACTCCAGGACAAAGGCCAGGTGGCGGACGCCCGGGGTGACCTGGAGGTTCTCGTTCCAGGCCAGTTGGGAAACGAAGACGCCATGCTGGATCTGTTCCAGGGTCTCCGCCGATTGGGTTGCTTCGTACTCCTGATCGAGCCGTTGGCGCTCGGCCATGTAGGAGTCCCTGTCGGTGACCCCGTTGCAGTAGGGCGTGTACGCAGCCGGGTTGTTCACCGTGGCCCCGTGGCCGGTGGTGCCGGTGTTGCCGTAGAGATTCGTGCTGCCCACCCCGCCGATGTCTCCGCCTCCGCCTCCGCCTCCGTAGCCGAAGGCGAACCCCGCGGCCAGGAGCAGGGCGGCGATGGCCGCCGCCGTTGAAAGGAATGGTCTCCTCATAATTCTCTCCTTTGCTGTCGTCCTCCCCTCTTGGACCTCCTGTTTATGGATATGCGTTATCATAATTTTTACAGGAGGGAAAATGCGCTGCCCGAAATTTTGCATGGTCGGCACTGTTCGGCCGTCGAAGAGATATGGGGGAGGGCGGAAGCGCTCCGGTCCGGCATGGGGGAAAGGGAAGGGCCGTCTCCGGATCGACCTGTTCCCGATCTGGACAAGCGCACCCGGGCCTGTCTCGGTTTCATCCCTAACAGGTTGATTCTCTGCAGCTTTGTCGCGGGTTTGGGTGTGCTTTACTAACTATTTTTCATTGTTATCGAATATTTCTTGACTTATGGGCGCAAGTGGGGGATGAATACGGCTTGCACCAGCCGCACCCGTGAAGGCGCGGTCAAATTGTGGCCAGCGCTGGTTTCAAGTTTACAAGTCTATCGAGGAGCCGTGTACGCATCTTGTACGCGGCTCCCTTTTTTCGGCGCACGGGCGCCATACATTATCACTCTTTTGGAGAATTTGAATGTCTAAGAATCTGTATGTCGGCAATCTGTCCTGGTCCACCACTGAAGACGAAGTGCGCGCCGCTTTCGAGGCGTTTGGCGAAGTCACTTCCGTGAAGCTGATCGAGGACCGCGAAACCGGCCGCCCGCGTGGCTTCGGTTTTGTCGAGATGGACGATGCCGGCGCCCGGGAAGCTATCGCTGCTCTCGACGGCAAGGAATTCGGTGGCCGCAATCTCAAGGTCAACGAATCCAAGCCCCGCGAAGAGCGTCCTCGCTGGTAGTTCCCGTACCAGGCCTGACGGCTCAAGCGCCTGTCCTTCTTTCGAAGGGCAGGCGCTCTTTTGTTTGTCCCGCCCTGCCGGTGGCCGGAATCCGCCGCGCGGAACGGCATCGGTGAGCGTCAGGATGAAAATCGGCGGGAGCGCTCGGGAGGGCCGGTGCTCGTCGGCTTTCCAAGGGCGGTTCACCATACAGGGCCAAGACGAAAGGGCCGTGGAGGGCAATGCAGGGGAAGCCCCCAAGGACGGTGGCGTCGGCAGGGAGGCCATGATAGGGAGTGTGTCGATTCGCCGGCCAGGGATGCCGTCCCGGTGAAGAGACAATCACCCATGTAGTACAAGAAACAGGAACAACAGCTTGAACGACAATCATATCCAGCGCATCTCGAAAGAGCTGGCGCTCTCCGGCAGGCATGTACAGGCCGTGGCCTCTCTCCTCGGCGAAGGGGCCACGGTCCCGTTCATCTCTCGCTATCGCAAGGAAGCCACGGGCAGCATGGACGAGGTGGCCGTCGGCAAGATCCGCGACCGGCTCACCGAGCTGGCCGAACTGGACAAGCGCCGCGACTCCATCCTTTCCTCTTTGGCCGAACGGGACCTCCTCACCGATGAACTCAAAACAGCCATCGGGAACGCCAGGGACAAAACGATCCTTGAGGACATCTATCTTCCGTACCGTCCCAAACGCCAGACCCGCGCGAGCATTGCCAAGGAACGCGGCCTGGCTCCTTTGGCAAAGCTGATCTTCAGGCAGGTGGGCGTTGATCCCGCATTGGAGGCGAAACGCTTTGTCGACGCCGACAAGGGTGTCCCCGACGTTGAGACCGCCCTTGCCGGAGCGCGCGACATCATTGCCGAAGACGTCAGCGAGCGGTCCGGGATACGCGGTGCCCTCCGCGTCCTGTTCGTGAAGCGGGGCCGTTTTCAGTCCAAGGTCGTCAAGAAGATGATGGAGGAAGGGCAGAAATTCCGGGATTGGTTCGACTGGGACGAGCCGCTTGTGCGCGTGCCGGGACATCGGGCCCTGGCCATGTTCAGAGGCGAGAAGGAAAAGGTTCTCCGGCTCTCTCTGCGACCGGCGGACGATGACGGCGTGGCCCTGCTGGTCCGCGAGCTGGTCCACGGTTCCGGCCCCGATGCCCGGGAGGTCGAGGCGGCCCTTGAAGACTGCTACAAGCGACTGCTTCGCCCCTCCATCGAAAACGAGGTCCGTTCGGAAATCAAGAAGAGGGCGGACGCCGAAGCCATTGGCGTCTTCGCCTCGAACCTGCGCGAGCTGTTGCTCGCTGCGCCCCTTGGCCAGAAGCGCGTGCTGGCCCTTGATCCCGGTTTTCGAACGGGTGCCAAGCTCACCGTTCTCGACGCCCAGGGCGCACTCCGGGATCACACCACGATCTACCCGACCGGCTCGAAGAAGCAGCAGGCCGACGCGGCGCACATACTGCGCAATCTGTGTTCACGGTACGACGTCGAAGCCGTGGCGATAGGCAACGGCACGGCGGGCCGCGAGACCGAAACCTTTGTGCGCGAGCTTGGGCTCGGTATTCCCGTCATTCTGGTCAACGAGTCCGGTGCCTCCATATATTCGGCCTCCGAAGCGGCCAGGCGCGAGTTCCCGGACCTTGATCTCACCGTGCGCGGCTCCGTCTCCATCGGCCGCAGGCTCATGGACCCGCTGGCCGGGCTGGTCAAGATCGATCCCAAGTCGATCGGCGTGGGACAATACCAGCACGACGTGGATCAGGTCGCCTTGAAAAAGGGGCTCGACGACGTTGTGGAGCGGTGCGTGAACTCCGTAGGCGTGGACCTGAACACCGCCAGCGTGGAGCTGCTCACCCACGTCTCCGGTCTTGGCCCGGTGTTGGCCGAGAACATCGTGGCTTACCGCGACGCGAACGGATCGTTTGCTTCACGGCGCGAGTTGCTCAAGGTGCCCCGGCTTGGCCCCAAGGCCTTTGAACAGGCCGCCGGATTCCTCCGCGTCAAGGGCAAGGAGATTCTCGACGGCAGCGCCGTCCATCCCGAGCGGTATGAGCTGGTGAAAAGGATGGCCAAGGACGCCGGGTGCTCTGTTTCCGAACTGGTCGCAAATGAGGATTCCCGGGCTCGCGTGGACATCGAAGCGTATGTTTCCGATGAGGTGGGCCTGCCGACCCTCCGGGACATCATGAATGAACTGGCCAAGCCCGGCCGCGACCCGCGAGCCGAGTTCAGCGTGTTTTCCTTTGCCGAAGGTGTGAGCGACATCAAGGATCTGCACGAGGGCATGAAGCTGCCCGGCATCGTCACCAACGTCACCAAGTTCGGGGCCTTCGTCGATATCGGCGTCCATCAGGACGGCCTGGTGCATATCAGCCAGCTCTCGGACAGCTTTGTCCGTGATCCTTCGGACGTCGTGGCCGCCGGCAAAGAGGTGGAAGTGACCGTGCTCAGCATCGATGTTCAACGGCGGCGAATCGGATTGAGCATGAAAAGAGGATAACCGCTTTGCCGGACAAGTCCTGCCGCTTGCGCGCAGGCCCGGCGCTGGGATCATCGCGTAAAAGAAAAGGGACAGTCTTCGGACTGTCCCCTTTTTGTAGCCATTGGCGGAAGCGTACAGGAGTCGAACCTGCCCGTGACATCACTGCCACACATTGGTTTTGAAGACCAAGCGACACACCGGTGCCGACACGCTTCCGTGCGGTTTTCGCGCAGGCACGCCATCTGCGGCGTTGCTGCGGAAATTTCAGACCCTTGCGTATGAAGAATACGCGGCGGTCCTGAACTTTCCTTGCGCCTTGCAGCTGGCGCACCTGCGCGAAAACCGCGAGAGCGCGCCATCTGGGGCGTTGCTGCGGAAACTTCAGACCCTTGCGTATGAGGAATACGCGGCGGTTCTGAACTTTCCTTGCGCCTTGCAGCTGGCGCACCTGCGCGAAAACCGCGAGAGCGCGCCATCTGCGGCGTTGCTGCGGAAACTTCAGACCCTTGCGTATGAAGAATACGCGGCGGTCCTGAACTTTCCTTGCGCCTTGCAGCCGGCGGACCTGCGCGAAAATCGCGGGGGCGCGCCGTCTGGGGCGTTGCTGCGGAAATTTCAGACCCTTGCGTATGAAGAATACGCGGCGGTCCTGAACTTTCCTTGCGCCTTGCAGCTGGCGCACCTGCGCGAAAATCGCGGGGGCGCGCCGTTTGTTGCTGCAGTCCCGGCGGTGCGCACCGGGATGCGTTGTCCTGCCGGGATGCCCTTGCGCCGTGCGGCGCAGGGTGGCTGCCTGTGGAAACAGTCCCCTATCAACTTTGGTCCCTGCGGACAAGGGGATTTCGTTTGGGTGGGGTTTAGCACCGGCCCCTAAGGGAAGGGGGGCGGCGGCGGGGGCGGGGGCAGGCGGAAGAGGCCGAAGGGTCGCTTTCTCGTCTGCTCGATGAGCTCGTCCAACTCGGGCCGCTTGGCCTCGGGGAGGGCCTGCTTCACCCGCTCGATGCCCTCGGTGATGATCGCCTGGGCGCGGGGGCGCAGCTCGGCGTGCACGCCGTCCAGCCGGATCAGGGTTTCAGCCACCTCGGCGCGGACGCCCTGTGTCTGGGGCGCGGTCAGTTCGAGCCCGTCGGCTATGGTCCGGGTCAGCCGTTCGGTCATTTCCGCCCGGTACGTCTCCCGGTCCGACGGGGGCGCAAAGCGCATTTTGAGGAACACGCCCGTGCCGAACACGCCGACCAGGGCGCCCGCCAGGAACACCGCGCCGAATGCCGTCCATATCTTCCATCTCAGCATGGCGGCCCCCTATATTCCCGGACCGAAGGTCCCGTAATGGAGCGCCTGGCTCGACAGGGAGACCATGATCTGTATGGAGAGATCGCGCAGGACCCAGGCCGAAGCCAGCAGGCAGACGCCGGAAAGGGCCGCCGCAGCCAGGGTGAAGCGCGGGGCCAGCCGGTCGAGCTCCCCGGCCATGGCCGAACCGTGCAGTGCGGCCACGTCGGCCATGACGCGGTCGCGCCACGCCTGGTCGGGACGCCACCGGGGCCGGGCCTCGTGGCCCTGGCGCAATATCTCGCGAAAGGATTCGATGATGGTGTTACGCTTCATGCTCCTCTCCTTGGATGCCGTAGCGTTTGAGAAAGCCCTTGAGCTTCCGTTTCGCCCGGAAGGCGCGCACCTTGACGTTGGGTACGCTGATGCCGAGCATCTCCGCCGTTTCCCCGGTCGTCCGTTCCTCGATGTAACTCAAGGTCAGGACCATGCGGTCCAGGGGGGCCAGTCGGGCCAGCACGGCGTTCAGGATCTCCCTGTATTCCCGCTGCCGGACCTGGGTCTCGAACGTCTCCCTGGAGTCCGAGGCCAGCGCCGTGTCCAGCCAGCGCTGCCCGTCCTCGCTCAAATCGGACACCGGAGCTTCCCTGTTCCGGTACTCCCTTCGCCAGTAATCCTTGCAGCAGCGGAGGGCGATGGTGGTCAGCCAGTTCCTGAACGGCTTCACCGGACGGTAGGACGGCAATCCCCTGAAGGCGCGGATGAACGCCTCGTGGGCCACCTCGGCCGACTGGCCCGCCGGGACATGGGCGGACACCAGCCGGGCCACGTGGGCCTCGTGCCGTTGCAACAGGAGCGCAAAAGCGTCCCGGTCGCCATCGAGCACCCGCTCGATGACCTGTACGTCTTCCAGTTGTCCGGCCATTCGACCCTTTTACCGTTGTGGAGTCATGCATTCCAACATGCCCCATGGAGCGCCCGGCCACAAGTGGAGACGTTCCGGTTTTCGTTGCGGGGCCGCACACGGGCGCGGCCCCGCGGAGATCGACCTTGTCCCATGCAGGGCGGGAGACGGTGCCCGAAGCGTTGGGGCTGACGGGTCGAAAGGACTGCGCCCGGCCCGCGGCGGAGGAGGAAGATTCTCCGTCCGCAGCCTGCGCGAAGGCGGGTCCCGTGTCGATTCCCCCGGACCGCTCCTGCGCGTGGAGCGTCCGGGCTCCATTGCTTTTATCGTTCGTCGCGCGCCCGGGGTTACAATGTTTTATCGCGCCGGACCACATCCGTCCGGTTGCCCTCCGAAAAGCGGTGGGCTAGGCTGGCCGCGCCGTGGGGCATGCCCCCCTCGGCCAACACAAGGAGTACCAATGGCACCGACGTACGTATCGGCCTCGATCATGGCCAAGGAAGGGAGCGAAGCATCCCTTGAACGCGAACTGCTCAAGGTCGTCCCCCTGGTCCGGGGCGAGGAGGGGTGTCTGCGCTACGACCTGCACCGCTCGGAATACGGGGCCGCCTTCCTCTTCTATACTGGCATATGTGTAAGAACTATGTGTTGAGTATGTATGTAGCTACTTGATTTAATGTATGTATTTTGGATATTATTGGACTGATTTTCTCATCTCGGTAAGGTTTTTGGTCAAGATCCGCTAAAACTTGGCCCAAAACTTAACAACCGAACAACTTCATATATTCGCCTCTGATAACCGCCCAAATGACCTAGGACAATTCTATTCATCTAAAATGCCGCGGAGTGGTCCAACAAGACCTAACACCTCAAATCGACTTACGATGTCCTCTATCTAGAGTGACATGTTGTCTAGATCTTCGGATTGGGCAAAAAATCGATAGAATCAATCTACCGTCATTTTCATTTGCTGCTATTTTTAATTCTCAAAGGACAACGTCCCTAGAGTGGGGTTGTTTTCGAGTAAATAGGTTGAGTAGTGGCCTCGGTTCTTCGGACCACTGAACGGCGATTTAAAGGTGGACATGTTTACGAGCTACGCCGCTCTTTCGGTCCAGGCCAGAGGGGGTACCGCCTCTGGCCTGGAGCCATTCTGATATATTCCCATCGGCTTCCTGCCGTCAAAAGTGAAATGTGGCCGGCGTGTGTTGTAGAAATCAAACCACCAAGCCAAGGTCCGCCTCAGATCGCTTCCCGTTTCCAGCTCCCGCAAATAGATGCATTCGTACTTCAGCGAACGCCACGGGCGCTCTACCATGACATTGTCCATCCATCGGCCACGGCCATTCCATAGAGATGCGCACTCCCACTTTCCTGAGCGTCCGTGTGAATTCGTAGCTGGTAAACTACGACCCTTGATCCGTGTTGAAGATATCCGGCACGCCATAGCGGTTCATAGCTTCCTCCAGGGCTGCCACACAGAAATCGGCATTCATCGTGTTTGAGAGCCGCCAGGAAAGGACGGCCCGGCTGTACCAGTCCTGAACCGTGACGAGGGACAGGTCACGGCGAAGGCCAATGCTACGGAACTGCAACGGTATCTGAGTTTTCATTGTGAAAGACTCGGGGCATGATGTCGATGACATGAGAAGAATCTTGTTGCCGCAGAATATTGCCGTTGAAAAGCTGACGTGATAACAAGATGGCGAAGATTTGAAGAGTTAATAACATTTCCTTTAGTTAGGATAAGACGATCCAAGTGCTATCTATGACTAGAAAGGGGAAGATTCTAGCTTCAAAGATTAGAACCCGTGTGGTTTGACAAAGATCGGATTGATAACTGGATAAATGCTCAAGTTGATATTCAACGAAGATAATCAAAGAGGATAAGTATATTGAAAGTAGAAAATATTATTCATGATAAATATGGTGACCTCAGTGCACATGATGCAGTCATTATTCATAATAAGAAATGCGCACTGGATTATCCCAAAGAGCATACTCCACTTTACATCCATCTAACGGTAACCATGAAGTGTAATGCAGGGTGTAAAGGCTGTATAAACTCTTGTATTACTTTTAACAGCTCTACGATCAAAAAAAATCATGATAGTGTTCCTGAGCGAGATGCGGCAGCAATCATCCAATTAATTAATAGGGATAATGCTACTGATGTTGCAGTGTGTTTTTATGGAGGAGAACCTCTTCTTGCTCCACGTTCTATCATAAAAACAATTGAAATCCTTGAGAACAGCAAGCCGTCAAAATGTCACATAAAATATATGCTTTACACCAATGGAATGAATATTCCTGAAGCCATATCTACACATGATATATTTCTAGATAATATTTGGCTTTACTCTATTTCGATAGATGGCGAGCAAAAGCAGCATGACAATATCCGGATAGGAACAAATTACAAGCAGATAGTAGACAACTTGCGACAACTCAGAGACAAAAAATGCTCAGCACAAAAACTGATGTGGACAACATTAAGAGAAAAGCAGTCTTTAAGAAGTGCTTTCAATTCATTTGTTAGCCTCGAGTCAGAATCTTTGGTTAACCATTTCTTTTGGCATTTTGTTGAGGAGGATGATCCATTCTGCGACCTTCGATCTTTCTCAAAAGATTACGAGAATGATCTTCACTATATCATGAGGACATACATTGATCGGATGAAAGTTTGCGGTTCGATTTTGTCAATCTTGCATATAAATGAATTAATTTTATATTTGCTATGCAGGAAAAATCGGGGTTCTTCAGCATGTGGAGTCGAGTTATCCAGAAATTACGACATTGTGTCGGGGAATATACAAACATGCGCTGATCTTCCGATGGAATATAGTCTAGGCAGGATAAATGATGATGGGTCCATCAGTATTAATGACCAAGACCTATCGCATCTAGTTGAATATAAGAAAGTGTTAAATTGCTATGATTGTGGCATTCATGCCTACTGTGGAGGCAGATGCCCAGTACAAGCAATTACAAGTAACGCTGTAAGAGTAAATCAATATTGCCAATTGTTGCGTTTGCATGTTGCAGTTGTTTCTGAGTACATCGATGAAATAAGAGATGTCATGAAGATAAAAATGATATCAGTAGATGACATATATAGTGAGTCAGCATACTTCGTTCAATTTACAGATGTAACTCCATAATTTATATGCGGTTGATCTCATGCATGAATATACATTGATTATAGCCGGTTTTGGATCCATTGGGACGGCTTTTTATAGTATGTACTCAGATTATATCAGGAGTTTCTCATGTTGCTATATTGTTGATATTAAATTAATGGACTGTAATGATGATTTCGTTAAATTTAAACAGTTGGACATATCAGATGACACAAGCTTCCACCAATTCTTAGAAAGTATCAGCAAAGACAAAATATTCTTTTTAAATCTAACAGCTGGATTAGATACATATAAAATTAGACAGACTATCAATGAATTTGATTCCATATATATAGATACAGCCTGTAGTTCAATAAAATATAAGGACGAATATCGATACTCTGAACTAATGCCCTATACATACCAGCAGGTAAATGAGCATGGTAATACATTTTTGATGTGTTGCGGTTTAAATCCGGGCATCATTGAAATAATGATTCGTTTTGTCATATTCGAGCATTTCAAAGATTCAGAAAAAATTGACATTACGATATTTGAAAGAGATACCATCTCTACAGCAAACCAATTTGAAGGGAATGCTCCTGTAAGCTGGTCTGTTGATACTTTGGTTGATGAAGTTGTACTTTCCCCAACGCTTGAGATACACAACAATGATCTAATTGAAGCAAGCTCAGCACCAACGCAAATAGGCTATATTTCATGGTTTGGAGAAATTATTCCTGCACGTTTAGTTGGACATGAGGATATATGGAATTTACATGATTTAAAAAATATAAAGGTTAGAAATTGCGTCTATGCATATTCCTTCAGTGATGATGTAATGAATATTTTGTCGGATAAAATGGAATGCGCAAAAAATCATCTTTACCTTCCTGATAGCCAACAAGAGCTTTTTGGAAATGATACGATTGTGGTTAAGATTTCAGATGCTGATAGAGGTGTTTCTAAAGTCTACGGATGGAGCATTGATCATAACGAAACATGGAGAAAATATCATATAAATTCTGTGCAATTCCAGGTAAGTGCTTCAGTCCGCTTTTTCTGTGATTTAATCCGTGAATCTTTGATTGAACCAAATAATGGTTGCAATGCCACCCAATTGCCTATTCAAAATTCGCTTTGGGGTAAGTTGCGGCAAAAAATGCATGATCTAAGCATTTTTTGGGAAGAAATTCCAAAAGATTCTATATGTCTCGAATCTGAAAGAGTGCTTAAGTCGGATACGGGTATTGATGTCACCATAAAAGACAGTGATATTTCTGGAATTGGCGCATACGCTAAGCAAAACATTCAAAAAGGTGCAATAATTACATCTATAGATGGAGAACTTTATAGCACTAAGGAATTTCTAGATTCATATGATGAAACTAGTGACCGTTTTGTTCAAGTCGGAGTAAACGAATATCTTGGTCCGATGAAAGGGTCCAAGGCACAACAGTCAATAGATGAGTTCTTAAACCATTCCTGCGACCCAAACTGTGCTTTTATCTCCTATGAAGATGGTTTTGCTTTCCAAGCAATAAAATATATTGAATTGGGAGAAGAGCTAACTTGGGATTACTCGACTACGATAAACTATGAAGATAAGCCCGTCCAATGCATGTGTGGCTCAAGTAACTGTAGGAGTCAGATTAGAGCGTTCTGGGAGTTGCCCGAAAAGGTTAAAGTCTTCTACTTAGAGAGATCTTATGTGCCTAATTATATATTGGAATTATCAAACTACAAACTGACAAAAAATCCACCGCATGATTTATATATTAATTTGCACACAACTACTTCTTGTAATTTAAGATGTAAATATTGTTATGAGAAAAGAGGCATAAATAGAACGCCGACATACAGCAAATCAGAACTAAAGAACTATTTAGATAAAGTGAATTGCACACATCCAACATTTATTTTTTTTGGAGGTGAGCCACTTTGTAATATCCGATATATCACAGAAATTATTGATACTTACACAAGTGAATTTCAAGGAAACGCCTCATTTCAGATTCAAACAAATGGCATTTTGATCAGTAAAATCCCAATTGAAGCTCTTAACCAACTGGAAATAATTCACATATCATTTGATGGAACGTGTGATACAATTTCTAACTCCAGAGGAAGTGAAGTCTATCATAAAATTTGTGAATCTATTAATTGGCTTCAGTCTGTTGGGTATAAAGGTCTCGTTATTGGGCGTGCTACTATTACTGAAGATGGGGATATTGGGAAAGACCTTCTAAGCTTATATGAACATTTTGATTACATTCATTTTCAACTTGATAGTCGACTAGATGGATCGGAAAAAGTTTTTCTTTCAAAATTGATAACTGGTTATGAAATACTAATGAACAGGTGGCTTGAAGATATCGATTCTGGTACTTGCAAAAAAATCATACTACCTTTTTTATCATTAGCTATGATTAGAAAGGAAGGTGTTAAAGAAAAGCATAATTATCTTCACTGCCTATCTGGATATAAAGGTATTACTATAGATGTGGATGGCAATATATTCGTATGCCCCGAAGGAGCTGGCGATAACGTCCATGGTGACACTGCAGCTTGCTCAATGGGAAACATTTATTCCGACTCTTTAACGCCTTCATTGCATCAGCCCGATACAAGATGCTATGTGTGTGATCTATTTGAAGTGTGTCGGGGGCGTTGTAGATGGAACAGCTATGGAATTTATTGCGATTCAGTCAGATCTTTAGTTAGCATCGTAGATAAATATATTGATACTATCTATCTGTATCATATGAGTTTTAGCAAAGGAACTTTGGATAAATTGCTGTATTGTTCAGAACCAATACCATGATTCGAGGATCATTCCAGTACAGGTAGATTAGTACCCCTGCAAACGGGTGTGCCGTTTGCCTCTGGATTTTATCAATTGGTAATGCTTTGCCATTGCATGGCCCGCAAGAAGTGGCCTCGGTTCTTCGGACCACCAACAGCGTTTTGAAGGTGAACAGTTTAGCTACGCTGCTTGGCGGGACCAAGCCAAAGGGGGTACCCCCTCTGGCCTGGACCGGAAGAGCGCTCGTTAACATGTCCACCTTATAATCGTCGCTCGGTGGTCCACCCCACTTCTACGGGCAGAGGTCTGAACACCTTGTTTCAGTGGCAAAGTTAGAAATTAATTAAATGCCTTGAATATTACCTGGACAGCATCAAAGTCTGCCTTCAAAGAGTAAAGGTCGGGCTTGTCTGGGATTTCATCAGGGTTCGTATGCCCGTCAATGAACCCACAACAGCGACTGAAAATGATCGACAAGTTCTCTCGATGCTCATCAATCTTGTCGGTCTTAATTTTTTCGAAATTCGTAACGGCAACATTCTTCTGATACCTTCTTACCGTACCGCAAAGCACGTGCGATTCTACTAGGACCTCAATAGCAGATCTCAAAAGGCCGTACCCATCAGCAGCCAACTGATCTCTCTTTGAATCGCGCTCTTCAGCGGGGAGATTGAATATATTGCTAATATCAGCTTTAAACTTATTAAAAGACTCTTCTTTGGGAGCACGAATCCGTTCTAAGTACCCTGTATTCTTTTCATCCATTTGAACTTCATACATATTGAGCATTACGCCTGAATAGAGCGGAGATGTAGATAGCTGCCTGATACTGTTTAGAAGAAGAATACTGTGCGTAAAGATAATCACTTGCCTCTCTTTTGACAGCTTTAAAAGTCGTCTGGCGACTTCATCAATAATTTTGTGGTCAAGACTGGTGACAGGATCATCGAAGACCGCAGGAGACTTGCCTTTATCAAATTGCAGCTCAGTCAAAAATTCAGCGAGAGCAATTGCCTTCTGCTCTCCCTCGCTCAAAATTTCATTTAATTTGTAGCTATCGCTGATAGACTGAACAATTTTGGACTGCCCCTTGTCAGTCTTAAAGCTCATGCTCACAGGAGCATTTGAACGTCTAAAAAATTTTAACTCAGCTTCAAAGGTCTTCTGGAATTCATCAGCGACTAACTCATTTCGCGCAGCAGTGGTCTTGTCGCTGATTTTCCTAGACGAGAACAGCTTGGAGTTTGATTCAAGGACATATTTGATTTTAAACTTAGCAAGAGCGGTTGTGACATCTGCCATATTCTCGCTGAGTGTCTTCCTGTCTTCCAATTCATTGATTGCCTTTTGCAGCTTAGCTTCTACCTCGTTGAGGTTTGAAAGAGTTTCATTTTTGTTTGCCAGAGAGATTTCAATTTCTTCTTTTTTGGCCTCCAAAGTTGAAATAGTTTCATCGAATGGTACTGCGAATTTATAATCTGCGACATCTTTTGCAACCTGGCGCGAGACAACCTTTTTTAGTTCTTTAATCGCAGAGTTGTACGTCTTTAAAAAATCTGGCTGGATTGCGGCAGAGTCATCATCTATCCCATACACAGCAATATTGAATTGGTTTTCCTCTGAAAACAAAGCAATTATGTCTGCAAAAATTTTTATATTTTTTGTAACCTTGGCAATGTCTTGTTGAGTTGTATCGTTCAGAAGCTTTCGATAGCTTTGCAACAACTCAAGCGAGGATTTGTCAGACAATTTCTGTTGACAGTAAACGCAAACCTCTTCTTCCCCTGACGGGTAATTTTTTTTGCCGATCTTGGTGATGTACTGGTCAGCTGCCTTGATGAAAGCTATGAACTCAGGAGAGTCGTAAAGCTGAACCCCTTTCTCCTCGACAACATCTTTTAGACCGACCTGTTCCTTACTCTTTAGCATATCCAGGCTGGTAAGGTTCTCAGCAAATTCTTTCAAAGACTTTTCAGACACTTTGGTCTGCTGTCCTTCAATAACCTTGATTAGCCTATCAAGCTCAGTGATATGCTGATTTCGGTCAGTGATCTCTTTGCTCAGAAGTTCTTTGTTGACCTTTTTTATCTCGTCTTTTTTGGCCTTCAGGTCAGCCTCATGCTTAACTGTAAATAAGGCAAGATCATCGATATCTTTATCTCTTGTCTTTTTATTTAAAGAAGAAACGCATTTTTGCACCTCGGTTTCGTCATGCAAAGAATCTTCCCATGATAGAGAGGTGTCTATCGTCGCAATCTTTGCTTTATGAAGCTTTGACAGTTCGTCTAACTCTTTGATCATAACGGTGAATAGGTGGAATCCAATAGGACTTACCAACAAAGTCCGTTCACCATCCAAACTTAAATGAACGCAATTATTGTTGAAAAAAGAAATGCCAGCCAAATCGATACACTCATTGGCTCCGTCCCAAGTGAATACTTGGTCTATGCCTCCTGCCTTGTAAGTAATCAAGGCTGACTGTTTGCAACTACAGCCACCATTTACGTCAGGATGAATCTTGGTTTCAGCATCGTAGCAGTATCCAAAATTCTTTAGAACACGACCATAACCAGTTTTACCAGTTCCGTTCTCACCATAAACTACGGTCATGTCCTTGGAGAACTCAAGGGACTGTTTAGAGGCAAGACGGTTTACACCGCAAATATCGCTAATTTTAACAAGCTCAATATCTACTGCTGAAGCACTAAATGCGGGCCTCGTGATTTCTGGAGTTTCCTGTCCCTTTTTACCAAGACCAATGCCCTGCAGAAAAGCGGAATAGACCTCGTCCCTTTCAGCTTCTACCAAGTGGCCTTCTTTCTGGACTACCTTCTGAACAAGAATCTTTGCCCAGTTCCCGGTTTCTTCGGCCCATTCCCAAAGATAGTCGATCACATCTCTTTTGGTTTCAGTTGTAGACATATTTCATACCCCAAAATTACCCTAAAATTTGGAATGGCAAGGATTATACAAAAGCCAAAATATCATAAACGTATTATGTTTTGATAGTTTTAGAATTTGATATACCTCATCAAAACAGGACGTCAAACTGTAAAGTCAGAAGTGGGTCCACTTTGTTGAACCACTGAGCGGCGTTTTTTAGGAAGAGGCGGTAATCATTTTTTAGCGTTATCTTCCAACATAGAGAGGATTTAACGAGGCTTGAAACCCAGAGCTAGGCCCAGGGCCATATGCCACCTATGGATGTGCTGGCACGCCATAACTGTTAATTGCGTCTTCCAAAGCTGATACGCTGCGGGTCCTTGCCTCATAATTATTTTTTATCTTAACCGATTCTAACTGGTTTATTAGCAGCTATGTAGGTTACCCCTGAACTATTTCTTGCCGCCCCTTATCTACTCTGACAGCCCATACGTACTGGTTAGTCTTAGAGTCGTACTGGTAAACGAACGTCTCGGGATAGGCATTTTCCTGATAATACATCCCCAGTTTGAAAGCGCTCGAAGCGCCGGTGGCGAGGAAGAGATGAACCCGCTCGATCTTTCCGCGGACGTCACGGATGTAATCATTGATTGCAGCCGTAATCTCCGTGAGTTGCCGCTCGCAAAGGACTGCATCGGTCTTGATGTCCCACTGAGGCTCGACCCGGGCAATGCAGTCACGCAGGTGCTCTGGGATCTGCTCATCATGTATGGGAATGGTGAAAGGGATAACGATAGCCAAGTCTTTTTTAAGTTCCTTGGGCTTGGCTATCTCAATCCGCTTGCCGCTGTCGCACTCATCAAGAGTGCTCCATTTAAGTGCATTGCGGTCATAATCCATAACCTCAAGGCCTTTGCGCGTCCCCAGGAGGCATCCTGCGGCATACAGCAGGGGGACATCTGCCAAACCGGCGAAAAGCACGTGCTTGGGGCTTTGCTCCTCGGAGGATATCCGATGTTTCAGGTCCCGCTCAATTTGTTTCAATTCGTCGAGTCTCTCCTCTGGAGTTGCCCGGTCAATGATCGGGTAGGAAAAGGGGATTACACGACCCAAGGTATACTTGGATGGTAGGTCATCTCTGGGAGGAGCCTCAGCCATCCTGGATAGGCCGCGAACATACACTAGGGCGGTCGACCAGCTCTTCTCGCAATGTTTGATGCGCAAGATGAAACAGACAATACCGACAGCCATTAGGCTGATAGACATCCAAAGCGGGGCCTGTGCGCCCCACGATGCGGTGACCGAAGACAAGACAGGAAACTCCAGGTCGGCCTTGAGACAAAACCCAGCCCCCCCTGCCCCAAACGTCCCGGCCAAAAACACCCCGTTGGCAGCCCTAAGACCCGGGTCCATAGATCTGTATTTCAGCCACATGGTGAATAGCCACGTGATCCCGTTCCATATCGTCTGAAAAAGTTTCATTTTATAACTCCGTGAGTTGTTTGCACACGCCGTTTTTGAATCCGATCCAGGCGTTGGTCCTTTCTGTCCCAACGATGAGGAAAACGAGACTTGAGCCCTCGTATTTCCCTTTTCGAAGAAGACTGTTCCAGTCCTTCAGGTCAGTCGAAGACGGGGTGGGCACCGGCTCAGGGTGTGTATGCCATGCCCCAAGAAGCGTCAGGGTGCTGCTAGATATCTTCCATGCCCTATGGAGTTTCAGGTTGTGGAAACAGGACCGGAAGAAAAACGATCTGCGACGGCGGTCCATGAAATACGGGACGGTCACCGATTCGACTACGCGATGGTTTCCCTGAAGAGGAAAGCGTCCGATGAGCAAGCCACCGGCTTCCTTGTCCTTGAGGTCAAGCTGGCGATACCCAAGCATCTGTTCGACAGCTTCCTCCATGAGAATCAGCTTGCCGCTTGACAGCGCAAAATTCATCCTCATCATCTCCCCCTGCATACCGGGCAGATGACACTTGCAAAGTCTCGGGAATCCTTCACTGAGAGAGGAGAGTCCGCCTCAAAAGAAGGATTGAATTCCAGCCCCATCTTTTCGGCCACGTCTGCCCGGCCTCGCCATGAACGGTACATGCTCGGGGATCCTTCTGGGTCATTGATGGTGTCCAAAAGCATTTCGCAGGCCATGATAGCAGTCTTTTCGGCATCCAGGGCAGAAAAGGGTATGAAGCTGCCGCAACCGGTCAAGTCCTTAGCCACGACTTGGTCGGGCTTTAGATAGTGGCAGGTCATGTACGGGCCCTGGTCACGATCCCTGACCAGGCAGTTGAAACAGCCCTTGGTATCGCCGTCCAAAACGGCGAAGCCGCCGACTCCCGCGGCTTCCACCCAGGTGAAAAGTATTGGAGGCAGCCCCATGCCCTCCCGCTGTCGGCTGACTTCGCGCATTCCGTTGAAGTCGCCGGTTGCGTCGACGATAAAATCCATTCGTTTTGCTTCGCCCTCGTGGTCCTCAAGCCATTCCTCCCGACCCATATGTCTCCAAACGGTCGAAAGGCCGACATGTTCACTGGCTAGGTTGTCGGCAAGCGCCTTGGCCTTCTTTGTTCCAATTGAACTGCTCCCGAGATAATGGCGAAAGACGTTCTCATGAGTGAAATAATCGGAGTCCACAAGGACGAGTTCGCCAACTCCCATGAGTGTCAACTTCTCGGCCACCCGGCAGCCGACAGCCCCACAGCCGACGACGGCCACGGACACCTCCGTTAGGTCGTACTCTGCACCAGCTCTTTCGGTCATGAATTCCCTGTAGTGGTGTTCGATTTCAATTGGAGTGATCTCCCACGGCTTTTCGCTGTCGCTCTCAAAAAAATTCTCCTTGCTCCTGCCTTTTATGTGGACCCCGAAGAGGGCATGCCCGCCTGCGGGCCGAGGGGTGGAGAAGAAAAAGGTATAGTGCTGAGTCTGGGATGTCCTGGGCCTGTCCTTCTCCGATTTTTTCCTGAACTTGGACTTCTTCCCTGACGGTTTTTTACGGAACTTTCCGTTTTTCATCCAGACGTCGAACTTGGAAGTCTTCACCTTGACCGAACCAAACAGCGAGCGCACGTAGGCCGCCGACACTGTGTCGGAGGAGGGCGGCAACACAGGAGTGTCGAGGGGAAAGTACCAGGCTGTCTCGGGATCACCGTTTTTGAAACGCTGGGCATAAGCCGCCGACGGGAGTTCTCCGGCATACGTGATAGTGGATCCTTTGTGAGTGGATCTGACTGTCATCCGAACCGATTCCCTGGCTGGCGGGGCAAAGAAGGCAACAGTTTGCTTGCCCTTGAGCCAGCGCCAGAATCCCTCGAATTCGTCGACGAGGTTGTCTGGATCTGGCTCCTTGAGGCTTTCCTCCAACCTCTTAAGGGCAGCGTATATGCCGGACGACAGAATGTCCCGGGGGCGGGAGGTTGCAAAGAATCCACCCGCGCGCCGATCCCAGAAACAGATATCGCCATGGCAATTCACATGGTTGAGCAGTTCGTACCTTTCCGGATTACGCAGATAGACCTTGGGCATGTCCGCCGGGAACTGATTGGTGATGACGACGACGAGATCATGGGGCTCGCCATCAATGGTACAGGTCACATCCCATGCAGCCAGACAGGTCTTCTCGTGCTCAAAAGAAGGCTTGCCATCCAGAACCTCTCGCCTGGCGACGTCGTGGATCTCTGGATGTGCGGCCAACCATTCTTCAACCTGATCCAGATCCAGGTTCACGCACTCGCTCCGGCCGGGGCAACAGCCCGCTTGGTCTTTTGGGACGTCTCTGCCTCAGTCGGCACCGGGAAATCGTCGCCGAACTGCTTGCGAAGGATTTTACAGGCGTCAGTTTCAAGGTCGCAGTCGGCGGCCTCAAGCAAGGCTCCCTTGAGGGTTTCCATGGTTTTTTTGAAATTGCTCATCTGAATATCAGTCAAATCCGCGTTGAGGTCGCAGAACGGTTCGACTGGCAACATGGCTTTGAGGCCGTCCCCCCAGACGAACAGTAGAGTGTCGACCAGGAGGATCAGGGCCTCAAGGTCGTTGTAGGTCGCATTAAAGTTTCGCTTAGGAATAAAGTGGTTCAGGACACAGACCGTCAGGGCGATGCTGTAGGGTTTTTCGCCACCAAGCGTCTTGTCGCGCCACTTCTTCAGATACCTGATGACACGGCGCATCTGGGCGCGTTCATCCGGGTCGTCGGAATATTTGTTTACCTTGGCAAGCAGCCCCTTGGGGTCGGACTTCTCCCAGAACTTCTTGTCGGCATCAGAGTTCCGCTTGCCCTTTGCAATGTAGATATCGTTGGAATACTCGTTGGGGTCTTTTGCATAGATGGCTAGATCAACGTGGTACTGAGGTACGTTCTCACGGACATATTGGACAGTCACGCAGGAGCGCCGGATATCGGCATTGCGGCTAGCCCTATCTAGAGCGTCATAAACCTTTTCCTTGAGCTCCACCGAGTTCTTGTAATCGTCAGTGGTCGCGTTGAAAAGCAGCCCGACGTCGATGTCATAATCGCCGTCCTTGGGGAAGATGCCGGTGCCCATGGCATAGGAGCCCTGGTTGAAATGCGCGAAGCTGAGCCCGTCCTCCAGGTTCTCGTTGAGTTCAGCGATCAGCAGATCCCGTTTTTCGCGCAGGATTTTCGTGTCATCCAGATTCCCCAGCTCAATGGCCTCGTGAAATTTTTTGAAATGCTTTTGAAGGTCGAGTGACATTTCTCCTCCACTTCTTGGATGTTACCCCGGATAGTCGAAAATAATTCGTGCCGCCTATATGTCAAGGCTATCTGTCTGAATTTATATTCCATACTGCGTTAGTCGGATAATGGACTGGTAGAGAATAAGGGGTGCTTCTGGATGTTTTAACGATCATTTGATAATTTAGCCACCAGTACGTCCGATTCTGATATGGTCTGGACATATTAAGGAGGTATACAATGAGATTCCTGATTTCTTTCATTCTGATTTTAGCCATCGCCCCCGCGCATGCGGGCATGGACTGCCCCAGTAGAGCTGATGGGGAGATCATCATCGGTACTTTCAATGTTTATATTCTCGGGAATCTCGCAGAAAAGTACACTAATCCTGAGACTCTTAACTCTCCTGAAATTCCCAAGCGCATCACCGCGATTTCCGATGTCATTGCCGTGGGGGCATTTGACCTAGTGGCGATTCAGGAACTCGAATATGGTGACCCAGGCAAGGCTGCAATGCGAGATTTAGTTGCTACACTGAAAACTCGTCACGGCATTAACTACGATTACTTCGTCAGCGACAATATTGGATACGGGTTTCGTATGTATGAAAGCATGGCATTCATGTTCAAGGCGGAAGTGGTGACGCCACAAGTAATTCCTGGGACTAACAAGTACACCCAACTCATCCCAATTGACGGGCGCGATCTTGTCCGTACAAAATGGTTAACTGGCAACTTCGACTTCACGCTTATTTCTGCTCACTTAGCGTGGGGTAATGAATCTAAACGAATCGATGGCTACCAAGAGATCGACATGATCTTTTCTACGCCGACTCCTTCGAAATACAGTCAAGATCCGGACATTATCGTTTTGGGGGATTTCAACCGGTTTGGCGATGAGCAAGAGTCCGTAAAACACCTTAAATATGATGGTGACTTCTCCGCGCCGAACATCACGATCTTTGACCCGAATTTTAATGAAATCGTCGAACCAACTTTCTCACATGCCTCGGGATTGGGATTACCTAATGATGATCCTCAGTGGCTTTCAACGACAATATCTGATGATAATGCCAAGGTGTATGACATCGTCATGCTCAGCCCGAGTGTTGCCGAAAAGTTCACTGGAGGGCCATCAGGCGGTCAGTTCGGCCAGGACTGGGGCATTCTCCATTTTGACGAAGTCGGAGGATGCAGCCACCAACCAGGCTGGGAGCAACTTGGCCATGATCCGATGAAAGAGTTGGTGTCAGACCACAGGCCGCTTTGGATGAAGTTTTCCGTTCAATAGCGGCGTAGCACATCTGGTACTGAATTCCATGGGTACGTCATTTATGCTTCATACCAAAATGGAAAAGGGCAAGGATATATTAATGAGATCATTTCGCTACATCATTTATTGATTCTCACATTATCAACTAAGATTGTCTTTTTATGAAATACCGCCGTGAATATTCTCGTTCGGCACATAGGGTGGTGTACGGGGAACACACTTTTCGATCCAAACTGGAAGCTCAATGGGCGGTTTTTATGGATGCCCTATCCATCAAATATGACTATGAGCCCTATAGTTTTCTATTGGATGAGGGGATCGGATACTGTCCTGATTTTTGGTTGCCCAACTATGATAGTTTTCTCGAAATCAAACCCGCAGGGGCGTTGGCCGAACGGGAAATGGAAAAAGCTTTGCTTTGGGTAGAATTCAATGGTGATCTGGTTATCCTTGAAGGCTTTCCAATCAGAAAAGGGCATAGCCTAATCGGCACGAATACTAGACCCGTATTTACGCGTGATTCGATCAGGTGGGGAGAGTGTCCTAGATGTAGGACAATAGTTTTGTCGGACAACGGAGAACCTAATTGCAACTGCTTTGATCTTGAAGAACTTGAGGACATGTTTTCAGGAGCGAGTCCAGAGGTTGATTTCACCAAGACTACCAGGCTGAAAGAAGCTTACAGGATCGCTCGAAAGCATTCCTTCACAACTCGAAATAGGGTCCTTCCGCTCCAAACACTTATGGACTTTTGTTGACGTGCTGGGGAGAGTGTCGTCCGGCCATTGTTACACTACCTTACGGGCTGAGATGCCTCTATTCTCTATGAACCAGGGGGAGGGGGGCAAAATTTCTTTTGTGAGACTTTTTACTCCAGCATTATATGCCCATCAGACAATTTGGATGATCTGATTGTTTACTTGGTTTTTTATGTTTTGATTCTCGGTAGAAGTGGACCCACTTCTATCTTGATTAATCCAACTCTCCGCATACCATCTTCTCAACTAAGCTGCGTAGCTTTAACAAATCTTCATCGTGAAGTGTGCCAATCTCACGCTTTGTTAGGCGGCTCATTGCCCGGTCAAGAATAATATCCACAGCATAGTGGGGGACTTGATCAGCTGGCAGTTCCTCAAGTAACTCATATTCTGTGCCGGAAGCTGAGATAACTTTAGCGCCTGGCTTGCACTCCGCAGGGTTGACTTCGTTAGTTACGATCTCTCCCCAGCCTAACCGTGGATGGCCAGACACGTAACCAGTCAGAAAATATTTACCCTCATAATCTTTAATACAGCGCCATCGCCCGAGTATTGCCATTAATTCCCCTTATCGAGTTTAACCTACTATATACCAGACACGAGTAAGGCATCATGCCGTATTAAATACATATATCCCAAAATGGATTATAGTATTTTGCTGTAAAATTTATATTATCAGCGCTTTTCTCTTCAGCCGCTAGTAAATCATTTATGTCTATGATGGCACAGCCTTTTGGATGATCAATTATTCCATTAATCCATCCAGGCCATCTCTTCGCCTTTATTCCAACCTTCATGCTAATTAAGTATTTATATATATACATATTTTGCATTTGCGCCAACAAGTACCCAACTTCTTCTGTATCAATGACATTATTACAAAACAATGAGCCAAGAACAAATACGTCATCTACAACGCTTGGATTTTTATTCTTTAAGTCAATAAATGAAACTTCAACCCCTTTTACATACCTACTAAGTTGGAAAATAGCTTTTAGGCCGGCGTCTTCTTTTTTAACTTCAATGACATGTCCCAACAGCGTCTTGACTCCGTCAAGATCTAAAACTGTCCAAGCTAAGATGTCCGCTCTGCCATAGGGGCCAAGTCTTACCTGTCTTTCCACCAACATATTGGGAATTCCGGCGAGAGTGCGAGCCAAAAAGTTTTCAAGTTCTTTTTCTGATTCAACTTTAACCATTTGTCCTCTCCTCACAAATAGAGTTGACTAGGTCACTCTCAAAAAAACTGGCACAGATGAAGAGTATACTCTGTAGAAATATACTCATCTCGTCAAGCACTCTTGGGTACACCCAAGGAGTGTGCTGTGCCCACAAAAGACGTTGAGAGTTATACTGAACGGGAACGCCAGGCTATGAAAAGATTTGGCGCTTCCGTGCGTTGCCAAAGAGAAAAAGTTGGATTGTCCCAGGAAAAACTCGCTGAATTGGCCAATGTACATAGAACGTATATCAGCGGAATGGAAAGAGGGCTCCAGAATATATCCCTGCTGACCATGATCAAATTGGCCAAGGCCTTGTCGGTAGAGCTTGATAAGCTATTGTCCGATATTTGATGCTTCGAGCAGCAAAACTATCGTAGCTATTTCCAATAAGCTACCGTTTAATAAGTATAATCGACACTGGCTGCTGTTGGCGCAAAGGATGGGATAGGCCATCTGTTTGGGTTTCAGGCCACTCAAAACCGGTTCGATGGGCGAAATATTTCATTAATGGCTGCAGGATGAATTGTTCTATTTAAAATGGAATTTGCCCGGTAAAAAAGGGGTGAATGTCAGCTGTTCTGGGTCTGAAAATCCTATCTTTCTGAAAAAGAACGAGGAAGGCGATACTCGAACAGCAGGCCATGATGGTCCTCCTTAAAATTCAAACAGACAACAACAAAAAGGCCATTCCAACTTTCTTGTTACAAGAAAGTTGGAATGGCCTAACTCATTGTGATTAAAAATACTTAGGTTCAATTTAGCTTTAACCGGATGAACCCATTTTTCTAGAAGTTTTTGGGCTCATCAAAGAAGTATAATACACCGCTTTTTTTGGTTTGATATTGTTGTTCCAGTTGGTTTGGCAGGCACGAGCTGGCTGGCTCTTGTTTTTGCGATCTTTTTTGGGCCCATCTCCTGGCCTTGGAAACAATGAGTGCGATCATGATGGGGTCGTTTGCTCAAGCGTGCGCAGGTGAAATTTGAAGGGTCCCTAACGTCTATCCACAGACGGTAGCGGAGAATTAAGCCTGTCCTCAGTTATCCCCTCAATGCCAGCATTATATGCCCACTGCATTAGCTGGGCGGCCTGGGCCTTAACTTTTTGCTTCAATATTTTATTCTCGGCTTCAAGTCGATCCAAGCGATCCAGAGCCTTCTTCATCTCGCGGGGGGTGTAATAGGCCGGGGCATACCCCTCGACGCTCAGCTGTTCTTTTTTGACAAGAAAGGCGTCCTTGATGTCATCATTTTTTGCGAGCGTTTGACGAGTATATTTCCAGCCAAGATCGCGCTCAACGGCTGCCACAACAAGTGGCCAAGTCAATTTACCGCACCAGTCATTTAAGATCTCAACTATCTGCTCGACTAGTTCCGGAGTTAAGTGCTTAGGCATAAATCACCGACTTTAATTAAAGGGATGGCTCCACCTTTGATATCGCCCAGGAGTTTTTTGTTTCTCTGATAATAGGTCACTCGGGTTTTAGAGTAATCCTTGCCGTGCGCGAGTCGAAAAAAAGAACCTTTGGGGATATGTGAATCGGCCAGGATCACCATGATGTTGTTAAGAACCTGGAGAATTTGCCTATTCCTGACCACAATTGGGTTTTTATCTCCATTGGCGGTCTCCTGCCATTGCTTATTATCTGATTCCAATTTTTCAATTTCAACAGGGATTACGGATTCAAGTCTAGGGTCGCCTTTAATGTAGAGGTGGTCACTGCAGAGGTAGTGGTCATGGAGTTTTTTGCACGTCTGATCCATCCCCAAAAGGCAAAAGCCAGCATTGGTCACTTCAGCCTTTATTTCGTTGAAGGTATCATTCATGGGGTTGAATCTGTTTTTTACTAAACTAGATAAAGTCGCTGGTTGGTTGTAAATATCTATCCCTGTATCGACATTAGGGGGGATAATATCAGCCTGGTCTCTAATCTCTATCGCTTTTCGAGAGGTGATGGTTTTGTCTGCGTGACTGTACCAGTTGTTTTGGCCTGCGCTTTTTCTTCCTGCGTATGCCGCTCTAACATTCTGATCGACAAGGCCGTATTCTGATGTGGTCTCGTTCCAGTGCCGCGCTGAATGAGGATTGAATATGATTTTTGACCCATCAGGTTCAAACATGCCCAGTTTGTCGAACATTGATTTTTTGTTTTTCTTTCCAAACAGCGATTTCAGATGAGAGTATTTAACCTGCTCAAATAGAACGTTGGAGAGCGCGTTGGAGCGGGGGTTAAAGAAGTTATATGGTACAATGAATAGGCTTTCGCTAAACCTTAGCTTTTGTTCATTTAGACGAAATGGCATTCCGTTAGGTAGTCGAGAGATGACCAATTGTTCAATTTCATGAAAGGAATAGTGCCATTCAAATCCATCTCTTTTTCCTAGTTTAGCAATATTATTAGCAAAATAAGATGCCGCAACGGGCACAGATAAAAGCTCTTTTACCTCTGTTGATGTTAATTCATTTTTCCCCCTTAAATGTTCATGTTCTTTAGGGAGGTAGATTGTGTCAGGTCTTTTATCATACCATCTGGCGATATTGCGAGCTTCATTTGTAATTTGTTGAATCTCAGCGATTGCTTTTACGACTAGATCACGCCAAGAGGGCATTATACTTTTTATGAATGGATCAGCCCCTTTTTCCGGGAACCATCTAATTGCCAGAGCCTCTGGGTCGTTTTGAAAGTCACGTATGAGGCATTTATGATCAAGCGTAAGAAGTTCTCCTATTCGAGAGGGATTTGAAAAAAGCAGTAAAGCGACAGTCGCGGCCAGTTTGAACTTTGGATTATCCGTGCCGTTGTAGATGTCGGCTAGGGCATAGATGCAAGTATCAGTAGGTAGTTTGTCAGCCCTGTATGTTTTGAAATCATTCCCGATAACTTGGTCCGGAGAAGTGAACTTGACCGAGTGTTTCCAAACGAAAGGCGCGCATCGCAACATACATCTTTCGTTGAGGAAAAGGCTCAACCTCTCCAACTCTTTACAAAGAATGGAAACTTGCTTTTTGTTATTCGTTCTGTCTTTATCATAAAGCAGTTTCTGGGCGGCATTGAGAGCATTAGCATCGATTCTCGTGGGGCATGGTTTATTTGAGCGATTACAGAGAGCTCTTTCCAATGCCCGCATCGCATACAATGTGTTCAGATATGTTTTTGTAGGCTTTAAACCCTGTGTGTAGGTTAAATAGGCTTTGGCGAAATCGAGGAAAGGTTGCTTCAAAAGTGGAGTTTTATTATTCCATCTGCCAGGTACGGTATCAAAGTTTGTCCACTGAATTGATGCAGTCGCGCGCACTCGATATTGTGCATGCTCATTCATGTCCCATTTGTTGTCTTCCCAATTAACTCCGTCACCAAAGACTTTCCACCCTTTGGCTTTCTCAATGAAGGCGGTGATGTTTTCGATTGCGTCTACTCCACGCTTTGGTGTGAAGTGTATGATCTGTGGTTTTTTCATTCTACCACCTAAATCCAACGCTACGGCAATCGGCCGCGAACTTTTGTGCTAGAGCCTGTTCAATCACTTTTTTATCACCCACGAGTACAACCTGTTTCTCGGCCCTTGTGATTGCTGTATAGAGCCATGAAGGGTCAAGTAGTCTCGTTCTGTAAACCGGCACAATGACTCGCTTTACCTGAGATCCTTGGCACTTGTGACAAGTCATCGCATAAGCCAAAGAAAGGTCTATGAGCTGATCTGCATCGAAAGTAAGAATCCTTTCGTCAAGTTTTGCGGTGAGACTGTATTTGTCGATATCAACACCCAATATGTGGCCTAGGCTTCCGTTGTAGACCCCCCGTTGATAGTCGTTCTTGAGGTGGATTACGGGCTCCCCAGGGCAGAAGTATTGGCCCAAGCTTCCTTTGAGTTCAAATTGTCCATTCTGATGTTTGTGCTTATCATGGAACAGGCGGTTGAGACGATCCACACCAGCCGGGCCACTGTTTGTTGAGGTGACGATCGTCAAATAATCAAAGCCACCGAAGTCGGTAACTACCTGTTCAATAATTGCCGGAATTGTTTCCAGCGCAGCAGGGATGAAGGAGACACCTTCGCCCCTACCTTGATAGAGAGAAAAAGCAGGCATATACCTTTTGCGTAAAGCTTTTGCCACCAAAGGAATACCGCTATCAGCGTTCTGGCGATAAATTTTTTTGAGCCTAACCGTAATGGAAGAGTCCTTCACAAGTTCATGAAAGACGAGACCGAAGCCAATAGGGGGGAGTTGTGCCGGATCACCAGATAGAAGTAGCCGGGAACCTTTTTTCATGTGCTTCATCAGCGCATGGAACGTCGCTAGATCAACCATGCTGGCTTCATCTATAACAACCAACGTCTTTTCGTTGATTTCAGCCAGGTCGTTATTGGTGTCGTTCTTTTCTTCGAGCTCTGCCAAGGTGCGGGTCAGCGTCTTTGCTAGTAGGCCAGTTGACTGTGATAGTTTCAACGCCGCTTTGCCGCTCAATGTAGCCATCAAAACATTGCCGCCTAGCCGATGCCAGAGCCGCACGATGTAGCGCAGTATCGTGGTCTTGCCGGTTCCAGCGCCGCCCACCAGGCACGATAAAGGAGAGCGCAGGATGTGAAACATAGCCCGAAACTGCTCAACGTCGGGCTTCACGTGGCCAACACTGAGCGTCGCCAGTATATCTTTGACGTTTTGCTCATCGACCTTGATTTTGCCGCTGTCTTCAAGCCGCCGCAAGGCACCGACAACAGCGCTTTCCATGTAAGCCGATCCTGGCGCCATCCATTTGCTGTCGTCATGGAGGATCGCACCATATCTAAGTCCTAGTTGTATGGCGTCATGCACTAGCTTGGAGTCCCCCAGTTTGGCCTTCAGGAGTTCTTTTAAGCCGAACAGGCTAACTGAGGTAGAGCCGGACGTTAAAATGTCTCTGACGGATGAATCAACGGCCCCAAGGAGGCGCTTGTTTGAGTCAAGAGGTGCATCTGATCCAATTTCAGAAAGTACCTTTAAGCCAAGCGCATCGCACTGTTCCCAATTCATCATTGAAGCCATACACCACGGATTGCTACGGAGCCGTTTCACGGCATTTGTACCGAATGTGGCGAAGCATGTTTTAAAAAGCTGGGGGGAATCAATTCCGTGTTTTTGGAACCATGCAGCCAGGTCGGATTTTGTTTCCTGCAGTTTCCATTCACGGATAACTAATGATGCAAGTCGGAGAGAGAGAAGAGGACGGTTTGGCGCAATCACTTCTGCTATTTCAGCAACATTACCACTGGAAAGGGCAGATGGTAGGTCATTACCCCAGCGGTCCCATAGCCGCTTAGCCCTGATAGACCCTACGCCGGGGCAGTTGTTGGCGAGAAAAGGTATCATGAGCTTGCCTGTGGGTCTTTGACGATAGGCGTACTCAGCCTCCACCCGATCTCCCCATTTGGTTCTCGTGATAGGCCCGGAGACTTCCCATGTCTCATCTACAGAGGGAACGCCTACAATCCTAGCGGCAATGAATTTGACCTGGACATGGTCGCCGATCTGTTCGCCATCAAGAATTTCTCCGGAAAAAATCGTCCCGAAAGTCTTCTGGCTGACTATGCGCGTGACTCGGATCTGCATTAGTCCTCCGGCCAATCGGTACGGATTGCAGTCCCGGCGGATTCGATCTGAGCCAGCCGCGCGTGCAGCATGGCATTTTCGTCGCGCAAGGATTCGATCTCAGCCTCTTTTTCAGCTAGAACGCGGGCAAGGTTGTTCTTCTCTGTAGCCGTCCTCGCAAGGCGATCTGCAGCAGCTTTATCGCTGTGGTCTGCTAACATACGGGAGCCAATGGGTTTGACCCCTTGAATTTGAGCTAGAGAGTTAATCGGTGCGGCCAGCTCTGGCTTGCGGAAGAAATGTTGTTCCTGGCTTTGGCGCAGGCCTATGACTTTTGCAATACCTCGCACGTTGACTTTACCATCAACAGTTAGAGGTAGCGTGGGGTGACGCTGGTTTTCGGGTTGAGCTTCCCAGGTTTGGTCTAGTTGCTCAAGGTACGGTTCCAGTTTGGCGAGGATTTGAGGGGTGATATTCTCGGGCATAAGCAACCTCAAAAGGAATCAACCATGTCGGTTTCCATTTCTTCAAATTCGGAAATGGTCCCAGCCTCGATCCTGGCGATGACACTTTTTATAGCAATAATGGTTGGGTCTAGGGCCACGGCCATGCCGGGTTGTCTGGCTGGGCCGTCCTCTTTGAACGCTTGTAGCGATCGGTCACGTTCTTGTTCCAATATTTCAAGATGCTCTTTGTGCACCTCGATATTGTCCCAAGCATTGAAGGATAGACAGCGATAACAAGAGAATGGGACTCGAGCGAGAAAGGTCTCCGGTTCGTTTGAATCGGGCAAATAAATTGCACATCCAGTAGGCTTAACGCAAAGGCCAGCTTCTTCAAATTGTTGCGCAGCTCCTACAGGAATATATGTCTGGCGAGTGCCGGTAATGTTGGGACGTTTGAAGATTTTGTTATTGAAAGCTTCGACTACAGGTTTGTGGTAGGGAGCGACGCCTTTGTCCACAATCTCAGCATGCTTTGCCCCAAGTTCGATATAACTCTTTGCTGAACTCCTTCTTGAGTGACATAGGTTGTAAGCAATTGAATCCAATGAGGCGCCGTTGAGCATTAAATTGGTGCCGCGAGTATGCCTGAATCTTCGTGAGTTGATATTCAAATTCTCACCTTGACGATTTAGGATTTTCCCCGTGTGCTTAAGAAGCTTATTAGAAATTAAATAAGCAATGGTTTCAGTGGGCATGTGGTATTTTAAACGCCCTTTAGTTGTGTTTGTCCACTTTGGAAGTAAAGGCAACTGATTCAGATCATAATCTTCATCAAAACCTAGTCTGAGATAGTCTTGTTTTATTTCTTCGATTCTTGTTTGAATAAACGCTGCAAATTCCGTATGAATTTGCAGCCTTCTGAAATCAGTGCGAGGTTCAACATGCCCTTGTTTGTCCATTGGCATGTTGATAAAAAATCTAATTGAGTTCCTTCCGTCGTGTTCAGTGATAAAATCACACACTTTTAGCCAAGCTATTTGTCTCCGGCGTTGTCCAAGGTTTGCAAGCAAAAGCCAAAGAAGAAACGTATTATCATCAAGGCTATGATTTAAATATGCTTCGTGGACAGCATCGCTTAGTGATTGAAACTCAGCTTCAGTGAATGGTCCTTGTCTTGGGTCGCAAGTCTTAACTGCAGTGTGTGGCGGTGGGTGCTTTACTTTGATATCTTTTAATTGTTCATAAGTCTCTTTAGTTACTCCAGTGAGGCCAAGCTTGTGATAATGGCAACATAGGGTCTTTATCTGTGCGCTGGTATTTGGGTTGTTGTGCGTTGAAATAAAGGATATTACTTCAGAAGATGTTATGCTTGCGATTTTTGTGTTGTCACAGTATGTCGACTGAACAAATTTTTTTAGACTTGTATAGTATTTTTCAGATGTGGCAAACGTGTAATTAGCCACTCGCCATATGAAATAGCGTTTTGTGCTATTAAACAATGCATCAGTAAAAATTTCTCTGAGAAAATTGAAGTGAATATAGTGTCTGTGTACCCCGTCATAGAACATCCAGGTATCTTCTCTTGGGTCGTAAGTTTGTCCGTCAAGCGTGAAGGCTACCCTAGGGAGTTCATAAAATAGATTCTCTTGCAGCTGCTTCATTTAAGCTTCCTATTGATAAAAAAATCCTCCTGCATCTCCATCGAGATTTCGTGAGCCTTGTTCTGGATAAATCTTTGATCATATAGCTCTGGCATCCTAGATGCTGGTCCCCATCCCATTAATTGTCGTCGAGCCTCACGAACATCATCTGCTGACATTTGTAGAGCTTCTGCGTTTTCGGAGAATCGTTCGTTGCAGGCATGGCGAACTAAGTGTTGGGTCAGATCGTCGGGAATTCCAGACACATTTCTGAGTGTTTTTAAGATTGAAATGGCCGAACTGTAAGAGAGCTTTTCACCATTACGTGCAACGAAGAAGAATTTGTGGTTTCTGGCTTTCTTTAGTCGTCTTCGGTAGTTAGTAAGATATCGATGAATCAGCGGTGTCCAGCTTTTCTCCTGATTTGAATTGAGGGGGAGCGGACGGGGCAATGTTTTAACTTGAGGGGCTGGATTCCGATCATCTTCTGGATCGTCAGGGCGGCGAACAATCTCAATACGGGGGCAGTTGCCAGATAGCCTTACATCTTGAAGCTTAATGCAAAGAGATTCGCCAATGCGTAGGCCAAAAGCTAGGCACATCGTGATATAGAGTTGGTTTCGAATTTGAACAAAGGCATTCTTCCATGGATTGTCAGGATGTCCAGGAACGATCACTTCTACGATTCGATCCTGAACTTTCTTGCTAAATCCCCTTGGGGGGTTACTTCGGCTTTGGCTCCGGCCTATGCGCCTCACAGCTCTTAGTCTCAACTCGTCTACAAAATTTGCCCTGACTTTATGTAGTTGGCCAAACTCAGGCCTGCTTCTATCTATGTTTTTGATGAGCTCTGAGCCCATCCAGTTCAGATAATGGGCAATATAGTGAATTCTTTGAGCAGCAGTAGCATTATTTACGGTTTTGATTGCGTCACCACCAAGCTTGACAACGGTGGTTTGTTGGAGGGCCATAAGAGTATTGAAATGTAAGCGGCAGGCATGGAGCAAGTTGTCTCTTTCAGAGCCGGTGAGCATTTTACCAGATCGAAATCGCTCTTTCAGATCAATCTCATTTAAAGCAGCCCATTCGAGCAGAATTTTAATAGCCGTCAGCTTGACAGTTATGGTGTTGGCTGAATCTCGTGGCCTGCACATGCTCATAACATAATAAGCCGGAAGAAATGGAAGCGTTCCGTCTGGCGCAAGCAGAACAGGGAGCCGTTCTCCGCCCTCAAGGGTTATTTCTAGAATTTTAAATCTGTTGACCATGGCTTTTTCATAAATTTACTAAAAAATAAATGCAGTTTATATTCAAGTCAACATTAATTGAATGTTGATATCGGTTTATATTTAACTATCTAAAATAATGATTTATTTCCATTAAAAATAACCAAATTAATGGAGCTATAGATAAGAGATATGGGAAAGTCCGGCCCACCTGGCTGCCCACGCCAAGGCCCCGCACATGGCCGCCATGCGCGAGGCCACCGCCGACCTCGTGGCCGGGCCCGCCGAAGTCAACGTCTGGGAGCCGCTGGACGTGGCCGGATAGCTGTCAGTGGAATAGTTTCAATCTATTCGAGTGTCCTGAATTATAGTTCATTACAATTGTTCGGCATCCGCCCTTTTCTGTAACGTTGCCGCATTGGTGGAAATGTCCTGCGGCAACCTCTAGGAGTTGGAGAGCGAAATGCGCGTATTGAAATTCGCGGGGTTCATTGCGGCCCTGCTGGTGACGGCCGGTCTGTTCGCCACCCCGGCCTCGGCACAGGAAGAAAAGAAACTGACCATGTACGTGGCCTACGGCGGCCCCGAGGTCATTGCGGATAAATTCAAGGAAGCCACCGGCATCCAGGTGGAGTTCCTGACCATGTCGTCTGGCGAGGTCCTGACCCGGCTGCGCGCCGAGAAGGCCAACCCCGGCGCGGACGTCTGGTTCGGCGGCGGGTCCGACGCCTTCATCCAGGCCAAGAAGGAAGGGCTGACCGCCCCGTACAAGGCGCCCAACGGCTCCCGCGTGGACGCGGCCTTCAAGGACCCGGACGGCTACTGGACCGGCGTCTCCCTGGTGGTGGTCGGGTTCCTGGCCAACAAGGACCGGCTGGCCTCCAAGAACCTCGCGGTGCCCATGACCTGGGAAGCCCTGGCCTCGCCGGACTACCGCGACGAGGTCTCGGCCTCCAACCTGAACACCTCCGGCACCGCCTACACCACGGTCTCCGGCGTGCTCCAGATCAAGGGCGAGCAGGACGGCTGGCCGTTCCTGGACAAGCTCTACGCCAACATCCCGTTCCTGACCAAGAGCGGGTCGGCCCCCGGCAAGATGGCCCTGTCCGGCGAGTACGCCGTGGGCATCGCCCCGGACCCGCACATCATGGCCAACGCCAACCCGGACGCACCGCTCGTGGTGGTCTATCCCGAGGACGGCGTCCTGGCCTGGCCCTCGCCCGTGTCGGTCATCGCCAACGCCAGGCACCCGGAGAACGCCCGCGCCTTCGTGGACTGGTGCCTGAGCCCGGAGGGGCAGAAGGTGCTCATGCAGGCCTCGCCCCGCGTGCCGACCACGAATGTGGAGCCCCTGCCCGGCGTGCCCCGGCTCGCGGACCTGAACCTCGTGCCCTACGACATCCAGCACTGGGGCAGCGAGCGCGAGCGGGTGGTGGGCGAGTTCAACAAGCGGTTCCCCAAGTATCAATAGCGGCCCGGTGCGGGCTTCCGGCCCTGTTGTCGGAAGCCCGGCCGTCGGCCTGAGGAGCCGCCCATGACCCCCGTGCGGACCTGGCAGGGGCTTTCGATCTCCTGCGTCGCCTTTTCCGTGCTCCTCCTGTTGGTTGGGTACCCGGCGCTGACCGTGCTGCTGGAGAGCCTGCGGCCGGGAGGGGAGTGGGGGCTTGCGGCCTACGCCCGGCTGTGGTCCGGGCCGAGGTTTGCCGGGGTCGTCCGGTCGAGCCTGGGCGTGGCCCTGGCCGGGGCGATGCTGGCCTCCCTGCTGGGCGGGGCCATGGCCGTGGTGGTGGTCAAGACCAGAGCCCCCCTGCGGCGGTTCATGGGGGCGGCGGCCCTGCTGCCCATCATCCTGCCGGGGTTCGTGACCTCCATCGCCTACATCTTCCTGTTCGGCCGCAACGGCCTGGTCACCTACCGCTGGCTGCACATTTCCTGGGACGTGTACAGCTGGAAGAGCGTGCTCGTGCTGCAGGTGGTGGACATGACCACCACGGCGTTCCTGCTCTCGGCGGCGGCCCTGCGGAATATCGACCCGGCCCTGGAGGAGGCGGCGGGCTCCCTGGGGGCGCGCCCCTGGCGGGTGCTGCGGACCATCACCCTGGCCCTGGCCTCGCCCCTGGGCGCGGCGGCGTTCCTGCTCAACTTCATGCACGCCATGTCCGATTTCGGCACCCCGCTGGTGGTGGGCGGCCCCTTCGACACCCTGGCCTCGGCCTCCTACACCCAGCTCATCGGGCGGTACGACCCGTCCATGGCCTCGGCCCTGAACGTGGTCCTGCTCGGCTTCTGCCTCCTGGCCTATTCCGGCTACGGGGTCCTGGAGTCGCGGTTCGGGCGCGACCGGGTAGCGGACCGGGGCGGGGGGACGGCCCGACTGGAGCTGGGCGGCTTTGCCGGACGCGCGGTGTGGGCCGCGTGCCTGCTCTTCTCCCTGTTCATGCTGGCCCTGCTCGGCGCGGTCCTGGCTGCGGCCTTCACCCGCCACCTGGGGGGCGGGTTCACGCCCACGCTCATGTATTTCGAGACCGTGTTCACGCGGGGGTTCGCCAGCGCGCGCAACACCCTGTTCTTCTCCCTGGCCGTGGGCGTGCTCTCCGCCGTGGGCGGGCAGCTGCTCGCCTATCTGGTGAAGCGGGTGCGCATTCCCGGCTCAAGGGCGCTGGACATCCTGGCCACCCTGCCGTTCGCCGTGCCCGGCACCTTCATCGGCGTGGGCTACGCCCTGGCCTTCAACAAGCCGCCCCTGATCCTGACCGGGACCTGGGCCATCGTGGTCCTGAACCTGGTCATCCGCAAGCTGCCCATGGGGCTGCGCGCCGGGGCGTCGGTGCTGGCGACCCAGGACCGTTCCCAGGAGGAGGCCTCCCTGAGCCTGGGCGCGTCCCGCACGCGGACCTTCCTGCGGGTCATCCTGCCGTCGGTGCGCACGGCCATGCTCGCGGGCGGTCTGTACGCCTTCGTGACCTCGGTCCAGGCCCTGGGGTCCATCATCTTCATCATCACCCCCGGCACCCGGCTGCTGGCGGTAGACGTGTTCGAGGCCGTGGTCCGGGGCGAGGTGGGGCAGGCGGCGGCCTTCTCCACCGTCATGCTGGCCATGGCCGGCATCGGCGCGGCGCTCATCGCCGTGGCCGCAAACGGAAACAGGAAGAGTCATGACGCGATCGACGAGCAACGAGAACTCCTCTCCCGGCGCTGAAATCGAGCTGGCCGGGGTGACCAGAACCTTCGGAGGGACTCCGGCGGTCAGCGATCTGACCGTGCGCTTCCACCCCGGCGAACTGTGCTGCCTGCTCGGTCCGTCCGGGTGCGGCAAGTCCACCACCCTGCGGCTCATCGCCGGGTTGGAGCAGCCCGACTCCGGGACCATCCGCATCCGGGGGCGCGACGTGCGCGCGCTGCCCCCTCGGGAACGCAACCTCGGCTTCGTGTTCCAGAACTATGCCCTGTTCCCGCACATGGACGTCCTCGACAACGTGGCCTACGGCCTGCGCTCGCGCCGCAACATGGGCGAGGCGGCCATCCGCGCGGCGGCCCTCGACGGGCTGGCCATGGTCCGGCTTCAGGGGTACGGCGAGCGCCGCGTACACGAGCTTTCGGGCGGCGAGCAGCAGCGGGTGGCCCTGGCCCGCGCCCTGGTCACCGGCCCGGACGCGCTCCTGCTGGACGAGCCGTTCTCCAACCTGGACGCCCGGCTGCGCGAGGCCATGCGCGGCGAGCTGGCCGAGCTGCGCCGTCGCCTCGGCATCACCACCATCTTCGTGACCCACGACAAGGAGGAGGCGTTCGCCCTGGCCGACCGCATCGTGCTCATGCGCGACGCGCGGCTGGAGCAGGTGGGAAGCCCGGAAGATCTGTACGCGCGCCCGGCCACGCCGTTCGCCGCCGCGTTCCTGGGCAGCGCCAACCGCATCCCCCGCGCCGTCTGGCCAGACGGGGAGTGGAGCGCGCCCCCGGCCGTGGTGGACGGGCAGGTCGTGGTCCGGCCCGAACGGGTCCTGCCCGAGCGCGCCCCCGGCGGACCGTTCACGGTGGTTGAAGCCCAGTTCATGGGGCCGTACGTCCGCTACGTCCTGCACCGGGAGGACGCCCCCGGGTTCCCGGATGTGGAGGCCCATTGCCCGGCCTTCGGGCCGAGGTTTGCGCCCGGCGAGAGGGTGGCCGTGCGCTTGTTGCTCGACTCCACGGCCTGACCCCGCCCCGGCCGGAGCGCCGTCCTTCCAGGGGCGAAGAGGAGCCGACCCGCGCTGCGCCGGGGCAGGCCGTTTTCGCCAAGAGGCCGTCCGTGGCGAATATTCTAATTGGAATACTTGGCGTTCTATGATTCTATGGAGCGAAACGGGAGAACCGCACGGGTAGAATGGAACGCCATGACTGACGAAGACAAACCGACCTATGAACAGCTTCTTGCCCGTAATGAAAGCCTCGTCCAGGAGCTGGATCGTGCCAGGAAGACCATCCGGGAGCTACAGGTCATTCATCCCGGCCCGCTTCCCGGCACCGGAAATTCCCAGGACCTGACTGTCCGGCAGGCCCAGATGGATCTCGTCCTGGACCTCGCGGAAATGGCGCCGTGGGAGATGGAGCTGGCCACAAACATCTTCACCTTCGACAACCGGTTCTACGCCCTCTACGGCACAACCGCCGCACAGGAAGGCGGCTGCCGCATGCCCGCCGAGACCTATACCAGAGAGTTCATGCACCCGGACGACATGCATCTGGTCAACAATGCGCTGGAGGAGCTGTTCTCCACCAGCGACCCCTTCTTCGAGGTCAATCTGGAGCACCGGATCCTCCGCCGCGACGGCAAGGAACGGTATATGGTGGTCCGTTACCGGCTGATCCGCGACGAGCGGGGAATGCCCATCAAGACCGTCGGCGCCAACCAGGACATCACCTCGCGCAAGCTGGCCGAGAAACGGCTGGAGAACAGCGAGCGGAAACTGAACGCCGTGGTCTACGGCTCCCCTGTCCCCATGTTCTTCATCGACCGGGACCACAAGGTCCTGCATTGGAATACGGCCATCGAACAGTTGACCGGCATTGCCGAGAAGGATGTCCAGCACAGCAGCAATCACTGGAAGGCGTTCTACAAGGACGGGCGGCCCTGCCTGTGCGATCTGCTCCTGAATCAGGACGACCGGGCCATTGCCGAAATCTACAAGGCGGAATGCGGCGTCGAGAACATGCTGGAGATCTGCGTGTTCACCGATTTTTTCCCCGACATGGGGAGAACGGCAAGTGGCTGACCTTTTCCGCGGCCCTGATCGTCGGGCCGGACAACGACATCCTGGGAGCGGTGGAGACCGTGCAGGACGTCACCGGCCTGAAAACCGCCGAGCAGAATCTGCTCAAGGCCAAGGAGGCCGCCGAGGCCTCGAACAGGTCGAAATCCGAATTCCTGGCCAACATGAGCCACGAAATCCGCACGCCCATGAACGGCATTCTCGGCATGCTGCAACTGCTGGAATCCACCGACCTGGACGAAAACCAGAAGGAGTACGTCTCTCTGGCCGCCCAGTCCTCAAGGAGACTGACCCGGCTGCTCTCCGACATCCTCGACCTGTCGCGGATCGAGGCGGGCAAGCTGTCGATCATCAACGAGCCGTTCGATCTGTTCGAGGTCCTCAACCAGGCGCTGGACATCTTCCTGCCCCTGGCCAGCCAGGAGGGCGTCGAACTGACCTCCATGCTGGACCCGGAAACGCACACCAAACTGATCGGCGATGCGGTCCGCCTGCAGCAGATCCTGATCAACCTGATCGGCAACGCCCTCAAGTTCACGCCCGCCGGAGGGTCCATCTCGGTGGAGGTCCGCCAGTTGCCCGAAGCGCGGGAGAACGAAGTCCGCATCCTCCTGTCGGTCCTGGATACGGGCCTCGGCATTCCGGACGACAAGCTCACGGAGCTGTTCTCCCCCTTCACTCAGGGAGAGAAGGGCAACATCCGCAAGAACCAGGGTGCCGGGCTCGGGCTGGCCATCTGTCGGCGGCTGGCGGGACTCATGGACGCCAGCATCTCGGTGGAAAGCGAGGTGGGCAAGGGAACCGCGTTCCACGTGAGCATCCCCTTCAAGCGCATCGACGAGGAGATCCACCGCCCCGAATGGGCCCGCCAGGACAACGTGTCGTTGACCGGCTTGCGCGTCCTGTTGACCGAGGACGACAAGGTCAGCGCCATCCTGGCCAAGCGCTACCTGTCGCTCCTGGGGTGTCGGGTGGTGTGGGCGGAAAACGGCAGGCAGGCCCTCGACATCCTGAGGACGGAGCGCTTCGACGTGGTGCTCATGGACGCCCAGATGCCGGTCATGGACGGCGTGACCGCCACCAGGGCCATCCGGCAGGGCGATGCGGGCAAGGAAAACCGGGCCATACACATCATCGCCCTGACCGCCTACGCCATGGCCGGGGAGCAGCATTCCTTCCTGGACGCGGGCATGGACGACTACCTGTCCAAGCCCCTGGAGCTGTCCGCTCTCGCCGCCGCCCTGGGCCGTTTCCTGTCCTCCGGGGAATGACCCCTCCGTCCCGGAACCCAGCCCCGCACACCGCCATATCCACGCCGCGCCCGAAAAGGAAAAGGCCTTACGCGGTGTGCGTAAGGCCTTGTGTTTCCTTGGCGTCCCCAAGGGGATTTGAACCCCTGTTAACGGCGTGAAAGGCCGTCGTCCTGGACCAGGCTAGACGATGGGGACGCATGGGGCGGAAGGCGCTCCCTCGGTGGGTGCGATCTTCCGCGGAGGGTTGCCCGTCCGTGGAGGTCGCCTTCTTACATAAAACAATCTCCTGCGCAACCCTTTTCGGCCATGGAAGCCGGGATCGGGCGTTCCCGGGAGATATGTCGATTTTTCACAAGCGTGTTGGGTCTGGGGAGAACCGTTGCCGGATGGGGAAACCTATTTTGTGAATGTTGGAACTTGTCCAATATAATTGTGTCCGACGTGTTGCGTTCCTATTAAACCGTGTTACGGTACGGCTGTTTTTCTATGCCGGGTGCCATTTCTTTATACATTTCGGGGGGCTGTCCTAGGAGGCGGTATCCCTGGTCATCGGAGCACGAATATGAGCATCAAATTCAAGATCCTGTTGCCGACCATCCCGCTGGTCCTTCTGATCGGCTGCGGGGGCTATCTGCTGTTGAGCGGGCAGTTCGACGAGCTGAGGACCTCCTATGCGGAGATGCTGGTCGGCGACGCCGCGAGAACCCTGGAGCAGAACACCGAGGAAGCGGCGGTCCGCGCCCAGGAGGAGGCAGCCCTCTTCAGCCGCATGCCCGCGGTGATCGAGGCCTTCACCCTGGCCCACCAGGGGAACATCAACGACGAGAGCGACCCGGTGGTGCAGTCCGCCCGCGAAGGGCTTCGCCTGGCCCTGGCCTCCACCATGGCCGGGTACAGCGAGACCCTTGGGTCCAAGCTCCAGCTCCACTTCCACCTGCCCAACGCGCGCAGCCTGGCCCGCATGTGGCGCGAGAAGCAGGCCAAGCGCAACGGGAACTGGGTGGACATCTCGGACGACATTTCGAGCTTCCGCAAGACCGTCATCGACGTGAACCGCGACGGCCAGCCCCGCCGGGGCATCGAGCCCGGACGCGGCGGGTTCGCCATCCGCGGCCTGGTGGCGGTCAAGGACGCGGCGGGCAACCGCCTCGGCTCGGTGGAGGTGCTCAAGAGCTACGGCGACGTGTTCAAGCTCTTCCAGGACGAGGAGGGCAGCTATTACACCCTGTACATGAACAGTTCCCTGCTGCCGACCACGACCAATCTCCAGGACCCGGCCAAATACCCGCTGGTGGACGACGCCTTCGTCCGGGTGGCGGGCAAGGAAAACGCCCAGCTCGACGGCGCGGTCACGGCGGACCTGCTGCGCCGGGCCGAGGACGGGCGCTACGTGGCCATTGTCGGGGATTTTGCCGTGGCCTACCTGCCGGTCAAGGACTATCAGGGCAAGAACATCGGCGTGATCACCCTGGCCCGCGACATCTCCCTGCAGAACGCCATCCTGGACAGCGCCTCGGTGCTGGTCCTGGTCCTCTTCGGCCTGGCCGTGGTGGTCCCTCTCCTGACCCTCCTGGTGGTCCTGCGCTACGCCGTGTTCCGTCCCCTGGACCGCATCCGCGCCCTGGCCGAGCGCCGTGTTCCGTCCCCTGGACCGCATCCGCGCCCTGGCCGAGGACGTCTCGCGCGGCAACCTGGCCGAGGGCGAGCCCGTGGCCTCCAAGGACGAGATCGGCTCCATCCACCGTTCGGTGAGCCGCATCCCGGCGACCCTGAGCGCGCTCATCGACGACTGTGAGGCCACGGCCCGCGAGGTGGGGCGCGGCGTGATCCGGACGCGCGGCGACGCCACGCGCTACGAGGGGGCCTACGCCCAGCTCATCCGGTCCATGAACCGGGTGGCCGACACCTACACCGCCACCTTTGATTCCTTCCCGTTCCCGGTGTTCTCCGTGGACCAAAGCCACAAGCTGCTCTTCCTCAACAAGAACGCCCAGGAGATCGCGGGCAGGAGCGACCACGAACTGCTCGGCAAGCCGTGCAGCGGGGTCTTCAATACCGACATCTGCGAAACGGAAAACTGTGTCTGCACCCAGTCCATGCGCACCCGCAAACGGAGCGTGGGTACCACCAGAGGGACCCTGGACAAGGGCGCGGTGGACATCAAGGGGTACGCCTCGCCGCTGTTCGACGAGCACCAGAACGTGGTCGGCGCGCTGGAAGTGGTGGTGGACCAGACCGACATCCTCGATTCCCAGCGCAAGATGCAGCGGGTCGCGGACCGGGCCGGTCGGCTGTCCGAGCGCATGACCACGGCCTCGGGCCAGCTCCTGGACCGAGTCGAGGAATCGCGCCGGGGGGCCGAAGAGCAGAGCGCCCGCGCCACCGAGACGGCCACGGCCATGGACGAGATGAATTCCACCGTGCTGGAGGTGGCCCGTAACGCCAACGAGGCGGCGCTCAACGCCGAGCAGGCCCAGGTTCAGGCCCAGGCCGGACGCGACGTGGTGGTCAAGGTGGCCTCCACCGTCGGCGAGGTCCGGGAGCTTGCCTCCACCCTGAAGGCGAACATGGGCGAGCTGGGCGAACAGGCCGACGGCATCGGCAAGGTCATGACCGTGATCAACGACATCGCGGACCAGACCAACCTGCTGGCGCTCAATGCGGCCATCGAGGCGGCCCGCGCGGGCGACGCCGGGCGCGGCTTCGCCGTTGTCGCGGACGAGGTCCGCAAGCTTGCTGAAAAGACCATGGTCGCCACCACCGAGGTGGGCAACGCCATCGGCGCCATCCAGAGCATGGCCCAGCGCAACGTCAGCGAGACCGACAAGGTGGCCCGCGTGGTCGAGATCTGTACCTCCCTGGCTCGCGACGCGGGCGACTCCCTGCAGGCCATCGTGGAGGTCTCCCGCGACTCCGTGAACCAAGTCCAGGGTATCGCCGCAGCCGCCGAGGAGCAGTCCGCGGCCTCGGAACAGATCACCAAGGCTACCGATGAGATGCACGGCATCTCCAGGAACACCAGCGAAGCCATGGCCGAATCGGCCCGCGCCTGCCACGAGCTGGCCTCCATCGCCAAGGAGCTGGACGGCCTGATCGGAGAGCTCGGCGCCTCCTAGTCCGGACGGACGGCCCGCCCCCCGCAAGCGGGGGGCGGGCCGATCGGCGGATGTACTCACCCCGCCCTTTGTGCTACTCCTCGCGGATCAACCATTGCGAGGTATTGCATGGCACTGCGCGTTATAGAGATCGTCACTCCCCGCGAGGACAAGGAGGACGTGGCCAAGTCCCTTGAGGAACGCCAGTCCGACGAGGGTTACGTGTTCTGGGGTTCGCCCCTGGACGACGGCGAGTCCCTGTCCTTTCGCGTGGTCCTGGACGTGCGCGAGACCGAGGACGTCCTGGACAAGATGGAGAACCTCTTCGCCTGGACCGACAAGTATCGGATCGTGGTCTATCCGGCCGAGGCGACCCTGCCCCGGCTGGACCCGCTGACCAAGGAAGAGGAGGCGGAGAAGAACGGGGATCAGGCAGGGGAGGAAGAGGACAACGGGAACGGCAACGGCCGCATCAGCCGCGAGGAGCTGTATGCCGACGTCCTGGACACGACCCTGCTCTCCCGGCATTACGCCATGCTCGTGCTGTTCTCGTCCCTGGTGGGGATCATCGGCCTCATGCGCGGCAATGTGGCGATCATCATCGGGGCCATGGTCCTGGCCCCGCTGCTCGGTCCCAACGTGGGGTTGGCCCTGGCCACCACCCTGGGGGACAGGAAGCTCACCTGGGAGTCCATCAAGACCCTGACCGTGGGCGTGGTTTTGTGCTTTGCGCTGTCCGCCGGAGCCGGGCTGCTGCTCGGCCTGCCCGACCCGTCCGAGGAGCTGATGAGTCGCAGCGTGACCGAATTTTCGGACATCATCCTGGCCATGGTCTCGGGCGCGGCCGGGATTATCACCGTGACTTTGGGCGTCCCCACCTCCCTGGTGGGGGTCATGGTCGCGTTGTCCCTGCTTCCGCCGCTCATCGCCTGCGGCCTGTTCCTGGGTGCGTCCATGTTCCCGGAGGCGGGCGGCGCGGGGCTGCTCTTCGCGGCCAACGTCATCTGCCTGAACCTGGCGGGCGTGGTCACCTTCCTGGCCCAGGGCATCCGTCCCCTTTCCTGGTATGAAAAAGAGCGCGCCAAGAAGGCCACCCTGCAGGCGGCCCTCATCTGGACCGTGCTGCTGGCCGCCCTGGTCGGGCTGATGCTGCTCCAGACCCGCTAGAAGTCCTGTTCGTTTCCGAGCCGCCAGTGATTGGCGTAGACGTCGAAGGACCGGCCCCGAAGCCGGCCCACGAGGGTGATGCCGTGCGCCCTGGCCACGTCCACCCCGGCGCTGGTGGCCGCCGAGAAGCCGCAGAGCACCGGGAGGCGCACCGCGGCGGCCTTGGCCGCCATGGCCAGGGCGATGCGCGACGAGAGCATGCCGATGGCCGCCGATCCGAGCGTGCCTTCCAGCAGGGCGCGGCCGATGGCCTTGTCAAAGGCGTTGTGCCGCCCGACATCCTCGCCGTAGGCGAGCAGCGCCCCGTCGGCATCGAAGAGCGCGGCCGCGTGGGTCGAGCCGGTGTTGCGGAAGAGGTTCTGCCTGCGTTCGAAGAGTTCCTTCAGCTTGAAGAGCATCCCGGGGGCGATGCGCAGGGGCGGGCGCTCCGCGGTCAGGGCGCGGGGCCGGGCTTGCGCAGGGTCACCGCCACTTCGGCCGGAGAGCCGTAGGTGAACGAGATCCGCTCCACCTCGGCCGCCGAGCGGATTCTTCCCTCGCAAAGGAGGTGTCCGACCACCAGGTTCAGGTCGTCTCCCGGCGTCCTGGACAGGACCGTTTCGGGATGATCCCCGGCCCGCACCAGGAGGTCGGCCTCCACGGCGATGACGTCCTCGCGGTCCGCCAGTCCGCCTTCGCCCATTCGCCGCAAGGGGACCGTGCATTCGCGGGACGTGGCGGCGGGGACCGGCTCGGGCAGCGGGGAGAGGGGAACGGTCGGGATGCGCAGGAGCGAAGTGGTCATGGGTCCGCCTAGGTAAGGGTGTTCCAGAGGGTGTTGGCGAGGGGATTGAGGGCCTGCTTCCGGGCCAGGATGTCCAGGTGGATCAGCCCCAGCTGGAGGACGTCCGGGTCGGGCCGTTCGGCGTAGTCGCGCAGGTCCACGCAGAGCAGGTAGCTGCCGCAGGCGCGGCAGGCCTCGATCCGTTCATGCCTGGCCCCGTCGACGAAGAGCAGCTCCCGCGTCTTGTCGTCCGCGTTGCCGCAGGCGGCGCAGGCGGTCCGGCTGAAGTGCCAGTCGTGCCCGCACAGGGAACAGTGCAGAAATTTTTTGCCGCCACCGCCCACCAGGTACTCGGACTGTCCGCTGTCCGGCGGGGCGAGCTGGGCGATGGACGGGGCGGAGCCGCAGACCGGGCAATGGCCGCGCTCCCAGGTGATCCCGGCCAGTTTCCCGCCCACGGATTCGGCCAGGCAGCCGAGGACCGGGCCGGACGCGGCGTCCACCGCAAAGGGCAGCGCCGCCGTGGGCGTGATCCCGGCGGAGATTGCGGGGTCCACCAGCCGGTCCGGGCCGCCGTCCAGGCGGGACCGCAGGAGCTCGGCCGTTTTTCCGGGGGCCAGGAGCAGCTCGCGCAGCCGTTCGGCGTGGTCCGGGGCGAGGGCCAGGGTCTTGACGATCACGGGCAGCAGGAGCCCGGCGGATTTCGTCAGCGCTTCGCCCCACGGCGTGAGGTCCAGCCCGGTCAGGACGGGCACGCCGTCGGCCAGCCTCGCCTCGTCCACGTCCGGGACGAGGAGTCCTTGGTTGCGCGCTGCCTCGCGGGCGCGCTCCCCCATGATGAAGAGCGGTCCGAACCGCTCCGTCAGCGGGTGGTAGGCGGCGTCGCGGGTGCGGATGCCTTCGACGGTGGATTCAATTCTTGCCAGGGCGGTGGTCATGGTCATGGTTGCTCCATGCTCCCCCCTTTGGCGGGGCGCGATGCGCCCCGCCCGGAGAGGGAAGGTTGAGAGGTGTTCTAGCTTTTCATTGCCCTGAAGGGGCGGGCCAGCGTCGCCAGGAACTGCTGCTTGGACATGGGGCCGGTTCCGGCCTGGGCCACGGCCTTGGTGTGGTAGTGCTCGGGCTTGTCGATCAGCAGGAAGATGACGTTGACGTCCTCGGGATCGGCCAGCATCGCGCCGGGCCATTTCTTCTTGAGGACGGCGAGCCGCTGTTCACCCAGCTTGAGCATGTCCGCGCGATCGCCGAAGTTCATGGCCCCGGTGGGGCAGGACTTGACGCAGGCCGGGGGCATGCCCGCATGGATGCGTTCGTTGCACATGGTGCACTTGGACAACAGCCCGGTCTTGTCGTTGCGCCGGGGGATGTCGTACGGGCACGCCTCGCGCACCTGCTCGGCCTCGTCGGCGGAGAACTTCGCGGTCTTTTCGGTGAAGATCACCGCGCCGGTCTTTTCATCCTTGACGATGGCCTCATCGAGGTACACGTCGCCCACTTCCTTGCAGGGCGGGACCTCGCAGTGCCGACACTGGTCCGGGAAGAAGTTCCAGCGGACCACGCCGTTGTCCAGGTTCTCGCTGAAGCGGACGAGCTTGTAGTTGTTGGGGTTCAGGTCCTTGGGGTTCTGGTGGCTTCCCCAGCCGACCTGGTAGGTCTTGTTGGCCGGAAGCTCGTTCCATTCCTTGCAGGCGATCTGACATCCGCGGCACGCCGTGCAGCGGGAGGTGTCGATCAATATGGATTTGGTCATGACGGTCTCCTTTCCTTATGGGGTGGCCAGTTCGGTGATCTTGGCCGCCTTGCGGATGTTCACGCAGCTCGCCTTGTACTCCGGGATGGTGGTGTTCGGATCGCCCACCGACGGCGTCAGCCTGTTGGTGGAGTCGCCGCTGCCGGGAGTGGTCCAACCGAAGCAGTAGGGCATGCCGATCTCGTGGATGATGCGACCGTGCACCTTGAGCGGGCGCATGCGGATGGTGACCATGGCCACGGCTTCGACCTGTCCGCGGATGGACTCCACGATGATCACCTCGCCGTTCTTGATGCCCTTCTCCTCGGCCAGCTCGTGGCTCATCTCGACGTAGAGCTGCGGCTCGGCCTCGAGCAGGTTGGGCACGTTGCGGGTCTCGCCGCCGCCGCACCAGTGCTCGGTCAGGCTGTAGGTGGTCAGCACGATGGGGTACTTGGGGTCTGCCGGCTTGGCCAGGATGTCCATGGCGCTGGTGGCGAACTTGTACACCGGGCTGTTCAACTGCTTGGAGAACAGGTTGCTGTCCACCGGGGTCTCCACCGGCTCGTAGTGTTCCGGGAAGGGACCGTCCTGCCTGCCGGGGCCGAACAGGTGGCCCAGGCCGTGGGTGTGCATGATGAAGGGGTACTTGCCCTTGCCGGTGGCCAGGGGCGGCCATCCGCCGTCGGGCACGTCGCCGATCCACTTGCCGTCCTTCCACTCGATGACCGCCTTGTCCGGGTTGAAGGGCTTGCCGTTCAGGTCCACGGAGGCGCGGTTGTAAAGGATGCGGCGGTTGACGGGCCAACACCACGACCAGTTGGGGAACAGGCCGATCTTGGCCTGCATGGGGGTCTGCTTCGGGTCGCGGCGCAGACACTTGTTGCCCTCTTCCTCGGTCCAGCTGCCGGCGTAGAGCCAGTTCAGGCTGGAGGTGGAGCCGTCGTCGCCCAGCGCGGTGAAGGAGGGAACCTGGTCGCCCTTCTTGTAGGTCTTGTTGCCGACCTTGGTGTCGCGGGTGAAGCGGCCGTTGATCCGCTGGCACAGGTCTTCGGGATCGAACTTGTCGGGCCAGTCGAGCTTGAGCACGGGGTCGGGGAAGGTGCCGCCTTCCTTGGCATAGAGCTCGCGGACCTTGTTCATGATCGGGATGTACATCTCGGCGAAGGGCCGGGCCTCGTACTGGGGTGGAACGGCCTGGCCGTGCCACAGCAGCCAGCGGCCGGAGTTGGTCACGGAGCCGCTCTTTTCAAGGCGGTGGGCGGAGGGCAGGAGGAAGAACTCGGTCTTGACGTCCTTCGGGTCCACGCCGGGCCGGTGCCAGTTGTCGGTGGTCTCTGAGTTGTGCAGCTCGGCGCAGACGACCCATTCCAGGTTGTCCATGGCCTTGCGGATCTTGTTGGTGTTGGGGACGCTGTTCATGGGGTTGAGGCCCATGAAGAAGCCGCCGGTCATCTCGCCCCGGTACATGCGGTCGAACATGAACAGGTAGGAGTAGTCGCCGCCCTTGTCGATCTTGGGCAGCAGCTCGTAGCAGAAGCCGTTTTTGCTGGTGGCGTTGTCGCCGAACCAGCCCTTGAGCAGGGAGGCGAAGTACTTGGGCTTGTGCTGCCACCAGTTGGCGGACTGCGGGTCCTTGCTGATCGGGGTGTTGGCCTTGTTGTAGGCCTCGTAGGTGTCCCAGTTGTCCTGCGGCATGGCCATGTAGCCGGGCAGGATGTGGTAGAGCAGGGCGTGGTCCGTGGACCCCTGGACGTTGGGTTCGCCGCGCAGGGCGTTGATGCCGCCGCCCGCGATGCCGATGTTGCCCAGGAGCAGCTGGATGATGCCGGAGGTGCGGATGTTCTGCACGCCCACGGTGTGCTGGGTCCAGCCCAGGGCGTAGAGGATGGTCCCCGCCTTGGTGCCGGTGCCGGTGGCGGTGTAGGTCTTGTAGACCTTGAGCAGGGTTTCCTCGGGCACGCCGGTGGTGGCCGAGACCTTGTCCAGGGAATAGCGGGAGTAGTGCTTCTTCAGGAGCTGGAACACGCAGCGCGGGTCCTTGAGGGTCTTGTCGCGCTTGGGCACGCCGTCGGCGCCGAACTCCAGGGCCCACTTGGACTTGTCGTAGGTGCGGGTCTTGGGGTCATAGCCGGAGAAGAGGCCGTCCTTGAAGTCGAAGTCCTTGCCCACGATGATCGAGGCGTTGGTGTATTCGACCACGTACTCCTTGAAGTACTTCTCGTTGTCGATGATGTATTTGATCATGCCGCCGAGGAAGGCGATGTCGGTGCCGGAACGCAGGGGGACGTGGAAATCGGAACGGGCCGAGGTTCGGGAGAACTTCGGGTCCACGTGCATGACGGTCGCGCCCTTGTCCTTGGCCCGGAGCACCCACTTGAAGGAAATGGGATGGTGTTCGGCGGCGTTGCTGCCCATGATCAGGATGGAGTCGGCGTTCTTGATGTCGATCCAGTGGTTGGTCATGGCACCCCGGCCGAAGCTTTCGCCCAGGGCGGCAACGGTGGAGCTGTGGCAGACGCGGGCCTGATGGTCCATGTGCACCACGCCCAGGCCGCGCGCGAACTGGTGCGTCAGGGCGCACTCCTCGTTGCTGGCGTGGGACGTGCCCATGAGGAACATGGATTCCAGCCGGTTGACCTGGTTCCCGGCCTTGTTCTTGGCCACGAACTGCTTGTCGCGGGTGTCCTTCACCTTGCGGGCGATGCGGTCGATCATCCAGTCCCAGCTCTTCTCTTCCCACTTGTCGCTGTGGGGAGCGCGGTACATGGGTTTCTGGACCCGGTGGTGGGACGTGGTCATGGAGAACATGGCGGCGCCCTTGGCGCACAGGGAACCCTCGTTGATGGGATAGTCCGGGTCGCCCTCGACGCTGACCAGCTTGCCGTTCTTGACGTACCCGATGGCGAAACAGCTCACCGAGCAGAACGGACAGACGGTCAGGATCTCCTTGGCCCCGTCGATCTTCAGACCGGCGGCGTAGCTCTTTATCGGCGTCAGGACGACTCCGATCTGAGCCAGGGAGAGACACGCTGCCGAAGAGGCAGTGAGCTTCAAAAATCTTCGGCGGTCACATTTCATGAGATGGCCTCCTTGGTTGAGCAGGGCGGAATCGCCGCTGCGGAATAATGGAACACGACGTAGGGGTTTCGACTTGAATAATAAAATAAAATTCAATTATTACAAGTTGTTAAATTAAGCACATAGAAAAATATTGAGAAGGTGCGATCGGGGTAAACGACAAAAATGAAGGTAACCCCCTTATTTTCAAGGCCTTCAGATATCAGATTCGTCAATGGGTAATATAGATGAAATCTATCATATGCACGATGTGGGATTCCGTAACACCTGCAAAGTCGGTGTCAAACCGTTGGTAAGTTTAGTGCCAAATCGTGGTAAAGAGTAGCGGGTGAAAATTGATGCGGCGGGTGCGACGCCGACGGTGCGGCAGCGTCGTTCAGGGGGGCGATGGGGCGGCACCGTCCGCCGGGCCGAACCCGGCTGCACGCCGGATGCCGCGGCGTGGGGGAACGTGGGGCAGACGATCCCGAAGTTTCGGCTTTCGCGCGGGTGGCCGAGAGGAAACGAGCCGACAACCTGGAGCCGGCCAAGAGGATATGCCCTGCGCAATCTGCGCGCAGCCGTGCATTTCCTTGGCGACCCATGAGGGATTGAACCTCTGATAACAGCGTGAATGGGTGGAAACAATCAAGCCGTGCATCCGTATTGCCGGGGATAGAGCTTCCACAGGAGCGACAACCGACTTGGAATCCCTCTCGTCATAGTGCTGAAAACGGTATTCCGTTGTTGCAACGGCGGAGAAGGTTGGATCAACGGAATTTCGTTGCTCCGGTTGTGGGGGTAAATCTGTTTATCCAATAAATTCAATTTGTAAAGCGATCAATGCCACCTGGCACGCCTCTTGCCAATCCACAACCCTACTTCCGAGGGGGTTGAGTGACGCAAGCGTCCTCCACAGCCCTTTCGAACAACACAGCCAGAAGGGGCATTACATGGAAAAAGAACAGCATTCCCATGAGCATGGACATCACCATGACCATAATGACTTCACCGACTATACCGCAGCGGTCAAAGCCTACCGCGAAACCTTCGCCAGCAAGGCGGAGGTGATGGACCAGGCCCCTGACCCGGCGGTTCGGGAGATGGTCAAATACATGGATGAGCAGGGCGTCGAGAACTGTTTCGACCGTTTCGACAAGCAGAAGCCGCATTGCACCTTCGGCCTTGCGGGCGTCTGCTGCCGCATCTGCTCGCTCGGACCGTGCAAGATAACCGAACGTTCTCCCCGGGGCACGTGCGGGGCCAATGCGGACCTGATCGTGGCCCGCAATCTGGTGCGTGCGGCGGCTGGCGGCGTGGCGGCCCACGGTGCGCGGGCGCGCGAAGTCATGCTGACCTTGAAGAAGGCCGCCGCCGGGGAAGTCGACCTGCCCATCCTCGGCAAGGGGACGGTCAGGAATATGGCCTCGGCCTTCGGCCTTGCCACCAAGGACAAGAGCGTCGAGGAGCTGGCGAACGAGATCGCCGACATCCTGCTCGAAGACATGAGCCGCACTGTGCCGGGGCCGCACAAGACGTTGGATGCGGTCGCAACTCCCGAGCGTCGGCAGACTTGGGAGAAACTGGGCCTGCTGCCGGTCGGCTCCTATCATGAGGTCTTCGAGGCGCTGCACCAGACCACGGTCGGCACTCAGGGCGACTGGCGCAAGGCCATGGATCAGTTCATGCGGCTGGGCATCGCATTCTCCATGAACAGCGTGGTCGGCGGCTCCATCGCCAGCGACTGTCTCTACGGCACACCGAAACGGACCACCGTCAAGGCGAACCTCGGCGCGTTGAAGACGGACACCGTCAACATCGCCATCCACGGGCACGCTCCAATGCTGGCCACCAAGGTCATTGAGGCGGCCCGCTCGGACAAGTTCGTGAAGATGGCGGAAGAGGCCGGGGCGGCGGGCATTCAGTTCTATGGTATCTGCTGTTCCGGGTTGTCCTCGCTCTACCGGCTCGGCGGCGTCATTCCCCTGTCCAACGCCAACGGGTCGGAGCTGGTGCTCGCCACGGGCGCCCTGGACCTGTGGCTGGCGGACATTCAGGAAGTGTTCCCCGGCATCATGGACGTGGCCGACTGCTACAAGACGGTGGTCGTCACCACCAACGAATCCAACCGGCTGCCCGGGGCCGAGCACATTGGCTACCGGCGGGACCTGGAGGATTTGGACAAGCTCCCCGAGCTGGCGGACAGGATCGTCGCCCGCGCCATCGAGAGCTTCGCCAACCGCCGGGATGTTCAGCGGCACATCCCGGCCCACGAGATGGAGGCAGAGGTCGGCTTCAGCCTGGAGACCCTCGACGCCCACTACGGGTGCATGGAGCGCGTGGCGTCCGCCATCATCAACGGGCAGATCAAGGGCATCATCAACCTGGCTGGCTGTACCAACACCCGGGTCGTTTACGAAAAGGCCATCGTGGAAGTCGTCGACATCCTGCTGAAGAACAACGTCCTGGTCTTCACCAACGGCTGCGCCTCGTTCCCCATGGCCAAGCTGGGGTACTGCAGCAAGAAGGCCCTGAACAAGTGCGGCGAGAAGCTGCAGATGTTCCTCAGGGGTGAGCTGCCTCCGGTGTGGCATTTCGGTGAATGCATCGACAATGCCCACGCCGTGGCCACATTCAGGGAGATCGCCGGGTACGCCGGGCATCAGATGAAGGACATGCCCTTTGCCGAGGTCACGCCGGAATGGTCCAACGAGAAGGGCGTGGGCGCGGCCTTGGCCTTCCGCATGCTCGGCTTCGACTCCTATCACTGCGTGCACGCGCCGGTGCAGGGCTCGGAAAAGGTGCGCGACTTCCTCTATGGCGGCACCCGGGAGTTGCTCGGCTCCAGCATGAAGGTGGACACCGATCCCAAGAGGGTCGCCGCGATGATCCTCGCCGACTTCAACGAAGCGCGGTCGAACCTGTGCTGGCGCTAACCCCGGTCGCATAGCCCGGCTCGCGACGTAAAAGGGGCGGCCCGCCGAACTGGCGGGCCGCCCCATGTTTTTTGCGTCGGTCATCGGCGCGAAAAAAGGCGGCCCCGTCGGGAGCCGCCTGTCTTCTCGTGGTCCGGATGCTGTCTACTGTTTCTTGAAGATGATCAGCGGACAGTTCTTGCAGATGTCCGCACCGGGGAACCCGTCGCCGGGCCGGGTGATGGAGCTGCTCGCCTTCTCGATGCGGTCCATGAGCCGCTGGAATGTGGCCGTGAACTTGCTGCCGGGGATGATCACGTTGATCTCGCCGCGTTCGGTCTTGCCGGCGTTGTAGCTGCCGGAGCAGGCGGGAAGCATGTTGAACTCCTGCTCCATGAAGGAGAACACGTTGCCGCCGCAGGCGGAGGAGTTCATGGTGATGTTCGGGCGGAGCGGATGGGTGTCGGTCGCGGCCATGTAGTCCACGGCCAGGTGATACGCCTGCATGTTGTCGCAGTAGAAGTGCACCGTGTCCGGCTCGTACAGGCCGTCGATGGAGCCGAGCGGAGCCACGGCAATGCCGAGCGGCTTTGTCTCGAGCATGGGTTTGCTGACGACAAAGCGCTTCGCCTGTTCAAGGTCCTGAACATACTTGGCGTGGCCCTTGATCTCGGCGTCGTCCAAGTCCTTCCAACCGAAGCAGAATCGGGCATTGCCGCAGCCGAGGCCGTCCACTTCGGCGTAGACGATCTGGCCCTGCATGCGGGCGGCGATCTCCCACTGGCAGAAGGTCATGGGCTTGAGCGGCGCGTGGATTTCCGGGGCGTTTTGCCGGAATGCCTCCAGCTCGTTCTCGTCGAAGAAGAATTTGACCGCGACCGGATAGTGGTACAGGCGCAGCTCCTTCATCAATACGGATTGCATCTCGTTATAGGTCATCATTTCGTCTCCTGAGTTTGTTGTTCACTCCCGCAGTACAGAATCGGAGAGTTTTAGGCTGGTTGATGGCGTTTATTATGTCTCTGCCGACCTGCGGGAGTGAACTTTTGGAATGGATACTCGCAATGAGTCCTTGTTACTGAGCAAGGAGCATGCCCGGTTTCGCAGCTTGTCGCCAAGGCCGGGCGTGTTTTGGGTAAGGTCACAGATCGTCGGAAATAAAGTTCCCGTGACGGCGGGTGGTTATCCGCTCCGGGGCCGTCCGTGCGGGCTGCTATTTCCTCCCTCTCTAGTTCGAAACTTTCCGACGGCGACCGCGAGTCCTCCCCTTCCACGTCTTCCGGGCAGCGTTCATCAACGAGAACTCGGTGATGAAGGAACGAAATATCGTTATGCAACGGAATTTCGTCGCTCAGCCTTTTGTGAATATCAGCAAATACATCGTTATATCAGCTGATTAACCAATGCGAGGTGTTGGCACGAGGATTGCCCTTGACGGAAAGGGTTTGCGGTCTGGCGGTGCTGTCCGGGAAGGACGTTTGGCCGGGGCGGGGTTGCCGCTCGGTCTTGCGATACGCGCCGCCGCTTGCTGAATAATCTTCAAGCCAAGGAGTTTTGCTATGTGCGGCGACAACCATTCGCATGAGCATGGTCACGGCCATCACCACCACGACAACGATTTTACCGACTACAAGGATGCGGTCAAAGCCTACCGCGAATCCTTCGCCAGCAAAGAGGATGTGATGAACCACGCCCCGGACCCGGCGGTCCGGGAGATGCTCAAGTACATGGACGAGCAGGGCGTGGAAAACTGCTTCGATCGGTTCGACAAGCAGAAACCGCACTGTACCTTCGGCCTTGCCGGGGTCTGCTGCCGGATCTGCTCCCTCGGGCCGTGCAAGATCACGGAGCGTTCGCCCAGGGGAACCTGCGGGGCCAACGCCGACTTGATCGTGGCCCGCAACATGGTCCGTTCGGCGGCCGGCGGCGTTGCCGGACACGGCGCCCGCGCCCGCGAGGTCATGCTGACCATGAAGAAGGCCGCCGAGGGCAATGTTGATCTGCCCATCGTCGGCAAGGACAAGGTCATGGGCGTGGCCAAGGCCTACGGGCTGGAGACCGAGGGCAAGACCGTCGAGACCTTGGCCGGCGAGATCGCCGACATCCTGCTCGAAGACATGAGCCGCACCGTGCCCGGGACGCACAAGACCCTCAAGGCAATCGCCCCGGCAGAGCGCCAGAAGGTATGGGAAGAGCTCGGCCTGACCCCGATCAGCTCTTATCACGAGGTGTTCGAGGCGCTGCATCAGACCACGGTCGGCACCCAGGGCGACTGGCGCAAGGCCATGGACCACTTCCTCCGGTTGGGACTGACCTTCTCCCTCAACAGCGTGGTGGGCGGCTCCATTGCCCAGGATTGCCTGTTCGGCGTTCCCAGCCGCAGCACCATCAAGGCCAATCTCGGCGCGCTGAAAACGGATACCGTCAATATTGCCATCCATGGCCACGCCCCGATGATGGCCATGAAGGTCATCGAGACCGCCCGGACCGACAAGTTCGTCAAGATGGCCGAGGAGGCCGGGGCCAAGGGCATCCAGTTCTACGGCATCTGCTGCTCCGGCTTGTCCTCCATGTACCGGCTGGGCGGGGTCATCCCCCTGTCCAACGCCAACGGCTCCGAGCTGGTGGTCGCCACCGGCGCGCTCGACCTGTGGCTGGCGGACATCCAGGAGGTCTTCCCCGGCATCATGGACGTGGCCAACTGCTACAAGACCGTGGTCGTGACCACCAACGAGTCCAACCGGCTGCCCGGCGCCGAGCACATCGGCTACAAGCGCGACCTGGAAGACATCGACAAGCTGCCCGAGCTGGCCGAGAAGATCGTCACCCGCGCCATCGAGAGCTTCACCAACCGGCGCGACGTGAAACGGCACATCCCGCCCTACGAGATGGAGGCCCAGGTCGGCTTCGGCCTCGAGGTGCTGAGCGAACACTTCGGCGGCAGCGTGGAGCCCATTGCCGAGGCCCTGAAGGAAGGCAAGATACGGGGCATCATCAACCTGGCCGGTTGCACGAACACCCGCATCGTCTTTGAAAAGGCCATCGTGGACATCGTGGACATCCTGCTGAAGAACAACATCCTGGTCTTCACCAACGGCTGCGCTTCCTTCCCCATGGCCAAGCTCGGCTATTGCAGGCCCGAAGCCCGCGAAAAGTGCGGCGACAGCCTCAAGGCGTTTCTCGGCGACAACCTGCCGCCGGTTCTGCACTTCGGTGAATGCATCGACAACGCCCATGCCGTGGGCACCTTCGCGACCATCGCCGGTTTCGCCGGGCATCCCATCAAGGACCTGCCGTTCGCGGAAGTCACGCCGGAATGGTCCAACGAGAAGGGCGTGGGCGCTGCCCTGGCCTTCCGCATGCTCGGTTTCGACTCCTACCACTGCGTGCACGCGCCGGTGCAGGGTTCGAAAAAGGTCCGCGACTTCCTCTACGGCGGAACCAAAGAGCTTATCGGCTCCTGCATGAACGTCGATCCCGACCCGCAGAAGGTCGCCGAGATGATCATCAACGACTTCGAGGCCGCCCGCAAGAAACTGGGCTGGGCGTAGCCTCACCGGAGGAGGGAGGATGTCCGCGTCCGAGGCGGCCCCCCGGCGCGGACCTTCTTCCTCCTATGAACGGTTTTCAACCAACAGCCTGCATACCCGCTCCCGGCAGCCGTCCGGTGGGACGCCGTCCGGGAGCGGGCCGTGCAAACCTCCGGTTCCGCCGTCCGAAACGGGCCGATGGGGAAAAGGGACGTATCGATGTTGTTCAAATCCGGTTCGGTGCAATTCAGACTGGCCTCCCTGTGCCGTGAGGAGTTCGCGCCCGAGGTCTACCGTCCGGGGGTCATCTCCCTTTCCCGTTTGTTGTGGGGGTCGCTGGGCGGCGGCCTGCTGCTGGCGGTCATCGCCCTCGCATCCCGGCTGACCGGTATTGCCGTCCTGTTTCCGCCCCTGGCCGCCACCTGCTTCATCAACTCGACCTGCGTCTTTTTACGCGTGGCCCGGCCCAAGCCGGTCATCGTCGGGCATTTCGTCGCCTCCATAGGCGGGTTGGCGGGGTGCTGGGTCGGTTCCCTCCTGGGCGCGCAGATAGGGTATGCGGTTGCCCTCAAACTCGGTTTTGCGGTGATGTTCGCCGCCGTCCTGATGCAGATCTTCGACGCCGACCACCCGCCGGCAGCCGCCACGGCGGCCATTCCGGCCATCCTTCCGCTGCCCATGCCCGCCTACCTGTTGCCCGTGCACATGGCCTGGGGAGCCACCCTGGCCGTGCTGTTCGCCATGGTCTGGAACCGACTGTGGTTCGAGTTCCCGGCAGCCGACATCGACCACCGTGAAAGGGCCTGCGGACTGTATATGCAATTGCCGCAAATTGCCGGTCTGGCCGTGTGCGCGGCCGGGTTCGCTCTCTTGTGCCTGCAGCGTCTTCTCCCCGCAGCGCATACGGCGGGAACGGCGGTCATGCTCCTCGGGGTTGCGCTGCTCGGCACGCATCATTTTTTCGGAATACGGCGCGCTACATAATTCATGGACACCCGGCCTGAAGAAAGGGAGGGCGCGTCGAGCCTGACTCACTGTCGCCTCATCACCTCGCTTGGCTCCCTCATGGCGCGCCCCCTTTCTTCACCAAAGTCCTCGCGGGAACCATTTGTGTTGTGATGGGTGGTCGTTTCGTTTAATCATACGCCATGACCGCCGATCAGATCTTTCATTTCAGAAATATGGAAATCCAGTCATTGCTTTTGGCGATGGGAGAGCAGCGTTCGACCGAGTCGCTCTTCAGCCTTGTCGTCGATCGCCTATCCGCATTTGAGGAAGTCTCGCTTGTTCGGATATGGCTCATCAAGGAGGGCGATATCTGCTCTTCCTGTCTCATGGCCGACGAGTGCCCCAGCAGGGAGCTTTGTCTGCATCTGGTCGCCAGCGCGGGACATTCGTCCTGCAATGAGGCGCTCGAATGGAGTCGTTTGGACGGCAAGTTCAAACGGTTCCCCATGGGCGTGAGAAAAGTCGGGCATATTGCAGCCACGGGACAACCTGTGGTCGTCGAGTCAATTCCCGAAGACTCCAAATGGATAGCCCACCCGGAATGGGCCAAGGAAGAAGGGATCAACGGCTTCGCTGGGCAACCCATGCGGTTTCACGGCGAGATTCTCGGCGTGCTGGCCGTCTTCACGACGACGAGGATCAACAAACCGGCCTTGGACATTTTGCACATCCTCGCCAACCACGCGGCCACCGCCCTTGTGAACGCCCGGGCTTTCGAACAAATTGAAGACCTGAAGAGACAGCTTGAGGCGGAAAACAGTCTCCTGCGCGAAGAACTGAGCGAGACCAGTTTCTATGGGGGATTCATCGGTCGCAGCCTTGCCCTGCAGCGGATCGTCCAGCAGATCGACCTGGTCGCTCCCACCGACGCCAACGTGCTCATCCAGGGCGAATCGGGCACCGGCAAGGAACTGGTCGCCCGGGAGCTGCATCAGCGCAGCAAGCGGAACAACAAGCCGCTGATCAAGGTCAATTGCGCCTCGGTTCCCAAGGAACTCTTCGCCAGCGAATTCTTCGGGCACGTCAAGGGGGCGTTCACCGGGGCGCACGTCAACCGGGAAGGCAAGTTCGGCGCCGCCAATCAGGGGACCCTTTTTCTGGACGAAGTGGGCGAAATCCCGCTTGAGCTCCAGGCCCAACTCCTCCGCGTTCTTCAGGAAGGGGAATACGAACGGATTGGAGAGGAAAAGGTCCGTAAGGTGGACGTACGCGTCATCGCGGCCACCAACCGGGACCTGCAAAAGGAAGTCGAGGCCGGACGATTCCGCGAGGACCTCTATTTCCGGCTCAACGTCTTCCCCATCACGGTCCCGCCCCTGCGCGCCCGGAGAGAGGACATCGCCCCGCTGGCCGAGTATTTTCTCAAGCGTTCCCTGAAGGCCATGAATCGCCCGGCTCTCAGATTCAACCCGGAACAGCTCGCCCAACTTGTCGAGTACAATTGGCAGGGGAATGTCCGCGAACTGCAAAATATTGTCGAACGGTTCGCCATTTCGTCCATTGCAGGGGCAGCCCGGGTCGAGTTGTTCAGTGGAATCGGGGAAGAGTCCAGGTCCTGTTCCAAACCGAGGGTTTCCGATGCGGGCGATGCGGTGCTGACCGAGGAGGAAATGATCCGGTTGCAGGAGAACAACATCGCCAAGGCGTTGGCGCGGTGCAAAGGGAAGATCTACGGCCCCGACGGCGCCGCCGCCCTGCTGGGGCTGAAGCCGACCACCTTGTCGACGCGGATACGAAAGATGAATATCCAGCGGGTCGCCAAGTAGCCGCCGGGGAGATGCGGACTGTCAGGCAACGGAGCTGTTGTTTACATCGTAAAGGCCGGGCAGCCTGGCTGGCGTCTTCTCTCGGGAAGATTGCAGCGAGACCTGAGGCCCGACACTCCCAGGATGGAGTCGAACCAGGCGGCAGGCTTCGTTTTGGATATTGAATTGGCTGGGTTATACCTGGCTCGACGCTTTCTCTAAGCCCCTATCCCATGTGCAATGCGGTTTCGGAAACCGGACTCGACGATCTTGAATCTGCTGCCAGGTTTCTTGGCTGCGCCCCGAGGAGTGCGGTTCCAGAGAGGGGGACAAGACTCGCGTTGCCTCATTTGCTCAATGCGGCAATCGGGGTTTCGACCAACTTGCATCGGTTTTAGCCTTCCTTGGCGGGTGCGCGGGCAAGACCGGGCCCATCCACCATTTTGTCCGGCCCTGTCCAGGACCCGCGTTCGCCCCTTGAAATCCGGGGGCGCATGCCGCTGTCGGCCAGGGACCTCGTCCCTGTTGAAGTTCACGGGCGGCAGGCTGTACCTCTTCATCAGGGAGTATCCAGTATCCCACTCCCGCCGCTGCCTGGACCGTCGCCCCACCTAGCCCCGCGCCTTGAGGTCTCGGTAGATGGTCCGGATGCGCAAGCCGATGCGGGCGGTCATGTCCGCGGCCGTGGCGCAGTGCCTGACTGGATAAAGAGGATCAGGCCCTCGACGCCGATCTCCCGGATTTTGACATTTGCCTTCGGGAGGGTCTATATGCCGTCGTCAAAGTCAACCAATCCGCATGAAGCGGGCGGGACCGATTCGGCCCGCCCCGAACAAAGGAAAATCATATGAGCCTCCCTCTGTTTCCGCGGTCCGGGGACAAGCACACGTGCAATCTGAGCGAAGCGGTCACCAAGCCGAACATCGTCGTGGGCGAATACACCTATTACCACGATTTCGACGATCCGCTGCGATTCCAGGACAGGAACGTCCTCTACCATTACCCCGTGAACAACGATAGACTGGTCATTGGGAAGTTCTGCTCCATCGCTCACGGGGCCAAGTTTCTGTTCAACGGCGGCAACCACAAGCAGGCCGCCTGCGTCAATTACCCGTTCGCCATTTTCGGCGAGCTGTGGGAGCACGAGCTGCACATTGCCGACAGTTGGGACAACCGGGGCGACATCGTCATCGGGAACGACGTCTGGATTGGGTTCGAGGCGCTGGTCATGGCCGGGGTCACGATCGGCGACGGGGCGCGGATCGGCTCCCGGGCCATCGTGACCCGCGACGTCCCCGCCTATGCCGTGGTGGCCGGGGCCCCGGCGAAGCTGATCAGGAAACGGTTCCCGGACGAGGACATCGCCCTGCTGGAACAAGTCCGCTGGTGGGACTGGTCCGAGGAACGCATCAAGCGCGACCTGCACCTGCTCATGGGCGACGTCTCGGCATTGAGGGAGTCCGTGGGAGAGTAGCGCCGTTCGCTGCGTCGCCAACGAAAAAGGCCTTACGCTCGCGGCGTAAGGCCTTTTGATTCCTTGGCGTCCCCAAGGGGATTTGAACCCCTGTTAACGGCGTGAAAGGCCGTAAACAATCAACCGGAAGGTCGCTTACATACGTTATTTCAATGGGTTGAAATAGCCACATTCAACACTAAAACAATAGTTGCCGCTGAAAATGACACTTGGGTGACACGCACAATTTGTCGGAAAGAAGATGGAATTGGAAGAGCTCGCCCTGCGAACGAAACTATTAGGGCCAGGGCTGTGATCGAAAGAAAAGTATTGGTGATCATACGCATGGATGCCTTCATCGGGTTTTTCGGGGCGCGTTTCAACACACTCCTCGCAATCACCGTGCCATAACCTTCAATTCCGACTCTGTTGATATACAATTGAGCCGGTTGGCGATATCGTCTCCACGAAGCGGCAGACGGTCCTGGTGCCTTTGTATGTAATCAATGGCATATTCTTGCGCCTTCGATTGCGCAACATTGCGCAGGGTTGTCAAAAACTCCACAGAATTTCAACCGATTGCGTCAGCGGCGATCAGCGTCTCCGGACCACGGCGATGGTCATGTCGTCCATTTGCCCGGCTTGGCCGCGGAATGCGACTAGGGCCGTTTCCAGGGCAGTGATGATCGCCCGGGCGGGTTGGCCCGCATTGGCCCGGACCAGGTCCTTGAGCCGCTCCTTGCCGAACATCTCGCCGGACGGGGAGTGCATCTCCCAGATGCCGTCGGTTCCGATGATGATGTATTGCCCGGACTTAAGCGCCGGCTTGGATCCGACTTCGAAATCGACGTCATGGGTCACGCCCAGGGGTAGCCCGTCGCCGAGCAGCTCCTCGAAGGTGCCGGCTTCGGGGTCGAAGAGCAGGGCAGGGTCGTGGCCTGCGCGGACCCACCGGGCGCCGCCATCGACCAGCTCCAGCAGGAACAGGGTCATGAATCGGCCGGTCCCTTCCACGTCATCGGTGATCAGCTCGTTGACCCGGCGCACGGCCTCGTCCAGCCCGGCGTCGCCGGAGAGCTGGCCGCGCAAGTAAGCGCGAACCGAAGCCATGAGCAGCGCAGCCTGCATGCCGTGACCGCTGACGTCACCCACGGCCACGATCAACCCTTCGCTTTCCCCCGAAGAACGGCGGATGAATCCGTAATAGTCGCCTCCGGTTTCATCGCAATAGGAACTTGTGGCGGCCACGTCCGCCCAGTCGAAAGCGGGCGGCTTTGCTGGAAGCAGACTCTGCTGCACCTCCTGGGCGACCTCCAGGGAATTCTTCAGCTTCACCCGTTCCTTCAGCTCGGGGATCATGCTGTTGAAGGCCATGCCGAGCTGACCGACCTCGTCCGTGGAGCGGATGGTCGCCCGGACCGCGAAGTTGCCCTTGGCCACGCTCCGGACCGAGTCCGCCAGTTCACTGATGTTCCGCGTGAACATCCGGGAGAGGAACAGCGAGAGCAGCAGGACGGAGACGGCCACGGCCAGGGCCACGAACCCCATCTTGCTGTTGTGCTCGTCCACCTGTTCCTCCACGAAGGCGCGGGCGGCCTGTGCGTCGCGAACGATGTCGGATTTGGGGACGATGATCAACAGCGAGGTGCCGTTCTCGTCCATGGGTGAAAACGCCCACAGCGCCTGTCCGCCGAGGTGCTCCATGCCGACCACGCCCGGCTTGCCCGCGAGCAGGCTGTCGGCCATGAGGCCGAACTGCTCCGGGTCCGTGGGTTCGATCCAGGATTCGCTCTCCGGGACCATCCAGTGGGCAGGACCGCTGCGGTCGCTCTGCTCCTCGGCCACGATTCTGACCCGGGCGGGGCTGCCCTCCGCCCCCGGTTCCGGCCGGACCAGAAGGGCGTCGGCCGAGGAGGAAAAGATGCTCACGTGCCGGTTCTTGCGCAGCACGGAGTCCACCGGGATGACCAGGGTCAGGTTGCCCTGAAGCGCTCCCTGGGCATCGCGGATCGGGGCCGAGACCTCGAAGGCCATACGCCGGGTGGCCGGGTCCACCTTGGGCGTGGTCCAGGCCAGCTTCGATTGCAGCGGCCCGCCTTCGCCGTCCATGGCCTGCGGGGCGTTCATGCCGCCCCTGCCCCGCATTCTCCCGGACTTGGCCTGCGGGTAGGTCAGCACCGTGCCGTCATCAAGGGTCACGCGGAGCCAGAGGATGAGCCCGGGGTAGTCGAACTTGACCTTACCGAGCAGCGGGATCAGGTGCTCGGCCGTGGTCCCGACGCCCGGCCCCTCGCTGTCAGCCCGGGAGAAGTCCACGACCAGGGGGCTCGGGTTGCCCATGTGCAGGATAAAATAGTCTCCGGCCGCCTCGCGCTGGGCCGTTTCGCCCAGGGTGAAGGTCTCCTCGTCCGGCATATGCGCGTGGCCGGAGAGCACGCCCTCGATGCGTGAGGCCAGCAGCAGGGCCGTGGATTCGAGCAGCTGCCGCTCACCCAGCAGGACCCGGGCGTGGTCCACGACGATGCGCTGCAGCCCGGTGCTCGCCTTGTGCACCAGGATGTTGCCGCTCCGGGTGGCCAGGGTCTCGCTCATGGCGATCAGGTCCCTGCGGACGCTGACCCCGACCACCAGCAGGGGGATCAGGGAGATCGACATCAGCAGGATCATTAATTTGTATTGAATGCGCATACGGAGTCATACCTTGGCGGCTGCGGGGCGGCCCGCGGCCCTGAGATTTTCCCGGTGGGAATGCACCCTTTGTTCCACATCGGACCCGGTCCGGACTTTTCCCGATTATCATACCACAACCGGGCCGATCTGTAGTAGTCTTTTATGGTTGGGAGTCTTGCACAACCAATTCTTGCACATATTTGTGCACACTGTGTGCAGTGGAATGCACAGTTCTTGACCATTTTAGTCGGAAATACCCGCAGCCCTACAGGCAATATACTGAAATAAAGGACAAACAGAAACACTGGCATGCACATTGGTAATGCTTATCAAAAAAGCGTGGAGCCGTAATGAACAGAATCTTCCAGACCATTTCCCTCACCGCAGTCATGCTCATCGCCATGACGGGCGCATCGGGAGCCGCGTCCGAGACCGAGACCGTGGCCCCGGAAACCACCGTCCGGGACGAGGCCGTACCCGGGAGCTACCTCGGCGACCGGGCCGAGCTGGCCGATCTCAAGGGGTACCTCGGTCTGGCCGCCGAGAACAACAACGACCTGCGGGCCGCCTTCCAGCAGTGGCAGGCCGCCATCAAGCGCGCCGTGCGGGCCGACACGCTGCCCGACCCTCGGCTGAACTTCGGCTACTACACCACCCCGCTGGAGACGCGCGGCGGCCCGGCCCGCTACAAGTACGGCCTCTCCCAGTCCCTGCCGTTCTTCGGCAAGCTCGGGGCCAAGGAGCGCATGGCCCTGCGCGAGGCGGACGGCTTCAAGGCCAAGTTCGACGCCCTCAAGCTGACCACCTTCCTCGAGGTCAAGAAGCTCTACTACGAATACGCCTATCTGGCCCGCGCCATCGAGATCACCGGGGAAAACATCGAGCTGATGCAGTACCTGGAAAAGATCGCCACGGCCCGCTACACCTCGGGCTCGGCCAAGCACTCCGACATCATCCGGCCCCAGGTCGAATTGGGCAAGCTTGAGGACCGGCTCAATTCCCTCAAGGACCTGAAGCGCCCTCTGGCGGCCCGCCTCAATTCCCTCCTCGACAATCCGCCCGACGCCGACATCCCCTTCCCGGCATCCGTGCCGGCCATGTCCATCACCGACAGCGACGACGCGCTCGTCGCCATGCTCGACGAATCCAACCCGCAGCTGGCCTATTGGGAGACCGTCCTGGCCAGGGAGGAGGCGGGCAGGGACCTGGCCGAGCGCGACTACTACCCTGATTTCACCTTCGGCCTCGACGTGACCGAGGTCGACAAGGCCCGCAACCCCGGCGTCATGGGCGACGGAGACAACCCGGTCATGGCCACCATGTCCTTCAACGTGCCTCTGTGGTTCGGCGCCCGCGAGGCGGCCGTGGAGGAGAGCCAGGCCAAGATTATCTCGGCCAAGCGGAGTCATATGGGGCTTCAGCGCAAGCTCAGGGCCGACCTGGAGCTGGCCCTGTACAAGTATCGCGACGCGGGAAGGAAGATAGACCTCTACCGCGACACCCTGGTGCCCAAGGCGGAGCAGTCCCTGGGCGTGGTCATGGAGGGGTTCATGACCGGCACCGGGACCTCGCTGGATCTTATCGATTCCGAACAGACCCTGCTGGAACTCAAGCTCGCCTACTACCGCGCCCTGGCCGATCAGGCGCAGCGGCTGGCCGAGATAGAGACCCTGGTCGGGGTCGAGCTGCCGTGCGAATTCCACGGCTCGCTCCTGAGCAAGGATCAGTAGGGATGAAACGACTTGCATGGACCATGGCCGTGGTTCTTCTCTTCGCCGTCCTCACCCCGCTGGGGGTCTTGACGGTCGGACAGGTGGACGCCGCACCGGGTAATCAGCAGCTCTGCCCGGTCATGGGATTCGAGATCAACAGGGAACTCTTCACGGACTATCAGGGCAAACGGGTCTATTTCTGCTGTCCGTCCTGTCCGCCCGAGTTCAAGAAAACACCGGATACGTACATGGCCGCCATGGAGGCCGACGGCGTCGTCCCCGAAGACGCCCCCGCCGCCCAGGCCGAGCCGAAGCAGAGGACATCATGATCAGATTCAGGAACCCCCGGATGGTCACCGCCATCCTCCTCCTCTCCCTGGCCGCGTTTGCCGCCGGCTACCTGGTCAAGGGCGCGAGCGTCCCGGACATGCCGGCCCAGGTCGGCCAGATCGAAGGCGACCACGACCTTGAGGAACATTTCGACGACAAGGGCAACGTCATCTGGACCTGCTCCATGCATCCGCAGATCCAGTTGCCCGAACCGGGCAAGTGCCCCATCTGCTTTATGGAACTTATCCCCCTCAAGCGCGAGGCCGAGGGCACCCGGGCCAGCGTCAGGGAGATCACCCTGACCGACTCCGCGCAAAAGCTGGCCGGGATCGCCACCGAGGCGGTCCGCCGGCTGGATGTCGCGGTCGAGACGCGCATGGTCGGCAAGGTCGACTACGACGAGACCAGGGTGCGCAGCATCACCGCCTGGACCGGCGGTCGCGTGGATACCATGTACGTGGATTACACCGGCAGCCGGGTCAAGCAGGGCCAGCCCATGGTCTCCATCTACAGCCCGGAGCTGCTCACCGCCCAGGCCGAGCTGATCCAGGCGATCAAGGCCATGGAGGACCTCAAGGGAAGCAATCTCAATCTGGTCAAGGAGAGCGCCAAGCGCACCGAGGAGGCGTCCCGCGAGAAACTGCGGCTGCTCGGGCTGACCCAGAGACAAATCGACAAGGTGGCGAGCGAGGGCAAGGCGGCGGACCACATCACCCTCTACGCCCCGCAGGGCGGCGTGGTCATCAGGAAGGACGTCAACGAGGGCCAGTACGTCAAGACCGGCACCTCCATCTATTCCGTGGCCGATCTCTCGACCCTGTGGGTCGTGTTGGAGGCGTACGAGTCCGACCTCCCGTGGATCGCGCTCGGCCAGCAGGTCGAGTTCCAGACCGAGGCCTATCCGGGCAAGATGTTCAAGGGCAAGGTCGTGTACATCGACCCGCTGGTCAGCGAGCAGACCCGGACCGTCCGGGTCCGGCTGGAGGTCGGCAACAAGGACGGCAGCCTGAAGCCCGGCATGCTCGTGCGCGCCACCCAGCAGAAGGAGGGCGGCAAGAAGACCGCAGGGGAGTCGCCCCTGGTCATCCCGGCCTCGGCCCCGCTGATCACCGGCAAGCGCGCCGTGGTCTACGTGGCCAACCCGGACAAGCCCGGGGCCTTCGAGGGCCGCGAGATAGTGCTCGGCCCCCGCGCCGGCAACTACTATATCGTCAAGAGCGGCCTCAAGGAAGGTGACCTGGTCGTGACCAAGGGCAACTTCAAGATCGACAGCGCGGTCCAGATCGTGGCCCGGCCGTCCATGATGAACCCGACGAGCGCCAGCACGCCGGTGAGCGAGGAGCTTCCGAGCCTGTTCGTCTCCAAGCTCGCGCTGCTCGACCAGTCCTTCGAGTCGCTGAGCGCGGCGGTCGGGACCGGGGAGCTCGACAAGACGCACCTCGCCTTCGGCCAGTTCAACAAGGACCTGCGCCTGATCGACGGCTCCTCCCTGGAGGGCGTTCCGGCCCTGCGCTGGAACGAGCATTCCATGCTGCTCGGCAACGACGCGATCCTCGGGGCCGAGGCCGCCGACGGGCAGCGGCTGAACGAGATATTCACGGAGATGCAGGGCCACTATGCTGCCCTGCGCAAGGACTTCAACCTGGGCGACGCGCAGTCGCTGACCGCCCCGGAACCGTTCCGGCAGCAGCTCGGCCTGGTCTACGCCAGCTATGAGCCGCTGGCCGCCGCCCTGGCCGTGGACGACGCCGAGGCGGCCCGCAAGGCCGCAGCCCGGATGTCCGAGTCCCTGCGCCTGGTCGATGAATCCGGCCTCAGCGGCCCGGCCCACAACGTCTGGCGCGATGCCCTGGCCCGGATGAACGACGGGCTGGCGGCCATCCGCGACGCCGGAGACATCGTCGGCATCCGCACCGGGTTCGACCCGCTCTCCGCCGGGTTGTCCGAGGCCGTGCTCAAGCTCGGCGTCGAGACCGACGGCCCGCTGTTCGAGATATTCTGCCCCATGGCCTTCGACTACGAGGGCGCGGTCTGGCTGCAGCGCAGCGAGGAGGTGCACAACCCGTACTTCGGCGCGGCCATGTCCACCTGCGGTGAAATCAACAAGCAGCTCAAGCGCTAGGGGCGGCAGATGGAAAAGCAACCCCGTTTGGAAGCCAAGAACCTGACCGACAAGATCATCCGGTTCTGCCTGGAGCAGAAGCTGGTCGTCTTCCTCATGGTCTTCCTGATCCTGGGCTGGGGTTTGGTCGTGGCCCCGTTCGACTGGAAGATCGAAGGGCTGCCCCGCGACCCGGTCCCGGTGGACGCCATCCCGGACATCGGCGAGAACCAGCAGATCGTCTTCACCCAGTGGATGGGCCGCTCGCCCCAGGACATGGAGGACCAGGTCACCTACCCGCTGACCGTGGCCCTGCTCGGCATACCCGGTGTCAAGACAGTGCGCAGCTACTCCATGTTCGGCTTCTCGACCATCTACGTCATCTTCAACGAGGACGTGGAGTTCTACTGGTCGCGCTCGCGGCTCCTGGAGAAGCTGAACAGCCTGCCGCCCGGCACCCTGCCCCAGGAGGTCCAGCCCACGCTGGGTCCGGACGCTACAGCGCTCGGCCAGGTCTTCTGGTACACCCTGGAGGGCCGCGACGAGGACGGCAACCCTGTCGGCGGCTGGGACCTCGACGAGCTGCGCTCCATCCAGGACTGGTACGTGCGCTACGCCCTGCTCGGTGCGGACGGCGTCAGCGAGACCGCGTCCGTGGGCGGCTTCGTCAAAGAATACCAGATCGACGTGGACCCGGACGCCATGCGCGCGGCCGGGGTCGCCCTGGAGGACGTCTTTGCGGCGGTGAAGCAGTCGAACCTCGACGTGGGCGCGCGGACCATCGAGATCAACAGCGTGGAATACCTCATCCGGGGTATCGGCTTCGTCAAGAATCTCGGCGACATCGAAGAGGCCGTGATCAAGGTCTCCAACAACGTGCCCATCCGGGTCAAGGACGTGGCTAAGGTCTCGCTCGGCCCGGCGCTTCGGCGCGGCGTGCTCGACAAGGGCGGGGCCGAGGCCGTGGGCGGGGTGGTCGTGGTCCGCTACGGCGAGAACCCGCTCCAGGTCATCAAGAACGTCAAGGCCAAGATCGCGGACATCTCTCCCGGCCTGCCGTCCAAGGTCCTGCCCGACGGCACGGTCTCCAAGGTGACCATCGTCCCGTTCTACGACCGCTCCGGGCTGATCAACGAGACCCTTGGCACCCTGGACACGGCCCTGACCGAGGAAATCCTGATCACCATCATCGTGGTCCTCATCGCGGTCATGCACCTGCGCAGCTCGCTGCTCATCTCCTCGCTGTTGCCGCTGGCCGTGATGATGGTCTTCATCGGCATGAAGACGTTCAAGGTGGACGCCAACATCGTGGCCCTGTCCGGCATCGCCATCGCCATCGGCACCATGGTCGACATGGGCATCATCATCTGTGAGAACATCATCAATAAATTCGAGAACGCCTCCCTGGACGAGAGCCGCCTCAAGGTCATCTACGAGGGGGCGTCCGAGGTGGGCAGCGCGATCATGACGGCGGTGGCCACGACCATCGTCAGCTTCCTGCCCGTCTTCGCCATGGAAGGGCCGGAGGGCAAGCTCTTCAAGCCGCTGGCCTACACCAAGAGCTTCGCGCTCATCGCCTCGATCATCGTGGCCCTGACCGTGCTCCCGGCCATCGCCCACCTGATTTACCGGCGCAAGGACCCCAACGCGAAGAAGCGGCTGCCCAACCATCTGGTCGACATCCTGTACATCGGTGTCGGTCTGGCCATCTGCATCCTGGTCAAGTGGTGGGTCGGCCTCTTCCTGATCGTCCTTGGGCTGCACCGCATCTTCGGCCATCACCTGCCGCCGAGGTGCGAGATCATCTTCTCCAAGTTGGAGAACTGGGGCGTCATCGCTCTGGTGACCATTTTCCTGGCCTCGCACTGGCTCCCGCTGGGGCCGGAGAAGGGCGACATGCGCAACGTGCTCTTCGTCTCCATGCTCATCGGCGGGCTGATGCTCTTCTTCCAGCTCTTCCAGCGCTGGTACCCGAACATGCTGCACTGGGTTCTCGACCACAAGCTGGCCTTCCTGAGCCTGCCCTCGGCGATCATTCTGCTCGGCGGGACCATCTGGTTCGGCGCCGGGGCCATGACCTCCTGGCTGCCCGACTCGGTCCGGGCCTCCGGGCCGGTGGGCGGGCTGATGAACGTCTTTCCCGGCCTGGGCAAGGAATTCATGCCGCCGCTGGACGAAGGCTCGTTCCTGTACATGCCCACGACCATGCCCCACGCCTCCATCGGCGAGGTCCAGGACGTCCTGTCCAAGCAGGACATGTCCATTCGGACCATCCCCGAGGTGGACGAAGCGGCGGGCAAGCTCGGCCGCGCGGAGACCCCGCTGGACCCGGCCCCGGTGTCCATGATCGAGACGGTCATCAACTACAAGCCGGAGTACATCATCGACGAGTCCGGCGAGCGGCTGCGCTTCCGCTTCGACGAGGACCAGAAGGACTACTTCCGCTCCGTGGACGGCACACCGCTGCCCGCGGGAGACGGTCTGCCCTACATCGTCCGGGGCTACTACGCCCGCGACGAAGCCGGGAAGCTCATCCCCGACCCCGAGGGCAAGCCCTTCCGGCAGTGGCGCACGCCGCTGGACCCGGACCTGAACCCCGGAAGCGCACCTCGCTCGGCGGCACGCCGCTGGACCCGGACCTGAACCCCGGAAGGGCCTCCTGGCCGGGCATCCATTCGCCGGACGACATCTGGGACGAGATCGCGGTCGCCGCCGATATCCCCGGTTCGACCTCGGCCCCCAAGCTCCAGCCCATCGCCGCGCGCATCGTCATGCTCCAGTCCGGCATGCGCGCCCCCATGGGCATCAAGGTCAAGGGACCGGATCTGGCGACCATCGAACGGTTTGGCCTGCAGTTGGAACGGCTGCTCAAGGAAGTCCCGACCATCCAGCCCGCGGCCGTGGTCGCCGACCGCATCGTGGGCAAGCCGTACCTGGAGATCGTCATCGACCGCAGGGCGATCGCCCGCTACGGCATCAAGCTGACCAAGGTCCAGGACGTCATCGAGGTGGCTGTGGGCGGCAAGATGCTCTCGACCACCGTCGAGGGCCGCGAGCGCTACCCCATGCGGGTGCGCTACCTGCGCGAGCTGCGCGACTCCATGGAGGCGCTGGAGAACATCCTCGTGGCCGCGCCAGGCGGCCAGCAGATCCCGCTCAAGCAGCTGGCCGAGCTGCGCTACGTGCGCGGACCGCAGGTCATCAAGAGCGAGGACACCTTCCTCATCGGGTACGTGCTCTTCGACAAGAAGCCCGGCTACGCCGAGGTGGACGTAGTGGAGCACGCGCGCGGCTACATCGACAGCAAGATCGCCTCGGGCGGGCTGACCGTGCCGAGCGGCGTTTCCTACGAGTTCGCGGGCAACTACGAGAACCAGATCCGCGCCCAGAAGAAGCTGGCAGTGATCCTGCCCCTGGCGCTGATGGTCATCGTGGTCATCCTGTACCTGCAGTTCAAGTCCATGGCCACGACCCTGATGGTCTTCTCGGGCATCCTCGTGGCCTGGTCCGGCGGGTTCCTGATGATCTGGCTCTACGGCCAGGACTGGTTCCTGAACTTCAGCGTGTTCGGGACCCACATGCGCGACCTCTTCCAGGTCCACCAGATCAACCTGAGCGTGGCCATCTGGGTCGGCTTCCTGGCCCTGTTCGGCATCGCCTCGGACGACGGCGTGATCATGGCCACCTACCTGGATGAGAGCCGGGACAGGCGGGACACGGCCAGCGTCCCGGCCATCCGGGCGGCCATCCTGGAGGGCGCTCAGCGGCGTATCCGCCCGGCGCTGATGACCTCGGCCACGACCATCCTGGCCCTGATCCCGGTGCTGACCTCCACCGGACGCGGCGCGGACATCATGGTGCCCATGGCCATCCCCTCCTTCGGCGGCATGACCATCGCCATCCTGACGGTCTTCGTGGTGCCCACGCTGTATTGCTGGGTCGAGGAGATCAAGTTCAAGCGCGCCGCGAAGCAGGGGCTTCCGGAAAGCGACACTGTCTAACCATAGCAACACATAAACCAATGACTTCAAGGAGTATCACTATGAAGAAAGTTACCACCGCCACCCTGGTCCTGACCCTGACCCTGCTCGTTTCGGGTCTGGCTTTCGCCATGGACATGAGCCACGGCGACATGAAGGCCGGAGACATGACCCCGGCCCAGAGCATGAAGGTCATGGAGGAGAACCTCCAGATGATGAAGATGGACGTCGAGGCCATGAAGGACCCGGCGGGCCGCGAGGCGGCCATGAAGGCCATGGACAAGCACATGACCGACATGCACCACGGCATGGCCGGCATGGAGGCGCACGCCAAGAAGCAGGGCGACGCCGGGATGCAGGCCCACATGTCCGAGATGAACAAGGAGATGATGACCACCATGAAGGGCATGGGCGTGATGAAGAAGGACGCCGACAAGGGCATGTCCATGATGATGGAAGGCATCAACCAGATGGAACAGACCATGTCCAAGATGAAGGGCATGATGTAGTTCCGCCGCAATCCAATCCAAAAGAGCCAGGGCAACGGATTCCGTTGCCCTGGCTTTTCTTCGTCTTAAGATAGTTGTTATCTCAATTCATATCCCTTGAGCCGGAGTCGAAACCGCCATCCCTCTCGCCGTCGCCTGCGCGGATGACGACGCAAGCAAAGTCGTCGGGGCAAGGCCGGATCGCGAAACGTCCGCCCGAAGGGCTTGGCCTTGCCTCGGCGGCTGCTTGCGTCACGCTCGCAGGGAAAACGGCGGGAGGTGAAGAATTCGTGCCGCCGGAGCTTGCGCGAATGTTTTGCGGCGTCATATGGTGGGGCATATCCACCGGATAAATTGGTCACCTGAAGGAGGTATAGATCGCGTTCAGGCGCGTTCATAAGTTTTGACGAAGTCTAAACTGATGAACGCTTAAGTAGGCACTAACATGCCGTAATGCCAAAGACTTCGCTGCCGTTTATTTCCAAACGGCACACTTTCACATCCAAGCGCCAGGCTGAAGCACAGCACCCCCGCCGGACAAACGACAGGCATCTAGAAGTCTGCCGTTGTCGAAATTCCCCCACGGCCACCGCTTATGCGCAGGACGAACGAGCCTGCGTGGTGGCACCCCTTATTGAATGGATTCTCAGGATTTTTCCTTCTGTGGGAAACGGACATTGATTTGTCCCGTGTCGGTTGTTGTGTGGCGCATTCGCGCCATAGGCAGGTCATTTCCCGGCGAACGGGGAAGGTCCGACCTGCTTTGTCCCAGGGCACTGCCCCGAACTTCAGGAAGGAGATTCCATATGAAATCCATCAGTCTGGTACTGGGCGCGAACAGGGCAACCCTGTCCGGTCCGCGCTCAAAACAACACAGGGTCCGTCAGAATGCCCGAGCCTTTGCCAAGCGGCTTCGCCGTGCAGGGTTCGGGGTTCGCAAATGGACCAATGTCACGAACAAGCATTTCGCGGCGGTAGCCAAGCAAATGGAAGACGAAAACATAGGGGACGGGCGTATCGCCGAAGTCTTTTCGGCGGCCCGAGTCCTATGTGAAACCTATGGGAATGGCAGCATCAGCCCGACCAATGACGTGTTCGGCGTGAAGCGCGGGACCATAGCCAATGCCAACAGCAAAGCGGTTGCCCCCGCCTTCGTCCATGGGGCAATCGAGAAGCTGGAAAACAAGGTTGGCTACGAATACGGTCCCCGGTGTGCCGCCCAGATCCGTCTTCAGTACGAATTGGGTCTTCGCCGGGAAGAATCGGCAAAAGTCGATCTGATCAACGATTGGGACAAGGAAGGCCGCAGCCTGCTCATCCAGCACGGGCCCAAAGGGGGACGACCCAGGACGCTGTACAACCTGTCCGATCGGCAGCAGGATGCTCTTGAGAGAGCGCTGCCCTATGTCAGCCAATCCGACAGGCCCGGTATCAACACCCTGATGCCCGAAGGAATGGGCGACAAATGGCTGAACAAGCTGTCCTACGCGGCCAGGCTTTGCGGCTTCACCAAGAAGGAAAGCGGGTGGACGATGCACGGCAACCGCCATGAGCGGTTCCACCACATGTACGTCGAACACACGGGCTTTCAGCCGCCCAACCAGCACGAATCCGTGGCGGCCTTCCAGGAGGCTGCGCGGGACACTGCTGGGGACGAATGGCCCCGACTCGACACGACATCGAAGTCACTGCCGGCCATTCCCCCGGTCGCCGGGATGTGTCCGACGCCTATCTTGGCAGCTCCCGTTAGAAGAAACCCCGCCATTTCCGGCGGGGCTTCCTTTTGGGCGTGAGGTTGCCTGGAGATGGATCGCTCAGGCGATCCATCTCCAGGCAACCGTCATCCCCGCCCATCGGCTTGTGGCCGATGGGCAGGGATGACTTTCGCCCCTCATGAGCGACTCATCGAAAAAAGTGAAAATACCCTATCCCGATTCCTTGAGTTCAAAGGTGCCGGTGTGATCAGACTGAAGGGTTGGCTGGGAGTCCCGAAGCGGGACAGGTGTTTAACCCTTTGGTTTAGGTCGCATGTCGAACGCATTGAAGGTCAAGGATGTCGCCCGAATCCTGAATTGTTCGGAAAGCCTGGTCAGAACTCCGGCCATGCTTGCCGCGCTGGGGGCTTTTCGGATCGGGAAACGGGGCATCCGATTTCACCATGATCTGCTCAAGGCGTACATCGCCAGGGGCCAGGTCGGCCATGCAGAAAAGACGCCAGTCTCGGACGAAGGCGCAAGTCGGTCCGATTTGACGGATCGTCATGGCATTTGGTAACTTCAATAATGGTAAGCGACCTTCCCTGCAGGAGAAAATATGCCTTACAAGGAAGGAAAACGGTGGCGGGGCGTGGTGCGTTTCACCCCGACACATGGTCCGATCATCAGGCGCACGAAGTTCTTTGAAACCAAGAGACAGGCAGAAGATTGGGAAGGCGAAACCGTCAAGGCATTGAAGGTGGCCGACCAGAGAAATCCTGCCAAGGCCGATGTGATTGGCCGGGCTCTGACCGTGACGGAATGGGCGAATCGTTACCTCGATCACGTTGAGGCCACGATGTGCCGGAAGACCTACAACGAAAAGCGGTTGGCTTTCCAGCGACTGGGGGCTTTCCTCAGGGACGACCGGTCGCTGGTCGGGCGAATCAGCCTTCACGTGGCTCTGGAGCATCTGGCCAGGGTCTCCAAGGCGGTATCCGGGAATTCGGCGAACAAGGATCGCAAGAACCTTGCCGCAGCCTGGGTGTGGGGGATCAAGTACCTCAATCTGGACCGGGACAATCCCTTTCAGCATGTGGACAGGTTCCCCGAGGATCGCCATCCGCGATACGTCCCGCCGTTGGACGACTTCCGCAAGACGGTGGGCTTGGCCGGACCTCGTCGTAGGCAACTGCTGTTGCTGGCCTTCCATACCGCGCCGCGCAGGAGCGAGCTCTGGAAGCTCAAGTGGAGCGAGGTTGACTTCGGTTCCGGGCTTGTCGGCTACTGGACACGGAAGCGGCGAAGCGGAAACGCGGAATTCGACGAACTCCCCATGTCCGCAGGGCTTCGCGCCAAGCTGGCCGAATGGAAGCTGGTGTCCGGCTCCGAGGACCTGGTCTTTGGCAGTCGGTTCAACGGCCTTCTGGACCCGAACAATCGGTGGCTGAAGCGGTTGTGCGCCGAAGCCGGGGTGAAGGCGTTCGGCTTTCACGGCATCCGTCACCTGGCTGCTCGTGTGGCCATTGACAACGGCGCGACCATCATGGAAGTGAAGCACCTGCTCAGGCACAAGTCCATCGCCACGACCCAGCGGTACATCCTTCGGGTGAAGAAGACCACCGGGGCTGTGGATGCCCTGGATGCGGCCCTGGCCGATGCGGTCGGAAGCTGATCCCGAAAAAATGACACTTGCGGGTGACACGTGAAAAGGAAAAGGCCTTACGCAATCTGCGTAAGGCCTTGTAATTCCTTGGCGTCCCCAAGGGGATTTGAACCCCTGTTAACGGCGTGAAAGGCCGTCGTCCTGGACCAGGCTAGACGATGGGGACAGAAGATTGGCTGGGCTGCAAGGACTCGAACCTTGATTAACGGAGCCAGAACCCGTCGTCCTGCCAATTGAACGACAGCCCAGCAGCGAGAAGTTGATTTAAGGGTTGGACCTCTTTATGTCAACTTCTTTTTTCAATTAATTTAGACTGCGCGGGCCAGACGGCGGGTGCGCTTCTTCAGCTTGGTGATCTGACGGCGCACGCGGTCGCGCTGAGTGCGGTCCTCGATCTCGGCCTTCTTCACGCGGAGAGCGCGGATCTGGCGCTTGATCTCGTGGATCTGCTTCTTGTACGGGGAGACCTGCTCCTCGTCCACGATGCCGAACACGTCCTTGATCTCCTGGACCAGTTCGTCCTTCTCCTTGCCGGAGGCGCCGGTGATCATCGGGAGCTTGTCCATGCACAGGGCACGCAGCTCCTTGGCGGTCATCTTCTCGAGGGGCTTGGTCAGGCCAAGCTCGTCAAAGGAAATCTCTTTTACTTCTTCGCTCATGGTGTACTCCTTAAAAAAAATACCTGAAGCGGAATTGGGTTACGAGTCGTCAAACATCTGCTGGTAAGCCCGATAGCACCTGCCAACAGGCGAATCCGGGTCCAGCTCTTCATTAAGGCTGCCTAACTTCTCAGGTTTTTTAAGTTTCCTCGGAGGCTTGGGAGCCTCCGGCCGGATCTCTCCGTCCAAAGGAACTCTGCCGTTTAGCAGCTCGAACACCACTTTGTCAAAGACTTCCTGACGCAAAAAACCATTGACCTTTTCGAGGATCATCGGCCCCAGATAATACGCTTCCTGCATGACCACGGGGTCTTCCGCCGCCAGGATGAGCTTGGACCCGCGATGCCCCAGGGGCCGTGCCATCCGGGCCATTTCGCCGAGCAACTCGTCCCAATTGCGCCACAGCCGGACCAGGGCCATGCCGCCGCGCGTGTCCAGCCGGTCCAGGAACCGGGGCAGGGCGTCGCTCAGGCTGGCCGCTCCCTTGCGCCGTTTCGGCCCGCTGCCGCGTCTGTACGCCATGATCAAATCTCCTTCCCGGCCGGGGTCAGCCGGATGGTCACGATGGGCGGCACGAGTTCGTACGCCTCGCCGCTGCGTTCCTGCTCGTCCACCTCGCGTGCGGTCTCTGCGGCCACGGTCTCGGGGTCGCCGCCCTTGACGATGCCGGAGAGAATGCCGTCGCGGAGGGCCCGGTCGGGCTTGAACCGCCGGCGGATGACGACCTCTTCCTGGACGTACCCCTCCTTGACGATGGTCAGGAGGTGATCGGACGTCCGGTCCAGGCTGACCGCACAGGGCGTGGAGGAGCAAGCCTTCCTGCCGTCCGCGTACACGGTCGCGCCCAGGGGGTCGGTGGATACCGGTATCTTCTGCTTGGGCACGCCGCAGCCGCAGGCCAGGACCAGGCAGGCCAGGGTGGCGAGGAGCGCGATGGGCCGGGCCATGGGCGCTCCTAGATGCACCGGCGGGGCCGGTAGTTGACCAGGATGGCCGGGCAGCCCGGCGAGAGCGCCACCTGGATGGTGGTGGAGCCCACGGACGGCTTGGCGTGGTCCTCGCTGGAGGAGTACTGGGCCATGATGACCACGTCCGCGTCCTGCCACCGGGCCTGCTTGAGGATCTCGGTGTACGGGACGCCCTCCCAGCAGTGGAAGGAGTGGCTGATGCCGTCGAGCGCCTTGGAATAGCGGTTCTTCATCCTGTCCAGCGCCTTGTCGATGAAGACGTCCATGTTCTGCATGTAGTATTCGGGATTGGGCGTGGCCTGGCCCACGTCGAGGACGTGGAAGATGTCCAGGTGGGCGTCGTTGGCCCCGGCCAGCTGGGCCGCGTAGCACAGGGCCGAGTCCGACGGGGTGGAAAAGTCCGTAGCCATGACGATGCGCCTGATCTCGCCCTGGTCGGGCATGGCGTTGGTGACCACCATGACCGGGCAGAACACGTTGGCGCAGACCTTGCGGATGGTGGTGTCCACCACGCCCCACATGCGGTCGGCCCGGTGCGGGGGCTGGGTGTGGTGGCCCATGACGATCAGGTCGATGCCCTCGGCGTGGATGATCTTGAGCATCTGCTCGTGGGCCGTGCCCGTGGTCACCCGGATGGAATGGTTGGGGATGTCCTTGAGGTCGTCGGCATAGAACTCGGCGATCTTCTTCTCGGCGGACTTGACCAGCGTCTCGCAGGGGACGACGTCGTCGAAGGAGCACCAGGGATCGCGTCCCAGGGGCAGGGTGTGGAACAGGATGAGTTCGGAGCCGCGCCTGCGGGCAATGTCGAAGGCGGCCTTGGGCGCGGTCTGGGTGTCGATCTGCGGGGCGGCCGCCAGGAGTATCTTCTTGAACATGACGTCTCCTTTACCTGCCGGTGTGTATTGACCGGGGTCCCGCCCAACCGGCTGGGCGAGTGTCCGATGATACTATGGCAAACATCGGCAGGGCAGCGCAAGCATAATACGATGCGGACGTTGTTGGCAAAAAAAGAAAAGGCCCCGCCGGAGCGGGGCCTTTGAACGCGTATTCGGCTATTGTGCGGACTCGCCTTCCGCCCCTTCCAGGAGCTTGATCGCTTCCAGGCCCGCTTCGACCGGGTTGACGTGCACCCCGACGCTCGCCTTGGTGCTGGTCGTGGTCTTGGTGTAGGAGCCGTCGTTTCCGTGATGCTCCGAGCTGTGGCTGGAGCCCCACGACTTGTCCGTGCCCACGGTGGGCGCGGCCACGGCCCCGCCTTCGAGGACCGCCTCGGCCTCCTTGGCCGGGTCGTCGGCCACCGCGCCGCCGAAGGTGGCGGGCTCGGTGGTGGAGACGTCGCCGCTTTTCTGCTCATCCAGCCGCTGCTGGTCCGCCGGATCGAGCTGGTCCTTGGAAATGACGATGGGCTCGTCGCCCTGGGCCACCTGTCGGGGAGCCTGTTCCCGGGCGGCCTGCGGATTTCCGCCCAGGGGGCGCAGGTTGACCACCACCGAGGCGGGCGAGAGCACGTAGGCGTCGCCGGATTCCTCCTGCGCGCCCACGCTCATCAGGGCGTTGGCCACCGCGCCTTCGGTGTTGGCCCCGTTGGAGCTCTGCCACATGCCGGACTGGGTGGCGTTGCGGGTCACGCCCGCGGTGTCGTACTTGCGGGTGATCTGGACGTCCACCTGCTTGTAGCCGTCCTTTTTCAGCGTCAGGATGTGCGGCTGGGTCTTTTCCAGCGTCACGTTGCAGGGCGTGGTGCCCACCTGCTGGCCGTCGGCCAGAACCATGGCCCCGTCGGGGTTGGAACTGACCGGGATGTTCTGGGTGGCCGCCGAACAGGCAGAAAGGACGAGGCAGGCCATGAATATCAAGGGATAACCGAGTTTCATCATACGCTCCTGTAGGGGTTGCTTTGAAATGCCTATACGAAACATTTCAAGCCGCTACAATGATATAATTGATTATATGGCGGGTACGACCATCCGGGGCTTGACGGCGTGGGGCGCATACGCTAGTTAACGATTGTTCCGTATATCAAGATATCCTGATATAGAGCGCAGCTTATGGAAATAATAAAATATTGCAAAGCCTTGTCGGACGACACCCGGGCCAGGCTGGTCAATGTCCTGCTGGAATACGAGCTCAACGTGGGGGAGATCGTCCAGGTCATGGAGATGGGCCAGTCGCGGATATCGCGGCACCTCAAGATTTTGTCCGAATCCGGGCTGGTGCACGTGCGCCGGGACGGGTTGTGGGCCTTTTACCGGGCCAGCGAGGAAGGCCCCGGCCGGGCGTTCCTCAACGGGGTGCGCGAGCTCATGGCCGATGAGCCCGAGCTGACCCGTGACCGCAACCGGGCCGAGAAGGTCATCCGCGAGCGGACCGCCGCCACCCGCCAGTTCTTCGACGACATCGCGTCCGAGTGGGACCGCATGACCGCCGAGGTCCTGGGCGATCTGGACCTGGGCCGCGAGATCCGGTCCCGGCTGCCGCAATGCGACTGCGCCGCGGACATCGGCTGCGGCACCGGCGACATGCTGGAGATCCTGTCGCGGTCGGCCAAGACCGTCATCGGCGTGGACAACTCGCCCAAGATGCTGGAGCTGGCCGAGGAACGGTTCTCCGGCGATGCGCGCATGTCCCTGCGCATCGGCGAGATGACCCACCTGCCGCTGCGCGACTGGGAGGCGGACTGCACGGTCATGTCCCTGGTGCTGCACCACCTGGCGCGGCCCGTGGACGCCCTGCGCGAAGCCGCCCGCGTGCTCAAGATCGGCGGCCGGCTGCTGATCGCCGAGTTCGACCAGCACGAGAACGAGCTGATGCGCACCGAGTACGGTGACCGCAGGCTGGGCATACCCCGGGAAAAGATGGTAGGCTGGCTGGACCAGGCCCGCTTCAACGTCCTCTCGGTCACGGAATTCACCGTCAACATGGGCCTCGTCGTCGTTTTGTACGAGGCCGAAAAACGATAGTCACCAACCCCATATTTGGAGGAAATTATGTCCAAGAACGTCACGCCCGTCGATCCCAAATGCGAGAACAAGGTCGCCGACATGTCCCTGGCCGAGTGGGGCCACATGGAGATGCAGCTGTCCGAGCGCGAGATGCCGGGCCTCATGTCCATCATCGATAAATACGGCAAGGACAAGCCGCTCAAGGGGCTCAAGGTCACCGGCTCCCTGCACATGACCATCCAGACCGCCATGCTCATCAAATGCCTGCACGCCCTGGGCGCGGACATCCGCTGGGCGTCCTGCAACATCTTCTCCACCCAGGACCACGCCGCGGCCGCCATTGCCGACTCCGGCATGGCCAAGGTCTTCGCCTGGAAGGGTGAGACCCTGGAGGACTACTGGTGGTGCACCGAGCAGGCCCTGACTTGGCCCGACGGCTCCGGCCCGGACCTGATCGTGGACGACGGCGGCGACGCCACCCTGCTCATCCACCAGGGCGTCAAGGTCGAGGCCGACCCGTCCCTGTGCGACAAGACCTACGACGTGCACGAGTTCCAGATCATCATGGACCGTCTGGCCGCGTCCGTGAAGGCCAACCCGACCAAGTGGACCGAAATCTCCAAGAAGGTCCGGGGCGTGTCCGAGGAAACCACCACCGGCGTGCACCGTCTCTACGAGATGCAGCGCGCGGGCGAACTGCTTTTCCCGGCCATCAACGTCAACGACTCCGTGACCAAGTCCAAGTTCGACAACCTCTACGGCTGCCGCGAGTCCCTGGCCGACGGCATCAAGCGCGCCACCGACGTCATGGTCGCGGGCAAGGTCGTGGTCGTGGTCGGCTACGGCGACGTGGGCAAGGGCTGTGCCCAGTCCATGCGCGGCTTCGGCGCGCGCGTGCTGGTCACCGAGATCGACCCCATCTGCGCCCTGCAGGCCGCCATGGAAGGGTACGAGGTGACCACCATGGACGACGCCGCCCCGCGCGGCGACATCTTCGTCACCTGCACCGGCAACTACCACGTGGTCACCGGCCAGCACATGGAGATGATGAAGGACGAGGCGATCCTCTGCAACATCGGCCACTTCGACTCCGAGATCGAGATGATCTACCTGGAGAAGACCAAGGGCTGCGTCAAGAAGACCGTCAAGCCCCAGGTGGACAAGTGGACCATGCCCTCCGGCAAGTCCATCATCGTCCTGGCCGAAGGCCGCCTGGTCAACCTCGGCTGCGCCACCGGCCACCCGAGCTTCGTCATGTCCAACTCCTTCACCAACCAGGCCCTGGCCCAGATCGACCTGGCCCTGAACGACTACGAGCCCAAGGTCATGATCCTGCCCAAGAAGCTCGACGAGGAAGTCGCCCGCCTGCACCTCGCCCGCCTCGGCGTGAAGCTCGAAAAGCTCACCAAGAAGCAGGCCGACTACATCGGTGTGGACCCCGAAGGACCCTACAAGCCCGACCATTACAGGTACTAGCCTAAAACGAGACCCGATAAAAAAAGGGGGGAGCCGAGCGGCTCCCCCCTTTTTTTATCGGGTCTCGTTTTAGGGGCGGCGGCTTCCGATAGCGGGCCATTCGCACATTTTTTCCGGGGGGCTTTCATCCTCACGTAGACGGCTACGCTGCGGTGAAAGCCCCCCGGAAGAAAATGCACGCCTGACCCACTCTCGAAAGCCTCACTGCTTACGGACGCGGAGGGGGGAGCCGCTTCGCTCCAAAGAGGGCCGCTGTTCTTTTCGCCGTGCGGGGGAGAGAGCCGCTGTTTGAGGCTGCGCCTCAAAGGCGCTCCAAAGAGGCGCGTTGTTCGTTACGCCGTGCGGAGTGAGATTCGCTGTTTGAGGCTGCGCCTCAAAGGCGCTCCAAAGAGGGGGGGGCTCGCTATGGCGGTGCGGGGGCTGGGGTCGCTGTTTGAGGCTGCGCCTCAAAGGCGCTCCAGAAGAGGTGTGTTGTTCGTTACGCGGTGCGGAGTGAGATTCGCTGTTTGAGGCTGCGCCTCAAAGGCGCTTCATAGGAGGTGTGTTGTTCGCTTTGGCGATGCCGGGGTGGCGCTGTTTGAGGTTGCGCCCCAAAGGCATTCCAAGGAGAGGGGAGGGTGGCTGCGGAGGGGGTGTTTTTATACAGGACGGGGGGTGGGGTGGTGTGATAGAGAACCGGGCATGCGCGGAGTCCGTCCTCATATCCTCCTGATTGTGGTCCTGGCCGTCCTGCTTTGGAGCGGGGCGGGGTGGGCCTTGGACGTGGACGTCAAGGTGTCCAGCTTCAAGATGGACCTGGGGCTGGAGTATGCGCCGGGGAACCTGATGGACGGGGACCCGGCCACGGCCTGGGCCGGGGGAGCATCTCCTCGGGCGAAGGGCAGTGGATGGAGTTCTCCTTCGGCATGCCCGTGCGGGTCACCCGGCTCGGCGTGTACAACGGGCACCAGGGCGAAGGGCAGTTCGATAAATTTCGGCGCATCCGGTCCGGCCGGGTGGTCTATCCCGACGGCACGGAGTTCCCGTTCTGGCTGCGCGACGAAAAGGGCGAACAGATCATCGAATGTCCGGGCAAGCCCTACAAGTCCCTGCGCATCGTGGTCGATACGGTCTTTCCCGAGGGCGCGCCCCTGGCCCGGATGAAGCTGGCCGTGTCCGAGATCAAGCTCTACCTGACCCTGATGTCCCTGCCCGACGGCGCTCCTGCCGGTGCGGACTTCACGCCCGGGCCGCCGCCCGTGGACACCGTCAACCCCGTTCCAGACGAGATCAAGGAGCTGCTCCGGACCTTCTACGTCCTCCAGACCTCCCTGGACGAGGACTACGCCCAGCTCTTCGCGCCCCACGTGCGCGACCGTTTCGACTTCCAGTTCGAGGTCTTCAAGGAGATGCAGCGCCAGCGCGGAACCTACCGCGTGCTGCGCACCGCCATGGTGGACCCGTCCGGGCTGGGCTTCGAGCTGGTCTATCTGGACAAGGACGTGGCCGAGGTCCGGGTGTTCGGCTCCTACCGCGTCCAGGTGGCGAACCTGGACGAGAACCTGACCGAGGATTCGGTCTTCGTGCTCATGAAGGGCACCGAAGGTTGGAAGATCCTGGAACTCGATGGCCAGGAAGACTTGTTTTAATCGAATAACTGCGTTTTCAAGCAGTTACACAATCCATACATCAATCAGGTCGTTGGCGTAGAGTCCCTCGGACTCGGCGGGGATGGCGGCCAGGCCGTGGGCCTGGACAATGGTCCGAAGCAGGCCGGACTTGCCGAGCACCGGGTGGGCCAGCGGGGGCTGCCCCTCGCGCTCCTCCAGCCGGATGCGGACATAGTCCTCGCGGCCCGGCTTGGAGGCCACGTTGCGGGCGAGCTCCGCCTTGCGCAGGCAGCGGCGGTTCGGGGAGAACGCGCCCGGGTCGCCGTGCAGGTGGCGGATGAGCGGCAGGACCAGCACGTGGACCACCACCAGGGCCGAGGTCACCTGGCCGGGCAGGCCGAGGACCGGCTTTTGCCCCACGCGGCCGAGGATGGTCGGCTTGCCGGGGCTGATGGCCACGCCGTGGGCCATGATCTCCGAGTCGTCCATGGCCTCGATGGCCTGGACGGTCAGGTCGCGCACGCCGATGGAGCTGCCCCCGGACAGGAGAACCAGGTCGTTCTCCTCGATGGCCCGTTTGAGCGCGTGGCTCAGGCTGACCATGTCGTCCTTGACGATGCCGTAGCGCGTGGGCAGACCGTCCGCCTGCTCCACCAGGGCGGCCACGGTGTGCGTGTTCACGTCGCGCACCTGACCCGGGCGGGGGATCTCGCCCACCTCGATCAGCTCGTCGCCGGTGGACAGGATGCCGACCCTGGCGCGGCGGCGCACGGCGAGGCTCTCGAAACCAAGGGCTGCGGCCAGGCCGATCTCCTGGGGCCGGAGCAGGGTCCCGGCGTTCAGGGCGACGGCCCCCTCGCGGGCGTCCTCCCCGCGCTGCATGACGTTGTCGAAGGGCGCGGCGGACTTGCGGATCTCGATAGTCCCGCCCACCACCTGCTGTTCCATGGCCTGGGTATGCTCGACCATGACCACGCTGTCCGCGCCTTCGGGCAGCACGCCGCCCGTGGCGATGCGCGCGCATTCTCCGGGGTTGAGGACAATGTCCGGCAACTTGTCGATGGGCAGGCTGGCCACGCATTCCAGGTAGCCGGGATTGGTCTCGCTGGACCCGAAGGCGTCGCGGGCGTTGACCGCGAACCCGTCCATGCAGGACCGGTTGAGCAGCGGCCAGTCGTGGGGCGCGATCATGTCTTGGGCCAGGACGCGCTCGGCGCACCCGGCCAGGTCCACGGTCTCCGCCTCAAGCGGCGTGAACCCGCGCAGTTTGTCTTCGAACTCGGACCGCGAAATGATGGTGAAAAATCCGTGTTGCATCCGTCCGCCTAGTAGATGATCTCGGTGCCGATGCCGGATTTGGTGAACAGCTCCAAAAGGATGCAGTTTTCGACGCGGCCGTCGATGATGGCCGACTTCTCGACCCCGGCCACGGCCTCCAGGCAACACTTGATCTTGGGGATCATGCCCCCGGTGACCACGCCGGAGCGGATGGCCTCGAACGCCTCCTTGGCGGTCAGGGAGGTGATCAGCTGTCCTTCGCCGTCCAGCAGGCCGGGCACGTCGGTCAGCAGGTAGAGACGCTTGGCCCCCAGCGCGGTGGCCACGGCCCCGGCCACTGAGTCGGCGTTGATGTTGTAGGTCTCGCCCTGGTCGTCCACGCCCACGGGCGCGATGACCGGGATGAACCCGTCGCCCAGCAGGGAGTATATGAGTTTGGTGTTGACCGAGGTGACCTCGCCCACCTTGCCCAGGTCGATGATCTCGGGCGGGGCGTCCTTCTTCTCGATGGCCAGCTCCTTGGGCTCGGCGGTGATCAGCCGTCCGTCCTTGCCGGACAGCCCCACGGCCTGGCCGCCGTGCAGGTTGATCAGGTTGACGATCTCCTTGTTCACCTTGCCCACCAGGACCATCTCCACCACGTCCATGGTGGCCGCGTCCGTGACCCGGTATCCCTGCCGGAAGTGGGACTCGATGTTCAGGGCCGAGAGCATCTTGCCGATCTGCGGCCCGCCGCCGTGAATGACCACGGGGTTGATGCCGATGTATTTGAGCAGGATGATGTTCAGGGCGAAGGCGCGCTTCAGTTCCTCGTCGATCATGGCGTTGCCGCCGTACTTGATGACGATGGTCTTGCCGTAGAACTCGGTGATGAACGGCAGGGTCTCGATGATGGACTTGGCCTGAAGCTGGTACCGCTTCATGTCCCGCTTGCTGATGGACTCGTGTTTCATGTCGGCTCCTGGTTGCCTTGCCGGGAATCGGCTCGGAATAGGCCCGGATTGTCGTGGAAACACGCCGGGAAGTCAACGTTCTCCGGGCGGGCCATCCCGGCTGCGGACGATCGGGCGGCCCGCTCCCCGTTTTTTTTGCCCCCGTGACAGCCGGAAGGGGGTGTATTGATATTCCGTATGATGTATATAGGGAAAAAGAGATGAAAAACAGGCGCGAAGTCAACAGATTACAGTTGCGGGCATTATGCGGGTTCTGTTATTTCCTCGTAAACTGCGAGGGAATTACCATAGGGCGGTTAGTATGAAACTGAGCTTCAACAGGATGGAATGGGCCGGGTCCATGGGCGACCTCGGCACGCTGCTCCCCCTGGCCTTCGGCATGATCATGATCAACGGGCTGTCGGCCACGGGCCTGTTTCTCACGGTGGGCCTCATGTACATCGTGGGCGGCCTGTACTACCGCGTACCCATCGCGGTGCAGCCCATGAAGGTCATCTCCGCCTACGGCATCGCCATGGCGCTTTCGCCGCAGGTGATCACGGCATCCGGTATCCTGCTGGCCGTGGTGCTGCTGGTCCTGGGAGCGACGGGGCTGGTCAACACCGTGGCCCGCATCGTGCCCCTGCCCGTCATCCGGGGGGTGCAGATGGCCACCGGCATCCTGCTGCTGACCAAGGGCGCGTCCCTGATCGCGGGCAGCAACAGCTTCCAGACCATGCGCGGCGCGGTGGAGCCCTACCTGGCCTTCCAGTCCATCGGCCCGGTGCCGCTGTCCTTGATCCTCGGCCTGGCGTTCGGCGTGGTCACGTTGTTTCTCCTGCGCAGCCGTCGTTTCCCGGCCGGGCTGGTGGTGGTCGCGGCGGGGGCGATAGCGGGGATTGCCCTGGGTGCGTGGCGGGAGCTGACACTGGTCCAGCCGGGGGTGCACATCCCTTCGATCCTGCCCTTCGGGTTCCCGTCCATGGCCGACTTCTCCTACGCCCTGGTCATCCTGGTGGCCCCGCAGATTCCCATGACCATGGGCAACGCGGTCATCGCCAACAGGGACCTGAGCCACGAGTATTTCGGCGAGGAAAGCCGGAAGGTGACCAACCGCGCCCTGTGCGTGTCCATGGGGCTGTCCAACGTCTTTTCCGCCCTGGTGGGCGGCATGCCGGTCTGCCACGGGGCGGGCGGCCTGGCCGCGCACTACGCCTTCGGGGCGCGCACCGCCGGGTCCAATCTGATCATCGGCGGGTTGTTCGCCGGGTTGGCCCTGCTCCTGGGCGACGGCGCGGTCAACGTGCTGCACCTGTTGCCCATGGGCGTGCTGGGGGTGCTCCTGTTCTTCGCGGGGTCACAGCTGGCCCTGACGGTGCAGGACGTGTCGTCCCGGTCGCATCTGTTCGTGGTCGTGGTCATGCTCGGCATCACCCTGGCCTCCAACCTGGCCTGGGCCTTCGGCGCCGGCATCTGCTTGTGCCATCTCCTCGACCGGGGCAGGATCAAGATCTAGCCGGTGCCGGAATCCCGGTAACGCTAACGGGCTTGCCATTTGGTTGACGGATGGTACAATGCCCTCTCCAACCACAACTTCGGAGGAAAGCCGGATGGGCAAGCTCATCAAGGAAAAGGACGAGAAAGGCAGACTGCATATTGATACCCCGCTGATGGGCGAATCCCTGGTGGACCGTGGGCTGCTCAAGCGCACGGAGGCCAGCGAGTACTTCCGCATGCAGCCGGACGTCAACGTGCTCAAGATCGGAGGCCAGTCCATCATGGACCGCGGGGCCAAGGCGCTGTTTCCCATCCTGGAGGAACTGGTCAAGGCCAAGGAGAAGCACAAGCTCCTGCTCATGTGCGGCGGCGGCACCCGCGCCCGCCACGTCTACTCCATCGGCGTGGACCTGGGCATGCCCACGGGCGTGCTCTCCAAGCTCGGCGACAAGGTCTCGGCCCAGAACGCGGAGATGCTCTCCGTGCTCCTGGCCAAGCACGGC